>NZ_LKBC01000003.1:0-297145 GCF_001400005.1 Pseudoalteromonas sp. P1-30
GACTCCTAAATAGGTGTCTACTTTTATGGAGTCAGATCAGTAAGCTGTCAAAATTTTAAAGCGAGTAGATTTATATTTACTCGCTTTTTTGTTTTTAGTTATAAAATACTTAGGCATTAAAATTACTTTTTCGCTAACGTTTTAACTCATTAGTTATTGGTATCTTAGGTTTTTTAAGGGCGGCTTTGAGCGAGAAGCAGTCATACAGGTGAGTCGTTATTAACTTAGTAAGAATAAGAGGAAATTTTCCTCTTTTTTACATGTTTATATAGACCACAGAAAGCATGATATTTATAACTAGCAATAACTTACACTATTTGTTATTAATGTATGTTCATAAAATAAGGACGTTTTCGCACTAAAATAGGGAAATTGTCTTTGATAAAGCTGTTAGCACCTAGGAGAAAATTTGGCATCTTGGAATTTAAAAGCTCTCAGAGAAAAGTTAAAAGCTACTCATGATAAAGACAGTATTGAGCGAGCAGTCAAATGCATGGACTCATTCGACTGGAAAAGTAAAGCAGCACTTTATCATGTTTATACAGCTAATGAGGTCTTTTCAAAATATTCAGGTAGAAAAGATAAAGATGTTATAGAAATGATGAATCGGTTATTTTCAGAGGATAGCGATATAGAGTTTGAAAAAGCTCGTTGTATAAGAGAGTTTTCTTTGGTCGCAGCGGCAACAACTGTCCATACTCTTCCGGAAATATTAGCTCAAATTATAGCAGTATCGACTGACCCAGAAGTTAGAAACGTTCACTCTATCTCATTCAATGGTGTTGTCAAAAGGATGATGAATCCAGAATACAAATCAAAGCTAGAGGCCTTTCAGGAAAGTTTCGAATATAAGTATGTTCACGCTTTTACAAATACCGTAAAACATATTAGCCTTGTCAAACCAAAATATAGTGTTGGCTTTGATACTCATAATTATCATGGGGTAGTATTTGATTCGTTCACTTTTAAAGGTGAGGACTTCGAATCAATTCGAGATGAAAAACTAGTAGAGTTTATTAATTCAATTAGATCACATTGCGTTAAATTAGGCCAAGAGCTGAATGAACTCGTCAATTAACGTCTTTCGCTGGGACGCATACAATTAGGGCTGCTTCGCTATTGAAAAGTAAGCTGTTTCAAAGGAGTTGAGTATGATCCAACACTTGAGTAAGTATAAAGAATATATAAAAAAATGCGGTGTTGGTGATAATGATGTGGTTGCAGATTCACGTAAGTCTTATATCTCTTATTTAAACGGTGTTTCTAAACATCTAAACATCACAATTTCTCCCAGTATTTTATCTAATGAAAATGATGTGTTCGAGCTATCTAATAGATTAGCAGAGGCTAAGCAAGTATCACCTAAAACCATCATAAATTATGGTGCTGCAATGAAAATGTATGTAAATATGGTTTCATCTTTAGGTTTAAAAAACAACTAACAAATGACTATGATGCCACTGTCCGCAAATGGTACTACCCAGCCACTCGGCAACATAAAATATTGATAATAATTGGTAAGGTATTTTACTGTGTCGGATGGCGCTTCGCTTATCCGACCTACGCAGGCACAAAAGAGTTACTAATATTGCATTAGGTTTTTGGTTGGTAGCCCCTGCAGGAATCGAACCTGCAACTGCCCCTTAGGAGGGGGCCGTTATATCCATTTAACTAAGAGGCCACACCGAGCTTACAGCTTACAGCTTACAGCTTACAGCTTACAGCTTACAGCTTAGCTTACAGCTTACAAAAATTATAACGGCATCTTGTTTTTCATATCAAGCTAAAATTAACTTAATTGCTTGATAAATATATATCTTCTTTGTTTAACACGTACAGCGGTATGAGTTTTCGGCTGCTTGCTACAATATGTTTGCTGTGAACATTTATAACGCGGGTGTTTACTGCTACGCCATTTGGGCGGTAAATTAACGTACCTGCTAATACATAGTTAGCCATGCTGCTTTCGCTTAGCTTTTCTATATCGCGCGATAACACGAAGTCGCCTCTGTTTGATACATCAATGTTGTCCATGGTTTTAAAATCTACCACGCCGTAGCCAAATTTTTGCAGCTGATGAATAAACGTCTCTGCTAGTTGATTACCCAACTGATTACTTTTATTAAGCGATGCGTCTAAATCTACAATGGTGGTAACCGCTATGTTGATGCTGTTGTTATCGGCTTCAAGCGTATCGACTAAATCCAGCGCCATTTGCTCTACATAGTTTGCCAGCGTTTTGTGGTGTTTAAGCGGTGTAAACTGCCTTGCTGTGTCGTACTCACTTTGCTGCTGCACAGATTGGTTGGCATACACTGGCGTTGGTTGGCTACTTTGCGTTACCACGGTGTAGTCTGAGCGTGTGTTTATGCTTTCGTTATGCTCATTATTTTGCGTTATTGAACAGCCAGTTAATACTAACGTTGCCGTTAGCCCCGCTATAGCAGATAGTTTGTAAAACATGGTTAACCTCACTCGCTGGCTTGTTTAAGCATAATTCCGTCGGTGCGATAGCTACTGTTTAGCGCATCAACCACTGATTGAGGGATAAACCCTTGCGCACTGCCCACTACCGCTTTACTTTTAATGCCCACTATTCGTGCATTTACCAGTACGCCACCTTGGTGGCTCACAAGAGTTCCTGCTAATACGTAATTAAAGTTTTGATCTTGGTTTAGCTCTAGGTAGTCGCGGCTAAATACAAAGTCGCCTGCGGGGGTTACTCGCATATAATCGGTGGTTTTAAAATCGATAACCGGTACTCCAAAACTATGCAGCTCGTGCATAAAGCTTTCGGCTATTTGGTTACCTAACAGGCTTCCATCGCTGTAGTCATCATCTAAAAATACAAAGCTAGAAACGGCAAGTGGCGTTTTGTCGTTTACGTATTGCAGGTTTTCGACCATGTCTTGCATTATACCGCGCACATAATGGTTTATATTTTTGCGTTTTGCAGGGGCACTTTTGGTGTAGTTACTTTGCTTGTTTAAATTAGACTGAAATAACGCTTCATTTGGTGCAGGTGCTTTTACCGCACGTTGCTCTGAAACAAGCTGGGCTGCATTATCTTGCTCAACTTTCTCCGGCTCTGAATGTAGCGAATTTAACATTTGCGAACAGCCAAAGCCTAATGGCAAACATAGGGTAATTAATAGGTTTCTCATGGTGTGCTCCTAATTAATATTCGCTGCGGTACAAAGAGCCGTCACGCTGCTGAATTTTTTCATTTCCCCACATTACATTTATAGGGATCTCTGTGCTGCCTGCCGACAGTACTTGCTTGTTTTCAATATTAACGAGTCGTGCATTAACTATATAAGCATGCTGTTGGCGCGTTACAGTGCCGGTGATGACTAAGTCAATATTTTGGCGATTGCGTAATTTACTTAAGTCGCGGCTTAATATGCTGTCTGCGTTTTGCGCTAATATAAGGTTATTGCCAAGGCGGTACTCAACGGTATGATAGCCAAGCTGGGTAAATTGCGTTAATAAGCTTTCTTGAATTTGTAAGCTCAAACCCGAGGCCTGCCCTGCTACTAGCTTAGTATCTAAAGCATCCGCATAAAAAAAGCTACTCACACCAATGCGAGCATTGGCATTTAAAGCGCCATTTACATGGTTAAGCTGCGAGGTTAGATTTGCTACATACTCGTTAACGGTATAGGGTGCCATTGCTGCTTTTGGCGCGTCAGTAGGCACACTCGGCTCTGGGGGCGGAACCAAGTTGCAAGCAGTTAAATTTAACAATACTAAAGGCAGTAAAAGGCGCATAGTTGCCGTCCTCTTCAAAACATACCGAGGATAAAGCAATTATTATGCCTAATTAACCTAAACTCTGGATAATAAACCTATCTCTAGCCAGAGATAATAAATTTAAGTATCAAGATAGTTCAATATGCTAGTAAGGCTCTTAACCAGAGTTCAGGTTAATTAACTTTGAGGCGTTTTGACGTAGTAGGTTACAAAGCAAGTATTATTGTTTATTAATAACTTACATGCATCCTTTGCTGCTTCTTTTGTTTTAAACGCACCAAGCTTTAATCTATAAAAGGTGTGCTGGTCAATCAGTACTTGCTCGGTATTTACTTCAAGCTTATTTGAGGCCGATTGAAATTGCTTTATAGCCGCTTCAAGTACCGCTTTATTTTTATATGCCCCCACTTGCACAGCAAACAGCGCATTTGTATTTACAACAGCTAAGTGGTTAGTTTGCTGTGGTTTTGGCTGCGCGTTAAGTTGTTTTAATTTATCTACTGTGCGCTGTAATTCACTTTCTAGCTTTAACAGTCTTTCTAGTTGAGGCTTGGTTTGTTGCCACTGCTGCGCTGACTCTTTTAATACGGCTAAATCATCTTTTTTAATGAGCACCGCCTGCTTTTGGGCCGTTGCGAGTGCGTGAGCACTGTTTGCTAATGCAAAGCCTAAAACTAATGTGGCTAAAAAATCCTTGTAGTGCAGCATAAGTATGTGGTTAATTTGGGTAAGAGTGGACGCTATTTTAACAGCCAATCAACGCTTAGCAAGTCACGCGTGCTACGGCCTATTGCGCTTTTATACCAATTAACTTAATTAAGTAATCTATTATGAGGATAGTAAAACGTATTGATAGCTAGGCAAAAAAAATTGCTATTTAGTTGTTCTAAACGAGATTTATTAACGCAGAACGCAACACGATTAGGCCCATAAAATGATTATTTATTATTGCGGGTTGGTATCACTATTAAAGTTTAATTGGCTTATCGGTGTAGTTACTTACAATGCAGTCGAGCTTATACATTTTAAATACTTCACAGTCGGCTTTGGCATTTTTAAGGTTTTTATAGGAGCCAAGCTTTAAGCGATAAAAGGTTTTATCATTTATTTTTGCGGTTTCTACGTTGGTTAATATTTTATCTCTAAATAGTGGCGCTGCTTTGGTATTTAGTTCTTGCCAGGCCTTGGCTACATCCTGCTTAGAATCAACCGAGGCAACTTGTAATGCAAATACATGTTTAGGGGTATTAAGCTTTATAGTTTGCTTTTGGTTATTGTTAGCAGCTTTGTAAGTTTGCTGACGACGCGGCTCGTTGATGGTTGTACGCGAAGGCGTGCGAGTGTAACGGCTGCTGTAGGCAGGGCTTGAATTAGATTGTGCAATAGCTTTAGAGTTTATTATATCTATATGATTAACCAGGTAAGTAATTTCTTTTTCAAGCTTTAAAATACGCTCTATACCGGCGCGTGCTTGCTGCCATTGCATTGCGGCATCTTTTAATTGCGCAAGCTCTAGTGCAGTTATCGATACGTAATCGGGCGTGGTGTTAGGTATTTCATTATCAACAGCAGGTTTAGCGGTAGGCGTAATAGAGCACGCCGTGCCAAACGTAAGCGTAAAAAGGCATACAAAAAAGTGTTTATAGTATTTTTTTAATTTAAGCATGTACCCGTTATCCTGAAAGCAGTGCCTGTGCACTTACATTTCAGTTAAACATTCTCACAAGAAAGCGTTTAACTTAGCAATTTAAACAATGAGCGATTTTTGCTCCCGCACGCTAATTTACCTGCATAGATAAAATTAACATGACCCTTCCGTGAGTTTGGCTTTTAATACAACTTTGATGCCAATTAACATAAACTTTACAATATAAATTACGTTATGTTGCTATATAACGCAAGTCAAATTCAGAACATAATTAAGCGTAGACCATCTTTATTACTGGCGGCGTTAAAATTAAGTAAACCCATACCTATTTTTGTATTAATAATTTAGCACTAAAAAAGGCGCCTAAACAGGCGCCTTGGTGGGTAATTTAATAAAAACTAAATTAACGATTTAATAAATGTTTTTAAATCATCTGCAAACTCGTCGCGGCGCAGAGCAAACTCTATCGTTGCTTTTAAGTAGCCTATTTTGCTACCGCAATCGTGGCTGCGCCCTTTCATTGCGTACGCGTCTACTTTTTCTTGCTGCATTAGCATGGCAATTGCATCTGTAAGTTGAATTTCGTTGCCAGCCCCTTGCGGCGTTTTAGCAAGCAGTGGCCAGATGTTTTCGCTTAATACATAACGCCCTACTACCGATAGGTTTGAAGGTGCTTCATCTACTGGCGGCTTTTCTACCATGTTAATAATTGGCGAGCTTTCACCTTGGTGAAGCTCTACGTCACCTAAATCAACAACACCAAATTTGTCTACTTCGTCCATTGGTACTGGCTCAACCATAATTTGGCTGTGCTTAGTTTCTTCAAAACGGGCGATCATCTCTGCTAGGTTGTCTTTTTTAAGGTCGCTCTCTACGTCATCAACAATTACATCTGGCAAAATAACCACAAAGGGTTCGTTGCCAATAATTGGCGCTGCACAGTTAATTGCGTGGCCTAAGCCTTTGGCTTCGCCTTGGCGTACGTGAATAATGGTCACATCTTTAGGGCAAATTGCCTGTACTTCGGCAAGTAATTGCCGCTTTACGCGTTTTTCAAGCGTGGCTTCTAGCTCAAAGCTGGTATCAAAATGGTTTTCGATAGAGTTTTTACTTGAGTGTGTTACAAGTACAATCTCTTTAACACCTGCTGCTACCGCTTCATTTACTACATATTGAATAAGCGGGCGGTCTACCACTGGGAGCATCTCTTTAGGAATAGCTTTTGTGGCAGGTAACATACGCGTTCCAAGGCCTGCTACGGGGATCACTGCTTTCATCTTGTTCTCCTTAATCTTATTATACTGAAAACGGATATTGGATTGGTTCGTGGCATTGATAGCCTACTACTTCAAAATCGTCTCGTGTTACCCATGTTTCTATATCTTCTAGTGATTTTATGTTTGGGTTAATATTTAATTGCGGTGAGTCAAACGGCTCACGTGTTAGCTGTACATCGCGCATTAACGGTAACTGGTTTTCGTAAATATGCGCGTTAGCAATTTTATGATACGCCTTACCTGCTTTATGGCCGGTAATTTGCGCTACCAATGCCAGTAATACAAAGCACTGAATTTGATTAAAATTAAGCCCTAGAGGCACATCGCAACTGCGCTGATACGATGTTAAATACAGCGTGTCGCCAAGCAGCGAAAACGTATGCGTGTGCATACATGGGCGCAAGCAACCAAGCTCAAACTCACCAGGATTATAAAAGGTAATTATTTCACCTCTGTCATCAATCCCGTTTTTTAAGTTATTTATTACTTTAGCAAGCTGATCGAGCGTTGAGCCATCTGGGCGCTGCCAATTACGCCCTTGCACGCCATAAACGCGGCCCATGTCGTCCTCGCCTTTGCGGTTAGGGTTATTTAGCCATGCGTTATTATCGTTTGCGTTTGCATCCCACGTTTTACAGCCTATATCGCGAAATTGCGCTGCACTATCGTACCCTCGTAAGTAACCTAAAAGCTCTGCTATAGCGGCTTTGTAGTAACTTTTACGAGTGGTGATCATAGGAAATTTATTATTACCTACATCGTATTCTAAGTCGGCATTAATAACGGTTAAGCAGCGCGTGCCTGTGCGTTTGTTTTCTACCCATACACCTTCGTCAACGATGCGCTGACATAATTTTAAATATTGTTTCATGATCTGTTCTTACTATGCCTTTGCTGCGGTTACAGGTTGCGGTTTTTTGTACGCCCAAATTAATAGCCCTAGGCCACCAATTATCATAGGTAACGAGAGTATTTGACCCATTGAGATAAAATCGGCAAATAGGCCAAGCTGCGCATCTGGTTGGCGGAAATATTCAATACAAAATCTAAATACGCCGTACCCTAATAAAAATACACCAGCTACACTGCCTGCAGGGCGAGGCTTTTTAATAAACCATAATAAAATTAAAAACAGGACTAGCCCTTCAAAAAAGGCTTCGTATAACTGCGATGGGTGACGTGCAAGCGGCCCACCCGTTGGAAATACCATTGCCCATGGCACATCGCTTACGCGGCCCCATAATTCGCCATTTATAAAGTTACCAATACGCCCTGCTAATAAGCCTACCGGAACCAGCGGCACCACAAAATCTCCCACTGCAAATAGTGATTTTTTGCGGGTTTTGGCAAATAGTATAATAGCGGTAATAACCCCTAATGTTCCGCCGTGGAAAGACATACCGCCTTGGTCAATTCTAAATAAATATAATGGATTTTCTAAAAAGTAGCTAAACTGATAAAACAATACATAGCCAATTCTGCCGCCTAAAATAACCCCTAGCATGCCGTAAAAAAGCAAGTCGCTAACTTGCTCTTTAGTCCAACCAGAGTTTGGTTTTTCGGCTTGACGATTAGCAAACCACATCGCAAATGCAAAACCAATTAAATACATTAAACCGTACCAACGTACGCTTAGCGGTCCAACAGAAAAAATTATTGGATCGATTTGAGGAAACTCAAGTGCCATAAATAAACCTTTAGCTAAAAACCATTTTAAGTGCGATGAGCACAAGCAACACCGCGAAAATTTTCTTTATTATATTAACAGGTAAATAATGAGTTGCTTTAGCCCCTAAGGGCGCCACAAACCACGATGTTATTACAATACCAAATAATGCAGGTAAGTATACAAACCCTGCGAACCCATGGGCTAAATCGGTTACCTGCCAGCCTGCGCTTATATAACCAATAGAGCCAAATAGTGCGATAACAATGCCGCTCGCTGATGCACAGCCTATCGCTTTTTTCATATCAACTGAAAAGTAATTAAGCATAGGGGCAATAAGTGCGCCGCCACCAATACCTATTAAACCAGAAAGCGCGCCCATAAGAGCAGAAATGCTCCCTAAAATAATCCCTTTTGGTAGCGGTTTTTCTTTAAGCGATTTACTACGTGATGCCAACACCATTCTGCCTGCAATAAATACAACACTTATTGCAAACACGCTGCGTAATGCTTGTTCGGGTATTAAACTTGCGGCAAAGCCACTTATTAACGCGCCTAAGCCTACACCCGACATAACCCACGGTGCAATTTGCCACGGCACATTATCATTTTTATGATGAGCCAAGACTGAAGAAGTAGAAGTGAATAAAATAGAGGCAAGCGATGTTGCAATAGAAATAACTAATACGTGATCAGGTGAAGTAACGTCAAACATCAGTAATAAGCTACTTAAAACAGGCACAATAATTAAACCGCCGCCTATCCCTAATAGCCCAGCTAAAAAGCCAACTACACAGCCAAGTAGCGCACAACTGGCCACGAGTAAAGCTAAGTCATACATAGTGTTCTCAAATACCTTTTCGTGCGCCTATATTAAAGGATTATAAAGTTAATAGCATCTTTAAGCGCTGCATTATTTGGCGGTATAAAACAGATCGCCTAATTGGTGTTCAATCATAAAATTGCGCGTTAAGCGCAGTACCTGTTTAGCGTTCGATTGCACTAAGCACTCTGCGAGTAATTGCTGCATATCGTTAATATTTAAGCGCCTTAAAATCCACTTTACTTTAGTTAACGACGACATGTTCATACTTAAATGCCTATAACCCATGGCAATGAGTAAAATAGCGCCCTCTGGCTCGCCGCCTAGCTCGCCACATAAACTAAAGGGTAAACGGTGTTTATTACATTCATTCGCTACTTTATTTAATACCCTTAACACACCGGGGTGATATGGGTTAAATAACTGAGCCACACGCGCATTTGCTCTATCGACAGCAAGTAAGTATTGCGTTAAATCGTTACTGCCTACTGAGCAAAAATCTACTTTTTTAGCCCACTCGTCGAGCATAAATATACTTGAGGGTACTTCAAGCATAATGCCCACTTCTGGGCGCTCCAAGTTTTGCTCTGGGTGTTTTTCTGCCAGTTCAAAATAAGCTTGTTCAAATAACGCGAGCGCTTCGTCTACCTCTTCTGTACCGCTGATCATAGGCAGCATTATTTTTAAATTACCTAAGCCCATGTTTGCTTTTAACATAGCTTTGAGCTGATCTAAAAACAGCTCTGGATGGTCAAGGCTTATGCGTATGCCGCGCCACCCTAAAAAGGGATTTTCTTCGGTGATATTAAAGTAATCTAAAACTTTATCGCCACCAATATCTAGGGTTCGCATAACCACAGGCGCTGGGTGGTAACTTTTTAGCACCTCCCTATACCAGTTTTCTTGCTCAGCTTGCGATGGAAATTGCCCCTTTTGCATAAACCATGCTTCGGTACGATAAAGCCCTACCCCATCGCAAATATGCGCACTGCTTTGCTCTGTATTAAGCTCAAGCCCTGCATTTAGCATTAAATTTATTTGCTCACCATCTAAGGTAACCGACTGCGCACTTTGCTCTGCTAAAAAGCGGTTATTGAGTAGTTTATCTTGGTGCTTTAACTGTGCGTATTCATCGAGTAACACTTGCGAAGGAGAAATATATAAACGCCCAGCAAAGGCATCTAAAATCATTGGTTTGGCATCAAATTGCAATAAGGGTAAATCTTCAATACCCCAAATAGCCGGTATTCCCATCGCTCGGGTTAATATAGAGGCATGGCTATTGGCTGAGCCATTCACACTCACTACACCCGCTAAATGCCCGTTGGGTACTTCAGCCAGCATGGCGGGCGTTAAGGTATTAGCAATTAATATGGTATTGGGTGGGTAATCTTTTACTGCGTGCTCTGTGTTTACAAGGTGGTGTAATACCCTTAAACCAATGTCTTTTACATCAACTGCGCGCTCTTTAATGTAGGGGTCTTGCATGGCATTAAACTGCGAGATAAGCCGCTCAATAACAATTTTTAAGGCGCTTTTTGCACACCAGCCCTCTTGTAACTGTACCTCAACATTGTGGCCTAAACTTTTGGCATCAAGTAATTGTTGGTATACATCAAATACCGCGAGTGCTTCTCGCGGAATTGAGTCACTCAAGGTCATAGACAGGGTATTAAATTCTTTGCGGGTGGCAGCAACGGCTTGTGTAAACAAACGGCGCTGCTCGGCGCTATCGGGATCTTTTTTTAGCTCTATAGATTTAAAATCAAGCTTAGGCAGTACCACAAAGGCTTGGCCAATCCCAATACCTGGTGCACTCGATACCCCTTTGAGCACTGAGGTTTGGTGTGATGATTCGTCTTGGCGTAAAAGCTCTTTTATTTCAGCATGCGCAAGTTGCGAGGCTAGCTGCGCTGAAAGGGTAATTAAAAACGACTCTTCGTCTTGGCTAAAAACCCGCGCCATTTTTTGTTGTACAACAATAACGCCCAATACCTTTTTTTGATGCACAACAGGTACAGACAAAAAGGCATTGTAACCTTCTTCGTTTACTTCGGGGGAGAGCTTAAAACGCGGATGAGATTTTGCAAAAGCAATATTAATGGGTTCTTCACGCTGGGCTACTAAACCTACAAGCCCTTCGGTAAAACCAATTCTAAACTTACCTACGGCGTCGGGGTTAAGGCCTTCGGTTGCCATAAGTACAAAGTTATCTTGGCTGTAGTCGGCAAAATAAATAGAGCAGCACTGGGTTTTCATGGCCTCTTTAACCATTTTCACAAAGCACACTAAGGCACTGTCTAAATTCGCTTGTTGCGAAACAGACTCAGCAATGGTTCTAAGTGTTGCCAGCATTACCTGCTCCTTATTTTATAATTATGCTACTACCTTTTGTGTCGCCACTGTTCTTTATGATGTTCTCTTTTATTAAAAGGCATTGCAAACGGTGCAAACTCTTTCATCACCCGTCTGTATACATCGCGTTTAAACGACACCACTTGCCTTACTGGGTACCAATAACTCACCCAGCGCCAATCATCAAACTCGGGATGATGTGTTTTAAGCAAGTTTACATCTTCATCTTTGCAACGCAGTTTTAATAAAAACCATTTTTGTTTTTGCCCAATACACACCGGACTAGAGTCGCGGCGAATTAATCGCTTGGGTAATTTATAGCGTAACCAATGTTTTGAGCTTGCAACTATTTCTACATCTTCTGGTCGCAAACCTACTTCTTCGTGTAATTCACGGTACATGGTTTGTTCGGGTGTTTCTCCGTCATCAACACCGCCTTGGGGAAATTGCCAAGAATGTTGACCGTAACGTCTAGCCCAAAAAACCTGCCCCTGATTATTGCAAATTACAATTCCGACATTGGCACGAAAACCTTCGGCATCAATCACCTTAGTGCCTCATTTGTAAGTCGATTTTTAATGATTGTTCCACATTAGCTGCAATTCGGCAAACACTATTATCCCCAAAGTCATCACGCCCTAATCGCACGTTTACTATTTACACTGTGCATAACGACTTAACCTTAAATGAGCACTGAGTAATTACAAGGATAAAATAACCCCTAATTGACGCAACTTTTAGCAAAAAAAGCTAAGCTATGCCTTGATTATTATGTTTAGTGCTATTTACTCACAGCTTGTGTATAACTTTTGATAAACAAGGCTATTTTGCAAACAAGTCCACAATAGCAGATCTAAAAACTCGCTTTCTCCACAGATTCTGTGGATAAACATGTTTATATAGTTGTATTTATCCCATATAGAATTTGCTAACTTAATTAAAGCTGAATGAGTTAATTGAAAATATTGAAGCTAGTCAGTCACTTACAGTTAAACTGTGACCTTTTGGGGTGAGCAAAATTACGCCAAACACAGTGCGTATAAAAAACAACCAAAAGCAAAGATATCCACCTTACGGGGGTTTTGCTATCATGGCGCTGTTAATTATTCAAGGTAAATGAGTAGAATGCGACCAACAAAACCCCATTCAATTAATGACTTAATGCAACGCGTAAACGCTATTGCCGGTTTAACATTAGGGCAATTAGCCTCTCAATACAGCTTTAAAACCCCTGACGACCTATTACGCGAAAAAGGCTGGACCGGGCAACTTATTGAATACGTGTTAGGCGCTACTGCAGGCTCAAAACCCCTCCCCGACTTTGAAGATTTAGGCATTGAATTAAAAACACTGCCTATTTCGTATAAAGGAAAACCCTTAGAAACCACTTTTGTGTCGGTTACCCCCCTTATAAACGTAACCGGCATGACGTGGCATACAAGCGCTGTGCGTAAAAAACTCAATCATGTTTTATGGCTGCCTATATTGAGTGAGCGCGATATTGCGCCTTTTGATAGAACCATAGGCAGTGGCTTTTTATGGCAGCCTACGCCTGAGCAAGATGCGTTGCTACAACGAGACTGGGAAGAACAAATGGAGTTAATAGCGCTTGGGCGAGTTGATGAAATATCGGGCCATTTAGGGGATGCTATACAAATTAGGCCTAAAGCCGCTAATAGCAAAGTAGTTACCGATGCTATTGGTCCAAATGGGCAAACAATAAAAACCTTACCGCGTGGTTTTTATTTAAAAACCAGTTTTACAGGGGCTATTTTAAAGCAGCAATTTCAGCTCTGAGCTGTGCAGAAAATATTATGTCCTTTTTCGCACTGCGTGCGCGCGTCAGCAAGCTTAACGCCTACAAAGCATTCTCATCTCTTTGATAAATTATCAGGCATAAAAAATCCCCGCATTAGCGAGGATTTTATCATCTAAAATTAAAAATAAGATTCTATATAGAATAGAATTACTGACCTTTAACTTCTTTAAGACCGTTGTAAGGTGCTTTAGAACCTAGCGCTTCTTCAATGCGAAGAAGTTGGTTGTACTTAGCAACACGGTCAGAGCGGCTCAATGAACCTGTTTTAATTTGACCAGCAGCAGTACCTACCGCTAAATCAGCAATAGTTGCATCTTCTGTTTCGCCAGAACGGTGTGAAATAACAACTGTAAAGCCTGCATCTTTAGCCATTTTGATTGCTGCTAACGTTTCAGTTAGTGAACCAATTTGGTTAAATTTAATTAGGATTGAGTTAGCAATACCGTTATCAATACCGCGTTTTAAAATCTTAGTGTTAGTTACGAATAAATCATCGCCAACTAATTGGATTTTATCGCCCATTAATTTAGTTTGGTGCGCAAAGCCATCCCAATCTGACTCATCTAAGCCATCTTCAATAGATACAATTGGGTATTGCTCAGTTAAATCTTTTAAGAAGTAGTTAAACTCTTCTGAAGTGAACTTTTTGCCTTCACCTTTTAGATCGTAAATGTTTGCTTCTTTGTCGTAAAACTCAGATGCTGCACAGTCCATAGCCAGTGTAATATCTTTACCTAGCTCGTAACCTGCGTTTGCTACAGCTGTTTTAATAGCAGCAAGTGCCGCTTCGTTTGATGCAAGGTTTGGTGCAAAACCACCTTCATCACCTACCGCTGTAGAGTGGCCGTCTGCTTTTAATACTTTAGCAAGGCTGTGGAATACTTCAGCGCCCATACGTAGGCCTTCGCGGAAGTTTTCAGCGCCAACAGGTTGGATCATAAATTCTTGAATATCTACAGAGTTATCTGCGTGCTCACCACCGTTGATGATGTTCATCATAGGTAACGGCATTGAGTAAACACCTGGTGTACCGTTTAAGTCTGCGATGTGCTCGTAAAGCTCAACTTTTTTAAATTGTGCAGCGGCTTTTGCAGTTGCTAGTGATACCGCTAAGATAGCATTTGCACCTAGTTTTTCTTTATTTTCGGTGCCATCTAAATCTAGCATTACTTTATCTACAGCACTTTGCTCTAATGCATTTTGGCCTTTAAGCGCATCCGCAATTTCGTTGTTAATAAAACCAACTGCGTTTAATACGCCTTTACCTAAGTAACGGGCTTTGTCACCATCACGTAGCTCTAGTGCTTCGCGAGTACCTGTTGATGCACCTGAAGGAGCGGCAGCGCGGCCCCAAGAACCATCAGCTAAATATACATCAGCTTCAACAGTAGGGTTACCACGCGAGTCCATAATTTCGCGACCAATTACTTTTACGATTTCTGACATCTTGATTCCTCTATATTCCCAAAATGGTGAGTTCAGCTAACTTTACTACGTTTTATATCTTTTAGTCAGCCCTTTAGACAAAAAAGCCGTGCAATATGCACGGCTTTTATTAATTACGAAGACGTTTTTTGATGAGTATGAGCGGCTGCTACAAACCCTTCAAATAACGGGTGACCATCACGTGGTGTTGACGTAAATTCCGGGTGGAATTGCGCGGCAATAAACCATGGGTGATCTTTGTTTTCGATGATCTCTACTAGTTTTTTATCTTCTGATAAACCGGTAAAGCTTAAGCCTGCTTGCTCTAATTGCTCTACAAAGTTGTTGTTTACTTCGTAGCGATGACGGTGACGTTCAATAATTTCTGTATTGCCGTACACTTCGTGCACCTTAGAACCCGGCGTTAAGTGACATTTTTGTGCGCCTAAACGCATGGTGCCACCTAAATCAGATTTTTCATCACGTATTTCAATGTTACCTTCAGCATCTAACCACTCTGTGATTAAGCCCACCACTGGCGCTTTTGAGTGAATATTAAACTCAGTTGAGTTAGCGTCGGTTAAACCTGCAACATTACGTGCGTATTCAATAAGCGCTACTTGCATACCTAAACAAATGCCTAGGTAAGGTACTTTGTTTTCACGGGCATACTTAGCCGCTAAAATTTTACCTTCAACACCACGGCCGCCAAAACCACCTGGTACTAAAATAGCGTCTAGATGAGAAAGCAGTTCTACCCCTTTGCTTTCTAAGTCTTGCGAGTCAACGTATTCAATATTAATGGTTAAACGGTTTTTAAGACCTGCATGCTTTAGTGCTTCGTTAACTGATTTGTATGCATCTGGTAGTTCAATGTACTTACCAACCATACCAATCGTTACTTCGCCAGTCGGGTTAGACTCTTGATAAAGTACTTGTTCCCATTCAACTAAATCAGCTTCTGGTGCGTCAAGGTGGAAACGACGACACACAAAGTTATCTAGCTCTTGTGATTTTAATAGCGCAGGAATTTTGTAAATGCTGTCTACGTCAGGAAGCGAAATAACCGCTTTTTCTTCAACGTTTGTGAACAATGCAATTTTTGCACGTTCATTGTTAGGCAATTTACGGTCTGAGCGACAAATAAGAATATCTGGCTGAATACCTACAGAGCGTAACTCTTTAACCGAGTGCTGTGTTGGTTTTGTTTTCACTTCGCCTGCAGGGCCTAAGAATGGCACTAGTGTTAGGTGAATAAATAGCGCGCGTTCGCGGCCAATTTCTGTACCTAACTGACGAATTGCTTCAATAAATGGTTGTGATTCAATATCACCTACTGTGCCACCAATTTCTACAATCGCAATATCATGACCTTCAGCACCGTCGTATACACGTTGCTTAATGTCGTTTGTGATGTGTGGAATAACCTGAATGGTTGCACCTAAGTATTCACCACGGCGCTCACGACGTAGTACATCTTCGTACACTCGCCCTTGTGTGAAGTTGTTGCGGCTGGTCATTTTGGTGCGAATAAAACGCTCGTAGTGACCTAAATCAAGATCCGTTTCGGCGCCGTCTTCTGTAACGTATACTTCACCGTGTTGAATTGGGCTCATTGTGCCTGGGTCAACGTTTATGTAAGGATCCAGCTTTAAAATGGTAACATCTAAACCGCGGGCCTCTAAAATAGCTGCCAATGACGCTGCTGCAATACCTTTACCCAACGAAGAAACAACCCCGCCAGTAACGAAGATAAATTTTGTACTCATGCGAACCCTAGAATATCAGGAATTAAAAGGAATATAACACCCGAGAAAGAGACTCTGGGTATATCATCAAGACGGGGCGAAATTGTACCAAAACAGCGTTGAGCAATCCAGCTAAAAATAGCGTTTAGACGCACAAAAAATGTTCGGTGATTAACATTAGGTTGTACTGAGCTAATCTTATTTCGCTTTTTTAATGGCTTCCCATGCTTCTTCCATTTCGTCAAGCGTTGCGCGCTCTAAACTTTTACCTTTTGCAATTAAATAACCTTGCACTTTTTCAAAGCGCGCCGAGAACTTATCGTTGGCTTGTCTGAGTAGTTGCTCTGGGTCGCGTTTAACATGGCGAGCCACATTTACCGTGGCAAATAATAAGTCGCCTATTTCTTCTGCTGTATGATCGGATGAAGGGTCGTGCTCAAGCGCTTCTTTTACTTCAAGTACTTCTTCACTTACTTTATCAAGTGCCCCGTGGTAGCTTGGCCAATCAAAACCAAGTGCGGCAACACGCTGCTGAATTTTTTTAGCTTTAGTTAGGCTTGGCATATTGGTGGGTATATCTTGCCAAAGTGAGGCTTTGCTTGGCTGTACTTTTGCTGCACGCTCTTGTGCTTTAATTGCTTGCCATTGCTTTGCTAATTGCTCGTCGGTTAACGCTTGCTTAGTGTTAAAAACATGAGGGTGACGGCGGGTAAGTTTACTATTTAGCTCACTAACCACGTCGTTAAAATCAAACATGTCCTGCTCTTTAGCAAGTTGTGCGTAAAAAACGATTTGAAACAGTAAATCACCCAGCTCATTTTTAAGCTCGTTTAAATTACCCGACTCTATGCAGTCGGCCACTTCAAAGGCTTCTTCTAGCGTGTGCGGAACAATCGATTTAAAGTTTTGCTTGCGATCCCACGGGCAACCGTCGGTAGGATCGCGAAGCAACGCCATAATATCGAGTAGTTGCTCAAGTGCGTTAACGTTTGCCATTTTATTGGTTTCGCTTGGCACTGTGAACACCTTCAATTTGATGCAATTTAGACAAAACCCGGTTTGTGCCCGATAGGTCATGCACTTCTATTTGCATAGTAAATACCGCTAACTGATCGGCCCCAACAGTATTAACGTTCATGTTGATCACATTTACTTTTTCGTTAGCCAGTACAGAGCTAATATCGCGAATTAAACCTGAGCGATCGCTTGCTTCTATTTTTATACTTAGCGCATAAGAGCCATTTATTTCATCTGACCAACTAACCGATATAACACGCTCTGGGTGTTGCTCTTTTAAGTTGTTAAATGAATCGCAATCTTCGCGGTGTACCCCAATGCCACGGCCTTGTGTAATATAGCCAATTATTTTATCGCCAGGTACTGGGCGACAACACTTAGCAACGTGGCTCATTAAGCTGCCCACGCCATCCACCACAATGCCGTTTTTATCGCCAGTTACTTTACTTGGCGCTTTAAAACGAATTACGGGTTCTTCTTCGGTACGATCACTGACAAAGTTAAGCATTTGGTTTAAGCGAACATCGCCGGCACCTATGGCAACCATTAAGTCATCTAGTTCTTTAAAATTAAAGCGCTTAATAGCTGGGTCTAAATCTTTGTAGGTTAAATCTAGCTTTTGCAGTTCGTTATCTAGAATCTCTTTACCGGCGCTTAAGTTTTTATCGCGGTCGAGCTGTTTAAACCAATGATGGATTTTAGCCCTTGCACGCGACGATTTAATATAACCAAGCGATGGATTTAGCCAATCGCGGCTTGGATTAGGCTGCTTTTGCGTGAGAATTTCTACCTGATCGCCCGTTGATAGCTGATGTGTAAACGGCACTATTTTGCCAAATACTTTAGCCCCTATACAGCGGTGCCCTACATTTGAGTGAATGTAGTAAGCAAAATCAAGCGGTGTAGCGCCAACAGGTAAATCGATAATATCGCCGCTTGGGGTAAATATATAGACGCGGTCTTCTACAACTTGGTTTTTAAGCTCTTCGGCTAAATCGCCCCCATCAACCACTTCTTCTTGCCATTGCAATAATTTGCGCAACCAGCTAATTTTTTGCTCGTAGCCTGAGTCACGCCCAGGTAAAGCGCCTTCTTTATACATCCAGTGCGCGGCTACGCCTAGCTCTGCATCTTGGTGCATTTCGCTGGTGCGTATTTGTATTTCAACGGTTTTCCCTTCAGGGCCAAATACCACGGTATGAATTGATTGATAGCCATTTTGTTTGGGTGTAGCAACGTAGTCGTCAAACTCTTTATTTAGGTGGCGCCAATTAGTGTGCACAATACCTAGCGCGCCGTAACAATCTTGCAGGCGCTCTACAACAATTCGCATTGCTCTAATATCAAACAGCTGATCAAACTCGTAGTTTTTTTGCTGCATTTTTTTATAAATGCTGTAAATGTGCTTAGGGCGGCCATACACTTGCGCCTCAATACCGGCTTCGCTTAGGCGAGCTTTTACTTGCGCAACCATATCTTCCATATAGGCTTCACGAGCAAGGCGTTTGTCATCAAGTTGTTTAGCAATGCTTTTATAGGTGTCGGGGTGTAAATACCTAAACGATAAATCTTCTAGTTCCCACTTAAGCTGGCCTATACCTAACCTGTTTGCTAACGGGGCAAAAATATCGGCGGTTTCTTTAGCGGCAATAACACGCTCTTCTTCATCGCCATTTTTTACATTGCGTAAATGGCACACTTGCTCAGCAAGTTTAATCACTACAGCGCGCACATCTTCAACCATGGTAAGTAACATTTTACGAATGTTATCTACCTGCATAGTGCCTTTACCTTGGTGCGATAAAGTACTAATAGCAGCCATTTGCGCAACCCCTGTTAAAAGCATGGCTACATTTTTGCCAAGTTGTGCTTCTACGGTTTCAAGGTCTACTAAGTCATTTAAGTAGTAATGCGTGAGATACGCGGTTGCGAGAGATTCTGCATCTAAATTTAGCTCGGCTAAAATCTCGACCATTTCTATGGCCGTGTTTTGCCGTGCTTGGTTGTCACATGTAACACACAATGCTTGCGCTTTGTTTAGTAGCGTTATTTTCTCTTGCGATAACGCTAACTGTTTTAGGCTAGTAGCAAAGTCACCTTTGTCGTCCTGCTGATGTGATTGACGTGTAGCGACCATAAAACGCTTTACCTCCGTTGAAATAACGCCATTGTTTCTATGTGTCCTGTATGTGGAAACATATTCATTAGCCCAGTTTTAGTAACTTCAAAGCCTGCTTGCGAAATAATTGCACTGTCACGGGCTAAAGTAACAGGATCGCAAGAGACATATAAAATGGTTTTAAACTGCTTTAAAGGTAGTTGCTCTAAAACAGCCATAGCACCTGTGCGAGAAGGGTCTAATACTAATACGTCTAGCGCCTTATTAAACCATTGTGCTGTTTCAATTTTTTGCGTTAAATCAAAACAATGAAAGTGCGCATTAGTGATAGAGTTAGTTTGCGCATTTTGCGTCGCCATTGCAACCGCCGATGCAACCCCTTCTACTCCAATAACCGATTTAGCATGCTGGGCTAGCACTAATGAAAAGTTACCAATACCACAAAATAAATCCAATACTTGCTCGTTTCCTTGCAAGTTAAGCCAATTTACTGACTGAGCTAACATAGCTTGGTTAACATCATCATTTACTTGAATAAAATTACCAAGGCCAAATTCAAATTTTAATTTAAACTTTTCTAAAAAATAATACGGCGTAGGCAAATGAGCCTGCTCTATAACATCGCTGTTGTCTTGCCAGGTAATTAACCACTGCTGTGCGTTTGCTGCTTCTTGTACGTAGCTTTTGGCTTCATCTGGTATCGCTTTAGTATGGCGAATAACAATAAAGTTCCCAGCTTCGTTTTGGCACAACTGCAAATGACTTATACTGTGTAGCGCTTTGTATTGATTAATAAGCGTTTCAAAAATACTAAATACGTTAGTAAATGCCTTACTAAGCACATCACATTGCTCAATACTAATCACATTTTTAGAGCTAGGCGCACGATACCCAACTCGCATTTTTTTAGCGGCTTTATCATACATTACGGCAATACGCGCACTGCGTCTGTAATGAGTGGGCTTACTTAAAAGAGGCGCTTGCCAATTTAAGTCGCTTAATTTGGCAAATTTTTGAAACAGTTGCGTCACTGCATTTTGCTTTTCAACCACTTGCTGATTTATTTCTAGGTGCTGCAACTGGCAACCACCACAGTGATTATAATGCTGACAAAAAGGCTGCGTGCGCGCACCGCTTGGATTAATAACCTTAACCAGCTTTGCACTACTGTACTTGGCTTTATCTTCAATTAGGCTTGCCGTTACTTTTTCATTCATTAAAGCGCCGCTTACAAAGCACACTTTGTTATTGTGTTTGGCAACGCCCCGCCCTTGATGATCCATGGCCGTAATATTAAGTGTGAGTGTTTGCTGTTTAAGTGGTTTTTTCTTTGCTTTAAAAATTTGCGCCATGCGGCATTACCTTAAATTTTGTATTACGTATAAGCAAATCAGATGCTTTGAGAATAGCCGATGAACCGTATATACTCGATCCATACTAATAATGATAATAACGCTTCCATTATGACCAAATTAGGCTTACGTGATTCTGTTTTAACCTTAACCTTGATCCCCACAGTGATCATTGGTTTGTTACTTGGCGGCTATTTTACAATAAATCGTTACATTGAGCTTGATGAAATTTTATATCAACAAGGCAGCTCAATATCTGAACCCTTAGCAATTGCTTTAGAGCAGCCTTTACTTGAAAAAAATAAAAAGCTGCTTAACCGTCTGATTAGTTACACACACAATAAGCACTCCCCAACCATTAAATCGATTGCTATTTTTGATACCAGCAATCAGCTTATTATGACCAGTAACTATCATCGCTCGTTTGATGAACTAACTCAAAAAGAACAAATTGAAAATCTTCACACAACAAAAATTAATAAATCAGAAGAGTTAATCACGTTCTACACCCCTATTTTTAATCATTCTGCGCCGGTATCAAAATGGGATATTAATGATTTTCAAACCCCGCTTGGCACCGTTATTTTACAACTTAACAAAGACCAAGCGATTATAGGCCAGCAGCGAGCGGTTTTAATTAGCGGCATTGTTATTTTATTTTCAATAATATTGGCATCTATTTTAGCGCTTAAGCTTAGCCGTATGTTTATGAACCCGCTTAATAAGTTAGTACTTGCCACCGACAAACTAGTTGAGGGTAAAAGAGACACGGGTTTAAACGACACCATGATGGGCGAATTTGAACTTTTGCGTGAAGGGCTTAATACCATTGCCCACACTATGGTTATGCAAAAAGACGAAATGCAGAAAAATATTGATCAGGCCACGAGTGATTACCGCGAAACCCTAGAGCAATACGAAACTTCAAATATTCAGCTAACCATGGCCAAAAAAGAGGCGCAAGATGCTAACCGCGTTAAGTCCGACTTTTTAGCTAAAATGAGTCACGAGTTACGCACCCCGCTTAATGGGGTTATTGGCTTTACGCGCCAATTGTATAAAACACCTTTAAATAAACATCAAAAAGATTACCTCGATACCATAGAGCTTTCTGCCAATAGTTTATTGACAATTATTAGCGACATTTTAGATTTTTCTAAACTTGAAGCAGGCGCAATGGAGCTTGAATCAATCCAGTTTCAACTGCGCGATAGCGTAAACGAGGTTATGACATTATTAGCTCCCTCGGCGCATGAAAAACAACTTGAGCTATCTATTTATATCAACCCACAAGTGCCTGATGATTTAACCGGTGACCCCACTCGCCTTAAACAAGTCCTTATTAACTTGTTAAGTAATGCCATTAAGTTTACTGAAAAAGGCTCTATAAAAGTTGATATAAGCTACCGCTTATTAGATGAAGACCGCGCTTCTATTTTAGTATCAGTAACCGATACCGGTGTGGGTATTCCAATGGATAAGCAAGATGCGTTATTTACTGCATTTGGCCAAGCAGATTCCTCCATCACCCGAAAATTTGGCGGCACTGGTTTAGGTCTCATTATTACCAAACATATTGTAGAGGCTATGAATGGCCGAATAACGCTAAATTCAGCCCCGGGAAGCGGCACCTGTTTTACCTTTAATGGTGTGTTTAGGTTGCCTGATCATACCTTTAGTAACGACTTACCTTCTAAATCACTTATTGGTAAACGCATATTATACCTAGAGCCACACGAGCATACGCACCACTCTGTGCTTTCTGTATTAAACGAGTGGGAAGCGGTTGTAACCGCCTGTTTTAATGAAGCAGCGTTTTTAGACGCCATCAAACATAAAATGTTTAAGTACGATATTTGTATTATTGGTGATATGGCATCGGTAGATGATATGCAGCGACTTAAGAGCTATGTGAATATGGTTCGCGAGTCGTGCGATTATTTATACCTTATGCTCAATACGGTATCGCATAATATGCGCGAAGCGTTTATTGGCAGCGGCGCCGATGCGTGCTTAAGTAAGCCGCTTAATCATCGTAAATTATGTGAAGTACTGGCTGCGCCTTATCGCCTTGATCATCCAACCTTAAATATTGAGCCAAGCGACCAAACATTATTGCCATTAAAAGTACTGGTGGTAGATGACAATGATGCAAACTTAAAACTTATTTGCACCTTGTTAAAAGAGCAAGTTGAATTTATAGATACGGCCTACAATGGCTCACAAGCATACAGCTTAAGTAAAAGCCATAAGTACGATGTTATATTTATGGACATACAAATGCCGATTATGGATGGCATTACCGCGTGTAAACTTATTAAGGAGTCTTCTTTAAACGAAGACACACCTATTATTGCGGTAACCGCGCATGCACTGCACAGTGAAAAAGAGCAGCTATTAAAAGATGGCTTTAAAGGCTATCTAACTAAGCCTATTGATGAGGACATGCTGAGCCAAATTATATGCGATCATAGTCCGCAATCGCCCGTAAGCCGCGACAAAATTAAAAGTGTAACGTCACAAAGCCCAGCTCCATTTGAAAGTAACTGCTTAGATTGGTCGCTTGCGCTACAACGTGCAGGGGGTAAAGGTGAGCTGGCGCTGGAAATGCTCAATATGCTATTACAAAGTGTGCCAGAGACGCTCTCGCAGCTCAACGAAGCTATTGAGCAAAACGATTGCCAAACGGTATTAAGTGTTATCCACAAATTCCATGGCGCGTGCTGTTATACCGGTGTGCCTAAGCTTAAATCACTGGCAGAAACCATAGAAACCTCACTTAAAAGTGATTGCGTGCTAGATAACGTTGAGCCTGAACTATTTGAGCTTCAGGATGAGCTGGAAAACCTCATGGCAGATGCAAGTGCTACCGAGCATCAACGCTAAAAAACACGTAATAAAAAAGCGCAGTAAATGCGCTTTTAACAGGTTTTAATACCATTTTACTTAATTAAGTATTGCTATGAAATGGTGCCACCGTGGGGTTAAATTTATAACCTTGCCTCAATCATGAGGCGTTTCATGTCGCGTACTGCTTTTTCAAGGCCATCAATAGCTGCGCGCGCAATAATAGCGTGGCCAATGTTAAGCTCATAAATTTCAGGCATTGCAGCAATTGGTTTTACGTTATGATAATGAAGGCCATGTCCTGCATTTACAATTAAGCCTAAGCTCGCCGCGTATTTTACACCCTCTCGTATGTGCTCAAGCTCTTTGTGTAAATCTTCATCATTAGTGGCATCTGCATACGCGCCGGTATGAATTTCTACGTACGGTGCACCACACGCTTTAGCTGCATCTAACTGTGCTTTATCGGCATCAATAAATAATGACACTTTAATACCCGCATCAGTCAGTGTTTTAGTGGCCGCTTTAATTTTATCTACGTTACCAGCCACATCTAGGCCGCCTTCGGTCGTAAGCTCTTCACGTTTTTCAGGTACTAAACATACGTACTCAGGCTTTACTTCAAGGGCAATGTTAATCATTTCATCTGTAACCGCTGTTTCAAGATTCATACGCGTTTGAATCGTTTTAGCCATTACGTATACATCGCGGTCTTGAATATGGCGACGGTCTTCACGCAAGTGAATAGTAATACCATCTGCACCGGCGTGCTCTGCCACACTGGCCGCATGTGCTGGGTCTGGGTATGATGTACCACGCGCTTGGCGAAGCGTTGCAATATGATCAACGTTTACGCCTAAAAGAATGTCTTTCATTTTGTTACCTGTAAAATATGTTTATTGAGAGGCCATAAATAATTCACGGCTTTTTAATGGTTTATTACCCAGTAAAGGTTTTAGTAAATAACGGCTTAATTGTTTTGCCATATAGAGTACATCGCTTTGGCTAAAATCATGATTAGCAATCGCTTTGAGCTGCGCGCCGCTAAACCCTGAGCGCGTATCTTGTTGCATCAAAAAACCCAACTCAGGAAAGTAACTATACGTTTGCCTTTCATCAATTGGCTCACCACTGGCATCAAAGCTAAAGTCGACGCCATAACCCAACAACTCTAATAGTTGAAATTCGTATGAGCGCAGCACCGATTGTAAATCGACATCGCTATTTAAGTTCTCTAGGTGAGTTTTGTAGAGCTCAAACACTTGTTCAAGTGGCTCGTTTACCGGCACAATGCGGTTAGTCAGCTCATTTAAATAAAAGCCACAGTAAAGCTTATCCTTTGTTAAATATAAAGGATTACCATGTAGCTCAAATTTATTAATGTATTTTAAATCGTACTTGCCACTGTAATGAACAAGCAGTGCCTGAAAAGGCTGCAATTGTGCTTTGTGTTTAGTGGCCTGGCGACCACTCACTCTGGCTAGCATTCTTAGCTGGCCTACGCCTTCTACCAGCATATCGAGCATTACTTGGGAGTCGCTATAAGGACGCCGATGTAATAGGTACGCTGTGTAGAAGTCGCTATCCATATTAGTTGGTTAAATGCAGGTTAATCTTCGCCATAGCCTAAACTTCTTAAGGCACGTTCATCATCTGCCCAACCCGATTTAACTTTAACCCAAAGCTCTAAAAACACTTTGTTATCGAGCATTTCTTCAAGGTCTTTACGGGCTTCACGGCCAATCACTTTAAGCTTTTCGCCTTTGTTACCTATTACCATGCGTTTTTGGGTTTCACGCTCAACAAGAATTAACCCATTGATATGCCACACACCGTTTTCTTGCCATTTAAACTGCTCAATTTCTACAGTAACAGAATACGGCAGCTCTTCGCCCATAAAGCGCATTAGCTTTTCACGAATAACTTCTGCCGCCATAAAACGCATTGAGCGGTCGGTTACATAGTCATCAGGAAAGTAAAATTCGCACGGTGGTAAGCGTTTAGTTACTTCGGCTTTAATTAAATCAACGTTTTTACCTTGTGTTGCCGATACCGGCATTATGCCCACAAAATCAAATTTGTCGCCAAGCATCTTCATATGCGGTAATACTAAATCGCGGTCTTTTACTTGGTCAATTTTATTAATAACAAGTAAAACAGGCTTACCACTTTGCGATACTTTATTAAGTACCATTTCGTCATCGGCATTCCAGTGAGTGCCCTCAACAACAAAAATAATAAGCTCGACATCACCAATTGAACTCGATGCAGCACGGTTCATCAAGCGGTTAATAGCGCGCTTTTCTTCAACGTGTAAGCCCGGCGTATCAATATAAACAGCTTGGTGTTGCCCTTCGGTATGAATACCCATAATACGGTGGCGAGTTGTTTGTGGCTTGCGCGAGGTAATACTTACTTTTTGCTCAATGATTTCATTAAGCAATGTTGATTTACCTACATTAGGGCGGCCAACAATGGCAACCATGCCACAAAACGTATCAATATCACCTTCATGAGGCTGTATTAAGGTATCAAGATTCATTTTTTAGTATCTTCAATGCTTTTTCGGCAGCTTTTTGTTCGGCTTTACGACGCGAGCTACCAACAGAAATAATGCTATCCATACCTTCAACTATACATTCAACCGTGAACGTTTGATTGTGCGCTTGACCTTTGGTATCAACAACGGTGTAGCCCGGTAAAGATAACTTACGCGCTTGTAGATACTCTTGCAGCAAGGTCTTAGGATCTTTTTGATTAAGCCCTGGTGAAATAGCATCAAGTCGAGATTCGTACCACGCTAAAATCAGCTCGCCACAGCGGTCTATGTTTGAGTCTAAAAACACAGCCCCTATAATGGCTTCTACAGCATCAGCTAATGTTGATTCACGACGAAAACCACCGCTTTTTAACTCACCCGGCCCAAGGCGCAAGTAGTCACCTAAACCAAACTCTAGCCCAAATTCAGCAAGTGTTTGGCCACGCACAAGCGTAGAGCGCATACGGCTTAAATCGCCTTCACGCGCTTTTGGAAATTTGTCGTACAAAGCATTGGCAATAACAAAGCTCAAAATTGAATCGCCTAAAAACTCTAAGCGTTCGTTGTGTTGACCTTTATGACTGCGGTGCGTCATTGCCTGTTCAAGTAAACCTTGATCAGCAAATTCGTAGCCAATTCGTTTATATAATTCTGTTACATTTTTTTTCATTGTTACTGAATATTACCTAGGCGTTCAAAACGAACACCAGTTGGAACCCATCCTGGTAAAACATCATCTGGGCCATTCTCAAATTCAAAACTCATCCATATAAAGACAGCTTTACCCACCAAGTTTTCTTTTGGTACAAAGCCCCAAAAGCGACTATCTTGGCTGTTGTCGCGGTTATCACCCATCATAAAATAATGATCAGCTGGTACAGTCCATTCATCCGAAGGAGTACCTGGTTGCTGATAGTAACGCCCTTTACGTTCAGGTGCGCGTGGGTTGATTAAAATGTCGTGCTTGAGTGTCGTTAAATCTTCATTTACTCGGGCAAGCGACATTTGGCCTTGTTTAAACTCATTATCGTTAATTAATTTAAAATCAATTTTATTAAACTCATTACAAAGTAGGTCACCCTGCTGGGTCTCGCCTTCTTTACAATTAGGTTGAATATATAAACGTTTATCACGATAAACAATTTTATCGCCCGGTAAACCAATAGCACGTTTTATATAATCTACTCGCTCATCTAACGGGTATTTAAAAACAACAATATCGCCGCGTTCAGGCTCGCCTACATCTACAAGCTGGCTACGCCATACTGGGTCTTTAATCCCGTACGAGTACTTTTGTACTAAAATAAAGTCGCCCACCAACAGGGTTGGCATCATTGAACCTGACGGTATTTGAAAAGGCTCAAAAATAAACGACCTAAAAATAGTAATAGCTGCAATCATCGGAAAAATCGATTTTGCAGTTTCTGTAATTGCCGGCTCAGGTGCTATTAACGCCGCTGTTTCCTCATCAAGCTGGCCACCGGCAGATGTTTGGGCAAGCGCCAAACGCTCTTGCCTTTTTGGCGCATACATTAGGTGGTCAATTAACCATATTAAACCTGAGCCTAACGTTAATAACACCAATAAAACTGAGAAATAACCAGCCATCTATAATCCTTTGTTTTTATTTACCAACTTTCAAAATAGCTAGAAACGCTTCTTGCGGTACTTCTACGTTACCCAATTGCTTCATTCGTTTTTTACCATCTTTTTGCTTTTGCAATAGCTTTTTCTTACGACTCACGTCACCACCGTAACACTTAGCGATTACATTTTTACGTAATTGCTTAACTGTGGTGCGGGCAATAACATGTTGTCCTATTGCAGCTTGAATCGCAATATCAAACATTTGACGCGGAATAAGCTCTTTTAACGCATCAGCAAGTTGGCGGCCGCGTGATTGTGCACTGTCGCGGTGAACAATTATAGCGAGCGCATCAACACGTTCACCATTGATAAGTATATCAACACGTACCATGTCTGATGTTTGAAAGTGCTTAAAGTTGTAATCAAGCGATGCAAAACCACGACTGGTTGACTTTAATTTATCAAAAAAGTCCATAACCACTTCAGCCATAGGTAGCTCATAAGTTACAGCGACTTGCTTGCCGTGATAACTCATTTTAGTTTGCATACCACGCTTTTCTACACACAGAGTAATAACGCTACCTAAAAACTCTTGCGGTACAAGTATGTTTGCCTCTACTACTGGTTCGCGTATTTCAACAATATCATTTACCGCCGGTAAGTCAGACGGGTTATCAATTTGACTCGTACCTTCTTTGGTTACTACTTCGTAGATTACAGTAGGTGCCGTGGTAATTAAATCAATATCGTATTCACGCTCTAAACGTTCTTGAATAATTTCCATGTGTAGCATACCTAAAAAGCCACAGCGGAAACCAAAACCCAGTGCTGTTGAATTTTCAGGTTCAAAAAATAACGACGCATCATTTAAGCTTAGTTTATTAAGTGCATCGCGGAACGATTCATAATCATCAGAGGCAATTGGGAACATACCTGCATATACTTGCGGCTTAATTTTTTGAAAGCCTGGTAAACGCACTGGTGCCGCATTTTTTTGATGCGTAATCGTATCGCCCACTGGGGCGCCGTGTATTTCTTTAATACCGGCAATAACAAACCCTACTTCGCCGGTACGTAAAATACCCGTGTTGGTTTGTTTAGGGGTAAAAATACCCACGTGATCAGCTGTATGTACTTGCTCGTTCGACATTATTTTTATTTTGTCGCCGGCACGTAGTTCACCGTGCTTAATACGCACTAGTGATACAACACCTTGGTATGGGTCAAACCACGAGTCAATAATAAGCGCCTGTAAAGGTTGATCTTTTTCACCTACCGGTGGTGGGATATCCTTTACAATCATTTCAAGTACTTCAGCAATACCAACACCTGTTTTTGCACTACATTGCACAGCGTCTAGGGCATCAATACCAATAATGTCTTCAATTTCTTCTGCTACACGAAGCGGATCGGCTTGCGGTAAATCTATTTTATTTAAAACAGGGATTACTTCTAAATCCATTTCAATGGCGGTATAACAGTTTGCCAGCGTTTGTGCTTCAACACCTTGTCCGGCATCAACAACTAAAAGCGCACCTTCACATGCCGCTAAAGAGCGAGAAACTTCATAAGTAAAGTCAACGTGCCCTGGTGTATCGATAAAGTTAAGTTGGTAGGTTTCGCCATCGTTAGCAGTGTAGTTAAGCGTTACACTTTGCGCTTTAATGGTAATACCGCGCTCACGCTCGATGTCCATTGAATCTAACACTTGCTTTTGCATTTCGCGGTCTGTTAAGCCACCACAAACCTGGATCAAACGATCTGAAAGGGTCGATTTACCATGGTCAATATGGGCGATGATCGAAAAATTACGGATATGCTTCATAAACTGGATTCTAAACTTCTATTTTAATAGGCTAAGTACGAACACCTGAGTGACTTGAAAATACTTATTGGGTATAAGTGCTATATAAGTGGCTAAATGCGCTTTAGATAATCAAATTTTTGATTGCCTTTTTACCCTGTATTTCCAAGTTACTCTGGTATAAAACGGCAATTTTACATTTAATTGGCCTTAATCACCATCTATTTGCGTTAAAGGAAGGCTAATTGGATGAATTTTTATCACTTTTACATCATGCCTGAGTGTTTTTACTTTGCTTTTAGCTAAAAAGTAACCACCTACACCGCCCAAAGCGGCGAATAATATTTGCCATCCCTGCGCTAAAAGTAGTAATTCGGCACTAATAAATGCAAGCGTTAATCCTAAAAATAAAGGCAGCATGTATACAGCAAAAGCATGTTTGACTAAATGCGAATCATCTAATGAAAGCGTTACTTTTTGGCCCACTTCTACAGGAGTATCAAATTGATAGGGAAAGGTTTTTTTATCGCTACCAAAGAGTTTGGCAAAGACTTGCGAGCCACAGCGACCATTACACCCTTCGCAGGCTTTTTTTTGCTGGGCTTCTAAGTGGGCAGTGGTGCCATCTAGGGCAACCACTGTAAGTGTTTGTTCAATCATAACAACCCTTACGAATTGTTTATAATGCGCGAGTCACTGACTCAGCAATTGCCTTTGCGGTTTGGCTTGGCACATTACCAACAACGGATACATCAAAGTTTCCGCCATTATGCACATAAATTGTCGTTGCGCCAGAAGTTAATGATCCGCTTAAGCGGCGACCTGGTAAGGGGCGCTGTACAAAAACTGAAATTTCCACAAACCCATCAGAATATAAATAATAGTCAGTAAGTTCGTTGTTTAAATCGAGTTTATGGCGGTCTGATTTTAGTAATTTAAAGCCATTAGGTAACCAACCAATGCGCCAGTTTGTGGCATTGCTTTTTTCACCTTCCAGTGCGTTACCTGGTAACGGCGTTGGAAAATTACGGTTGAGCACTTCTAAAATCATCGGTGCTGGTTGCTCTGTTACGCTAATATGGGTTAACTGTAGCTGCTCTAATGCTTCACCTTGGTGGTTAACATAAGCGGCTTTTAATAACAGCGATGACTCTGTATCAAGCCAAATCCAATAGTTATATTTGTATTCATCTTTTGATTCTATTCTCACCAGTTGCGCCGCTCGCCCTGCAATACGGCCTTTACCACCTAGCACAAAATCATATTGGCTGCTTAATGCTTCAATATCTTTAAATAATACTTCAGGTATTGGCCCAGCAATGGAGTCTGTATTTATAGAATATGGCTGCGATTGCGGTTCAAAGTAGGTTACTTGGTCGTTAATTCTCACCATTTCTAAGCCCGCGCCATTAAGTAAACTTAAATGCTCAAGCTCTGTTTCACCTTGCTTTGCATGAACCCAACGGTAAGGTTCCATGGCTTTACCCTTTACCACCACAAAAGAGGCGTCAAAATTACGGGTATGCACTGCGTTCGCCATGTTTAGTAATAAATCTTTGGCGGGATTTGTGTCGTTAGCAAAAACATTAAAGCTTAATACCAACGACAGAACAAAAGTGATTACTTTCATTTAATTAGTTTTTTTCCTCTTGCGCTTTGTCACTATTTTGCGCTGTTTGCAAAGAGTGTGCAACACGTGCTTGACGTTGATGCTCTAAAACTAACGCGCCAATGCGTTGTTGCTGTAATTCGCGTAAACCTTGCTCAGCGTTTTCAAGAGCAGGTTCTGATGAATAACTCACCGGCGACGCCATACCTGTTAATGGGGTAGTTTGTAAAAGCGGAATTTCGCTTTCTTGCTCGCCCGCACCTTGCGGCAAGGTATTTACGCCAACAATGGCAAACATAGCTACGCTTGCAGCAATAGCAAGTTGTGCAACCGGCTTACGCCAATTAAACGCCACTACTTTGTTGTCTTGCTGCGCTTCACTGTGCTCGGTATCTGGAGCTTTGTTTGCTGTCGATTGGGTGAAATCGGCATACACAGGCTCACTTTCAAGTGCTAAGGCGATGTTATCGCTTATATCGATGTGTATGTCGTTGTTATTTTTTTGAGCACGCATCGCATCACCAATTAGCGCATATCGACCAAACGTAGCAACATCCTGATCAGAAATTTTACCCTCTGCAAGGTGTTGTTCGCCGTCAAGTAATGCTGATAACGTTTCGCTATCCAACTTGTTAACGTGTGCTTTTGTCATACTAAGACTCGCCTATTAATGGGTTTAATTTATTATCTATTGCTTCTCGGGCTCTAAAAATACGCGAACGTACTGTCCCAACAGGGCAATCCATTACCACGGCTATTTCTTCATAGCTCATCCCTTCGATTTCTCTTAGGGTAATCGCGGTTTTAAGGTCTTCAGGCAAACTATCAATCGTATTAAAAATAACAGCGCGTACTTCGTCGCTTAACAGTAAGTTTTCAGGCGATGCGTTTGAACGCATCGAATCCGCACCGTCATAAAACTCGGCATCTTCAGCGTCTATATCGTTTGCTGGCGGTTTACGGCCCTGAGCTACTAAATAATTTTTAGCACAATTAACGGCAATACGGTATAACCACGTATAAAAGGCACTATCACCTCTAAAGTTTGGAAGTGCACGGTAGGCCTTAATAAATGCCTCTTGTGCTACATCTGCAATATCGCCTTGGTTAGACACATAACGTGAAATTAACCCTGCAATTTTGTTCTGATACTTCTTTACTAATAGGTTGAAGGCGTTTTTATCTCCTTGCTGGACCCTTTTTACAAGCGCTAAATCTAATTCCTGCTCGCTCATTCGAGCCGGTACTCCTCTGTTTGATTCTTGCTGGTTATTCATAGTGTCGCCATTGTTCACAAATACTCTGACCTCTTTATGAATAAAAAGTTCTGCTTAATATTATTTTTTTATAAAATAGTCGTAAATAACGGCGCTAAGCCATTAAAATCACTACGTAGTAATATGACAAATATGATACAACTACACTATTAAAAACAAATATTGCTCTAATTTGAGCATTGTAACCGCAAAGTACCTCTGACATGAACCAAAATAAACATCATATTGCTGATGTCGCTATTATCGGTAGCGGCGCGGCGGGCTTATCTCTTGCATTGTCTTTAGCTAACTATTGTAATGTTACTGTGATCAGTAAAGGTGCCCTCACCGAAGGCTCTACACTGTATGCACAAGGCGGGATTGCCGCAGTATTTGATAAAAAAAACGACAGCATAGAATCACATGTTGAAGATACCCTTGATGCCGGCGGTGGTTTATGTGACCGAGAAGCTGTGCATTATACTGCAAGTAATGCGCATCAGTGTTTACAATGGCTCATTGAGCAAGGCGTTCCTTTTGATATGGAGTTTGATAGCAAAGGAAAAGAGCGCTTTCATTTAACCCGCGAAGGCGGACACAGCCATCGCCGTATTTTACATGCAGCCGATGCCACTGGTAAGGCCGTACAAACCACGTTAATTAGCCAAGTTAAAGCGCATAAAAACATTACCTTGCTCGAGCAATACAATGCCATCGATTTGATTAGTGATAAAAGCTTAGGTAAGCCGGGTTCGCATATTCATGGCATGTACGTGTGGAATAAAAAAGCAAAAAAAGTAGAAACTATTTCAGCTAAATTTGTAGCGCTCGCAACAGGGGGGGCAAGCAAGGTGTATTTGTACACTTCAAACCCTGATGTATCTAGCGGTGACGGTATTGCCATGGCGTGGCGTGCAGGCTGTAGGGTAGCCAATATGGAGTTTAACCAATTTCACCCCACTAGCCTTTATCATCCCGAGCTACAAAACTTCTTAATTACCGAAGCTATGCGCGGTGAAGGAGCGTATTTAAAGCGCCCCGACGGCACTCGCTTTATGAAAGACTTTGACGATAGAGAAGAGCTGGCACCGCGCGACATAGTAGCCCGTGCTATCGACTTTGAAATGAAGCGTTTAGGTGCAAATTGTGTATACCTAGATATTAGCCACAAAGATAAAGACTTTATTATTGAGCACTTCCCTACTATTTACGCAAAGTGTTTAAGTGTAGGGCTTGATATAACCAAAGAAGCCATCCCGGTTGTTCCTGCCGCGCATTATACGTGTGGCGGTGTAATGAGCGACTTTAACGGTAAAACCGATTTAGATAACTTATACGCTGTAGGCGAAGTAGCCTACACAGGTTTGCACGGCGCTAACCGTATGGCGAGCAATTCATTATTAGAGTGCATTGTATTTGCTCACGCTGCCGCTAAAGATATTTTAAGTAAACTTGAGCATGCGCCAGCACCACTTGCGCTGCCAAGTTGGGATGAAAGCCGAGTCAGTAATTCTGATGAAGAAATTGTTATTACCCATAACTGGCACGAACTGCGGTTATTTATGTGGGATTATGTAGGCATTGTGCGCTCAACTAAACGCCTAGAACGAGCACTGCACCGTGTTGAGTTATTACAACAAGAAATACATGATTATTACGCAAACTTTAGAGTAAGTAATAACTTATTGGAGCTTCGTAATTTAGTGCAAGTAGCCGAGCTGATAATTAGAAGTGCAATGCAGCGTAAAGAAAGCCGCGGCCTTCACTATACGATTGACTACCCTGAGCAAAATGAAAACCCAACACCCACTATTTTGATTCCACCTCGCCATTAATGGCAATCAATGCTGCGCGCTTTAAACGTGCGTAGCTTTGCTTATTTACGCCATTAGCTGAAATAATAAGCCATTGGCGTTTATTAAAACCTTTAATGTGTAACCAAACAGTAGTATTTAATATTTTTGTTTTAGGGGTTATTTGCCCCTGAACCTTTAAATTTTCGTTTTCGAAGCGTATTTGCTTAGGCTCTAAAATAATAACGCCACTTTCAGGGTGAATAGCCACTATTTTTTGCCATACCCAGTAAAACGCAATTGTATTTACAGTTATACAAACAACAATGCTAAAAAAAGAGCTTAAATAAAGCCCTAATACCACACTTAATAAGCAGAAAAACAGCACCACTGGCCGCTGTTCTGCTTTATTATTTACTACTGTAAACCTATACACGAACTCGGTCTAAAATTAGCGATACCATGGTATTAAGCTCAGCATCTTTACATTCTTCATGGCCCATAAACCATGCAAATAAATCAGGGTCTTCTTGGGTTAGCAAACGCTGAAATACAGCCTGTTGCTGTGCATTTAACGAATCATACGCCTGCTCTACAAATGGCATAAACAAAACATCTAACTCTAACATGCCGCGGCGACAAGCCCAGCGTATACGTGCTTTACTATGAATTTCAGTCATTTTAAACCTCATACTTAATTGTCCCGAGTTTAACAAATACCCGCCTAATTAGCAGCTATTAATCTGTGTTCAAATAATAAAAAACTGCCCGCCTTCGTTGCTGTACCCTAGGTTATAACTGCGTTATTATGTCTACTCATTTGTATTGCACAGAAGGTTTTTATGTCGAGCGTTTATGCATGTCCGTTATCTCACCAACTTATTAGCCTAACCGGTGCGGATAAATTGTCTTATCTTCACGGACAAATCACTCAAGATCTCAATAAACTATCTAACAGCAATTATTTATGGGCTGGTCACTGCAGTGCCAAAGGCAAGTTGTGGGGTGTGTTTAAATTATTTTCTCACCAAGATAGCTACTACTTAGCAGGTTCACAGCCTGAGGTAGAGAAGTCGCTCAGTGAGCTAAAAAAATACGCTGTGTTTGCCAAAGTAGATATTGATGTTTCTACGAACAGATTAATCGGGTTGATCAGTGACGATTTAACCCCAGTACTAGAAAAACTTGATATTCGTTTTTCTGATGACCAAACGGCCTGTGATTTCCCAAGTGGTAAAGCCCTTAAGTTAGCGCCAAATCGCGTTTTAGTAATGGTTGATAGCCAATTTAGTATGCCAGATGATGTCTCTACATTAGATAACTGCGCACTATGGCAAGAAGCCGCTATAAAAGCGGGCGAGCCACAATTAAATAGTGACGCCATTGGCGAATACGTACCACAAATGGTAAACCTTCAAGCGATTAACGGCATTAGTTTTAAAAAAGGCTGTTACACCGGCCAAGAAACGGTTGCCCGTATGAAGTACCTAGGTAAAAACAAACGCGCTATGTATATTGTTACAGGTAAAAGCGATGGCCTACTTGAAGAGCCTGAGCTTGAAACCCAAGTGGGCGAAAACTGGCGCCGTGCTGGTAAACTAATTGCCCAAAGCTATAACGAAAATAGCCAAACCATATTTGGCCTTGTTGTGCTGCCAAACGATACACCAAGTACACACGTACTTCGTGCAAAGCACACCCCTCAGGTAGAGCTAAGCATTCTGCCTCTACCTTACTCTCTTGAAGATGAATAAATAGGAATGACTATGATCGTTGCACCAAACACAGTAGTAAAAATGCATTATTCAGTACTGGATAACGATGGCAATACCATTGATAACTCTTTTGATGGCGAGCCACTGGTTTTTATTATTGGCACAGGCTACTTAATCCCAGGGCTTGAAAATGCACTCCAAGGCAAGCAAGCCGGTGATACATTAAATGTAAAAGTAGAACCTGAAGAAGGCTACGGCGAACGTCACGATAACCTAATGCAAGCGGTGCCTAAGTCGATGTTTGATGGCATGGAGATTGAAGTGGGTATGCAATTTAGAGCGTCAACTGATGATGGTGATCAATCTGTGATGATTATCGAGATTCAAGATGAAGACGTTATAGTTGATGGCAACCACCCGCTTTCGGGTATTACCCTTAATTTTGATGTAGAAATTTTAGAGGTGCGCGAAGCAACCGAAGAAGAGCTTGCGCACGGCCACGTGCACGGTGAAGGCGGTTGTGGTCACGATCACTAATCATACCGCCGTTTATAAAAAAAGCGCCTAAGGCGCTTTTTTTATAACATATTGTTGTAGGTTGCGGTTTTTATTGGCGCCGGTTCCTCTAAAGGGGTTTCACTGGGTGTTATTTTACCCTCAAGCGCACGTAATAAGCCTTGCTGATCGTTTGTCCCCACTCGGTACTTAGTACCGTCTTTTAAGGTTAACTGTAGCGCACTAAACCCGGATACAGAATACACCCACCCATCATGCGTAATACGAATACCAATACCATGGCGGTAAGAGTTTTGCACCGCTTTAGCCTCTACTATGTCCGCAAGTGCTAAACGTTGCCCCGCAACGCCAGGGCCAAAAGCCCAACTAATTGTTTGCTCGTCAACTTTTACGGTTAAACCATGAAACAAAAAACCGACTAAAACCAATACACCGGCAAATACCATTAATGGCACATCAGCGCCCATTAAGTTCCAGGCTAGGACTACAAAGCCGCCTATCCATGCTAAAACAAAAAATATAAACATCGCATATTGTTTATGCTGATACATAACGCTCTCTTTATTATTAAAAACTGTACACCAACGTGGCGCTTAATTCTGAGTCGTATTTAAGGTTATCGTCTTCAGGTTTTGAATTATAACGATACATATAGGCAAACTTTAACGATACCGCACCTATAACTTGGCTAATCAAAGCGGTTTCTGACTTCAAACGCGAATTTAACCCCGACAAAGACTGCTCAATACTCACATCTTGATTAAAGCGCGTGCGCTTAGATACCAAACGCTCCCACTGCATTGCAATACGTACTAAATAACCAGTTTTATTTTCATCTTCTTCGCTTACCTCTGACTCATCATCAGCGACAGAGCGATATAAACCTGGGCCAATATCAATATCTACTTTATTTTTTACACCTTGGTAAACTCTGGCACCATAGCCTGTAGCCACCGTGCTTTTGTAATCTAGGCCGCTAAATTTATCTTCTTCGTAGTCACCGTAAATAAAAAATGAAGAGTTTTTAACGCCCACTTTGTAGTTGCCCTGTGCAGAGACAAAAATACGGTCTGCCGTTACATCGGTTTGCCCTGTATCTTCGTTTTGATCTCGTTTATACAAGGTGTCTAATTTAAATTGGTTACGCCAATTTTCGAAGTCTTGGTATAAATTCCCTCTAAACTTAAAGCTGGTAGAGTTAGTATTACCCTTACTTAAAATCAAGCCAAATTCAGTATCGCCATAGAGCATTTCGCCTTTATGTAGCTCGTGAATTTCTTCATCAGAGAGTTGTCCATATTCATGAAAGTCTTCAAATGGATCAACAGCCCAACAGCGGCTGCTCATTATTAAAAACACGAATAGTAAATACTTATGCACGGTAAACTCTCTTGCACATACAAACAAAACTGCTTACTCAGCGTGCTCTGTTTCTTTCCACAAAATATGACAAAACGGCGCGTCTTTATCACGGCTAATTAAAATTTTTGCAAATAACACATCTTCGTTTTCAAACTCTAACCCCACTAGCACTTGCACAAATAACTCCGACTCTATTTCAAGTGCTACAAAGTCTTGCCATTGCTCATCAGGCTCGCCCTCTTCAATAAACCCAAGTTCTTCTCGGTATTCGTTAAAGTCTTCAACATCTTGTTCGCTAAGATTATTTGGCGCCAGCTCTAAAAAAATATCGTACGCTTGATGGGTAACTTCTTCTTCGCTATATAAACGTGGGCCTGACATGGGTAAAACCTCAATGCATTTTAAGTGCACACATAATATCAAAACTCATCTGTGTTTTGAGAAAAAACAGCTAAAAATAATGACTTTTTTGTTACCAGCTCATGCGCAGTTAAGCTTAAATAAGATTCAAAGTGCTTTGACTAAAAAAGTTAAAAATAATTCAATTTATTTTTTATTATAAAACAAACCGTTACTTTACTTAGTAAGGCGTACATCATAAGCTCAAACACATAATAATAGGAGAGCGCAATGATAAAACTAGAAATACAACAAGGCATTGCTAACGTTATTTTAAGCCGCGCAGAAAAACAAAATGCACTTAGCTTTGATATGTTCATGCAATTAAACAGCACTATTAAACGTATAAAAAAAGATAAAAGTGTTCGCGCCGTAGTGATAAAAGGTGATGGTGAGCATTTTTGCTCTGGGCTTGATGTGGCTGCAGTGATGGCCTCACCATTAAACATTGTTCGGCTGTTGCTAAAATGGCTACCTGGCAATCAAAACCTAGCGCAAAAAGTGGTACTGGGCTGGCAATCGTTAAGCGTACCTGTGATTGCGCAAATAAACGGAAATTGTTTAGGGGGTGGGCTACAAATAGCATTGGGCGCCGACTACAGAATTGTTGATACCCAAGCAAAACTGGCCATTATGGAAGCGCGTTGGGGGCTATGCCCCGATATGGGCGCTAATGTAGTGCTTGCTGGTTTATTAAAGCGCGACCAAGCGCTTTGGCTGGCAAGCCACGCCAACCCTATTAGTGCACACACGGCCTACGAGCTGGGGTTAGTCACAGAGCTTACAGACAATACCGAACAGGCCACGCAGCGCATGTTAAATATATTACGTGAACGCTCCCCCGATACACTGGCAGCGATAAAGCGCGTTACTCAGCAAAGCTACACAACAAACCAACGACAAATTTTAGCTAAAGAAACGTTTAGCCAAATTCGCTTGTTACTCAATCCTAATACTAAAAAAGCAATTGCCAAAGCAAAAGGGAAAACAGATATAAGCTATGCAAATTCAAAGCGCTGGTAAGACTAAATTAGCATTTAATAATAGTGTGTATTTGCTAACGTTAATTTCTTTCTATATTAATGAGCCATTATCATGAAGTACTTGCTTAGCAGTGCAATTATTTTACTGTGCTTAGGGTGTGCTAAATTAATAATGCACTTAATTGGTGGCAGCTTCCCTGCACCGCTCCTTGGCATGGTTATTTTACTGAGTTTATTACTGTTAGGTGTAGTGAAAGAGCAACATATTAAGCCCTCGGCCTCCCCTATTTTAAATATTATGCCAATATTTTTTATACCCGCGGGGGTAGGATTTATCGAGCACATTGCACTTATTAAGCTGCATTGGCCCTATTTGGTTTTGGTTATTTTGCTCGTCCCTGCCAGTACGCTTTTACTGGTAAGCAGCGTTGTTGGCTATGTTAAAGGTAAAAATAACAATGACTGAGCTGCACCTTACACTATGGTACTTAACAACTCCCGCTATTATTTTGCTGTTTTTACTATTAAGAGCGTTTAATAAACACTGGCAGCACAGCATAGTAAAGTCGCTCACCAACCCGGTGTTTTTAAGTATTGCGATTATTGCCTTAGTGCTTGTTAATTTAAAATTACCTTATGCTGATTTTTCCACGCATAGCCAACTACTTAGTTGGCTATTAGAGCCTGCTATAGTGGCACTGGCCTTACCTTTGTATCAGCAGTTTATACATGTCAGAAAAAATCTACTGTTAATAGTAAGCACGTGTAGCTTAGGTATTATTAACGCCACTGTGGTGGCTTTTATTTTAAGTATTTTATTTGATGTACCCGCCAATTTAAGCGCCTCCGTAGCTGCGTTAAGTGTAACTACGCCTATTTCGTTAATAGTTACTGAGTCCTTAGGGGGGATTAGCTCTCTTGCCGCAGCATTAGTTATATTTATTGGCTTACTAGGTGCACTCTTTGGGTTAATGCTCATTAAGTGGGTAGGTGTTAATAACCACCAAGCTCAAGGAATAGCAATGGGAACTGCGTGCCATGCTATAGGCACCGCAGCAGCACTAGACGAGCACCCAAAAATAGGCGCGTTTTCCTCGGTTGCTATGGCTTTAAGCGCATTATTAACCGCCATAATAGTCCCCGTGCTATATCCTTTTTTAGTCAACACTTTGCTATAGTTAGCAAAAAATAATTACGCAATATAAAGAGCCCACTATGATCAGTTCTGAAATAGAACAATTTGAAAAATACTACACCATGCTCACTGAGTATTTAGTTACCTACAGCATGCAAATTGTGGGTGCCGTTTTTATTCTTATACTGGGTTTGTGGGTGGCTAAAAAACTCTCAAATTTAGTCGCTAAATTGATGGCTCGTCATAATGTCGATATCACGCTTACCAGCTTTGTCAGTAACGTGGTAAAAGTATTGCTTATTGTGATGGTTGTAGTGATAGCGCTTGGCAAAATAGGCATTAGTGTTACCCCCTTTGTAGCGGCTATAGGTGCAGCCTCTCTAGGTGCGGGTTTGGCCTTACAAGGGATGCTTTCAAACTATGGCGCTGGCCTTGCTATTATTGCCACGCGCCCTTTTGTGGTAGGCGATACCATTGAAGTAAAAGGGGTCAGCGGCCAAGTAAAAACAATTGAGCTGGGTTACACCATTTTAATTGATGAAGAAAAAGTAGAAATCACTATTCCTAACAAGCACATAGTGGGTGAAATTATTCACAACTCATTTAGCTACTCGTTAGTTAAAGGAGAAATAGACATAGCCTATACTGCCTGCGCTGATACCGCTGTTAGCCTTATTGAAGAAGTGTTAAAGGCTCATGATCAGGTGGCTCAAAACCCTATTTTTCAAGTAGGCATAGAGCGCTTTGCCGATAGCGGCGTAACCATTAGTTATCGCTATTGGGTGCCAACAACCAAAATAATAGAAACCAAACTTGCTATTAACGCAGGCGTTTATAAAGCCATTAATAGCGCTGAGATAGAAATACCCTTTCCGCAGCGGGTGGTAACTATTAAAGAGCGCGACCTTTCTTAATAAAAAACAAAGCCGCTTAATGCGGCTTTGTTGTTTTTTAGCTTAAAGCAGTAATAAACTGCCTAACCCTAAAAAGGTCACAAACCCAACTATATCAGTAACCGTGGTTAATATTACCGAGCCAGAAAGCGCAGGGTCTATTTTCATTTTGTCTAAAATAGACGGTATAACAACCCCAGCTAACGACGCAGCAACTAAATTAAGCAATATAGCAACGGTAATTGTAATGCTTAGCATTATGTCGCTAAACCAAACAAAGGTGAGCGCGCCAATCACTAATGCCCACACTAAGCCGTTCACCGCCCCCACCCGTAGCTCCTTTTTTAAAAGTGCATTGCGGTTAGAGTCGGTTACCTGGCCAAGCGCTAAACCGCGCACTATTACCGTTAAAGTTTGACTCCCGGCGATTCCGCCCATAGAGGCCACCACAGGCATAAGTACCGCCAGTGCCACAACCTGCTCTATTGTTGCGCCAAATAAGCCAATAAACCAAGATGCTAAAAACGCAGTGGCTAAATTTATACCCAGCCAAATTCCCCGGTTTTTAGCACTTTTTCTTACACTGGCAAACAGGTCTTCGTCTTCGCGTAAACCACCAGCTTTGGCCGCAGCTTCGTCGGCAATTTCTTGGCGTAGTTCGTAGGCCGAGCTAATGGTTAAACGCCCGACTAATTTATTATCGGTATTAACCACCGGCATGGCCATTTTTTCACTGTGAATAACCACTTCTGCCGCTTCGTATAAATCATCATCAGCATGCAATGATGAAAAATCATAGTTTGCCAGCGCCAATAGGTTATCGCCTTCATCGGCTTTTATTAAATCATTTACTGCAAGTTCACCTATTAGGCTGCCTTGGCGGCTAACTAAATACACAACTTCGCTGTATTGCGGCAAACCTTTGTGCAGTAATTTTTTAACGCCTGCAATTGTTGCTTTTTCAGTTATTTTTAGAAAGTCGAAACCAACCCAGTGACCTAATTGCTCAGGCGGATACTGCTGAGCAAGATCGTATTGTTTCGTTTGTGCTTCATCGAGTTGCTTTTTAGCATAATCAACAAAGCGCTCAGGAATAACCTCTTCAAGCTCAAGTAATTCTTCAACATTCACTTCATCTAATAGCGCGTATGCCTCGCTATCATCTAAGGTTTGTAGTAACCATAAGCAGCTGTCATCGCTCAGGGTGACGAATATTTCATGCTGCGTGTCTTTATCTAATAGCTGCCAAATTTCTAGACGCTGTTCTTTTGGGATGGCTTCAAAAAGTAGCGATAGGTGCTCAGTAGATAAATTAAGCTGTGCATCGGCTAAAAGCTGGCTTTTTTGCGTGTGTGTTTCGCATTGTAATAAATCGTTTATTAGCTGCGGTAGTTGGTCGACTGGATACTCAATCATCTTGAAACCTTAAATTTAAAAATGCACATTGCTTATAGTTTACTTGAACAATAAAAAATTGCAGAAAAAACCTAAACTTATTAAGACGCTTTAAGCTTTGATGGTTGAAACTGCGCTCATTATTTTTGCGCATTGTAGGGGTAAAAACACCAGCGATACTACTGTTTATTTTAAAAATTAAAAAAGAAATTTTTGGCCTTATTTTTAGCCAAAAAAAAGCCCATAACGCTAAGCTGTTATGGGCAAAGTCACACAATGAAAAAGGGGGATTAAAATCTATCGGTTAAGTTACGTATTAGGTCAGAGTCTACAAACTGCGTGACCATTGCAGTACCCCATGCATATGCACGTTGTATTGGGTAGCCTTTAAATATCCAGCGTTTACGAACATGGTTAAAACGCTGCAAATACTGCTGCTTAGCACGCGGCAAAGGTGTACTACTTAGCTTATCCCACGCTTTATATACGCCCGACATGTCAGAGCCGCGCATAAAACGTTGCAACCAACGCGCAAAGCGCGAAAAGCGCGAAAAGCTAATGGTTGACTGAAAATCAATGATATAAGGCTTGCCATCGCTACCACATAATATATTGCCCATATTACGTAAATCTAAATGCACAATGCCTAGGCGGTGCATTTTTGCAACTTGGCGTTCAAGCTCAATAAAAAATTCAACAGGCAACGTCTCACCCTGGTGTATTAAGCTTCTAAGCGGCGTGCCTTCTATGTAGTCATACGCCACCGCTATCGGCGATAAACGGCTAAACCGATTAGCAACTGCATCAAGCTGTGCTAAGCGGCTCAACCCTTTAAATTCTTGATTTACAGAAAGCTTGGCAAAGGTTTTACGAATAAACCACGGGCTTTGGCTAAAGTCTTTTACTATTAAGTCAAACGTATCATCTTTGTACCTGTATACAATTGCGTTCGCAAAACGCCCTTTATGAACAACACTTAAATACTGTTGCATAAATACATGTTCAGGAAACTGCTGCTGTAATTGTGATAACAACTTATTTTCAATCATAACAAACCTAACAAGATGATAACCTTAATTGCCTAGGCAACTATATTAGCAAAGTTGGATTTGCCGCACAATTAGATCTAGTACTTAGCAGGCTAAGTTTTTATTGAAACAGTATCGCTAAAATGTTGATAATCTTTTTTAGAGATTTATGAGGGTGTATCTAGGTTGTTTATTGCTCGGTTTAGTAAGTCCATAACGCTGTGTTTTTCATTTTCAGAAAAGCCGCTAAGTGCTTTTTCGTACACTTGATTTACTAAGGGCATTATTTGCGGATAAAGCGCTTTGCCTTTATCACTTAAACTTAAAAGTGTAGAGCGTTTATCAAACTCACATTGTGTTTTTTCAATTAAGTCTTTTTCTTCTAAACGCTTTAACAAACGGCTCATCGCCCCTTTATCGTACACCATATGATCGCTCAGCCCCGCTAATGTGTTTACTGAGCCACGCGCTAATAGCACTACCACAATATATTGCGCAGAGGTTAAGTCCATACAATCGAGTTGGGCATCAATGTGTGTGGCAATTTTTGAACGTAAAAACGATATCAACCGGCCTAGGTCTTGCTCTGCTACGAGCGTTTCGGGGTCGGCGTTTTGTACTGAAGGCATACTTTGTTGCATATAAGGGTTACTCTGTTTATTCAAAATGCGTGTAATAGACTACACATAATTAATAAAATTCCCTAGGGTTAGCGTACTTTCAAAAATAAAAATTTGTTCTAGCTAGGGTCTGGCATGTTTGGCGTTAATACTGCGTTATCGCCTATGCCTTTGCAGCAACCTTAAAATATAAGCACAGCTTTACCAAATAAAAGTACCTTACTAAAAATTCAACCTTAAAAAGCAAACAGCCCCTAAACCATTTTGTATTTAAAATAAAAAGCCGCAACATAAGTTGCGGCTAGTAGTGGTTTATACAATGCAGTTTTAAATTTTAAACCTTAAACTGCCCTATTAATTGTCCTAAGTTCTCGCCGCGTCCTGCTAAATGCTGGCTAACCTCAGAGGTGGCCTTACTTGCTTGGGTTAGTTCATTAACAATTTCTTGAATGGCAAACACATTACGGTTTATCTCTTCTGTCACTGAGCTTTGCTCTGTTGCAGCGGTTGCAATTTGCGTACTCATGTCGTTAATGGTGGTAACCGACGTAGTCACAGCACCTAAACTTTGCGATATATCGCGCGATGACTCAACTGAGCGATTACAACTTGCTTGGCTCGCCTGCATGGCATTTACCGCGGCGCCCACTAAGTTATGTAATTCACTTAGCATTTCACTAATTTCATGGGTACTAAGTTGTGTACGACTCGCTAAGCTCCTTACTTCATCAGCCACCACGGCAAAACCCCTACCCTGCTCGCCGGCACGTGCGGCTTCTATGGCGGCGTTAAGTGCAAGCAAGTTAGTTTGCTCGGCAATGCCACCTATTACACTAAGTACACTGTCTATTTTTTTAGATTGCTCACTTAAAGAGTTTACCTGATCAGCAGCTAGGTTAATTTCGCCCATAAGGTTGGAAACTTCACTTAGTGAAATATCTACGCACTCTTGCGCTTTTGCCACTTCTAGCGTTGCCGTATGAGTAGACTCAGCAACTTGCGTGGTATTTTTAGCCACTTCGTGAGAAGTAGCCGACATTTCGGTAATCGCTGTGGCAACTAAATCTGTTTCGTGGTTATGATTAAGCAGTTTATTTTCAAACAGTTTTGTTTGCGAATTAATATCGCTTGAGGCGTTTTTTACATCGTGAGTAACATCAGCCACATTACTTATAATGCTTTGCAGCTTGCTAACAAACACATTAAACGATTCGCCCAACTGCCCTATTTCATCGTGCGTATGTATAGCTAGGCGTTTTGTTAAGTCGCCTTCACCTTTAGCAATATCATCTAAGCTTTGGCCCATTATTTGGATAGGTTTAACCATAGCGTTAGCCGCTAAAAGTGCGCCCACTACGCTAACCACAACCCAAAATAAGGCAATCAATAACAAGGTAGTTATTTTTTCGCGAGTATGCGATTGCATAGTTTGTTTATAATTTGCAAGCTCTGTTTGTATATCATCCATATAGGCACCCGTACCAATCATCCAATCGGTACCTGGTATCATTACGGCATAGCCTATTTTCTCTACTAACCCGTTGGTATTTGGCTTTTGAAAATGGTAATTAAATGCCCCGCCACCTTTACGTGCTTGCTCTAATAATCCAACAATTATTCTTTTACCATTTGGGTCTGTCATCCCTATTTTATTTTGCCCCTCAATAGCACTTCCTAACAGGGCATGGAACACGCTAACGCCACGTGTGTCGTAAATAAAAAAGTAACCGTCGTCACCAAAAGTAAGCTCCCTAAGAACATTTTTAACACTTTGTGTTGATCCGTTATCTAACTGATGGCGTACCATCTTGCTTGCTATTTCCACTTCAGTGGCAAGTAGCGTGTGTTTGTCTTTAATGAGTTTAGATTTAATTGTTTCAAAATTTTGTTGCTGGTTTTGTGATTCTAAATAGTACGAGCTGGCCATTAAGCTAATTAATAACAAGCTCAACGGTAAAATAGCCAGTAGTAAAAGTTTATTTCTCAAGCTTAAGTTACTCATTAAATCTCCACAAATAGGGTATGCACGTTATCACTGTCTGCTTTGCAGTAATCAACGCAATAAAGTAAGCATTTAATATGTCACTATTTATATCAATTTATAAATAGCGCAGGGGGTTGCCAAGGGCTGGCAAGGTGGGCGCATTATAATTAGATTACAGCGCTTTAGATATACATTATTACTCGACATTAGTCGCAATTTTTTATCGAAAACACTGTGCAGTAAGGCGTTTTCATTACCTTTTACTTAGTTGTCACTCAAGCAATTCCACCACTATTCATCTCACATTAAGGTAGCCAGGCATTTTTATTTAACATATAATCATCACAATTCTAATAATAAATACTTATACAAAAAGCGGGACAATGTTCAACGTTAACTTAGGCTGTGGTTTTTAAAAATAATAATGAAGTACTTCTTATATCTAACGTTGTTGATTTGTTTAAACGTGTGCGCTCAACCTGCTAACAAGAGCATTGCCTTTTATTACTCATCCCCCATGCCGCTGGCTGAAATGACCTTTTACTCACGGGTTGTTGTGCAGCCGCAAAGCATCACTCAACACGAACTTAATTGGCTTAAAGAGCGCAACATTAGCGTATACGCTTATTTAAGTGTGGGAGAATCGTTTACTGAAAATGAATCCTCAGTAGCAAAAAATCCACACTGGAATAGCCATATTGCTGATTTAACCGCTGAGCACTGGCAACAACACCTGCAAAAACAAGCACGTGAATTACAACAACGAGGCTTTAACGGTTTATTTTTAGATACGCTCGACAGCTACCAATTATTAAAACCCGATTACGATAAAGCGGCTCAACAAGTGGGGCTTGTGAATATAATTAAAGGTTTGTCGAGTACATTTAATAAACATTTAATTTTAAATAGAGGGTTTGAGCTACTGCCACAGCTTAACGATTACGCCTCTGATTTAGTTGCCGAGGGGCTATTTAGCCACTTTAATCCAGTAGATAACAGCTACAAGCTTACCACTGAGAACGATCAAGCTTGGTTAAATGAAAAGCTCCATAAAGCACAATCACTGGGCTTTAACGTACAGGTAATTGATTACGCTAAACCACAGCAGCGCCTTGCGATGGCTAAACAAATTATTGCCCAAGGTTATGCTCCTTGGGTTACTGATGGGCACCTTCAAACTTGGGGGACATCAAATATACAGCCAGTGCCTAGGCGCATACTTATTCCATACAACAGTAATGTAAAGCCACTTATATACACCACGGTTCACTTAAAGCTTGCCACAATGATTGAGTATTTAGGCTACATACCTGATTACATAGACATGGCTAACACGCCTTTACCTAAAGTAGATACCAGCCTCCATGCTGGCATTATCTCTTGGACGACGAGCGATCAATTTTATAATGCACAGGTTATTGAGTGGCTCGAAAGTAACTTAGGCGTGGTACCGCAACTGGTACTTGGCGAGCTCCCTCCTTCTAATAAGTTACTTAAAAGCTTAGGAGTCGAGCCTTTTAATTTGCCTTCAAATGGGCCTTATAAACTCGCGGCTATGGCATCTTGGCTCAAAGGTGAGTCAACCACTGCGCCCGCTATTGTAAAGCCCTATTTATTAACACTTGCAGAGAATGCGCAATCATTAATATCAATACACGCTGAAGATGGCACCACCCTAACCCAAGGAAGTAAAACTAAGTACGGCGCACTTATCGCTGCACCTTGGCTTATAGATACATTGCCTATGGAGGGCAGTAACTGGGTTGTAGACCCCAAAGCCGTGTTAACTAAGGCAATGGGGCTTGCGCCTATACTTGCCCCAGATACAACTACATTAAGCGGTCGGCGTATGCTAACCCTTCATCTTGATGGCGACGGCTTTACGAGCATTGCGCACTTTGCAGGTAAACCTTACGCAGCAGAAGTTGTGCGCGATGAAGTTATAAAAAAATACAAGCTACCACTTACCTCCTCAATTATCCAAGCAGATATTGAGCCTAACGGATTGCATGGCGCTGACAGCCCAAAGCTTGAAAAAATAGCCAAAGAAATTTTTGCGCTTCCTTATGTCGAAGTGGCATCACACACTTACAGCCACCCCTATTTTTGGACAGCCTTATCAGGTAGAAAAGAAATAAATAAAGACGACACCGACTACGGGTTTCATTTAGATGTACCCGGATATGACGCCATCGATTTAAATAAAGAAATAACGGGCTCAATAAATTACATTAATGAGCGACTCGCACCAAAAAATAAAAAAACAGTGATGATGCTATGGTCGGGTGATGCAACCCCAGGCCCAAAAGCCCTCGAAATTGCGCGAGATGCCGGTGTAATTAACGTTAATGGAGGAAATACCGACGTAAATGCCGACAATCCAAGCTTGTCGCATATATCACCTATTGGCCGTCCTGAGCGAGATTTGCTGTATCAAATATACGCGCCCATTTTAAACGAAAATGTTTACACCAATTTATGGCACGGCCCTTACTATGGTTTTAAACGCTTAGTAGAAACATTTGAAATAACCGAAAAACCATACAGGTTAAAGCCTTACACAATTTACTTTCACTTTTACTCTGGCGAAGTGCCAGCAGGGCTTGATGCGCTGCATTACAATATTGATTACGTATTAGCCAGAGAAAATACCCCGGTGCATTTAAGTCAATATGCACGCATTGCCAAAGACTTTTATTTTTCTGCGCTTGCTAAAAATACGCGTGGCGAATGGCTATTTAGTTCTAAATATATAAAAACGCTGCGCTTGCCTGCTATTTTTGATGTGCCCAATATGACTAACAGCCACGGTATTTTAGGGGTAACCGCGCAAGGAAACTATATTCACGTACGCGATGAAATAGCCACAATTAACTTTGATCATACAACGCCAGATAACCAACCTTATTTGCTCTCTGCTAATGTCGCGTTTAGTAATTGGCAGGTAAACGGCCCTGTCAGCTTTAAAGCGTGGATTGAGGCTAAAATTGAGCTTAAAAATGCTCGCAATTGTCAATTCATTTCGCATATGGGAAAGCGCTTTAGCGGAAAAACCTTTGGCAATACAACGCAGTTTACATTACCTGCTGGCGAATTTTATGGCTATTTAAACTGCGCAACAAGGGCTCAATAATGAATAACAAAAAGCGCCCTCACTTAGTATCAGTTAAAACCATTTTAATTATATTAGCGGTTAGTTGTTTTTCACTTTACGCGCTGTTTCCGCACACCTTATTTTTTGAAGACGACTCGCTATCGCAAGATTATACCTTTGAAAAAACCTACTTAAATGCCGCATTAAGTAGCGACCCTAATAATGAAAAACTACGCGCCAAAAAAATAGCCATTCACCTGGGCTTAAATGAGTATTCGCAAGCGACTAACGAGCTTGAAAAACTCCCTAAGAGCGATACAAAAACTGAATTAGAAATAAAACTTTTATACGCATTGTGGGTTGATAGTGGCGCAAATAAAGATGACCGTTTTGAAGAACTAACACTTAAACTTGCGGCATTTAAACACTGGGATAACCAGTTATTAAATATAGCTAAAGCCACGGGGCTCAATGCAAACGTAGCGCAATATTATGAGCAACACGCACAGCCATTATTAGCCGCTGATTTTTGGTTAGGCGCAGGTGAGCCTGGTAAAGCGCTCGCTATTTATAAAACCCACATTAATGCCGATGTAGCCCAAAAAGCCATTGAAACCGCACTGGGTGCTAACAATCCAAAACAAGCTTACACATGGTGGAAAAAATACGGTGATACCGCTAATACCGAGCGTACATTATATTTTGCAAGCTTAGCGGGTGATAATAAAGAAGCCTTAAAAGCAGTAGAAAAATTATTAAAAACTCAGCCTAATAACAGCGAATATTTAACCAAAGCCATGCATTTAAATTTAGCCAATGGCAATGCAAACGCAGCTGAACAATTAATCGCAAAGTTATTACTTAAAACACCCAATGATAAAGCGCTGAGGCTTTTAAATTGGAAAATTATGCGCTGGCAAAATAAGCCTAAACAGGCGCTTAAAGAATTTAAATGGTTAATGGCCCATAAAGCCGTTGATGTAGCTATGCTGACCGACAGCATTAATGATGCGAATGCCTTGTACTTATATCAAGATGCCAACGACATTTACGAATATAAAGCGCAAAACCGACAGCTTAAAGGCAACGGATTTGCAAATTGGATGCAAACCAACGAATTTATTGGTAACGCAAAACAAGAGCTTAATCATATTGAGCGCTATGAGCAAATAAATGGAAAAACACCTCTTTCACAATATTGGAAAGCCAAGGTGTTACACGATACCGGTAATTTAGCTGGGCTGAGAGCCTTGTGGCCTCACTACGCAGGGCCAAAAAACGAAGAAGACTTACTCTGGCTTGCAAGAGCGCATTGGTTAAACGATGACTTTACAACCGCTTTGGCCATTTTAAAGCAAAAAGCACATAGTAACGATGATGAGTTTTGGGGTGCCCGCGTTGATATGGCTTTGCGTGTAAATGATAAAAAAGAAGAGCTGTATGCTTTAGAGCAATTAAAAAACATTAGCCCACTGAGTGTAGGTGATATGCTGCATTATCAGCAGCTAAAATTTGCCGACAACCCACAAGGGTTATTAAATTACCTATGGCAACAAACCGCACTCACTGATAGACAGTTAATCCAAATTACCTTATTAAGCACGCAAATTGGCGATGAAGAACACGTTACTCGTGCTCATCAGGCTCTTGAAAAACAACGTTATAATAAAGCGCTTTACCCTGCATGGTTAATATTATCAAACTGGTACCAAAATCAAAGTGACTTAAATTACGCATACACAACACTTAACCGCGCAGCAAAACTAAGTGAATACAATCCCGATGTGGTACTAGCGCAAGGCTGGCTTGCATTGCAAATGCACGACACCATTATGATTAAGCGTATTTTAGCTAACTACTCAAGCAATGAACCCAGCCGAGAGTGGGCACAATTACTGGCGAGTTTATCTATTCATCAAAAAGCCTTTAATAGTGCTTATTTTTATCTGCGCCAATTAGCCATTAGTAACCCTCGAGATTTAACTACTTTAGTAAATTTAGCCGATGTTATGAACCAGTTAGGCTACTACGCTAATGCCAGCGAACTTAAACATTATTTATTAAACCATTTACCAAAAGACAAATACGCATACCGAGGTTTAATGATCCAATGGGCCGGCGCAATGGCCGTGCCCCACTTACGCCAATTTAGCAGTTTAGATGACATAGCGCCTGAGGCTATAAACAACGCAACCGCCAACTGGTGGTTAGCCAGACGCGCAGCACAAAAACTTGAGCCATGGCAAAAGCTACAATTGGCTATGAGCAACGGCGAGTTTAATAAAGTAAAGGCACTGGTAAATACGCAAACGTTAGGCAAAATAGATGAGCTAAGTGCTTTACTCTATTTAAGGCAGCCTTATGCAACTATGCAGCGTTGGTATGAGGAGTTAACACACGAGCCAACACAAGCCGAAACGTCTTTATTACGTAATGCCCGCACCAGCTACTTTAGAGCATTAGAGATTAACCTATCCCCCGAGGCCGGTTTAAATACCAGCCAGCACGATATAAATGTTTATTTTCCGTATGCTAAAGGGCAATGGAAACTTAGCATTAGCAATCAACAAAACTTAAATAACAATGGGTTACTGTTTGCCGTAGAAGATAAAATGACGTGGGGTCGTTGGTACTTTGATGCAAAAGTAGACTCTCATCAGGGCAATTTAATGAGCCGCCAAGGCTTGAGCATAGATGCGCGTTACCAGTGGGACTCGCGCACGCAGGTAGGCGTAAAACTTGAGCACAACGTTGAAAACCGCCAATCAGAAACCTTACTTAGCTTTGCCAAATTAAATAAAACCACGGCTTATATAAATTACGCTATTGATGGGCGTCAAAACATGCAGTTCTCGGCAGCCGCCATGGCATTTAAGCGCCGCAGTGATAGCTCAACGCTTGTCAGCGGGCAAGAATATAACGCCCGCTATCAATACACTATTTTAAAAGACCGCCCTATTTGGAGTACTTATTTTAGTGCTCAATGGCAAGACTTTGAACGCACATTAGCCCCTTTAGGCATAGATCAAAGAGCGCGACCGCTGCTTATTGATATACAACCTTTTAGGCGCTTTGCTCTGGGCACTTCGCTTTCGTCAAACTCAAACTTAGCTCCCCCTTATTTAGGCGAAAGCCCCTCGTGGTTATTCGACATCAGTACGGGTTATCAAACGTTAAACGACACCCTCGACATTTCAGTATCAAGTGGTGCGGGCTGGTCAGTGCTAGGGGATGATTTATTTAAATTACAGCTGGGTTATCAAAGTAGCAATAAAGTGGGTAACTCAGATACACAATTACAATTAGGCTATTACGTACATTTTTAATGTTAGGAGAGAATATGTTTCGTTTAATCATACCGTGTTTGGTATTAGTGCTCAGTGCATGTACCACCAGCCGTGTGGCTGATGATGTAGAGCTAGGTCCATCAACTACCGTGGCTTTAATGCCTTTGGTAAATCATGCGCAAACCCCCTTAGCCGGTGAACGTGCAGAAGATATACTTGCAAGTATTTGGCAGCAAAATAAGCTTCCTACGTTATTACGTGCACCGCGCAGTAACTCTAAAGACCTTCCGCCACTTGACGATCAATACCGTCTTGATAACGCCATGCAGTGGTTAAGCACACAGCAAACAGACTATGTGTTATCAGGTAGCATAGAAGAATGGCGTTATAAAGCGGGCCTAGATGGCGAGCCGGTAGTCGCACTTACACTTAGCTTAACGGCTAAAGGTCAAACAACCCCACTTTGGACAGGCACTATCGCAAAAAGTGGTTGGGGTCGCGACAGTATTGCCGCGACAGCACAAGATGTCATCGCCGATTTAATTTCGTACATTGAGGTTAGTGAGTGAAAACACATTTTTTTCGACCAAGAGAGGTCCCTGAGCTACAAATTTGGGCTGAGGTAATTGTATTTACCGCGCTTGCAATTGTGCTGCCGGTTATATTTAACGCCGAAGACCCCTTTTGGACGGAAAATGGGTTTTCGTGGCCGGTACTTGGGCCGCTGTTAGTGGCTTTGCGCTATGGTTTTTCAAAAGGCTTTATAAGCATATTATGTTTATTAGCCGGGCAATTGCTGTTAAGCAAAAGCGAAGTATTAGCGCAACCTAACGAATTTAATATTAACGCCATGATTGGTTATTTAATTGTAATTATGATTGCTGGCGAATTCAGAGATGTATGGGAGCGCACTAATCAGCAGCAAAGTATTGAGCTTGAATATGTAACTAACCGATTAGAAACCTTTACCCGCCAATACCATTTAATAAACTCATCCCACGACCGGATTGAGCAAATGTTAGCAGGTCATACTCTTAGCCTGCGCGAATCGCTCCAAGCGGTACGGGCCGTTATAGGGCAACTAACACAAAGACGCTTAGACAGTGCGGCAAATAGCATTTTAAACTTATTTGTTGAATATGGCTCACTTGAAAAAGCAGCGCTTTATAAAGTAGAAAACAACACCATAATAGAGCAGCCATTAGCAAGCATAGGTGCTATGGGCGAGCTAAATATAGAAGACCCCCTTATTAAAGCCATGTTTGAAGAGCGCGAGCTGGTTTCTGTTAAAGAGGTTAAAAATAAATTTAGCCAATACCATATTGCTATCCCATTAGTTGATATTAATAACACTATTTACGGGGTGATTTTAGTACAAAGCATTCAATTTTTTGCCCTTAAAAACACCACACTTACTTTGCTAGCCGTTATGGCCGGTAACATTGGCGATTTGCTGCGTCATGAAATTACCAACCCGGTAATGACCCCACAAGAAACCCCTTATTTTGTAAGGCAACTACGCAGGGCGAATAAAGAAGCTAAACGCTATAATATTCCCTCGCAGCTGCTTAAACTCAAAGCAATGCAAACAAGTGAAGAGTCGCGCCAATTATTAGAGTATTTAAGTGAAGCTCGCAGAGGTTTAGATATTTATCTTTACGATAGTCAAAACCACACACTTTTACTGCTTATGCCAATGGCAAGTGAACTGGACAAAAGTGGCTTTATATCGCGAATTAATACTTGGTGTATCGAGCACTTTGGTAAAACCGTTGAGCAACTGCAAATTAAAATAGAAGAACAAATGGCATTGCCTATAAGCAGCGAACACATCGCTAAGTTAGTTGCATCCCATGATTAAAATTATCGTTGCCGCTTTTATTGGCTGTTTATGTGAATACTTTGCTTTTGCGCATATTTTAGATGCGCCTAACTGGCTGTTAATTGTTTTATTACATGGCATTGCTAGCCTGTGCTTTACCTTTGTAAGCCATGCTTTTATTCCTAACAAATACAAAACCACCTTAAAAAGTGGCTCAGCGCTGTTATTTTTACTGCTATTTACCTTGCCTGTATTTGGTATTTTAGGGGTGGTATTTGCCATTACTTTTGCCCTTAGTAAACCGCTTAAAAACAACGACATTGATATTGTAGAGCACAAGGTTCCTGCCCTGCCCTTTGAAGCAAGAAGTGTCTCAGCAACGCCTATTTACTCAATGGGTGGACTAAAAGCTATTTTAAAACACGCCAGTGAGCCAAATAAACGCCTAAGTGCAGTAATGGCTGCACGGCACATGAGCGATGCCCAAGCTATTCCTATACTCAAACTGGCTTTAAAAGACTTAGAAGATGATATTCGCTTACTTGCCTATTCAACTCTTGATAGCAAAGAAACTAAACTGAACGAAAAAATAAGCCAATGCCAGCACGCTATAGCCAATACCACGCAACAACCTAAATTGAGCAATCTGCAACGCCAACAAGCCGAGCTTTATTGGGAGCTTAGTTACTTAGGCTTAGCACAAGGCGCACTAAAAAAGTACGTACTAGAAAAAGCAGAAGCACTAACCTTAACAAGTATAAAGTTTAACCCTCAGCCAGCTAGCTATGTGTTTTTAGGGCGAATTCAACTTGCGCTCGGTAAATTAAATGAGGCGCAGCAAAGCTTAAATTTAGCCACGCAATTAGGCATGGCTAGGCGCCACGTACTACCTTATAAAGCCGAAGTCGCCTTTGGATTACACAATTACACAGACTGTCAGCGCTATCTTGAAGAGCTAGCACTACAGCCTAAAGGCTCTGAGTTACGCCATTTACAGGAGTATTGGCATGAGTGAAAAAAAAGCCGATATTTTACTCTTACTTGAAGGCACTTACCCTTATGTACGGGGCGGCGTATCGAGTTGGGTACACCAAATTATAGAAGGCCTGCCTCACTATAACTTTGAATTAGTGTTTGTCGGTGGCGCACCCGAACACTACGGCGACATTCAGTACACGCTACCGAGTAATGTAACTAAGCTGCATGTGCATTATTTAGTTACGCAACACAGTACAAAAATAAAAGCGAAACATGGCGTTAAATATAAAAAAGAACTGTTTGATTTTTGGCAGCAATTACAAGGGTATTTCCGTGACTGTAAAGACCCAATACCGACGGAGTTGGTAAAGTTTGCCTTTGAAAATCTAGCTAAAAAAGACGGCATCAACGAAGCCGATTTTTTATACAGCGAGTCGTCGTGGCAGGTGCTGGCAAACTATTATTTAACCTATTGCGATGAATCGTCATTTATCGACTTTTTTTGGTCGTACAGAAATTTGTATAAACCACTGTTTAAAATAGCCGAAATAGCCCGTTCACTCCCCGATGTTAAACTTATTCATTCTATTTCGACAGGCTATGCTGGCATATTGGGCGCAGGTGCAAGCGTTATACACAACACGCCATTTTTGCTTACCGAGCACGGTATTTACACTAAAGAGCGTAAAATAGATTTAATACAGGCCAGCTGGATAAAAGAGTCTGAACAAAGCCTAGGTAAAAACCTAAATACTGAAATGGGCTTTATTCGCCGAATGTGGATCAGCTTTTTTGAGCAAATTGGCCGCACTACTTATCATCAAGCCGACAAAATCATCTCGCTTTATGAAGGGAATAGACAAAGGCAAATTAAAGATGGCGCCTGCGAAAGTAAAGCCTCGGTAGTGCCTAATGGTATAAAAACAAAACGCTTTGCTGATGCGCTTAACGCAAGACCTAAATCGGTCCCTATGGTGGTTGGGTTAATTGGCCGTGTAGTGCCAATTAAAGATATTAAAACCTTTATTCGTGCCATTAAAGAGGTCCAAGCCGAGCTGCCAGAGATAGAAGGCTGGATCATAGGCCCTTTTGAGGAAGACCCACAGTATTATAAAGAGTGCCAGCTACTAGTAAGCAGCCTAGATTTAGACAAAAACATTACGTTTACCGGCATGAAAAACATCGTCGAAATACTCCCTAAGCTAGGTATTGTTGCGTTGACTTCAATTTCTGAAGCTCAACCATTAGTGCTGCTTGAAGCAATGGCAGCAGGCGTACCTGTACTTGCAAGTGACGTGGGCTCGTGCCGAGAAATAATAGAAGGGGCAAGCGAGGAAGATAGGGCCCTTGGTAAAGCTGGCGAAGTAGTTTCTATTGCCTCACCCAGCGAAACCGCACAGCAAATAATTACCCTATTGGAAAATGAGAAAACATGGTATCAGTACCAACAAAACGGCCTTAATCGCGTTAAAACATACTACGACGAGAGCCATATGTTTGCCCGCTACGATAAACTTTACAAGGATACAATCGCATGGCCGGAATAGGTTTTGAGATACGTAAAATTCTCAAAAAAAACACCCTACTCTCTGTTTTTGAAGCATACGGTTATGCGGGATTAATAGGCTCAGGCCCTTGGCTGCTTTCTATCATTGCGCTCATGCTAATTGGTATTTTAAGCCTAGGTGTCGTGCTGCCAAAAGTATTAATTATTCAGTTTTTAACGCTTATTACGTATATGATGGCAGCGTCCCTTATATTAACCGGCGGTCTGCAGCTATTATTAACGCGTTTTGTTGCCGATCTGTTTTTTCAAAAAAAGGACGAGCAGGTACTGCCTAATTTACTTGGCGCGCAGCTTGTTACCACCCTTGCCGCATTACTGATTGGCTTAGCTGTATGGCCAATACTACCGCTACCTGTTGTGACTAAAATAATAATATTAGGGGCGTTTGTAAGCTTATGTAACCAATGGCTTGGCGCTATATTTTTGTCGGGAATGAAGGAGTACCGGCTTATTTTAGTGACCATGTTAAGCGGTTACAGCTTTATGGTGTTACTGGCATTTTTACTGCGCGACTGGCAAATAGACGGGTTGTTTTTTGCTTTTTTTGCCGGTGAAGCGCTGCTCTTTTTTAGCTTTTTGTTTATGATTATTCGTCGCTACCCTGGCGGTAAACTCATTAGTTTTGATTTTTTAAACAACAAAAAAGTGTATTACAGCCTATTTTTTTGTGGGCTTTTTTACAACATAGGCGTGTGGGCCGATAAAATTATTTTTTGGTACTCCCCCGCTACCTCTATTCAAATTATAGGCACATTAAGAGCAAGCCCTATTTACGACTTGCCTATATTTTTAGCCTATTTAACCATTATTCCAGGAATGGCGGTATTTTTAGTCAGAATGGAAACCGACTTTGTAGAACAATACGACCGTTTTTATACCGCCATTAGAGGTGGCTCATCGCTTGAAGAAATTTTTTACCTAAAAGATAAAATGGTGCAAACAGCGCAAGGCGGCCTTTACGATATATTTAAAATCCAAGGTATAACCGTTGCGTGCTTATTACTGTGGGGCGAGCAAATACTGACCTTTATAGGCATAGACCCTAACTATAAAACACTGCTGTTTATTGATGTGGTGGGTGTAGGTGTACAGGTTATATTTTTGTCTATTTTAAATATTTTATTTTACTTAGATAAGCGTGCCACCGTATTATTTTTATCTGGGCTGTTTTTGTTTATCAATATCGTATTTACGATTGCCTCAATTGCATTAGGGCCACAGTTTTATGGTTACGGTTTTGCGCTCTCGACCATAATTACATCTGTAATTGGTCTTTATTGGCTATCAAAACAATTTGAAGAGCTTGAGTACGAAACTTTTATGCTGCAATAATATATTATAAAAGCGGTATAAAAGTCGTCTTCTTTTACGTGACTGAAAACGTACTGAGTTTCTCTATATTTAATGGAATATATTATGGAAATTAATTATTTAAATTATTCACTTCAAGAGTTGCGTGAAGCTTGGATAGCAGTTGATGATTACACGTATCCGGAGCGTGCAATTGAAGTTTATAAACTTTTAAAAAATTTGGAGATGAAAGCTTCAGAAGAAAATTATTGTGATACATCATCTACTTGGGTTGTCTCTATGCTACGCAACTTCAACAAGCCTAAAATATTTGACCCAGCCTTTAGCGATGTATTACTTGAAGAAAGTAGTGCTATGATGAAAGAGAAGCGAGTTATTAAACTTATAGCAGAGCGAGAAAATATTGATCACATGTAAGTGATCAATATTTTAAGTTAAGAGCAACACTAGCCAAATTTAACGTGGAAAAGAGTTTGGCTTTTTACTCGCATCATTTTTTACCAACACAAAAAAGCTATGTGGTTATTTACTCACCCAGCGCGCTTTAAAACCACGCGTATCAACATGTACAAATGCACCGCGATGCGATTTTGGCCCGTAAACACCTAAACCGCCAAGTAAGCCTTTAAATGATTCTCGCTTAGCGAGCGACTCCACTATACCAGCCATAGCTTGTGCATCGCCAATAGAGTGCTTGCCGTCGTTGTTTATATCATCCATACGGTAGTCGCCGTCGTTATCTATAAATATATCGGCAGCGTCGCCAAACACATGGCGGCTAAGCTTTACGTTACCAATGGCTTTGTTGTAATAAGGGGTGCGGTAACCGCTCATTACCACCATATTTTTAACCGGTATGTTTTCTAAAATCAGCTCTTTGCGTATTTTTTCAAGTTTAAGTAACAACTTATTTTGTAAAAATAAGTATTTAGGGTGCTTACTTCGTTGCTTACTCACAAATTCTTTAAGAGAAAAATGCGGTGATATTTTTATATTTTCGTTCTCTGGGGTCACCTTTACAAAACCATCGGGCACTATGTAATGCTTACTATCTTTAATTTGTGAGGGCGTTGGGTAATGGCCAATGTGGTAATATTTAAGCTTTCCACCTTGTACTTCATCTGCAGGTACTTTAACAAACACATTAATTGTCATACGTTGCTTTTTGTCGGGGGATTCAATAATTACCCGTGTTAAGCCAGGCTTTTTAGGCGCCTGCCACTGCCAGCGGTTTGTATCAGTTAAGGTGGCGTTGCTATGGTTATTAATAAATGAATAGGGTCGTTTTGATTGTGCGTAAAGCACTTCAAATTCAACTGCCTCATTAGGCATCACAAATACAGAAAACACCGAATACGGCATTACTATGTCGTTAATTTTTAGGCTAAACTCTGCATCTTCAAAATTTGCTTTATTTTGAATATCAACGCTTGGGTGTGCTTTTTTCACGGGCTCGGCGGCATAACTACCTACGCTTACGCAAAGCGCTAATATGCCCCCTAAAATACACGGTATAAACGGCATAAATCCTCTCATAGTCTATTTAATCAATGCAGCAATGACTGACTGATCTTCGTTTTTAAGTAATGCTTTTGCGTCGTGTTGATAAATATCGTCTCTAAAATTAACGAGCATGTCTTCATCAACCCACGCCGTCCAATACACTAAATGAATAGGTAAGGGCTCATTTAAATAAAAAGTTTGAGTGGTATCGGTATCTCTGGCTTTATCCACTTGCTTAAGGGTGCGCTCTTCACCTTGGTGCTTAATTATTTCACGCGCCAATGAAAATGGCTCTTCAACCCTTATACAGCCATGTGATAACGCACGCTGCGCTTGGTTAAAACGCTGCTTTGCTGGAGTATCGTGAACATAAATGGCTTCAGGATTTGGAAACAGATATTTCACTTCGCCAAGTGGGTTTTCATCCCCTGCCCGCTTAACTAAAAAGTGATCAAACTGATAGGGCTTAATAGCCTGCCAATCAATATTGCTGGGGTTAACTGTTTTAGAATCTAGGTAGCTGTTTTTTCTAACTTCGATATTATTTTTAGCAAGGTACTGAGGATCTTTTGCCACCTTTGGTGCTATTTCTTTGGTTGCAATAGAGGTTGGTATGCGCCACTCAGGGTTTACTACAAATTTTTCGATTTCGTCACTAAAGGCAGGTGTTTCCCAACTCGGCTTACCCACAATAACGTTATTTTGTAGTTTTACTTCGCCTGCTTTTACATAGCGCAATGTGTACTCAGGTATGTTTACATACACATACTGCGAATCACTTGAGCCTGCGAAGTTAGTTATGCGGTAAAAGTTAAGCTTTAATTTAGCCAATTTTTTCTTAGCGGGTACATTAAGCTTAGCTAAGGTGCGCTTTCCTACTCGCCCATCAACCTTTAAACCGTGGCGACGCTGAAACTGTTGCACAGCCTGCTCAATGGTTTTATCAAATGTGCACATTGCGGTGTCACATACATTGCTGGTTAAGTCACGCTCTTGATACAAACGCAGCGCCAACTGACTCACCGCTTTACTAGTGCTGCCAAGTTCAAGCAACTCATTAGTGTATAAAGGGGTAAACCCGCCACTGTTAACTATTTCTGTGTACCAGTTAATTGCTTTTTCGGTGCGCGCTATTAACTGTGCTGCATTTTGATCAAAATAATAATCGCCATTTTGCAATTGTTGTTGCGAGTTGTAAGTGGTCAATGAAGAGCTGGCAAGTGCCACACTTTCAAGATCTGCACTGCCTAGCGCTTGCCCTGTTAGCATGGCGCTAACGCAGCCTGCAAGCGTAGCGTGTAACGTAATGTGCTTTACCTTTGTAGACAATGCCTTTGAAAATAACCCCTTCACTTTGTACCTCCTCGCTAAATATCATTGATAAATGCTTTTGTACTTACTGCTTAACAGTAATTTGAAGGTGCAATGCAGGTGCCAAAATAAAATAAAGTCACAACACACTGAAATTTAATAACTTTTTAAACTTTTACATGGTAATTAAAAAACACTTCAACTACGCAATTATGTAATTTGGTTGCTGTAGTGTGTAAAGTTGCTATAGCAATTAGTCTTTTAAAAAGGCTAAAAAGCCACGTTCATAACGACTCAAGTATTTTGTTTTTCGCGGTAAAGAAAGCGACTCTCGCCACGCTGTTTGGGTTTGCTCATTCTCTTTACACAAGGCAATTAAATCCGGGTGAATATACGATTTACGTGCAATAGCGGGCGTGTTACCTAGCTGCTCAGACACGCTCTCGAGCATACTTTTTAAACTAAGTGCGCCTTTTGCTTTTACAAGCTGCTTAAAGGCAATAACACTGGCTCGCCAGGTTCTAAAGTGTTTAGCGCTAAAGTCCTCACCCATTATTTGTTGAATATACTGGTTAATTTCACTAGAGGTTACGTTTGTGCGCTCTCCATCGCTTATATATTGAAACAAATGCTGACCGGGTAAATCTTGTAGGTCTTTAATTACATGGCTAAGCACTCTGTCGGTTATGTTTACCTCGCGCTCTTTGCCCGATTTAGCCCGATACCGTAGCTGTATATTTTTACCCGTAAGCTTAGCATGGCGATTGCGCAGGGTTGTGGCGCCAAAACTTTTGTTTTGCTTTACATTTCGCTCGTTACCTACCCGCAATGCACCTAAGTCCATAAGCCTAACTACCGCAGCTAATGTGCGCTCTACGCTGAGCTCATCCCCTTGTAAATCGTTTTCTAAACGGGCACGCAGTAATGGCAGCTTATTGCCAAACACCCCACAGGCTTGGTATTTTTTCGCCTCTTGTTGAGCTCTAAAATCTTCATGGTAGCGGTATTGCTTACGACCTTTACTATCTACCCCGGTTGCTAAAATATGGCCATTTTCTTCAGGGCAAAACCAAGCATTTTTGTAGGCGGGCGGAAACGCTAACGCATTTAAACGATCAATCACTTTTTGATCGGTGATTTGCTTTCCTATTGGGTCAAAGTACAGCCACGTTTTGTTTTTACGCTTACGGGTTATACCGGGTAAATTATCATCGACGTAGATTAGTTTCATTTATGCTCCTAGCAACTTAAACCATCATCAATAAAGGTATCACTGTAAAATAACCTTAAACTGAACAACGTTATTGATATATAATCAAAAATTGAACAATAATATAAAAATCCGTTTAGTTTAATTACCTGCTTAAGTATATAAACTGCACCTTTTGGTACCGTTTAGCTATGCTCATTTTGGCCAAAATATACACGGATAATAATACCAACTCGCTTAATTAATTAGTCTATTTGAGCCCGGAAAAACATAGCTAACACTAGGTTTGGTCCCGCAAATGATTAAGTATTATTGCAAAACTGGTAACCCCCCTTAAATAATGTGCTGTTTACAAGGAGCATACAATGGCATTTGATTATGGTTCTATTGATCTTGGGTTAAAAAACCCCTTTAAGTTGGAAGGTAAAGTAACCGCGCTAAGAGGTATTATTGAGTCGGTAGCAGGCGTAAGTTTACTTGTTATAGCTGCAAGCTCGGTGAAAGAAAGTACCACCGCAGGCTGGATTTTAATGCTATTTGGCATGTTTATTTTAGCGCTGGGTATTCGCTCTTTATCATCAGGTATTTATGCCACCTTAAAGTACTTTGTAGGCAGAAACCACCCTACATCGCTTGCGTATAATTTTAGTAAGTCTGAGAGCTCTACCGCGCAAGAAGAAAAAAAAGAAGTAGCCTATAACGCCCAATCACTCGAAGAAATGCTGGTTGGTCGTAAAAACAGTACCTTTAAAGAGCCTAACGGATTTTTATCTCGTTTGTTACACAGCTTAATTCCCAAACTGTTATTTTTACCTTACCCAATTCGAAATGTTGCGCAGCGATTATTTGGCTCATGGGTGAGCACGCTTGTTGCTTTAGTTGCTTATGGGCTAGTTGCGTTTGTTTCGCTGTCGGGCTTTACTGGGGAAGCCGGCGAATTAGCCTTTCCGGTTTACAGTGCTATTTTAATGTTTTATGTGCTTTTTTCTTGGCGCTCAAGTAGCAAACCTATCTCTCGCAATGCTGAAAGAAACATTGAAGCGCTGGGAGGCGGTACATTAGCTAAAATTATTTCGTTGTCGTTTATTTTGCCTATTGTTATTGGCCTTTCTATGTCGTGGCTAATGCAAGAGCAACATATCAGCAAACAAGAAATAGACGCGTGGCTGGCGCAACTGCCAAACTTGCATGCTGGCATATACCTCATTGCCATTATTATATTAGCAACGTTAAGCTGCGCATTAGTATTTACAATGATCAAAGCACGCTTAAACGCAGTGACCCCTACCGCCGAAGTGTCAGAATTACGTGAAAACTGGCAAGAGTCTGTTCACCCTGATGAAGTATTTATAAACCTTGATAATCTTGTCATGGCAAATAGACGCTACAAAGAAGTGCCTAATAGAGTTTACCGAGAGCTAGACCCAAAATTGCAAGAGCAAATAGAGGGTAAAGGCGGTTTTAAAGGCGAAATGATTCAAGAGGTTCAGCCTAAACTACACGCTGTGGAGCTAGGTAAAAACTTTACCCTAGCCAGGTTAGTCGCGCTAATAAGTGCTAATTTACTTTATATTGTGGCGTTAGCATTAACGGTGTGGTTAGCCTATTCATTAATAGATATTTATTACTACATAGATAGCGCTAATATTAATAATTTACAGCAAGCGTTTAATAATCAAAACGTTATACAGTTTAGTAGCTTACTAATGAGCAGTGTTCATATTTTAATAATAGCAGTGATTATTAAAGCCTTTGCTCGTTTATTGGCTAACTGTGCTCATTTATTTTTTGCCGAAATGCAGTTTGAATCATTACTTGTGTACTTTAAATGTGAAGGTACATTTACAGAATCTAAAATTTCAACGGGGACAGGTATTCACGACAGCACCCGCTCAGAAAACACCTTAGTGCGCAGCAGTATCACGCCATGGGTCATTGTCTCTCGTGTTATTACGAGCACGTTTGCTGCCACCGGTATGAAAAACCTTGAACATCCTCGCCATATAATGGAAATGCACAAAGATGAAGGTCAATTACAAGCCATTAAAAATGATGTAATTGCCTTTCTAAAAGACCGCGAATCGATTGCCTCAATTACCAGTGAGCGCGATTTAGGTAATGCATCGCAAATACATCAATTAAACCAACAAACCCGTGCAATACCTACTCAGCAAGCTATAACAAAAGAGGATGAAGAGGCCGCTGGTTACCTAAGGCAAGAAGAGAACTTAACACCAGAGCCTAAAGCTTAATAATCGCTTTGCTATATTTGTAAAAGCTAAACTGCGCCACGGTTTTTAGTCTAGGCAACTAGGTTACAAACCGTGTGCGCACCAAATACTTACCGCTAAACCTTTTTTTAAATACCAGCTTGTTAAAATTTATGGTGTTTATCTGCCTTATTATTAACGTATTTTTAATTGTCCTTCACTTTATTGAATCATTTATACCTATTTGACCGATTAATTCTAAATTTACGCATAAACCCCTTGCTTTATGCGTTAAAAACCAAATAATGAAGCAATTATAAACTGGGTAAGAATGAGGAAAATGAGCTATATACTAACCACCCAATGTGCCGACGATGTAGGCCTAATTGCCAAAATTACAGGGCTTTGCCACGCGCACAATTTAAATATTACACGTAATAACGAATTTGTAGATAAAGACGCCAAGCGCTTTTTTATGCGCACTGAACTAACCGGCGAGCCACAAAGTGACTTTTTATCGCAATTACGCGCTTTATTACCTGAGGGTGCACAACTTGCTCTACATGATGATACAAAAACTAAAGTGGTACTGCTTGCAACAAAAGAAGCACATTGCTTAGGGTCTGTATTACTTAAACAGTTTGAGCAAGCGTTAAATATTGAAGTATTAGCTGTGATTGCCAACTACCCAGATTTAGAGCCATTAGCAAAAGGCTTTGATGTGCCTTTTCATGTTGTTTCGCACGTAGGCCTAAGTCGCGCCGAGCATGATGAAAAAGTAGGTGATTTAATTGCCTCTTATAACCCTGACATTATTGGCTTGGCAAAATACATGCGCATACTAAGTCCTGAGTTTGTGGGTCGCTTTGAGAACAAAATTATTAATATTCACCACTCGTTTTTACCGGCCTTTATTGGCGCTAAACCGTATCATCAAGCATTTGAGCGCGGCGTAAAAATTATTGGTGCTACGGCTCACTTTGTAAATAATGAGCTAGATGAAGGCCCTATTATTTTACAAGACGTTACCAGCGTAACGCACGCTAACACCGCTGAAATGATGGCTAAAATGGGTAAAGACGTAGAAAAAACCGTGTTTAGTAAAGCCTTACAACTAGCTTCTGAACACAAACTATTTATTAACGGTAATAAAACCGTGGTATTTAGCTAAGACCCCTTTTTACATACTATAAAGCCAGCAACAGGGTTTCCCCCTTTTGCTGGCTTTTTATGCCTAACAGCTTAATTAGAGTCAGATATTAGCTGTGCTGTGTTTTATCCGACACCGTATTTAATTGTAAATTGGCATCCACCATTAAGGTGTGTAATAAATAGGTGACTCAGGCCCTACTGGCAAGCCTAAAGCAAACACCCATACGTAAAATAATATGACCCAACCGATAAAAAACACAATACTGTATGGCAGCATGGTGGCCACTAACGTTCCTATACCCATGTCTTTTTTATATTTAACTGCCACCGCTAAAATTAAGCCAAAATAGCTCATCATTGGGGTGATTAAGTTAGTCACAGAGTCACCAATACGATACGCCGCTTGAATGGTTTCTGGCGCGTAACCAATAAGCATAAGCATAGGCACAAAAATAGGGGCTGTAATCGCCCACTGCGCCGATGACGAGCCTAAACTCAAGTTAACCATTGCACACATTAATATAAACAATACAAACACTTCTGGGCCAGTAAGGTTTAACGCTTGTAATAGTGCTGCACCATTAATTGCCAAAATAGTGCCTAAATTAGTCCATTTAAAAAAGGCCACAAACTGGGCTGCAAAAAATACTAATACTATATATAAACCCATTGAGCTCATGCTTTTGCTCATTGCGTTAATAATGTCTTTATCGTTTTTCATGCTGCCAACAACACGCCCGTAAACAAAGCCTGGCACACTAAAAGTTACAAATATAATTGCGACTATTCCTTTTAAAAAAGGCGAGCCTGCCACTTGGCCTGTTTCTGGGTGGCGTAAAATACCATCGGCAGGAATAATCGTCCAAGCAAATAACGACAGCACCACTAATAGAGCAACACCCGCCCATTTTAGACCGGTTTTTTCTAACGCGGTAAGTGTATCAATATTGTTTTGTGACAAGTCGATACTGGCTTCATCGGGGTTATATTTACCTAAACGCGGCTCTACTATTTTTTCGGTTACGAGTGTACCCAGTGCGGCAATAAGTAATACTGATATCATCATGAAATACCAGTTAGCCTCGGCGCCAACCTCGTACGTTGGGTCAATCATTTGTGCTGCAGGCGTAGTTATACCTGCTAATAATGGGTCTATTGTGCCAAGTAGTAAATTAGCGCTATAGCCGCCAGAAACACCGGCAAAGGCAGCCGCTAAGCCAGCTAAAGGGTGGCGCCCCAAACTATGAAATATCATGGCTGCAAGCGGAATTAACACCACATAGCCAAGCTCAGAAGCTGTGTTAGACATTATGGCCGCAAACACCACCATAAAGGTAACTAAACGCTTTGACGCGCCCATAACCATGCCACGCATAGCAGCAGAGAGTAACCCTGAATGCTCTGCAACACTTACCCCAAGTAGTGCCACTAAAACAGTGCCTAAAGGCGCAAAACCGGTAAAGTTAGTAACCAAGCCAGCCATAATACGCTGTAGCCCCTCAGCACTGAGTAAACTAACAACTTCAATTACTCCATCAGGCGCACGCCCTGCTGCCCCAATCGGTCTTGGGTCAATTGCGCTTAGCCCAAACCAATCGGCAATACCACTTATTAGCACAATTGAAACCGCAAATATCGCAAATAAAGTAATGGGATGAGGAAGCATATTTCCTAAAAACTCAACGGTTGCTAAAAAGCGATTAAATAAGCCGTTATTGTCTTTAGGTTGATTATTAGGTGAGTGTGTGGAGTCTGTCATACTTGGCTCTATAAATTACAAAATTGCGCTAACCTAGCATTGTTTGCAAAAGAGATCATGTATAAAAGGTAAATGACGTGTAGGTTTTAAGTTTAAAAAGCGCTGCTTGAGTGTATTGGCCTTTGTGGATTGAAGTTTTTTCAGTCTTGCCATATCACCGAGAGCAGCGCATATCTGGTATTTTTAAGCGCTTATCACCTATTAACTGGCAATAAGCACATTAGCTAGGCACGGCTTTGCCTAAACACCAAACATACGGCTGTAAATTTATTTTTAAACGATAAACAAATTTTAGCGCTTTTAATATTTTAAGCTTGCTCTATTGGTTCTAGCTGTAATTTAGCTGCAATAAGAACGGCTTGGGTACGGTTATAAACGCCAAGTTTTCTAAAAATTGCGGTAATGTGTGCTTTGACTGTTGCCTCAGAAATATGTAGTTCGTACGCTATTTGTTTATTTAGTAACCCTTCATGAAGGTATTGCAATACACGATATTGCTGCGGCGTTAACGATGCAACCTGCGCGGCAATTTCTCTGTCTTCTCCTTCTATTTCGGCTACTTTATTCTTTAACTCTTTTGGAAGCCACGTATCGCCTTCTAGTATTTGGTTTATAGCATTAGCAATATCATCTGAAGATGATGACTTAGGAATAAAGCCCATTGCGCCATAACCCATTACCTTAGACACTATGTTTATGTCTTCACTTCCTGAGACAACCGCTATGGGTAAGCTTGGGTAGTCTTCGCGAATGCGGATCAGGCCATATAAATCGCCATTACCTGGCATGTGTAAATCTAGCAGTAATATATCAAGATCTTCTTGTTCGCTAAGTACTTGCAATGTGCTGTCAAAATCTGATGATTCAAATACCTCTAAATCGTCAAACTTAGCACTTAATGCTCCTTTTAGTGCCTCGCGAAATAACGGATGATCATCCGCTATTAAAAACTGACTCATGGTTCGCTCCTAATAAATTCGGCTGCCAATAAGGTATAAAGTACTTACTGACAGCCGATATACTACGTTTAGAATCAACTTGTAATCAAGTTTTTAACGCGCATTTAACGATTTAATCGGTTTTCTATGAGCTCATCTACCACGGTTGGGTCTGCAAGTGTTGATGTGTCCCCTAGCTGTTGATGTTCATTTGCGGCTATTTTACGTAAAATTCGACGCATAATCTTACCTGAACGCGTTTTTGGTAGGCCTGGCGACCATTGAATCATATCAGGGGAAGCTATTGGGCTTAGCTCTTTACGTACCCAATTACGTACTTGAGTTGTCAGCTCATCACTTACAGTAACGCCCTCATTTGGCGTAATGTAAACATAAATACCTTGGCCTTTAATATCATGCGGATAACCGACTACGGCGGCCTCTGCTACAGCTTCGTGAGCTACTAGCGCGCTTTCTATTTCAGCGGTGCCTAAGCGATGCCCTGATACATTAAGCACGTCATCAACACGCCCTGTGATCCAGTAATAGCCATCTTCATCACGACGACAGCCGTCACCTGTAAAGTAAACACCGGGGTAAGCACTAAAATAGGTTTGTTCAAAACGTTCGTGGTCGCCATAAACAGTACGCGCTTGTGAAGGCCAGCTATCTAATATCACTAAATTACCGTCAACGGCACCTTCTAGTGTATTACCCTCTGCATCAAATAGAGCCGGCGCAATACCAAAAAACGGATGCGTTGCTGAGCCTGGTTTAGTTTGGGTGGCACCAGGAAGCGGGGTGATCATAATGCCGCCCGTTTCGGTTTGCCACCACGTATCTACGATTGGGCAGTTAGCATTACCAATATTTTCGTAATACCACGTCCATGCTTCAGGGTTGATGGGTTCACCCACTGAGCCTAAAATGCGTAAACTTTGACGATTAGATGACGCGGTTGGCTCATCGCCTTTGGCCATTAACGCTCGAATAGCGGTTGGTGCAGTGTATAAAATGGTTACGCCGTGCTTATCAATCACCTCCCCCATGCGCCCTGCGGTTGGGTAGGTAGGCACGCCTTCAAATACCACTTGCGTACAGCCATTAACCAGTGGGCCATAAGCTATATAGCTGTGGCCGGTGATCCAACCTACATCGGCGCTACACCAATATACGTCGTCTTCTTGTAAATCAAATACGTATTCGTGGGTCATTGATGAGTAAACTAAGTAACCCCCTGTAGTATGCACAACCCCTTTTGGTTGGCCGGTAGAGCCCGAAGTATATAAAATAAAGAGTGGATCTTCTGCATTCATTGGCTCCGGTTCGCACTGCGCCGGTTGGTCAGCTACAAGCTCATGCCACCAAATATCGTGCTCGTTCCAATCAACTTCGCCACCGGTTAGCTGATGTACAATAACGTGTTCAATGCTTGTCACCGACTCTTGTGCTACGGCTTCATCAACATTCGCTTTCAAAGGAACACAATTACCAGCTCGGCGGCCTTCATCGGATGTGATCACCACTTTAGCGCCTGAGTCTTTAATTCGATCTGCAATGGCAGAGGGAGAAAAACCACCAAATACAACCGAGTGAATAGCACCAATACGTGCACAGGCCTGCATGGCGTAAATGGCTTGCGGCGTCATCGGCATATAAATAGCAACTCGGTCACCTTTTTGTACACCCAGTTTTTTTAAACCATTAGCAAAGCGCGCCACTTCATCATGTAATTGTTGGTAGGTAATGTTTTCACTTTGGTTTGGGTTGTCTCCTTCCCAAATAAGCGCAACTTTATCGGCTTTGGTTTTTAAATGGCGGTCAATACAGTTATAAGAGGCATTTAAAACGCCATCTTCGTACCATTTTATATCGATATGGCCTTTATCAAATGAGGTGTTTTTTACTTTAGTATACGGAGTAAACCAATCTAAGCGCTGGCCATGTTCACGCCAAAACCCTTGTGGGTCATCAATCGACTGTTTGTAGAGTGTATTATAATTTTCGTTATCAACTAACGTCGTTTTTTCAATATGTGCAGGAACAGGATAGATACTTTGTGACATCTCAGTCTCCATTTTAATAACTTGCCATGATTAAAGGATTACTCAGCAGTACTTTATTAAGTATTAGACCTTAGTTGTACAACCCTTCTAATTAACATTTTGTGGTTTATAATCTCGCCGCTCATGACTTTTTTACATAGAAATACAGTATGTTAAATATAAGTAAGTGGCCATTGAATTACTCTTAAACCTTCGTCTTATAGACCAATAGGTAATTGAGTAAATTTTGCACATATTTAAAAGTGGTTTTCGGACATTAAAATAATGATGCAGCCATGCAAGTTAAACACTTATTTAACGAACTCGTAGCGTGATGCAAGATAAATAAATTTTTATTCGTAAGTAATACCTGTAGCAAGTAATACATTTGAACGTTTAAAAAGCAACAAACAACAAGTAGCCTTTAAAGGACACCACAATGAAATTTACCCCATTAAAAACTCTTGCAGCGAGTGCTGTATTATGTGCTTTAACAAGCACAGCTTATGCGGCAACTGCAGCTAAAGTAGGTAACACCGAATTTACTTACGGCGGATACATTAAGCTAGATACAATGTGGAGTGATTACTCTGCAGGCGCTCCTGATGGCTCAAATGTAGGGCGTGATTTTTACGTACCAAGTACACTGCCAGTAGGCGATGACGATGATTCGGATGCCGTATTTGATATGCATGCACGTGAGTCACGTTTTAACTTTGGTACGTCAACGTTAATGGATAACGGTAAAACAGTTAAAACTAAAATTGAGTTAGACTTTTTAGCTTCAGCCCCTGGCGGTAACGAGCGCGTATCAAACTCTTATGCGCCACGTATTCGCCATGCATTTGTAACTTACGATGGCTGGTTATTTGGTCAAACATGGTCAAACTTTCAAAACGTGGGTGCACTTGCAGAAACACTTGATTTTGTAGGCCCTGCTGAAGGCACTGTTTTTGTTCGCCAAACACAAATTAAGTACACAACCGGTGCTTGGTCGTTCTCACTAGAAAACCCAGAAAGCACAATTACCACTCAAGGTGGCGCTCGCGTAGAAACAGATGATGCGTCACTTCCTGATTTTACTGCGCGCTACACACACAATGCCGATTGGGGTAACTTTGTAGTTGCCGCACTTGCTCGCCAACTTACTTATAAAGTAGGCGATGTTGACGCTGATGAAACCTCGTTTGGTATTAGCGCTTCGGGCCGTGTAAATTTTGGCGAAGACTACCTTAAATTTATGCTTACTCAAGGTAAAGGCCTTGGCCGTTACGTGGGCTTAAATGTTGCCCATGGTGCAGTGCTTAATGGCGATGAACTAGATGCAATAGACTCAACATCTGGTTTTGTTGCTTATCAACATAAATGGACAAGCCAGTGGCGCTCAACTTTCTTATATTCTTTCTTTAGTGCTGACAACAACACCGATCTATTAACAATATCAGGCGACCCTGTTGAATCAAGCCAAAGCTTTAGTGCAAACATTTTATACTCACCGGTTAAGCGTTTAACATTTGGTGCAGAGTTTAAACATGCCGAGCGCGAAACAGAAAGTGGTATTGACGGCGATTTAGAGCGCTTACAATTTTCTGTAAAATACAATTTTTAATTAAACATAGTGATCACAATAAAGCGGCTTAGGCCGCTTTTTTTAGCTATACAACTTGAACTCTGCTTAAAAGGTTTAATAGTACTGTGATAGTAATGGTACTTAAGGGGGCTTTTTTGTCTGAGATTTTCAGTAAATTAAACACGGTTAGCGCTTAAACAAGCTTAAATAGCAGCATTTGGAAGAGCTCAGATAAAAGTTTGCACAGAAATAACACTCTCTTTGCGATTAAGGGATATTACCTTAGCGCTAAACTAAGCGGTTATTTAGTTGCTAAAATCCACTAAATCCCCACAATTTCGGATAACTACTAATTATTTTGCACAAACAACAAACATGTTATTGAAAATCACTCTCATTTAGATTATGTTATGCACTTCTTTTTTGAACCTATTGGAAAAACACATGTCGTCCCAACAAATTTTGCGTTTATCTAAGCTAAGCCTTATTACTTCACTTGTTTTATCTGGTCATGCATTTGCACAAGAAACTACAACAAATACAGATGACTCATTAGAAAAAATAGCAGTATATGGCCAGCATCATAAAAACTACATCACAGAAGATGCGCAATCTGCTACAAAATTAGGCCTAACAATCAAAGAAACCCCACAAAGTATTTCTGTTGTTTCTCGCGCTTTAATGGATGATTTTTCACTAGATGATATTAACTCAGTGCTAGAGAGCACCCCCGGTGTAACTGTAGAGCAAATAGAAACTGACCGTACTTATTTTAAAGCCCGTGGCTTTGAAATAACAAACTTTCAGGTTGATGGTTTAGGCATCCCTCAAAGCTCAGGCTCTATTCAGGGCACTTTAGATACGTCTATTTACGACCGTGTAGAAATTGTACGTGGTGCAAACGGCCTGATGACTGGCGCAGGTAACCCTTCTGCAACCGTAAATATGGTATTAAAAAAACCAACTTACATTACTCAAGCGCATGCATCTGCATCGTATGGTTCATGGAACAACAAGCGTTTAGAGGTAGATGTTTCAACGCCAATTAACGACGACCACGCTGTGCGCGCCGTATTTACCAAGCAAAAAGCGGAGTCATACCTAGATCGTTACGAAACAGATAAAACAATTGCTTATCTTGCTTACGAAGGCAAGCTAACCGACGACACGACATTAAGCATCAACTATGTTAACCAACAAAAAGATGCCGATAGCCCACTTTGGGGCGCACTCCCTCTTTATTACACCGATGGCACAGCAACAAACTACGACGCCTCTACAAGTACGGCATCTGATTGGTCTTACTGGGATAACAGCGCTGAGCAAGTATATGTAACACTTGAGCAAAACCTATCGGCTACGTGGGTTGCAACAGCGCGTTACGCACACATAGAAAACGAGCAAGACTCAGAACTATTTTACGTATATGGCACACCAGATAGCGAAACTGGCCTTGGTTTAACCGGTTACGCAAGCCGTTACGACTACGAAGATAAGCACGATTTATTTGATTTATACGCCAGCGGTAAATTTGATTTATTTGGCCAAGAACACGACCTGTCATTTGGTGTTAGCCAAGCAAAAATGGACTATAACGAGCAGTCGCTTTACGATTACACCACGGGCAACGGCTTCCCAGCAATGCCTTCGCTTGATACGTGGGATGGCGTAGTACCTGAAGCAACCCTTGCTGATGGCTTAAATGGCAGTGACATAGAAAACAAACAGCAATCAGCTTATATGTCTACTCGCATTAAATTAAGCGCACCGCTAAGCGTATTAGCAGGTGTACGTTACACTGATTGGGAAACATCCGGCACTGCTTATGGTGTAGAACAAACACGTAACGACAGCGAAATTATCCCGTATGTGGGGGCTGTGTATGACTTTAACGAATCGCTTTCAGCCTATGCAAGTTACACAGAGACCTTTGTGCCACAAAAAGAGCTTGATATTAATGCTGAGCAATTGGCCCCAATTACAGGTAAAAGTAGCGAAATTGGTTTAAAAGCACAGCTTTTAGACGACCAAGTATTTGTAACCTTTGCTTACTTTGATGCAAAACAAGAAAACCTAGCTGTTGCATTACCTGATTCATTACCAAGCGATACTCGTTATTATGGTGCTGATGGTATCACCAGCGACGGTTTTGAAATTGAATTAAGTGGTAAAGTGACCGAGGATTTAAGTGCAAGCATCAGCTTTAGTAATTTAAGTATTGATGGTGATGATTTAGTTGAAGATTACACGCCAGAGAACCAGCTAAAACTGGCTGCAACTTACCAAGTACCATTTGTTGAAGGCTTAACTTTTGGTGCAAATTATCGTTGGCAAGACTCGGTTAGCCGCGTACAAGTTGAAGATGCAACCGGCGCTGCACTTGTAACCACGAACCAAGATGCTTACGGTATTCTTGATTTAATGGCTAACTACAAAATTACAGAAAACGTTGGGGTTACTTTTAACGTTAATAACACCACAGATGAAAAATACCTACACAGCCTATACTGGGCTCAAGGTTATTACGGTGCGCCGCGTAACTACGCGCTATCGGTAAACTGGCAGCTATAAGTCGCTCTTTTAAATTACGGCTTTTAAATTTAAACGGCACTTTTTAGTGCCGTTTTTGTTTTAAGCCCCTTTAAGTTAAAGTGCTTATCACCCTCCTTGCGCTATCTATCTTATGCAAAGTAATTGCAATACCATCTTTTATTACGCGCCTCAATTAAAAAGCGAACTTGTTAGCCAGCATCACTATAAATATGGCTAAGTGCTATTTAAACTGCATCTATTAAAGCCTGTAAGGTTATAGTTTTAGCGTGCATTAAACACAAAAAGGCGCTAACCATTGCTGGTTAGCGCCTTTTAAAGCTCGGGTCAAATCAAGCTTAGAGAACGTTTACACTTAAAGGTCAGACTCAGCGCCTAAGACGTCTTCGCCATCTTCTGGCTCAACCGTTGCTTTTAATAGCAACATATCACGTAACTTACCTTCAATTTCATCTGCAATTTCTACGTTTTCTTTCAAAAACTTAATAGAGTTTGATTTACCTTGGCCTACTTTATTGCCATTGTAGCTGTACCAAGCACCTGCTTTTTCAACAATTTTGTGCTTAACACCTAAATCAATTAACTCACCTTGTTTAGAAATACCTTCACCATACATAATGATGAACTCAGCTTGTTTAAACGGTGGTGCAACTTTGTTTTTAACTACTTTAACGCGGGTTTCGTTACCGACTACCTCATCGCCTTCTTTAACAGAGCCAATACGACGAATATCAATACGTACTGAGGCGTAAAACTTAAGTGCATTACCACCTGTTGTTGTTTCAGGGTTACCAAACATTACACCAATTTTCATACGAATTTGGTTAATGAAAATACATAGCGTATTTGAGCGTTTAATATTACCTGTAAGCTTACGTAGTGCTTGCGACATTAAACGTGCTTGTAAGCCCATGTGCGAGTCGCCCATGTCGCCTTCAATTTCAGCTTTTGGTGTAAGCGCAGCAACAGAATCGACAATAACAACATCTACAGCACTTGAACGTACTAACATGTCACAAATTTCTAGTGCTTGCTCACCGGTATCTGGCTGAGAAACTAACAGCTCATCAATGTTAACACCTAACTTTTGTGCGTATACCGGATCAAGAGCATGCTCAGCATCAACAAAGGCACATGTTTTGCCTTCTTTTTGAGCCTGCGCGATAACTTGCAAAGTAAGCGTTGTTTTACCTGAAGACTCAGGGCCATACACTTCAACAATACGCCCCATAGGCAAACCACCTATGCCTAAAGCAATATCAATCCCAAGTGAGCCAGTAGATACAGCATCAATATTTAGGGCTTTGTTATCGCCCAGTTTCATAATTGATCCTTTACCAAATTGACGCTCAATTTGTGATAGTGCAGCGTCCAGCGCTTTTTGTTTATTATCGTTCATTCTGTTCTCCAAATCCGGCTAATGCGAACAAGTATACTGTATGAAATCACAGTATCAAGTGAAATTTATAATTTTATCTTCTCGATAGTGCTTTTCAATGCAAATTCAATAGCTTGCATTCTAACTTGCGCTCTATCGCCGTTAAATATTTGCTTAAACGTAAATTGTTCATTGGCAATTTGTATGCAAAACCACACAAAGCCAACTGGTTTATCGGACGTAGCGCCACCTGGCCCAGCAATGCCCGAAATTGCCACGGCAACATCAGCTTTGGCAACGCTTGCGGCACCAAAAGCCATCTCTTTTACTGTTTGCTCACTCACCGCACCAAATTGCTCTAGCGTAGTATTGGCCACATTAAGCAGTTCATGCTTAGCTTCATTACTATAAGTAACAAATGCGCGGCCCAAATAACCTGAGCTACCTGGCGTATCTGTAAGCGCATAACTCACTCCGCCACCAGTACATGATTCAGCGGTAGTGATCCATAAGCGTTTATCCGTTAAAATAACGCCCAATTGCGCAGCAAGTGTTTTAATCTCTTGATGTAATTCCATATTCAGCCTTTGGGTAAATACATGTCGTTTGATCTTTATGCACCGCACACTATAAAACAACAAACCCCTATGATGCAGCAGTATCTAAAAATAAAATCAGAGCATCGCGATATTTTATTGTTTTATCGTATGGGGGATTTTTATGAACTCTTTTTTGACGACGCTAAGCGCGCGGCCCAACTACTCGATATTTCGCAAACGCATCGCGGTAAAGCCGGCGGCGATCCTATCCCTATGGCGGGTGTCCCTTATCATGCAGTAGAAAACTATTTAGCTCGTTTAGTGCAAATGGGCGAATCGGTTGCTATATGTGAGCAAGTTGGCGATCCTGCAACCAGTAAAGGGCCAGTAGAGCGCAAAGTCGTACGTATCGTTACACCGGGTACTATTTCAGATGAAGCGCTATTGCAAGAACGCCAAGATAACTTACTCACTAGCGTATGGCAAAATAAAAAAGGGCTATACGGTATTGCCTACCTTGATATAAATTCAGGGCGCTTCAACGTAGTTGAAGTTAACACCGACGAAGCATTTACTTCAACCTTACAGCGCTTAGCACCCGCTGAGCTTTTATACTGTGAAAGCTTTGAAAACACACATTTAATTGAGCATATAAAAGGGGCACGGCGACGCCCTGAGTGGGAGTTTGACCTAGACACCGCGCAACACTTACTGTGCGAGCAGTTTGGCACCAAAGATTTAGTTGGTTTTGGTGTAGATAAAGCGCATGCTGCTTTGGTCGCTGCGGGTTGTTTAATGCAATACGTAAAAGATACACAACGTATTGCGCTACCCCACATTCGCGCTATTACGCTTGAGCATAACGAGCACGCAGTTATATTAGATGCGGCAACACGCAAAAATTTAGAACTAACCGTTAATTTATCGGGCGGATTTGAAAACACTTTAGCGCAGGTACTTGATAAAACCGCTACGGCCATGGGGTCGCGTTTACTTAAACGCCGCATTCATACACCTGTGCGTAATAAAAATGAGCTTAACTCACGTTTAAATGCCATTAGCGCTATTTTAGATGTGCAGTTATATGGCGAGTTACACGATTCATTAAAAGAAATTGGTGATATAGAGCGCGTAATAGCACGGCTTGCTTTATGCACGGCACGCCCGCGCGATTTAACCCGACTGCGCAGTGCCCTACAAGCACTCGCACCACTGCACGCATTATTAAACGATGCTAATGATGAGCGTATCGCTAGCATTGTTCGCCATTCTCCAGAGCTGCCTGAACTACAAGCTTTACTTGAGCGTGCTGTTATTGATAACCCACCAGTACTAATTCGCGATGGGGGCGTTATTGCACCAGGCTACAACAGCGAACTCGATGAATGGCGAAACTTGAGTAAAGGCGCTACCGATATACTTGAGCAACTAGAGCTTAGAGAGCGCGAGCGCACCGGGATCAGCACATTAAAAATTGGCTATAACAAGGTACATGGCTTTTTTATCGAGGTAAGTCGTGCAAACTCACACTTAGTACCTGCTGATTATATTCGCCGCCAAACGCTTAAAAATAATGAACGCTACATAATACCTGAACTAAAAGAGCACGAAGACAAAGTGCTTGGCAGCCAATCAAAAGCTCTTGCGCTTGAAAAACAATTATATGAAGAGCTATTTGAGTTTATAGCCCCGCATATTGAACAGCTTCAAATAATGGCTGGCGCATTAGCCGATTTAGATGTATTGAATAACTTAGCAGAGCGAGCACAAACGCTTAACTATGCTAAACCGCAACTATGCGATGATGATAATATAAGCATTAAACAAGGTCGCCACCCCGTGGTAGAGCAAGTAATGAAAGAACCTTTTATTGCCAACCCTGTGGAGCTAAATAGCCAGCGTAAAATGTTGATTATTACCGGTCCAAACATGGGTGGTAAATCAACCTATATGCGCCAAACAGCACTTATCGTATTGATGGCGCATATTGGCTGTTATGTCCCTGCTGATAGTGCAAAAATTGGTAATATTGACCGTATATTTACTCGCATTGGTGCAAGCGACGATTTAGCCTCTGGTCGCTCTACTTTTATGGTAGAAATGACAGAAACCGCCACAATATTAAATAATGCAACTGCGCAATCTTTGGTATTAATGGATGAAATTGGCAGAGGTACCAGTACCTACGATGGCTTGTCACTTGCTTATGCAACGGCTGATCATCTGGCACAAAAAATATCTGCTAAAACATTATTTGCTACGCACTACTTTGAATTAACGGAACTTGCCGAGCAAAAAACCGGGCTGGTGAATGTACACCTAGATGCCATAGAGCACAACGACACCATTGCATTTATGCATACTGTGCTTGATGGTGCAGCAAGTAAAAGCTTTGGCTTACAGGTCGCAGCGCTTGCCGGCGTGCCTAAAGCCGTGATAGCCCAAGCAAAACAAAAGCTTAAACTGCTCGAAAACCACCAAAGTGTAACAGCGCCTAATGCTGAGCAACAGGCGTTTTCATTTGCTAATGAGTTACCTGCGCCTGAGCCTTCTGAAGTTGAGGAGCAGCTCGGTGCCATTGACCCTGATAACCTATCGCCGCGTCAAGCACACGAACTTCTTTATAAATTAAAAGCACTACTTTGAATATAGGTAACTTGAGCGGTGGTTAAGAGGCTGATAACACTGTAAATAGTATTTCTTGGGGGTCGTAAGACATAAAAAAAGCTGAAGGTTTTATCCTTCAGCTTTTAAACACATAGACATATAAAAGGGAGTTACGAGAACTGGTCAAACAAACTTTCTGTGCTTAACCCTTCTTGTTGTAAAATGTCTTTTAAACGACGTAATGCTTCTACCTGAATTTGTCTTACGCGCTCTCGCGTTAAACCAATTTCACGGCCAACATCTTCAAGTGTTGATGGCTCATAGCCAAGTAAACCAAAGCGACGCGCTAATACTTCACGTTGTTTAGGGTTTAACTCACCTAACCAATCAACAATATGTTTGTTAATATCATTGTTTTGAACTTCGCCCTCAGGGCCTGCGCTTTTTTCATCGGCAATAATGTCTAACAGTGCGCTGTCGTTCTCACCGCCAATTGGCATATCAACTGAGGCAATTTTCTCGTTTAAGCGTAGCATTTTAGTTACGTCTTCTACGGGTCTACCTAAGCTTTCAGCAATTTCTTCAGCAGTTGGCTCATGGTCTAGCTTTTGTGTCAGCTCGCGTGCTGTACGCAAGTAAACATTTAATTCTTTAACTACATGTATTGGCAGGCGAATTGTGCGCGTTTGATTCATAATGGCGCGTTCAATTGTTTGGCGTATCCACCACGTTGCATAAGTCGAAAATCTAAAACCGCGCTCTGGGTCAAACTTTTCAACAGCGCGAATTAAACCTAGGTTACCTTCTTCAATTAAATCTAGAAGTGCTAATCCTCGGTTGTTATAACGGCGGGCAATTTTTACAACTAAACGTAGGTTACTTTCAATCATACGCTTGCGAGATGCTTCACATCCACGTAGCGATTTGCGGGCAAAAAAGACTTCTTCTTCAGCGCTAAGTAGGGGAGAAAAACCAATTTCTCCTAAATAAAGTTGGGTTGCATCAAGGTTTTTAGTTACTTCCTCTTTTGCAAATATCTCTTCTTCGTTATCAACCTCTTCAAGTAATGCTGCAGTTTCTTCTACTGCGGTGTCATCAAATTTTTCGTCGGTGGTGTTTTTGTCAAGTTTTGCTGCGTTAGCCATAAGCCTTCTCCCGAGCAATTATCAATACCTAAAAATTAGGGAAGGTATTTAGCAGGATTGACAGCTTGCCCACGGTAGCGAATTTCAAAACGAAGCGCAGTGACCGAAGATTCTGACTTGCCCATTTCTGCTATTTTTTGTCCTGCCTTAACTTTCTGCTTTTCTCTAACAAGTAGTTTCGAGTTATGTGCATAAGCACTTAGGTAATCATCATTATGTTTCAAAATGATTAAATTACCATACCCTCGAAGCGCATTACCCGCATACACCACCGTTCCTTGTGCTGCGGCTAAAACTGAAGCCCCTGTACGGTTAGCAATCTGTAAACCCTTGTAACCGTTTTCCTTATTAGAAAAGCGTTTAGTCACTTTGCCCTTTGCAGGCCAAAACCACTTTACTTTACTGCTCGACGAAGGTTTAGCATTACTAACTATTTTATTGGCTTGTTTTTGAACATACTCTCGTTGTTTCGGCTGATCAAGATTTTTCTTTAATTTTTTGTTAGTTTTTTGTTTTATTTTAGTGGGTGTTATTTTTTGTTTAACGGGTGAATTGCTAGCAATCGCATGACTACTGGTGGCTACAAGCGAAATAACTTGCCCAGGATAAATAACGTAAGGTGATGGAATTGAGTTGTTTTTTGCAAGTGTTCTAAAATCTTTGCCTGCACTAAAGGCAATGGAATATAAAGTATCACCCTTTTGTACTGTGTATTTATTGCCATTAATGTTAATGCCTTTTTGAAAATCATTAACATTAGTATTGAGGCTACTAACAGGAGCAGGAATATGGCGAGATGAACACCCCGAAAGCAAAACAGCAATAAATACAACTACATATAATACGTACTGACTATTCAAGGTGTTTTGCTCCGAAATTTAAAAAGTACTACTTTTGCTAGTTAGCGTAATAAAAAGTAAGCAACCGCTATTAATATAACTAAACCCCAGCCAAGTACTTCAACATATTGACGTAATTTTTGCTCCATTTTAACCCCGCCCCACTTCATTAAAGCAGAAACTAAAAAGAAACGCGCACCACGGCCAACGGCAGACGCTATTAAAAATGGTAAAAATGCCATTTGTAATACCCCTGCACCAATAGTAAATACCTTATAAGGGATAGGTGAAAAGCCCGCTAAAAATACCACCCACACGCCATACTCTTTAAACCATGTAAGCGCTGTTTCAAACTTTTCTTGCCAGTGCATCTGCTCAATAAAGGGCTGTACAACAGGCTCAAATAACCAGTAACCTAAAAAGTAACCTACAATCCCCCCAAGTACTGAAGCAACTGTTGCAAAGCTTGCAAAGCGCCACGCTTTACTTGGCTGAGCAAGCGACATAGGAGCAAGCATTACATCCGGTGGTACCGGAAAAAAAACGGACTCAGCAAAGCTCATGGCTGCTAAATAGCGCTCAGCAAAGCGGTGTTTTGCCCATACTAGGGCCATATCGTATAACTTAGTAAACAATTTCAACGTGAATTCCTATTCAATATCACCAGGGACGAGAGGGACAAACCGAACTGGTGCAATAACATGCTCTGTGAAGCTATCGCCTTGGCGAATAACCATGGTTAATTTTTGTTTTTGCTCTCCAATGGGGGCAAGGAGTACACCGCCATCAGCTAGTTGTGCAAGTAAGTCTTGGGGCACTTTTGATGCGGCCGCGGTAACTATAATACCATTAAACGGGGCCTGCGATTGCCAGCCTTGCCAGCCATCGGCGTGTTTCATGGTTACATTGTATAAATCTAGTTGATGTAAACGGCGTTTAGCCTGCCATTGCAGTGCTTTTATACGCTCGACCGAATACACCTTATTAAAACACTTGGCTAACACTGCGGTTTGATAACCAGAGCCTGTGCCAATTTCTAACACTTTGTCGCGTACGCCAGCCAAATGAAGCAGCTCGGTCATACGCGCCACAATATAAGGCTGCGAAATAGTTTGCCCTTGCCCTATTGGCAACGCCGTGTTTTCGTACGCCTTGTGTTTTAGTACATCATCAATAAAGGCATGACGTGGTATATCTGCAATGGCTTTTAATACCTGTTTGTCTTCTACCCCTTCTTGCTCTAATAGCTTAGAAAGCGCAATAGCACTGCGCGAGTAATTAGCCAGCACGGTTTATCTCCATTTCAGCTAACCACTGCCCAACCGCTTCAATACTTTCTTTTGCTGTCATATCAACGCTTAACGGTGTAACTGAAGCATAGCCATTATTAACAGCGTAAAAATCAGTGCCCTCTCCGGCATCGCTTTCAATACCAAGCGAGCCATACCAAAAAATATCACGCCCCCATGGGTCCGTTTGTTTGGTCATGGTTTCGGCTTTATGTCGAGCACCTAAACGCGTAACTTGCACCCCTTTTAGCTCAGTTAGAGGAATATCGGGTACATTTACGTTGATAATTTGATCTTTAGGCAGTGGGTGCGATGCCAGCCCTTTAATTATATTAACGGTCACAGCTGCTGCGGTTTCAAAGTGCTCACCATGGTGCGAGCAAAGCGACACGGCAATAGCAGGCAAGCCTAAATGGCGCCCTTCGGTCGCCGCAGCCACAGTGCCTGAATACAATGTATCATCGCCCAAATTAGCGCCGTGGTTAATACCTGCTACGACTAAATCAGGCGTTTCATCAACTAACTGATTAACCCCTAAATGAACACAATCAGTAGGCGTGCCATTAACCGATATAAAGCCGTTTTCAAGCGTGGTAGAGCGCAGTGGATTTATTAACGTTAACGAGTTACTGGCACCACTACAGTTACGATCAGGGGCTACAAGGGTTACATCGGCAATTTGCGTAAGAGCCTGGTATAAAACAGCAATCCCTTTAGCGTTTACACCGTCGTCGTTACTTAGCAGTATCTTCATTTTGACTATCCTTTTCTTTTCGCTCATTAGGGCTTGCATCGGTGTAATCCACCAGCTCACGTAAAAGTGCGGTAGCAAAACACCCTTTAGGCAATCCAAAGCTTAATTTTAAAGTCGTTTCGTCTAGTGTTTCTATGGTTAAATCTTGGGGAATGAGGCGCAGCATACGGCGCTCATTTTTAAGGCCTAATTCGCCTAAGCCCTCACACCATGCTTGGTATGGTTTTAACCATATTTTTTCTTGATCAGTTAAGCCCTTTTCGCTTTTACCAACCATAGGGGCCGACATCATAATATCGCCAGAGGCTAAACGTGCTATGTTTTCATCGCTTATTGCATCTTCAAAAAATGCGTTACTACCGCTTAGCATAAATACTTCACGGTGCATGGTTTTAGCTAACCCATGCTCTTTAACACGTAAGCTCACTATTTGATTAAATACATGTGAACGGGCAGCGGAGATAATAATACCGCGTAGTTTTTTATCGCGAATGCGCTCGCCGGCAAACATTTTTTCGGCCATAACTAAATTATGCCCATCGCGGCCAAAGCGCTGCTCGCCAAAGTAGTTAGGCACACCCGCACGCACGGCATTAATGCGGCATAAAATATCAAGCGGCTGGGTTACATTACGAAGCGTAATAGTGAATCGGTTTCCTTTGTGGCAACCGGTGCGTAATTTACGTTCGTGGCGCTGTTGCGAAACCACAAAAATGCTGTCGCTATTGAGTTCACTAAAATCAATGTGCTTTTTAATAGGTACTTTTACGCTAAACCATTGGCTACACACGCCGTGGCGGTCTTTCATGCCGGCATAGCTTACTTCGCGCGGTGACACTCCAGCCTTTTGTGCAATTAACTTGGCCACATATTGCGTGTTTTCACCTTTTTTAACGACCTGTAAGCATACATGCTCACCACTGCCGGTAAATTCTATGCCCAGATCTTCATCAACCATAAAATCTTCAGCAACGGTTTTAAAGTCTGCTTTTGAAAGCGGTGCACCGTATAGGTAATTTAAATCGCTCATGCGCTTGCTGTACTCTCAAGCGCTTTGCTCATAATAACCACCGCATGGCTAGAAATACCTTCTTTACGCCCTTCAAAGCCAAGCTTTTCAGTGGTGGTCGCTTTAACATTGATTTGTGAAAGCTCGCAATTTAAATCGCTGGCTAAATTAGTGCGCATAGCGTGAATGTGTGGCAACATTTTAGGAGCCTGCGCCACAATAGTGACATCGCCATTGCCCAGTACATAACCTTGCTCTTTGGCAAGGCTTACAACATGGCGAAGTAAAATACGGCTGTCGATATTTTCATACTCGCTCGCCGTATCCGGAAAATGCTTACCAATATCGCCCATTGCCAAAGCGCCTAAAATAGCATCGCATAATGCATGAATAGCAACATCGCCATCTGAGTGTGCTAAAAAGCCCTGCGGGTAATCTATTTTTTCGCCGCAAATTGTTATTGGGCCTTCGCCACCAAATTTGTGTACGTCAAAACCATGGCCAATTCGAATCATAATGCTTGCTCGTTTTGTTGTTTGTTTAATAAAAACCCCGCTAGGTCTAAATCCTCCGGCGTGGTTATTTTAATATTGTCGCTGCGCCCTGCAATTAGCTTAACGGGTTTATTTGCCCACTCAATGGCACTGGCTTCATCGGTAATAGTTACGCCCTCACAAAGCGCACGTTGCAACGCATTTTTAAGTTCGTCATATTTAAAAAACTGCGGCGTAAGCGCTTGCCATAAATCATCACGAGGCACGGTTTGCTCGCTATGCGTGTTACCACGCTTTATGGTGTCTTTTACTTTGCTTGCTAAAATACCGCCTTCGTCGTCGGCTATACAATGCGCTATTAAGGTTTCAATATCGTTAATAGTGACTAAGGGGCGGGCTGCGTCGTGCACAAGCACCCATTCAGGAGGGTTATTTTCTAAAAATAATAGGCTATTAAGCACTGAGTCTGCTCGCTCTTGCCCGCCGTTGGCGCGTAAAATTCGCGAGTCTATGTGCGCAAGCGAGTCAAAATAAGGGTCAGTTTGACTAACGGCTACAACTATTTGGCTTAAGCTTTGTAATTGCGAAAGCTTACAGAGCGTATGCTCTAAAATAGTTTTTCCTGCCAATTTAATATACTGCTTAGGTGCACTGTGCTGCATTCTGCTGCCTACGCCGGCAGCGGGTACAATGGCAGCTATTGAATTATTATTTTTCATGTTGTTTGCCCGGTAAAACACGTATAAATGTTTCATCCGGTTTAATCATTCCTAATTCGTTACGAGCGCGCTCTTCTATGCCTTCTTGACCAAGCTTTAAATCTTCTATGTCGGCGGTAAGTACTTTATTGCGCTTAATTAGTTTTTCATTAGTTTGTTGATGAGAAGCCACGGCTGCTTTTAAACGCGTATAGTCTTGCACCCCGTTATGACCAAACCAAAGTCGGTATTGTATAAACAGTGCTAAGCACAACAGGCCAAGCTGAAAAAACCGCATTTAACACTCCCTATTCGTTTTTAAATAAAATTAGGCTCGTGGGCGTTTTATATTACGCCAATTAATATTACCCGCTAATAGCATTTCTCTAAGTGAAAGCAACCTAGGTGCGCAGCGTTTTGAAAATTGCCACTGATGCCCGCAACACGCCGCTGTTAAACTCATTTTACTGGGTTTTACCAACTGCGCATTTGCTTGCTCTAGGCCCTTGCCAAAAAAATCAAACCAGCCTAGTTCATTACAGTGCAGTTTATTGTCGCTTACTTGATCTATGCTGTCTATTCTTAGCCTCACTTGATCATGGCTATTTATTAACACCGGCACTATTAGCCCCACTTGGGCATATTTTTTATAAAAAAGTTCATTTGCCTGAGCGTTAACCTCTGGCGGTGTTGGCTTTTGTTTTTCAAGCCAAGAGCCATTTTGTGAGTCGAGCGTAAACGGCGAACTCCCATTGGCAACCAAAGTCGCCGCCCGTTCTATATAATACGGTAAGCTTTTTAATTGGCGGCGTAGTTTATCGGCATTAGGCTCAGCAACTAAGCGCTGTACCTCTCGCTGATAAAACGCATTGCACAATTGTGCATACAGCACTTTTTGCGCATCACTTTGCCATATTTCTTGCTGCTGAGCTGCAAGTGGCTGACTCTTCGCTACCAATAGTTATACTCAAAAAACAATTAGGTAGCTGTTTTATAGCACAATAGCGGCTATTTTTTAAGCGCACTTGGCAATTTAAGCACTTGGCTTTTCACCTAATTTAGCAATGCCGCTTTCTAAAAATTGCACCACGGTATTACGCTTTTTACCTATTAATAAACTGCCATCAGCTAAAAACATAAAGTTTTGCCAATTACGTTTAAATACATCAAAGGTGGTTTCTATAACGTTATCGCGTGCCATACAAAAATAAACGGTGGTATTAGCCTGCCAATCTAAATGATCCAAAATAGCTTGCGGTAAGCTTTCGTCGCCATTTTCCCACGCATCTTCCCAATTTACTTCATCGCTAAAGCTTTCTTCTTTACCGCACCAATCAGTTTTATCAAAAAAATCGGGGTGGTCGAACTCGCGGCTCACCATAGTGCTCCAAAGCACCGCAGCACGTTCGCTGGTCATTGGCTTAATACGCGCAGCGTCTTCTTCAGATACAAGGAGGTCTTTATGACGAAAAACCCAGGCTTTTTTGTGATCATCGAGCGAAATATAATTCATAGTGTTGGTGTATTCTTTGGCATAATAAAAAGCAAACGCAATTATACAAGAGATCAAAACATGACTACAGCAATAAAACCGCTTTCCCTCAAACCAGGCATATATCAACACTACAAAGGTCCACAATACAAAGTATTTTACGTAGCAACACACAGCGAAACCGACGAACAACTTGTTATATACCAAGCCCTGTATGGCGAGTACGGCATGTGGGCACGTCCACTAAGTATGTTTTTAGAAACCGTTGAAAAAGATGGACACACTATTCCACGCTTTGCCTACCTTGGAGCTGCAGATTAACTATGGCATTATAATCACATACAACACTGATCAGACCAGGCAAGGGGAACCCGTGCAATTTAATTCTACCGACAACTACATCGCTAGCAGCTCGCTTAAACAGGCTGTAAATGCCGCTATTATGCTTGAAAAGCCCTTATTAATTAAAGGTGAGCCAGGTACAGGTAAAACCATGCTGGCTGAAGAGCTTGCTAAAAGCTTAGATACCGAGCTTATTCAGTGGCACATTAAATCAACCACCAAAGCACAACAGGGCTTGTACGAATACGACGCGGTATCGCGCCTACGCGACAGCCAATTAGGCGATGAGCGCGTACATAACATTGGCAACTACATTGTTAAAGGTAAGCTGTGGCAAGCGTTTAACTACGCTGAACTTAACGGCAAACGCCCAGTGCTTTTAATCGACGAAATAGACAAAGCCGACATCGAGTTCCCAAACGACTTACTGCTCGAACTTGATAAAATGGAGTTTCATGTTTACGAAACTAACGAGCGCATTGTAGCGAAAGAACGCCCTATTGTGATCATCACGTCAAACAACGAAAAAGAATTGCCAGATGCCTTTTTACGCCGCTGCTTTTTTCACTATATTGATTTTCCAAGCAGCGAGGAAATGCAGCAAATCGTTGATGTGCACTACCCTAACGTTAAACAAGATTTAGTACGCCAAGCACTCGAAGTATTTTTTAACTTACGTGAAGCCAACGGTCTTAAAAAGAAACCTTCCACCAGCGAACTGCTGGATTGGTTAAAGCTTTTAATGGCCGAAGATATAGACGCTAAAACACTGCACGATAAAGCCCAAAAAGGCGGCTTAATGCCGATGTTTGGCGCACTGCTTAAAAATGAGCAAGACATAAGCCTCATCGAAAAACTTGCGTTTATGAGCCGTCGCTAACATGCTAGTACAGTTTTTTTTCACGCTGCGCAAATACCGTTTACCTGTAAGCCTACGCGAACTACTCGATTTAATTAACGCCTTAAAAAAAGGCGTTATATTTGCCGATGTAGATGGCTTTTACCATTTAGCGCGCACCATAATGGTAAAAGACGAAACCCATTTTGACCGGTTCGACAAAGCCTTCAGCGACTATTTTAGCGGTATTGCCGACCTTGATTTGCTCGAAAGTTTAAAACAACAGCACAACTTACCTAAAGACTGGTTGCGTAAAGAGTTTGAAAAACACCTAAGCGATGAAGAAAAAGCCCAGCTAAAAGCCATGGGCGGGCTCGACGAGCTAATGAAAACCCTAAAAGAGCGTTTACAAGAGCAACAAAAACGCCACGCTGGCGGCAATAAATGGGTAGGCACTGGTGGTACATCACCTTTTGGTGCATATGGGTATAACCCAGAGGGCGTGCGTATAGGGCAAGAGGGTAACCGTAATCGCCAAGCGGTAAAAGTGTGGGATAAACGAGAATACAAAAACCTCGACACCGACAGAGAAATTGGCTCGCGTACTATTAAACTCGCCCTTAAAAAGTTACGTAAGTTTGCCCGCACTGGCGCAAGCGACACACTGGATTTAAACGAGACCATTCGCGCTACTGCAAAACAAGGCGGCATGCTGGATGTAAAAATGGCACCCGAGCGCCACAATGCCGTTAAAGTATTAATGCTGTTTGATATTGGCGGCTCAATGGATGACTACATTCATACCTGCGAAGAGCTATTTAGCGCAGCCCACAGCGAGTTTAAACATTTAGAGTTTTACTACTTTCATAACTGCTTATACGAGCACGTTTGGCAAGACAATGCGCGGCGCCATTCAAACATCATCGACACCATGACGCTGATTAATAAATTTACCAGCGACTACAAGGTCATATTTGTAGGTGATGCCACTATGGGCCCTTACGAAATAGCCTACCCCGGCGGCTCAGTAGAGCACTACAATAAAGAGCCCGGCAGTGCATGGTTACAACGAATTACCAATCACTTCGATAAAGTAGCCTGGCTCAACCCACAACCCGTTGAACACTGGCCTTACTATCAATCCATTGATTTTATAAAGCAGCTGATGGATAACAGAATGTACCCGCTGAGTTTAGATGGAATAAGTAACGCGATAAAAGAGCTGAGTTAGAATATTAATTTACGAAGGCTTAGAACTAGCAGCGGGGCTTCAGGCGTGAACCTATAACGTTGTTGGGTGGCGCCTTTGGCTTAACCAACCTACCTTTGACGTAGGTCGGATAAGTGGCGAAGCCACGCCATCCGACAAAAATGATGAATTAACTAGAAACAACCCGACTTACCCTGTTATTTATAGGTAGGGTCAGAATTAATTAAACAAACAGAATTCGAGATTAACTTTTCCTTTAGCTCGTAATTATCATTCTTAATTTCTGTCAGCTCTCCCAAAACACTTTTATTTGTTTTATTTATGGTTGAATATAGCTTAACCGGTATATTTAAATCCGATTTGATTGACAGTATAGATAGAAAAATCGATACGACCGTAGATAAAATAGCTATCCATATCGCAAATAAAGCTTTCCTATTCGCACCTTTTGCTGATTCCCTAGCTTCATTAAGCTCTACATACTCTAAAAATCTAAAGTGATCTTCTGCGCTTGCAAATAATTTAATATCCGACCCAGGTCTAGCTACCGAACTATAGAATGATGAGTGTGAGTGAAACAAAAGTGATTTATCATGAATTAACCGTTTTAACTGCTCCTGCTCTTTTTCATTTAGCTGGACAGCTTTACATAGTTGCTGAAAAGTAAACTATTCTTGTAGTGTTGCCCACTTTAGCACACGTATTATAAAGTTAGTGTTATCCATTTTAGTCCCTTAGAATGATAGAAAAAGAGCAGCTAGAGGCCTACAATTCAGCTATATGATTCAATGTTTCAGGATGTCGCTGCACAAGCTTTAACAAGGTAATTGCTTGCCCATTCGGTGCACTACGCCCTTGCTCCCAGTTTTCGAGTGTTCTTGCTGATGTATGTAGAATGTTTGCAAATACACCGCGCGACATATTAAATGTTTCTCGAATATTTACTATTTCATCGGGTGAAATAGCAAGATCGTTAATATCATTTACCGCATGAGTACGTAACGTAAGCTTTCCTTGTGAATGCGCTTTAGCATCATCAAGTGCTGTCGTTAATTCTGAAAATAAATCACGTTTGCTCATTGCGCCATACCTCTAAGAATTCTTTTAATTGCTTTTTCTGATCTGCTGTTAAATCGGTTACTTCGTTTTTACTGTAAATAGTGAGTAGATAAAAACGTCTTTTGTCGTCCAAGTAATAATATATAACTCTTGAACCGCCACGCTTACCTTTTCCTTTGCTCGCAACTCGAACTTTACGTAAGCCGCCTGTTCCTTGAATCACATCGCCCTGCTTTGGGTTAACCATGAGGTCTGCTTGAAATAAACGATATTCGTCATCACTCAAGTACAGCTCTCGGTACTTTTCAAATATGCTTGATTCAACAAATAGGCTTTTCATACATAGAAGTATACGCAGATAGCGTACAAATTCAATTAAAGATTTTAAATGGGCGGCAGCTGGTATCTTTTGCTTTAGCTAAAGCACTTTACTCATAAACAAGCTATACGGATCTAGCTGATAATCACCGAACGGCTCGCACTCTTTAAAACCAAATTGAGTGTAAAGCTTTTGCGCAGGTAAAAATGCTTTTGCTGTTCCAGTTTCTAGGCTTAACTTTTTATACCCTCGCAGTGTTGCTTGCTCAATAATATGCGTGAGTAACTTAGCGGCTATGCCTTGGCGTAAATAGTTGCTTGAGGTGCGCATGGATTTAATTTCGCCATGCGTGGCATTGAGCGCTTTTAATGCGCCAACACCCGCTAAATTATTATCAATCGATAAGCTATAAAAAGTTAAATCGGGCTTTGTGAGTTTAGTTACATCCAGCGCATGTACGCTTTCAAGAGGTGAGTGTTTTAGCATATCGTTATGATGCGCTTGTAGTAACTTTATAATGTGTGGGTTTGAAAGCGCGTCTGTTCTAATATCCACTTACACCCCATTTAATTCTTGAATTTAATGCTTTAGGGCTTTAATTAAAGCCCTAAAATAAACAGCTATTTTTAGGCTGCTAGTTTCCAAACCACAAACGCAACAGCAAAACCAACTAAGTACACTAAGCCTAACCACGTTAAGCTGCGCAATAGTACGCTGTGTTTAATGGCCGGCTCTGAGCGCACTAAACTAAAGTTAAGCCATGCAAAAACGGGGGTGGTTACAAAAGCAAGTGTCATGGCAAAGGTAAGCATTGGTCCCAGGGCCGATTTAAAAAATAAAATAACGGCCATACCGGCAAAAGCCTGCAGTACTAACCAAATATTTAAACTGTGTTTAGATTGCTTAAAACCAAGTAATTTATGTGACTCGTTAAGTGTACGGGCGTAGCCATCAAGCACGGTGAGTGTAGTGCCAAACATACATAAAAAAGCAATGGCTGATACAAGTGGCCTTGCCCACTCGCCAATAGTCAGTGCGTACATATCAATAAGCTGTTTAGCAAAGGCAACACCGCCAAGCTCAATACTGCTGCTTTGCCCATATTGCACCAGCACACCTAAGCTAAAAAATACCAATGCTAAACAGGCTGTTAGCCAATAGCCTACGTTAAAATCGAATAAGCCTTGGCTTTTAGTAACCGTTTGCTGAGTTTGTTTTTCTTTGAGCCATAGCGAGCTAAGGGCTGAAATTTCAATGGGTGCCGGCATCCAGCCCATTAACGCGACCATAAAGCTCAGCATAGCCAGCTCGTACGGAGACGGGCCAACATAATCAGCTGGCGCCATTGGGCCGTTACTAAACGCGATAACCAGTGCAATAACAGTAGCAAGCGTTAATAGTCCCATAATGCCTTTAGCAACGCTGTCGAGCGCTTTAAAGTGCCCAAGTAATAAAATAGCTAAACACACACCGAGCAATATCCAACACAGTAGCGTGACTTCTATCACTATTGGCAGTGCATAATGCAGCAAGCTTGCAGTCAGTAATAGCACCCCTGCGGTATTAACTATGGCGGCAAGTATATTTAAGCCAATAAAACTATAAAAATAGACAGGGCCTTTATTTTTATAGCCTTCTACTAAACTGTTTTTGGTTGCTAGGGTGTATTCCATACCAAAACGAAAAAATGGGTACTTTAATACGTTAACAACGAGAATTAGCCAAAACAGTTGCCAGCCAAATAGCGCGCCAGCTTGAGTAGATGCAACTAAGTGAGAGCCGCCAATTGCTGCGGTTGCCATTAAGATACCAGGGCCTAGTGCGCCCAATCGAGATTTCCAAGAGGTGTGTGTTTGCTGCATTAACTTCTCAAATTATGTGTGTTATTCGCTCTGGTTATTAATTTTCATAATTAATAACACCGAAGGCTGCATAACTTACCTAAATTAAAGGCAATAAAAAAGAGCCGTAAGGCTCTTTTTTATAGTACTTTGGGACTAAATCTTATTTTAGTTCCATCTCTTGGATGATTTCGTGCGCTATCTCTGGCGTTGTGCTTACAGGCTTTTCGTGTAAATTTGCTTTTATTTGCCCTTTTCGATGTTTTAGTGCTGCATCGAGTTTTTTAGCTGCGCTTGCAATCGCCGGGTACATAACTTCGTTTTCCCCTTTTACCGATATACGCGCACCTTCGTAATTTGTGCTAATTTCTGCTTGGATTTTGTGATGCTCTTTAGACAATATAATGTCGAGTGCGATAAGTGATGGAAAGTGGCTCTCGATTTTTGAAAACTTTTCGTTGATATGCTCTCTAATAGAGTTAGTAACGTCTACATGGTGACCAGAAAGATTAATTTTCATAGGGTATCCTTTTATTTGTTACCTCATAAATAGTATTGGGGGCTATTTAGATTAACACAAGGAAAAAGCACTGATTTTTGAAATTAATTTGTTACTTAAACTGATTTAAATTATAAGTTGTGCAAAGTTTATGCAAAGCCCATAAAGTATGGGCTTTCAGACGTCTAGCCTTTAGCGTTTAGTCTGTGTACGAACAGCAATAGTCAGCAAAATCACTCACTTTTACTTTAAAGCTCACATTGGCATCAACATTAAATGATTCGCCTGCGATAAATGTTTTCCACTGCGTTTCTCCAGGTAATAAAATGTCCCACTGGCCGCCTAATAGCTCCATTAATTCTTTTTTACTGGTGTCAAATACAAATTCACCTGGTTGCATAAAACCTAGCGTTTTGGTTGTGCCATCGTTAAATACCACGGTACGGCTTGATACTTTACCGTCAAAATACACGTTCGCTTTTTTAATTACGCTTACATTTTCAAACTGAGACATCCTCACTCCTGTTGTATTATTTTATTTAATCGGCCACCACCTTGCCTGATAGGTCATAGCCTTGCAAGAAAAGCGCTGTGAAAATTACTCATCTGAAATTAAAACTCAAAAGGCTTTAAGCCAAAAAAGTACTACGTATTTCAAGCAGTGTGATTCAAGTATCTTAAGGCTACTACGCCACTTTATAACTCAGTTAGCAAACAAAAAAGCCCGCCCTGTTTTACACAGGGCGGGCTTTTAAATATTAAAGCTAACTATTAAAACAGTTCGTTTGCTTTATTTACAATGTTCTCTACTGTAAAGCCAAAGTGCTCAAACAGCTCACCAGCAGGTGCCGACTCACCAAAGGTAGTCATACCTACTACTGCGCCATTTAGGCCCACGTACTTGTACCAGTAATCAGCAATACCTGCTTCTACTGCTACGCGGCGTGTAACGGCTGCCGGTAGTACGCTTTCTTTGTACTGTGCGCTTTGCTCTTCAAATACATCAGTACATGGCATAGATACAACACGTACCTTTTTACCTTGGCTGCGTAGCTCTGTTGCAGAGTCTTGTGCTAGTTGCACCTCAGAACCTGTTGCAATAATAATTAGCTCTGGCTCGCCGTCACAGCTAAGGATGTAACCACCCTTTTTAACATCTGCTAATTGCTGAGCGTCACGCGCTTGTTGCTCAAGACCTTGGCGAGTAAAGATAAGTGACGTAGGACCGTCTTTACGCTCAATAGCTTGTTGCCATGCAATTGCCGACTCAACTTGGTCACACGGGCGCCAGTTGTATAAGTTTGGCGTTAAACGCATGCTCGCAATTTGCTCTACCGGTTGGTGAGTTGGACCGTCTTCACCTAGGCCGATTGAATCGTGCGTGTAAACAAAAATGCTTGGTTGCTTCATTAGTGCAGCCATACGTACCGCATTTTTTGCGTATTCAACAAACATTAAGAACGTTGCACCGTAAGGAATAAAGCCTTTATGAAGGGCAATACCATTCATAATTGCCGACATACCAAACTCACGTACACCGTAGTAAACGTAGTTACCGCTTGCATCGTCTGCAGTTAGCCCTTTAGAGCCATCCCAAATTGTTAAGTTTGAGCCAGCTAAATCGGCTGAGCCACCCATGAATTCTGGTAATAACGGGCCAAATGCATTTAATGCATTTTGCGACGCTTTACGAGATGCAGGATTTGCAGGGTTTGCTTGTAGTTGCTCTATGTATGCTTGAGATTTTTCAGCCCAATCGCCTGGAAGTTCGTTGTTAATACGGCGCTTATATTCAGCTGCAAGCTCTGGGTATGCTTTTGCGTATGCTGCAAATTTTTCGTCCCAGCTAGATTCAAGCTGTTGACCTTTTTCTTTGCTATCCCACTGTGCGTAAATATCATCAGGGATTTCAAATGCACCACCAGACCAGCCTAAAAATTCGCGAGACGCTGTAATTTCGTCATCACCTAATGGCGCGCCGTGACAATCGTGGCTACCAGATTTATTAGGTGAACCGTAACCAATCACTGTTTTACAACAAATTAGTGATGGTTTGTCAGTAACACTTTGAGCCTCTGCTATTGCAGCACTAACAGCATCGCTGTCGTGGCCATCAACGTCACTTATTACATGCCAGCCGTATGCTTTAAAGCGTGCCGGTGTATCGTCGCTAAACCAACCTTCTACTTCACCATCGATTGAAATACCGTTGTCATCCCAAAAAGCCACTAACTTGCCAAGGCCTAATGTGCCAGCAAGTGAACATGCTTCATGAGAAATACCTTCCATTAAACAACCATCACCCATAAATGCATACGTGTAGTGATCAACAATGTCGTGGCCTTCACGGTTAAATTGTGCAGCAAGCGCTTTTTCAGCAATCGCCATACCTACCGCGTTTGTGATCCCCTGACCTAGTGGGCCCGTAGTAGTTTCAATTCCTGGTGCATAACCGTACTCAGGATGGCCTGGCGTTTTAGAATGCATTTGACGGAAGTTTTTAATTTCATCAAGTGGTAAGTCGTAACCAGTTAGGTGCAATAGAGAATAGATAAGCATTGAACCGTGGCCATTTGAAAGAATAAATCTGTCACGGTCAGCCCACTCTGGATTAGTTGGATTATGCTTTAGATAATCGCGCCATAATACTTCTGCGATATCGGCCATGCCCATTGGGGCTCCAGGGTGGCCAGATTTGGCCTTTTGTACTGCGTCCATTGACAAGACGCGAATAGCATTTGCAAGTTCTTTGCGAGATGGCATGAATTCTCCTACCTTTATGTGTATTTGCGCGGGTACTTATGTGTTCGTTAATACCCTTAAGTAACTTAAGAGCTGTTATAGCAACCATTCTTACTTAATGTGGGTGCAGTGTGCAATTAAAAACCCTATAAAAATGGGCTATTATGAATATTTTTTAAGACCAAAAAGTTATTACTCATTTTATTTAGACGTCTAGGCGTAAAAACACTATGCAAGGTGTTTTGTTTTAGATAAAATACGCCCCTTAATTTTTTAGCGCTAATACCGACGTTTGTGAAGCGCAATATTTGTGAGCAGAAATACAATGGCAAAACATTTATTTACTTCTGAATCTGTTTCTGAAGGTCATCCGGATAAAATCGCCGATCAAATCTCTGATGCGGTACTTGATGCTATCCTAGAGCAAGACTCTCATGCCCGTGTTGCGTGCGAAACTTACGTAAAAACCGGTATGGTTATGGTTGGTGGTGAAATTACCACTAGCGCATGGGTTGATATTGAAGAAATTACACGTAAAACAGTACGTGAAATTGGCTACACGCATTCAGACATGGGTTTCGATGCAGACTCGTGTGCAATTTTAAACACAATTGGTAAGCAGTCTCCTGATATTAACCAAGGTGTTGACCGTACTAGCCCAGAAGAACAAGGTGCTGGCGACCAAGGCCTTATGTTTGGTTATGCATGTAACGAAACAGAAGTACTAATGCCTGCGCCAATTACTTACTCACACCGTTTAGTACAGCGCCAAGCGCAAGTACGTAAAAGCGGCGAGCTTAACTGGTTACGCCCAGATGCAAAATCTCAAGTAACTTTTGCATACGAAAACGGCAAGCCAGTAGGTATTGATGCAGTTGTGCTTTCTACTCAGCACGCAGAAGAAATTTCGCAAAATGACTTAGTAGAAGCCGTGATGGAAACCATCATTAAGCCAGTACTTCCTGCCGAGCTTATTACTAGCGCGACTAAATTTTTCATTAACCCAACGGGTCGCTTTGTAATTGGCGGACCAATGGGCGACTGTGGTTTAACGGGTCGTAAAATCATCGTAGATACATACGGTGGTATGGCACGTCACGGTGGTGGTGCTTTCTCAGGTAAAGATCCATCAAAAGTTGACCGCTCAGCTGCATACGCTGCACGTTACGTAGCTAAAAACGTAGTGGCTGCAGGCCTTGCTGATAAGTGTGAGCTACAAGTATCTTACGCAATTGGTGTAGCAGAGCCTACCTCTATCAGCGTTGAAACCTTTGGTACAAGCAAGCTTGAAGAAGGTCGTTTAATTGAGCTTATTCGTGAGCACTTTGACCTACGCCCTTACGGCTTAATTCAAATGCTTGATTTAGAGCGCCCAATTTACCAACCAACAGCGGCATACGGTCACTTTGGTCGTGACGAATTCCCATGGGAACGTACAGATAAAGCAGACGCACTTCGCGCAGCTGCTGGCCTTTAAGCCAAAATGCATTAAATAATAAACGGCCCTTTTAAGGGCCGTTTTTATATCTAAAGCAAAGGCTAATTATACTATTTATATCAATTGCATTAATTTAGTTATTTATCATAGCACCCAGTAAATAGTGCAATAACAAAGGAATTTACGGCGTACAGTTATTTTATATAAATAATTTTAACGCAGTCAGTGCGCTATTTAATACGCTAAACTAATCGTGTTTTGAATTAAATTGGTATTAGCTAGCCCTCGAATTTCGTACGGTTTTAGGTATATACTCTTTGCATAATAAAAGCTTAAGGGATAAGTAAATGGCCAATAATTTTCGCGTTATGTTTGTAGGGCTCGCCGAGGGCACTGAGGCTAAAACGGCCTGCGTAAATTTAGCAAGTAAGCTAAAAACGTCTGAAGATAAAGTAACTCAGTTTTTTAATGGCAAAGCACTTTTTGCACCTAGCAATAAAGACAAAGCCTTAAAGCAGGCCAAATTACTGGCAAGCCTAGGCATTAAAAGTAAGTTACAAGCCACAGGTGAACTACCCACTCAAAGCCCTAGCGCAGCTAGTCAGCGTGATGAACGGATTTTTGATGCCCTTGATTACATAACGAGCAGCCTGATCCGCCTAGAAGAAAAGCTAGAAGAGCTAGAACAAAGACTTCCAACCAATGAGCTAAAAAGCCCTACAGACGAAAGCGATGAGTGGCAAGAAGATGATCTAATGCTTGACGAGCAGCTCGATGAACCCGTTAAAACGCGTAGCAATACTTTGTTATATTCACTGATTGCCACTGCCGTTTTACTACTTATTGTGCTTGCTGTTTACTTAGCTTTTCCTGATTTAGTGTCTATTTAATCAAAGGTGCGTAATTACAATGAGCAATAAACGTACACACATACGCCAATCTATTCGCCAATTACGCAATAATCTATCAAAAAAACAGCAAGAAAAAGCCGCAGCACAGTTAAAGTTGAATTTTACTCAACAGCTAAATAGCGATAAAACAGCCTCAAAAAAACATATAGCCATTTACTTTAGTAACGATGGAGAATTAGATACATCATTGTTAATTAATGAGTTATGGCGACAAGGCCACACCCTTTACTTACCCGTTATACACCCATTTAATGGGGCTACTTTGCTGTTTCAACGCTATGAAAAAAACTCACCCATGAGGGCAAATCGCTATGGTATCTTGGAGCCTAAGCTGAACTGCTCTCAAATATGCCCATTAACTGATTTAGATTACTTACTGATGCCACTTGTAGCATTTGATAATCAAGGTAACAGATTAGGAATGGGGGGTGGATTTTACGATAAAACACTGGCGCAATTACACGCTTACAATTGGCAAAAACCGCAACTTATAGGCTTAGCACATAGCTGCCAAAAAGTAGATGCACTGCCAATTGAATCGTGGGATGTTCCACTTAAAACCATTATTACTCCCGATAAAATTTATCACTGGTAATAAACACCCACTACACATTTGAAATATGAGCATAACAATGACGCAAGACGAATTAAAAAAAGCAGCTGCGTGGGCTGCACTCGAGTTTGTAAAAGAAAACACCATTGTTGGTGTAGGGACAGGCTCTACCGTAAATCATTTTATTGATGCCCTAGGCACAGTAAAAGACACCATAACGGGTGCGGTATCTAGCTCTGAGGCTTCAACAGCGCGTTTACACGCGTTAGGTATTGAAGTGTTTGAGCTAAACGATGTAGATGCTCTTGATGTATACGTAGACGGCGCAGATGAAATTAATGCCCAAAACGAAATGATCAAAGGCGGCGGCGCAGCACTTACCCGCGAAAAAATAGTCGCAGCCGTTGCAAAACAATTTGTTTGTATTGTTGATGACACAAAATTAGTAGATACATTGGGCGATTTTCCGCTTCCGGTAGAAGTTATACCAATGGCACGCAGCTACGTAGCGCGTGAATTATTAAAACTTGGTGGCGACCCTGTGTACCGCCAAGGCGTAGTAACCGATAACGGTAACGTTATTTTAGATGTACACAATTTAAGTATTAGTAATGCCAAACAACTTGAAACACAAATTAATTCAATTGTTGGCGTAGTTACCAACGGCCTATTTGCGATGCGCGGCGCTGATAAAGTGATTATCGGCACTAAAAATGGGCCACAAATTAAATAGGATGAGGTTATGAGTAAGGTATCGTTAGCAAAAGACAAAATTAAAATTCTCTTGCTTGAAGGTGTTCACCAAAGCGCAGTAGAAACGCTTAAACGTAATGGTTACAGCAACATCGACTACGTAAAAACATCGCTACCTGAGGACGAACTTAAAGAGCGTATTAAAGATGTGCACTTTGTAGGGCTTCGTTCTCGTACTCATATTAACCAAGCAGTTTTAGACTCAGCTGAAAAGCTAGTAGCCATTGGCTGTTTTTGTATTGGTACTAACCAAGTTGACTTAAACTCAGCTCGCGAGCGCGGTATTGCGGTATTTAATGCACCGTTTTCAAACACTCGTTCAGTGGCTGAACTTGTACTTGGCGAAATACTATTACTATTACGTGGTATTCCAGAGCGTAATGCAGCAGCGCACCGTGGCGGCTGGTTAAAAACAGCAACCGGCTCGTTTGAAGCGCGCGGTAAAACGCTCGGGATTATTGGTTACGGCCACATAGGTACACAGCTTGGTATTATGGCTGAAAACATAGGTATGAACGTAGAGTATTACGACATTGAAGATAAGCTCTCTTTAGGTAATGCAACACAAATTCATAACCTAACACAGCTTTTACAGCGCGCTGATATTATTAGTTTACACGTACCAGAAACACCGCAAACTAAAAACCTAATTGGCACAGCAGAACTTGCCGTAATGAAGCAAGGATCAATACTAATTAACGCTTCACGCGGTACTGTAGTGGATATTGATGCACTTGCTGAAGCACTTAGCGAGAAAAAGCTAAGCGGCGCAGCTATTGATGTATTCCCTGTTGAGCCAAAATCTAACGAAGAAGAATTTGTATCGCCACTGCGTGAATTCGACAACGTTATTTTAACGCCGCACATTGGTGGTTCAACCCAAGAAGCGCAAGAAAACATTGGTATTGAAGTAGCCGGTAAATTAGCTAAATACTCAGATAATGGTTCAACTATTACAGCTGTTAACTTCCCTGAGGTTTCGCTACCAGAGCTTGCTAACCGTAGCCGCTTATTGCACGTACACCACAACCGCCCTGGCGTACTTACACAAATTAACCAAGCGTTTGCCCAGCACGGTATTAACATTGCCGCTCAGTACTTACAAACTGATGAATCAATTGGTTATGTAGTTATTGACGTAGATACCGATCAGTCAGAAGTTGCACTTAAAGAGCTAAGCGCAGTAGAAGGTACAATTAGAGCGCGTATTCTTCACTAAGCTATCAGCTAAAATAATAAAAGCCGTACTTGATTAATCAAGTACGGCTTTTTTGTATTAAACTGGCTACTAAGAGCTGTTCGCAATTACTCGCCTTTAACTTCTAAATTAACAAATTTAACTAGCTCTTCTGGCTGGCCAGCTAACATCATTATTTGCTGGTTAACTTCCATCATGGTTTTACCTTCAGGCAATTTTGCCGATATGCTTAATGAGTTTAAACCTTTGGCAAAATCAGTCAGCGCATGTGCTATTTCTTCAGTTACGGGAGCTTGCTGTAACTGTTGCTGTAGCGTCATTTGCATTTGCTCAAGCGTCATACCTTGTTTTTCAAGCTCGCTCACAAATAGCTCTTTTAATTTGCCTTGGTTATTAAGTACTAAATTAATATTTCGTGGCTCAAGCTTACTCATAGCTTGCATAACTAAGGTTTGCTGTTGTAACTCTTGCTCGTACGTAAGTGGCGTGTCACCTGCTTCTTGCTGCGCTTTGCTTATAGCAAGGGATGCGTCCATTAATGCTTTAGAGTTAGCAAGTCCTACATCCATATTAAAACTAGCAATATCTTTTGCATCAAGCTTTAAAACTACGTCGCTGTCGCCAGATTGTTCATCGTAATCGAGCGATGAGCTTAAGTCGTAACTTGCAGAGGCAAGCATTTCGTTTGTATCAGCAGGTAGTTTTGCTACAAAGTCCTTATCAAACTGAAAGCTTTTTACTGTAAACGATGTATGTGGCGATATTTTATCGGTTTCGTAACCGGTTACTTCAATACTTTGAATATGCGCTACGTTATCACCTTCAGGGCTAATTACTTCCATGTTAGTAATTTCAACACTTTGAGAAATAACACTTGCCGATAAACCCGCGTATTTAAATGTTGCACCGGTTTGATCGCTCACTAAAGCAAGCTGCTTGTCTACTTCGGTACGTACTTCTTGAGTTGCTACATAGTTTGCGTAGCTAACACCGCCTACGCCAGCTGCAACAATGGCTATGGCTATTACGAGTTTTTTCATGCTATTTCCTTATTCTGATCTGTATATAAATTGTGTTTGCTCAAGAGTAACATTACACAGCAGCCGCTGTAAGCGTTAATTAATTAAACTCAGTAACTCGTGCACGGTTTTTACTGGCGTAATTTTAGCCCCTAATCCTTCCATCGATTTATGGTAATTACGAAACGGAATAAATATTTCAGTAAACCCATGCTGAGCCGCTTCTTTAACCCGTGGTACACCACTGTCGATTGGGCGCACATCGCCGTTTAAACTAAGCTCACCCATAATGCAGGTTGTACGCGGTACAACAAACTCGTTTAAGCTGCTTAAAAGCGCAGTTACTAACGCTAAATCAATACAGGTTTCGGTTTCATCGATTCGTAAGCCGCCCACAATATTAAAAAACGTATCGTGAAATATTTTAGTTTTGGTGTGTTTGCGTAAAATACCAGTGAGCATTTTTATTCGGTTCATGTTTAAACCCACGCACACACGCTGCGGAAATTCGGCTTCGGTTTCGGTGGTTAAACATTGAATTTCGAGCAATAAGTTACGGTTACCTTTTCGGATACACGTAATAGTAGAGCCTGGTGATTCAGTACTTGATCCCGATAAAAAAATCTCGCTGGGGTTATCAACACTTAGCATGCCGCGTTCGCACATTTTAAAAATGCCTACGGTATCAATATCACCAAAACGGTTTTTGTTAGCTCTAAGCGTACGTACCTGTCCATCATTCGTGTCAATGTGCAATAAGGCATCCACTATATGCACTAATGTTTGCGGCCCTGCAATTTCGTTATTTTTATTAACATGGGCAATAATAAACATAGTGACATCGTTTTGCTTACAATACTGAGTAAGCGCTTGTGCGGCACTTTTTACTTGCGAAGGCGAACCAGGGCTGCCATTTGCAGTGTCGGTTACAACCGCCTGAATAGAGTCGATAACAGCAAACTTAATTTTATTTTTATCAAGCTCTTCAATAATGGTTTCTACGCTAGTTTCAGAAAGTAAATAAAGCTCATCGGCGTTATAGTTAAGCTTTAAGCGGTTTACACGGTTTTTAAACTGCGACAACGACTCCTCAGCAGTACAATAAAGTGATGGCATACGCTGCGACATTCTGGCTACTAAATCAGATAACAGCGTTGTTTTACCCGCCCCTGGGTCGCCTGATATAATATTAACCGAGCCCGTGGTTACGCCGCCGCTTAGTACACGGTCAAGCTCGCCTATTTCTGTTAGCTGCTTTTCGGCCTCGGTGGTGGCTACATCATCAATTTTTTTAGAGCCGCCACCAATGCCACCTGCATAACCACCAACGGTTGCTCGCGCAGCGGCTTTTTTACTTTGCCCTGCAGAGGATTTAAATTCTGCCAACGTGTTCCACGCACCACAGCGACACTGACCTTGCCAACGTTGGTAGTTCATACCACACTCTGTACAAACAAATTCTACTTTTGCCGCCTTAGCCATTTATAACCTTACCTACTATTCTTTAATTTAAAATGCATACATTTAGTTGTTTATTTTATCATGGGGAGAACGACATAGCAGCGCTACATTGCTAAAGCCACTCTAGGATCTATATTAGAAACAAACACATGTAATTTTCTCTTTTACTTTAAGTTAGGGCATACTTATTGCTTTTAAATACTTTAAAGTAACTTGCCAACAAATTGGCATTTAACACATAATAACAAGAGTTAAACTGTACTTACACGAAAAATCGTACCTATATTAATAACATAGCACGATGTTACGTTTATTGAATTTTTCAAATAAATGGACTTTACAGTATACCTACTTTTCAATTAGACGGTGACGATTTATAAATGGCTGAAGACATACTGCTCAAACACGAAGACCTCGTAAATGAGCTAAAAACCTATTTAGGTAACGCAAAGTTCGACCTAATTTTTAAATCTAAAACGGCAGGTTTAACAAAGCCTGAGCAGTTTTTAATGAAAATGGAAATGTCGCGCCTATCTCAGCCAGTTGCCCGTTTTGTTGACCTGCGAGGTTTAGTAACGGGCCAAGTTCGCCCGTATGAGCACAATGGTAAACAACACTTTATGGATGACACCGCCATAGAAGTATTTGAGGCAGCCTTAAAACAACACGGCGGCTATACTTTAGCGGTATACGAAGCGGTAATGAATACCGAAAACAACCATCGCGTACTACAAAAACAAGCACAAGAGCAAAGTGATACACAAGTTGAAAACGACACTCTGACTACTAGCGTAATAAAATTTGCCTCTTATGAAAGCCGCTCTGAGGAGCGAATGAACTACTCGATTAAAGTTAAAATTGAGTACAACGATAAGAAAAACATTGCCGCGAGTACCTCAGATATCTCTTTGAGTGGTTGTAAAATTAAGCTTCCTACCCGCCAAATTATAAAAAAAGGGCAGCTAATTGCCATGCGGCTAGTAGGGCTTGAGCAAGATTTTGAGCTAGGCCTTAAAAATGGCATTCAATATGAAGTAGTTGCAGTTGAAAGTATATCTCGTGAATATAACCACATTCGTTTAAAGCGTACTTTTATAGAAAAAAATGAAGCATTCGATAATTTTTTAGATAGCTTTATAAACGGTAATAAACGCCGCTATAAAGTGAACTTAGATAACACCCTAGATGCTGTTGTTTCAAAGGGTTATGAGCAATATTATATTCCGCGCGTTACCTCTTTATACTTATTTTTAAGTAAAAAAGGCGAACAAATTGTTCCTAGTTTAAGCCTAACCACTGAAAATAATATTTTTATTCAGCGCTATTTTACTGATGAACGAAAAGTGCCCTGCTTATATAGCATTTTAAATAATCAACGTATTAGCCAAATGCTTACCCAAGTAAACGCAGTAAAAGAAGATTACTTATATACGTTTACTCATGTTTCTGCAGGAAAAATTTATTACTACTCAGCCACGCGTACAGAGCTTAATAACAACCCTAAATTAAGAAACCTATTTTTAGGGTTTGGTAGCCAAAAAGACAGCTGGCAATGCTTTAAATTACAAGTTATGCCAAGCCACCCTGATGATTCGTTTATTCCATTATCGTTGCCTAATTCGGCGGGTAAAAACATAGAAAAGCTAAATAAGCCACCTTCTCCAAGAGTGGCTGGCCTTATAAAAGATGTAAAATACATTGCGGTTTTAACCGCCATTGGCAACAGTGAAGAACAAGCGCACTATAAGAAGCAGCCCTACGATAAGGCGTTAGTTAACCAGCTTAAACATTTTGGCCACGCTAAGCATAATAAGCCTCCTTATTTAGATATTGTGCCACTAGAGTATGTAAATTTACGCTCTCACAAACGTTACTTATATAAAACACCTGCCGAGCTTACGTTTGAGGATAAGCAGTATCAGGCTCATACTCGGGATTTTTCGGTTATGGGCTTGCAATTAGAGTCAGCCTCGCCGGTTAGCTTTAAAAAAGGCGATATTGTTTTACTGTCTTTCCCCGATTTACAAAAAATAACTAAAAAGCATAATTTAAGTGAGCTTAAATACGAAGTGATGGCAATTAGTAAGTCGTTAACGACCATTAATTTAAAAGCCAACAGAGTTGCTGACTTACCACATGCAGGGGTTAACTTTTTTACCCAATTAATTCAAAGTAATAAAGATAAATTAAAAGTGTCTGAAGAAGCCCCTAAAATAGAAGGCCTTTCTACCGCACTGAGAAATATGGTGACCAAAAGTGTGTGCCAATTCCCGCTTTATTTACATAAAGAAGCAAGCCACTTTATTCCAGGTGCCATAGGTTTTGGTTTATATGCCAGCCCAATTCACGTGATTTTACAAAATTTTGGCTTATTAAATAATAAAACTGACCTAAGCCATATTTTAACGCAGCAACAAATTATTGATGTGATCACCCCAAGCATTAAAGATCGTAGCCGACAAGACCCGCCTTTGCCGTTTACACTCGCAATTAATTTTGACCCTAAACAAGATAACATTGAAAAGGCTGTGACGAGCCAATGCGTACTAGGGGAAAGCTATTCAAGCTTTAGTGAGCAAATTAGCGCAGGCGTTAAATCTGAGCTGGTATTTGTTATGCGCTTGTACTTATCGCGAACGGGTCGCCCAGATACAGACTACCTATCAAACGAACTTAAATATGTAAGCCAATATGCAATGCACAAAGCAAAAGACATAGAAGAAGCGCTGTGGGCAGTATCTGGGGTGGGTGATATTGTAGATATAACCGACGAAGCGCTTAGCCATTTAGAGTTAGATCAAAAGCAGGTCGCTCAAATGGGCCGCAGAAAGCTGTTATGGTTAAACCGCTTGCGCTAAGCGGCTTAATACCAATCGACTTAAAAGTTTATAGCGTGCTAAATAAAGCGTTAGCGGCGTTATAAACTTCTCAAATAGAACAACTACATGTCGAAATTTATGCCTTGTTATCACGCTATTTATCTGTCGCTATAAATATCTAAATAACTTAACCCGATTGGTATAACTTATTTTGGTGGTTATTCTCAGGTTACTTCTTTAAGGGAATAGCCAACATATACAACAATTGCAGTAACGAGCCCTGACATATAGCCGCTTGAGCTTGCTCCACCACTTTTGGTTTACCATGTACGGCAACACCTAACCCTGCTTTTTCCATCATTAGCAAATCGTTTGCACCATCGCCAATGGCTACCGTTTGCGTATTTGCTAAGCCCAGCTTTTGCTGCAGTGTTTCTAAAACAACCGCTTTTTGCTGCGCATCAACAATGGCACCAGAGACTTTTCCTGTGAGTTTATCGTTTGCAAATTCAAGCACATTAGCATGTACTTCATCTAAATTAATCAGCTGCTGCACACGCTCGGCAAAGGGCACAAACCCGCCTGATGCTATAGCAAGATACCAATTATGCTGCTTTAATATTTGGCATAACGCTTTAATACCAGGCATTAATGGTAAGGTGTTTTTTAAATCTTCAATTAAGCTTTGCTCTATGCCGGCTAACTTTGCTACACGCTGATTTAAACTTTCGCTAAAATCTAGTTTGCCCGCCATTGCAAGCGCGGTCACCGAAGCCACATCGTCATATACATCTGCTAAACGTGCAATTTCATCAATACACTCTATGGTGATGGCGGTAGAGTCCATATCCATAACCAGCAGCCCTGGCTCATATAGGTTGGGTGGCGTTGTAACTTGCACTAGCTGAAAATCAAGCGTGTTTGCAAACTCTCTTAGTGCAAGCGGGTTAATTTTTTGCTCTGCCTCTGGGCTATAAAAACACAGAGCTGGGGCTAACCCTAAGTCGGGCTGATATTGACATACAGCGGTTACTTTAAGCGCGTGCGTTTTTAAAAAGTCGATAATGCTCGTTACATGCTTTAGTTCGAAATCGCCCGCAAACGCAATACTAAATAACCCAACGGTTTTATCTGGTATTGTTTGAGCAGGAGTAAAACTCCCTTCTTTGTAATCAAACCATGTGTTTAGCGTTAAAGAATGTAATGCTTGCTCAGCAGCTGGCTGTGCCATGTTCATTTGCGACATGGGTTCTCCGTGTTTGTTATTTATTTTTCTAATTTGGCGTATCAATTAGGGTATTCATAACGCTAAATTCGCCATCGGGGTAGATTTAAGGTTATAGTTAGCGTAGTTGTAACATCAAATCAAAATGCTGTCAGTAGCATATACGGTGACTATGAAAAATAACCATATAAAAAGCCCTTTGTCTGCATCACAAAGAAAGCGAATCGTTCGCTTGTTATTGGCTGCGGGCTGTTTTGTATTACTGAGTTTTGTAGGTGTTAACAGTAGCTTTGAAAGCCACCAACTACTTTATAATAGTGCCGATAATACTGCCAAAAGCTTAACCTCATTTATGGCACTTAATGCTAAAGAGCCATTGCTTGCTAAAAATAAGCCACAGCTTAGAGCTTTGTGTAATGATATAAGCAAAGACGAGTTTGTACTTTCAGCCACAATTTACGATCAGCAAGGCGTACTTATAGCCAGCAGCGATCACTGGCAATCGCACCACATATTTGGCCAATTGCCAGAGTCTACCCCAGGGATTAGTAAACTAAAAACCCCATTTGTTGAGCCTGTTGTAAGCGACATAGATAAGCCTTTAGGCTTTGTATCTATTACTTATTTAACCCGCGCGGCGATATCTGACAGCCACAATCACTTTCATGATTTAGGCAGGCAAGTTTTATTAATGCTAGTAATAGCCTGTATTTTTACATGGCAGCTAGGGCGAGGCCTAAAACGTTGGCAGGTAAATCGCTATATGCAAAAAACCTCAGAGCAAGAATCGTAAAGCTGCTGAGCAAGCTCGGCTTTATTAGTATTTGGCTTTAAGCTGCATAAAACTTCAAATACAGCAGGAATATGCGCAGGGGTGTTAATTTTTCCCTGATGGCCACTTAATGGCATTGAGGGCGCGTCCGTCTCAAGCACTAAATGCTGCGGTTCTATTTGAGCAATTACATCACGGGTTTTAGCTGCACGTTCATAGGTAATAACGCCACCCACGCCTAATTTAAAGCCCTGTTTAATATAATACTGTGCTTGTTGCATGGAGCCTGAGTATGCATGTATCACCCCGCCATATTTTGGCTTGCAGCGCTTAAACGCATGCGCAATTAAATCATGGCTTTGCCTGTGATGCACAATAAGCGGCAGCTGGAGCTCGTTAGCAAGGGTAATGTGTTGCTCAAATAGGCTGGTTTGTTTTTCAAGGTCATGAATACTTCTATCAAGCCCGCACTCCCCTATTGCCACCAGCTGTTTTTTATTGGTTTTTGCAAAATCGAATAACTGCGCTAAGTGAGCATCTTTATGCTCATCTAAAAAGTAAGGGTGAAGCCCTGCGGCAATATGTACTTGTGGGTATTTAGCTTTTAATTCAATTAGCTGCTGAGATTGCACCAAGCTAATACCTGGCACAACAAAGCGCTCAACACCTTTAGCCATACACTCTTTTATGAGTGATTCGCGCTTTGCGTCAAACTCAGTAAAATCGAGGTGGCAGTGGGAGTCTATAAACTTCACAGCGTAAACCGGTTAAGGGTTTAAACGTGTTATTTGCCAGCTATTATCGGTTTGGCGCTGATATATAAAGCGGTCGTGTAAACGATGTGCGCCACCTTGCCAAAACTCTATTTTAGAAGGGACTACGCAGTAACCGCCCCAAAAATCAGGCAATGGAATTTCACCATTAGCAAATTTACTCTTCATATTAGCAAAGGTTTCCATAAGCACTTTGCGCGATGAGACTGGCCTGCTTTGCGCTGAGGCCCATGCTGCTAATTGGCTTTCTTTAGGGCGCGATAAAAAATATTTAGCGACTGCAGCCGTCGGTAATGGTTTTGCCTCGCCGTATACAATCACTTGGCGCTCCATATGATGCCACGGAAAATGCAGCGATATTTTGTTATTGCCTTTTAGCTCTTGCGCTTTACGTGAGCCGGTATTAGTAAAAAATACAAACCCGTTATCATCTAAATGTTTTAACAATACAATACGCTGTGAAGGTTGCCCGGTTTCATCAACCGTTGCCACAACCATGGCCGTTGGGTCTGGGATATTACTGCCCACAGCATGCTCAAGCCACGTTTCAAATTGTTTGAATGGATCATCTTGCAAGTTATCTTCGCTTAGCGCGTCTTGCAGGTATTCACGGCGGATGTCTTCGAGTTTCATAAACAAATCCTTCTCTGTTTATTAAAGCGTATGTGGGTAAGTTAAGGTCAGGCAATCAATAGTAATCAGTAATAAGAACAATTTTATATTTTGGGTTAGTGCTTGGTTAATGTTGGGTTTCGTTTCACTCAACCCAACCTACGGTGCAAACCTATATATCTGCAAGTGTAGGAGTGCTGACAAGGCGAAGTGCTTTTTTATGCCAAGGAGCATACAGTTAGTATGTGACTTAGGCTAAAAAAGCACGACAACGCAGTCAAAGCGAACTACACGCAGCAGAAGGATCACCTATGTAGTTTAGCCTAAGACAAGGCATCCACCTCCTACTTATCCCTATGAGCATACGATTTGTATGTGATTAGGGTAAGTTGGGGTGGATAACGCAGTATTAGGTTAAAATACGACGGTGATTACATTTGCTCCATGACTTCAATGCCTAACAGATCCAATCCTGTTTTTAGTGTATCTGCCACTAAATTACATAACACTAAACGGCTGTCACGTACGCTTGGCTCTACGCCTTCTTTTAGTACTGGGCAGGCTTCATAGAATGTCATGTATAGGCTAGCTAGCTCGTATAAGTAGCTACATAGTACGTGCGGAGTAGCCTCAGAGATCATTAAATCAAGGACTTCTTCAAGCTGAAGCAGTTTAAGCGCGAGTGCTTTTTCTTGCGGCTCAGCTATAGCTACATCTGCATTTAGCGTAGCGGCATCGACACCTGATTTACGGAAAATACTGCGCACACGAGTATAAGCATATTGTAAGTAAGGTGCTGTTGCGCCTTCAAAGCTTAACATGGTGTCCCAGTTGAATATGTAATCGCTGGTACGATGCTTAGAAAGATCAGCGTATTTAACAGCGCCAATACCTACTTTACGCGCAATTTCGCTGCGATCATGATCTGATAAATCAGATTCACGCTCAGCAAGTTTTGTTGCTGCACGACTAATTGATTCTTCAAGTAAATCAGCAAGTTTTACTGTACCACCTGTACGGGTTTTAAATGGTTTACCATCGGCGCCCATCATGGTGCCAAACGGGCAAAACTCATAGCTGGTTTCATCGCGTAAAAGGCCTGCTTTACGTGCGGTAAGCTCCACTTGATTAAAGTGAAGGCTTTGGCGTGCATCAACAAATATTAAAATACGCTCAGCGCCTAAGGTATTTGAGCGGTAGTTACACGCGGCTAAATCGGTGGTTGCATATAAAAAGCCGCCGCCAGATTTTTGCACGATAAACGCCGATGGCTCACCATCTTTATTAGCAAGTTCATCTAAAAAGACCACTTGTGCGCCTTGCGACTCTACCGCTATGTTTTTATCTTTTAACAGGCTAATAATATCGTTAAGCTCACTGTTGTAAGCACTTTCAGCCATAATATCGTCTTGGGTAAGCGTTACATTTAGACGTTTGTAAACTTCTTCAGAGTGCTTAACAGAGGTCGCTATAAATAGCTTCCATAGCTTTTCACAGTGCGCGTCGCCGCCTTGTAGTTTAACTACATAGTCACGGGCTTTATCGGCAAAGCCTTCTTCATCGTCAAAACGCTTTTTAGCATCGCGGTAAAACGTTTCTAAATCAGCAAGCGCTACCGACTCTAAGTCTACGCCTTGGCTAATTTGATCTTCTAAATGCGCAATTAGCATACCAAATTGTGTGCCCCAATCGCCCATGTGGTTTTGACGAATGACTTTGTCGCCTCTAAATTCAAGCGCACGTACAATGGCATCACCAATAATGGTTGAACGCAAATGGCCTACGTGCATTTCTTTTGCAAGGTTAGGTGATGAGTAATCTACCACGACAGTTTGCGGGTTTGCGTGCTCGTTTACAGCCAGTTTTGCATCGTTGTTTGCTGCTTTTACACTGTTGGCTAAAAACTCAGGCTTTAAATGAATATTAATAAAACCAGGGCCGGCAATTTCTGTTTTTTCAGCGATGTCGGTTACATCTAGGTTATCAATAATTTTTTGCGCAAGCTCACGTGGGTTGCTTTTCATTTTTTTAGCGGCGCCCATTGCACCATTAATTTGGTAATCACCAAACTGTGGGCGTGTGCTTTGTGTAACAGCTGGGTTTGTGTCTTCTGGTAGGCCTGCTGCGGTCATGGCGGCAATGGCTTTTTCTACTAAAATAGTACGAATGTTCATTATATTATTTACCTTTGTAAGCCCGCCATAGCAGGCTTTCAGTTAACTTTAGTCAGTCGATTCTAGTTTTCGCGCGTATGGTTAAAGGTTACCTCTGGGTAACGCTCTACCGATAAGTTAAGGTTTACACGGCTCGGTGCTATGTAAGTTAAGTTATCGCCACCATCGAGTGCTAAGTTGCTTTCGCACTTACGTTTAAACTCTTCAAACTTTTTAACATCGTCGCTGCTTACCCAACGTGCCGTATTTACATTTACGCCTTCGTAAATTGCATCTACGTTGTACTCAGCTTTTAAGCGCGCTACAACTACATCAAACTGTAGTACACCTACCGCGCCTACAATTAAATCGTTGTTAGTAAGCGGTCTAAATACCTGTACAGCACCTTCTTCAGAAAGTTGTACTAAGCCTTTTAATAACTGCTTTTGCTTAAGCGGATCGCGCAAACGAATACGACGAAATAGCTCAGGCGCAAAGTTAGGAATACCGCTAAATTTAAGCTTTTCGCCTTGCGTAAAGGTATCGCCAATTTGAATGGTACCGTGGTTATGCAAACCAATAATATCGCCCGCATATGCATCTGCTGCACGCTCACGATCGCCCGCCATAAAGGTTACCGCATCAGAAATACTAATTTGCTTACCAAGGCGTACGTGGTTCATTTTCATGCCTTGGCTGTATTTGCCCGACACAATACGCATAAAGGCAATGCGGTCACGGTGTTTAGGGTCCATGTTTGCCTGAATTTTAAACACAAAACCGGTAAAGTTTTCTTCTGTTGCGATTACTTGGCGGTCATCTGTTTCTCGCGGTAATGGCGTTGGTGCCCATTGCGTTAAACCATCAAGTACATGGTCTACACCAAAGTTACCAAGGGCTGTACCAAAGTACACCGGTGAAAGCTCACCCGCTAAAAACAATTCAAGATCAAACTCATTTGAGGCACCAATTACCAGCTCTAGCTCTTCACGTAATTGCTCAGCGAGTTCTTCACCAATGGCGGTATCAAGCTCTGGGTTATCTAGGCCTTTTACAGTGCGAACTTCTTGAATAGTATGACCTTGGCCTGTTTTGTATAAAACCGCTTCGTCGTTATGAATGTGATAAACACCTTTAAACTCTTTACCACAACCAATTGGCCAAGTAATAGGCGCACAGGCAATATTTAGCTCTGTTTCTACTTCATCAAGTAGTTCCATTGGGTCACGAATATCACGGTCACACTTATTCATAAAGGTAACAATAGGCGTGGTACGTAGGCGCGTAACTTCCATTAGCTTACGGGTACGTTCTTCTACACCTTTTGCGGCATCAATAACCATTAAACACGAATCTACCGCGGTCAATGTACGGTAAGTATCTTCTGAGAAGTCTTCGTGTCCAGGGGTATCAAGTAAATTAACCAGCGCATTGTTATACGGAAACTGCATTACAGAGGTAGTAACCGATATACCACGCTCTTTTTCCATTTCCATCCAGTCAGACTTTGCATGCTGATTAGAGCCACGGCCTTTTACAGTACCGGCTTTTTGAATCGCTTGTCCGAACAAAAGTACTTTTTCGGTGATGGTGGTTTTACCAGCATCCGGGTGCGATATGATTGCAAAAGTCCTTCGCTTGCTAATTTCGTTGATAATATTCTGGTCTGCCATTAATAAGTTCTTTTAGTTTGATGCCAAGTTACATGCATAACATTGAGTGTATGCAAGGCAACCCGTTAAGTTGATCGTTATTAACTGGGCTTTGAGCAATTTAGTGTGAATAAATTGACAACAATTAACGCCATATAGCTAATTTTTTAATAGTGGCAATTGTAACAGGAGTCGGTATAAAAGTGTGCTATCTAACTCAAAAATATCTTGGCTTTGTATGCAAAAGGAAGGAGTAACTAATTTTAAGGGCCAGCAACATGGTTACTGGCCCTGTAATTAACGCAATGTGCTACTGCGTTATTGAAATACTTGGCACCACCGACATACCTACTCGTAACTGCTTAAGCGCCGGCTGGTTTGCATCTAAGCTAATTTTAACCGGTAAACGCTGCACAATTTTGGTGAAGTTTCCCGTGGCGTTATGTGCACCAATGGCTGAGTAGCTCACGCCACTGGCAGGGCTTAGGCTATCAACGTGGCCACGTAAAATTTGCCCTGGTAGTGCATCTACTTTTATTTCAACTTCTTGGCCTACTTTTACATTAGCTAGTTGAGTTTCACGGTAGTTTGCACTAACAAACACTTTATCAAGGGGTACAACAACCAATAGCGGGCTGCCTGGGTTTACATACGCCCCTACACGCACCGATTTTTGGCCAACTATGCCATCAATAGGCGCTGTAATTTGGGTGTACGATAACTTAAGTTCGGCATCTACTACACGTGCTTTAGCTTGTACAAGCACAGCTTTGGCTTTTTCAATATCGGCACGTAAAATTTCAATCTGCTGCTTTGCTGCCGCAAGGCCTGCTTGGTTTTTATGCAAGTTTGCTTTTTGAATAGCCAGCTTTGCTTGTGCTTCTTCTCGTGCTTGCACAGTGCCTGAGCCATCGGTTGCTAAGTTGGTATAACGCTTTAAATTTAACTGCGCTAATTTAAGTGATGCAGTGTCGGCCTCTACCGCAGCTTGCGCTTGTTGTACCAACGAATCTTGATAAGTTAACTTAGCTTGCAAGCTAGCTACACTTGCTTTAGCACTATTAGCTTGGGCTTTAGCAGAATCTAGGGCCACTACAAAATCGCGATTATCTATGGTGGCAATTAAATCGCCTTTTTGTACTCGCTGGTTATCTTTAATGAGTACTTGATCTACCGTGCCAGATACCTGAGGCGCCACAAAGGTAAAGTCGGCTTGCACGTAGGCATCGTCAGTTGTTTGAGTTGCACTTTGCGACTCCGGTTTATTAAGATAAATAATACTGCCTGCAACAACGGCAAGTATAGTTGCTGCAACGGTTAATTTAACTACTTTTGGTAAGGCCATAATATATTACTCAACGATTAAAATTTAAGATTTACTAAGATTCGGGGCTGGTACAAAGTTCATACATAGCGCCAGCGGAATTAATACAAGTGCTAACACACCAAGCACCAAGTAGGCATCACCTACCGACATCACTAACGATTGCTGGGCAATAACGCCACCTAATTGATCATTAGGTATGGTGTTTGCCAATGAGTTACCGACCAGTGAGGCGCGATCTAATAGCATTTCGTTATGAAAATGACTGCGCACCGTTAATAGCTGCCCCACAACAGCCCCGCCAATAAGCGAGCCAAACACACGTAATGTGTTTATGGTTCCCGAAAAAAACGGCCCTTCGCTTGGGTCTAGTACACTGGTCATTAAAAATAAAATAGAGACCACAGCCATGGGCTGGCCAAATGCTTGCAACAGCTGCGCTGTGATAAATTGATCGCGATGCCATAAAGGCGTAATTTGTGCGCCGCTAAAACAGGCCAGCGCAATTAAAAATAATCCAATTGACATCACAATGCGGGCATCTACCCATTTTTTATATAAAAGCAGTGCCACTACCGAGCCAAGTACAAGTTGTGGTAGCGCAATTAATAACCCTACTGGTGCTAGCTGTAGTGCTCTATAGCTATGCAAACTGGCTAAATGGGTTGAGGGCAACATTGAGCCCGACATCAACACCACTAACAACATGGTAAGCAGTACAGAACCAATACCTAGATTGCGTCGGCCTAATAATTGCGGTCTCATAAACGGCGCTTTGTGATGCCATTCGGTTAATACGTAGCAGCCAAATAAAATTAGCCCACCAAAAAAACACACACTAATAAGCGATGAATTAAACCAATCTAAACGCACACCTTGATCAAGCGCGATGGCAATTAACGTCAAAGACGATACGCCGCATACTAGGCCTAACCAGTTTCCTTCTTTAAAGCGCGCATATTTAACGCCCTCTTTTGGGAGCCCCCACGCAGTTAGTGAGCCTGCAATAATACAAAGCGGAATAACTTGCCAGTAAATCCAGCGCCAGTCCGATAACACATCAGCCCACTGCCCGCTTAGCCAAATAGCTAAATTTGGAGCGAATGTAGCGGTCATGGCGTAAAGCGCTAAACCGTGTAAACGTATGTTAGGGGGTAAAAATTTAAGTGCAGCCATCATTAATATAGGTATGAGTGCGCCACTACTTACTCCTTGCACAAAACGCAGTGCAATTAATAAGTTTAAATCATGAATAAAAGGCAAAATTGCCGCAATAACGCCACATATAGTCACCATAAAAATATGAAAGCGTCTAACCGATAACGTAATGGCAAACCAAGAAGCAAAAGGCATAGCGATTAGCTCCCCAACGGTATAGGCGCTTGAAAGCCAAGAGGCATCATCTAAACTTGCCCCCATTACGCCCCTCACATCTGCTAATCCAAGTGCCCCTACTCGGTTATTTAAACCCGCCATCATAGCGGCAATAAAAATGCCTAATAACCCAGCCAGTGCTTGTTTTGATGGCCCTGCGGGCTTAGCAACAGGTGCTGCATTTTGTAAAGGCACATTAATCGTGACTGCATTCATTACTCGCCCTCCGCCTTGGCTGACATTGGCGCAAGCGCACTTTCAGGTAACGCGTCTGGGTTCCAGCCACCGCCGAGAGATTTATACAAATTTACAACCGCAATCGAGGCATTGGTTGCACTGTTATTTAACTTAGTTTGGCTTGCTAATAAATTACGTTGCGCCGTTAAAACACTAAGGTAGTCGGCTGCCCCTTGCTGGTAGGCTCTTTCAACGGTTTGTAAAGCCTGCTTATTAAAGTCGTGAGCAATTTCAACTTTGTGATGGTGATTTTGCTGCGCAGCCCAGCCATCTACTGCGTTATCAACTTCGTGCCACGCTTTTAGTACAGTTTGACGATACGTTAATGCCGCGTTTTTCTCGCGCTCTTTAGTAAGCTTAAGCTGTGACTTTAAGCGCCCACCCTGAAAAATAGGCAAATAAACATTTGGTCCCACTGAAAAAACACGTGAATCCCAGGTTGATAAATCACTCTGCGCATACCCTTCAACTCCTAATGAGCCCGTTAAAGTAATGCGTGGGTAAAAATTCGCTTCGGCCGCGCCAATAGCGGCAACAGCGCTGTGTAAGTTTGCTTGCGCTTGTAAAATATCTGGGCGGCGTTTCACAAACTCTGATGGAATAGCCGAAGGGATTTCGCTTGGCATAACAGGCGCAGCAATACGCTCGGCTAACAAAGTATTTAAGGCACGTGGTTTTTCACCTACTAGCAACGCAAGCGCGTTCATTAACACGTTACGACGCTGCGTTTGCTCTGGTAGCGCAGCGTTAATTGTTGCCAGCTCTGCTTTTGCACTAATTGTTTCAAAACGTGTACTTACACCGTTTTTTTCGCGGCTTTGTGCAAGCTTTAACACACGCTCTGCAATAGTTTTGTTTTCGTGTGTTATGTTTAGCTGCGTTTGTGCACTGCGCAGTAACAAATACGTTTTAGCCACCTCGCCAGCTAAGCTAACACGGGCGGCTTCACGCGCATACAAAGAGGCCTGCAGCATAGCAACGGCCCCTTCTTCAACACGTTTATTACGGCCCCATAAATCAAGTTCCCAGCTGGCATCAAAACCAAGCTGCCAAAAGTTATCAGGGTCTGAGGGCGCACCGAGTGCAACAAACTTACCATTTTCGCTCAGCCCTTCGCGCTTGTAGTCAAACCCAGCAGATACACTGGGTAAGCGGTCTGCCGATGCAATACCCAATGCCGCGCGGCTTTGGGCAATTCGGCTTGATGCTAGCTGTAAGTCAAGATTACCTAACTGTGCTTTGCGCTCTAGCTCCGTTAAAATAGGATCGTTTAAAATTGTCCACCAATTCCACGCCAATTCAGCATTACCGCGTTGTAGCTGAGTAAATTCGGGAGTTGGCTTTATAGCATCGTTGTTTATATTTGTATTAGGCTCTTCAAAGTTAGGACCCACTACACAACCCGACAAAGCCACAGCTAATGTAAGCGCAATAGCTGGATGCCGCGAATAATTAAAAAGTCTTTTATTAAGACACTGATTAGCCATTTTTAAATCCTAAATTAATAACACAATTATTTATGTACTGTACCGCTCGGTTCGAGTGATAAGCAAAAAAAAGCTAAGCACGCTAATTGCTGCCTAGTCACACCTTAAATACATTTAAACAGGGTAATACCGATAGTTAACAGCTGCTAAAAACACCCTTAACTTAAAGCTCAAATTGAACTGTACCGCTCGGTTTGATATGCTAGGCGTAATTTAACATTATGTCAAGGTGATATGTAATGACAAAAACGCTTACTAATGCCCAAAACACTCTGCCTCCAAGTGAATTAGAGCTTGGTGCAAAAGCACGAACGGTATTACACGCTGCACGTAAAATATTTTTAATTCATGGTTTTAATGGTGCAACCACCGACATGATCCAACGTGAGGCAGGCGTATCAAAATCGACGGTTTACGCTCACTTTGCAAATAAAGAAATTTTATTTTTAGCGGTCATTAAAAGCGAATGCGAAATATTTACAGCATCAATCGATAATATAACGTTTAAGCCAGGCAACTTAACAGAAAACTTAAGCCGCCTTGGGCATGCTTATTTACAAATCGCTCTATCAGAGACGGCCATGGCTTTATACCGAATTGTTGTTGCTGAAGCCCCCCGCTTACCCGCCCTAGGTCATATGTTTTATAACTCTGGCCCGCGGGTGGTAAAAGACAAGGTCTCTAATTATTTAAAAGCGGCAGTGGAATCTAAAGAGCTGGATTTTGAAGAATTAAACATTGAAGAAGCCACTAACCTATTTGTTGCCTTAATGCGCAGTGAGCTACATTTAATGTACTTAACTCACCCCGATCAGCCTGTGCTTAAAAAAGATATAGACCGCTGGGTAGAAGTAGCAATAAACTTTTTAGTGCGCTCTTACGGTACGGCCCACACTCAAAAGAACTAATTTTTAAATGTGTAATACTGTAAATAAATAGCATTTTAAAGCCACGCATTAATTTTAAGCGTGGCTAAATTACCCTCAATGCCAATGCCCTAACAACGCATATTTTAATGCATTGTGCTAAACACTAATAAATATAAAAATAGCGCTACGGGTTTACCCCTTGCGCTCAATTTATGACAGGCATTGATACTGCACTGTTAGCTATATAATTAAAAAACCAAGCAGCGCAGCCGCTAACTTATTTAAAACAAAGCTAAATATAGCGCCTTAAAAGATAATCTCGCTTTCGGTGCTCACTAGCCGTATTTAAACCAATTATATACACACTTTTTTTACGCTAAATTAACCCAAATCAGCTTACGCTTCTTGTGTAATAAAGTCGTAACGCATATCATTGCTAGATTGCACGGAGGATAAGTAGTTTGGTCATGAAAACCAGTAAGTTAAGTATTCGATTATTATGGTATATAACCCCGCTTGTTATATTACCCTTGTTGTTTTTAGGTGGTTTTACATTAACTAACGTAACCAACTCAACACAAAAGCAGGCTGATCTTATAATGAGTCGCTTTGTTGAGCAGCAACAGCAAAAGGTTTTCAACTACATAGACTCGTTTCATTCAACAGCAAAACTACTGTCTACCTCGCCTGTTTTAAACGATTTTTTATCAAACGACATTCATGCTGATGGCAGCTATACCCGCCGCTTAGGGGCGCTAATGGATGTTTTTGCCAGTTATAGCGAAGCCTACCCAGATATAATTAGTATTAACTTAGTCTCGGCCAGTGGTAAAAGTGACGCGTATTATTCTAATAATTTAACAACCGCACCGCAGTCATACCCATTTTTTAAGCAAGTACTGCAAAGTAATTTGCGCCAACAACAATTTATGGTGCAAAACAACGACGGCACCACCAACTTATTTTTTGTACAGCGCGTACAAAGTGTTGATTACTATTTAAAACGCCCACAACAACTTGGCTTTATAGTATTGCAAGTTGAGCCTTCTATATTAAACACCAGTATTTTAGAAGCGCCTTATAACAACACCCTAAATTTACTGCTAACCAACGACGGGCAAATTTTATTTAGCTCAGACTACAGCTTACGCGGGCAATATATTACCGAGCACGAGCTTGAGCAGGTTCACGATTTAGCCGATGTAGGCACCCTTTCGACGATTGAGCTTTCGAGCATAGATAAAATAGAAAGAATGATATTTGCTGTACAAATGAGCGGCGGTTATTACTTTGTATCAACCATTCCAAAAGGCGTGCTTTATCAATCGGGTAAGGCAATTAGCTTAATCACAGGCTTAATTGTGATAATTTCGGTGATCACCCTGCCTATCCTTATTTTTGTGGTTGTGCGCAATTTACTGCTAAACCCAATTGAGCTTTTAGGGGCCGCCAGCCACCGTGTAGGTGATGGTGATTTATCGGTAAATTTACCTGCTCATACAAATGATGAAGTTGGGGTGTTGTTTAACGATTTTAACCACATGATCAACCAAATTAGACACTACCAAGAGCAGCTAGAAGAATATAAGCACCACCTAGAAGACAAAGTAGAAAGCCGTACTAAAGCGCTCGAAGCGATGAACAGCCAGCTTGAACTTGCCATAGCTCAAGCAGAGCAAGCTAACCAGCTTAAAAGCCGTTTTTTAGCAAATATGAGTCACGAGATTCGCACCCCACTTACGGCCATTATGGGCTTTACCGAGCAGTTATTAATTAACGATAAAGTGGTTAACGACAAACAGCATTTAAATACCATTTTACGAAACTCTAAACACTTATTAGAGCTAATAAACAACATACTCGATTTATCTAAAATAGAAGCAGAAAAGCTCGCTGTAGAGCAAGCCCCCCTTAATGTAGTGCAGCTGGTTCACGATATAGAATCAATTATTGAACCGCTAGCACACGAAAAACAACTCGGGTTTAGCATTCATTACGAGCTGCCATTACCGCGCACTATTTATAGTGATATGACGCGCTTAAAACAAATTTTGATAAACATAGCCAGCAATGCCGTAAAGTTTACCGAGCAAGGCAAGGTGTCAATTTGTGTGCACTATTTGCAAAGTAAGCAGCAGCTTGAATTTGTGGTTAAAGACACCGGTATTGGTATGTCTGAGCACCAAATAGAGCGTATATTTAAACCTTTTGAACAAGCCGATGCCACCACCACGCGCCGCTTTGGAGGCACAGGATTAGGCTTATGTATTTCTAAAAACTTAGCGCAATTATTGGGTGGCGATGTTACTTTAAAAAGCGAAATTGGCATAGGCAGTCGCTTTGCTATTACCGTTGATTGCCATATTAACGAGCCTAAACAGTCACTAGAGCTTTTAACTGAGCAAGCACAGCTTATTCCAGAAAAAGACCCTTTCTTGTCGTTTGCCACTTCTAGTTTTGATGCCAACATATTAGTTGCCGAAGATAACCCCGATAACCAGCTACTTATAAAACTGCTTTTACAAACCTGGGGCCTAGAGCCAGATATGGCTAACAATGGTGCACAAGCAGTAGAAATGGCGTTAGTAAACGACTACCAGCTAATTATTATGGATATGCAAATGCCTGTAATGGGCGGCCTTGAGGCAACTAAAATGCTACGTCATGCAGCCTACGATGGGCCCATTATCGCGCTTACTGCCAATGTAATGAACCATGATATAGACACATACATTGAGGCAGGTTGCGATAAAGCGCTGGCAAAACCCATTGATAAAGACGCGCTTGAAAACGTGCTAGTTAGTTACTTAAACCTTGAAAAAGATAATCAGAACAAGTGGGATAGTTTACTAAAAAGTGAAAAGTTTCAGCAAATTAACGATAACTATGTGGCTAACCTGCCAAGTTACTTACAAAAGGTAAACAGCTTAAAAGCCAGTAACGATGCAGAGGCACTTCGAAGCGTAGCTCATAGCCTAAAAGGCAGTGCGGGTTGCTTTAATTTTGACGATATTTACCACAGTGCAGCGCTACTAGAAGAAAACCTGCTTAGTAATGACCAAGCGCAGCGTCCCACCTTAATTGTAAATTTAATTAATGCTATTGAGCAAACCATAGCTAAAAGTAAAGAAACAGCCTAAAAGCGCGTGTTTTACTTTAAACGTTTATTTAGCGCTTAATTTAACCCTTTAACTAAACCCTAAGTTAAGCGCCATACCCATTAGTATGGCGTCTTCATAGCCATTCTTAGAGGGCTCATCGCTTGGGTAATAGTTTTTACGTACCGACATTTGCGTAAAGCCAGCATGTTCGTAAAGCGTTATTGCACGCGCGTTTGATTCGCGTACTTCTAAAAAAAGATTTTCAGCATTTTGCTGCTCGCCATATTCAATAAACTGGCTAAGTAACTGCCTTGCAATGCCTTTACCTTGCTCACTGGGCGTTACACATATATCCATAAGAGTAAAGTCAGGCCCTGCCTTTTCACCTATATAAAAACCTACTAGGGTGTTTTCATCAAACGCCGCTAAATTAAAGTAACGGCCGCCCATGCAAGAGCTCATTGTTTTAAGAGACCAAGGGTGAGAGTGGCAGGCAGTTTCAATAGCCATTAATTGTGCTATTGCGCTTTCGTTTACAGGTTTAAAATTTATCAAGGTGTGTGCTCATTAAAGCCCATAAAGCGCGCTTATCAGAAGCACTGAGCTGTGAGGTTGGTAGTGTAAGTTTATCGTCGGTTAACTGTATGTCTGGCCCTTTTAAAACATGATTAATTGTTAAAGAAGGTGCACTTAAACGTATATCACTTAATAACTGTTTGCTCAGCGCTAAAGACTCAGCTGGAGTGCTTTGTGAAACGGCTAAAGTAGGATCAGTATTTTTAGGACGATAATGCTGATTTAGTTCAAGGTTTTCTATACCAAAAATAGCTGCGTAATGTGGATGCATAACAACTCAGTAGATTAAACACTAGAACAATATATGAAGTAATAAAAACGATGTAAAGAAGAAATGGCAGGGGCGGAGAGATTCGAACTCCCAACCGTCGGTTTTGGAGATTGGAACTACGCCCCTGCAATGTCGACGAATTATAGAGACCTTTTAGAAAAGGTAAAGTAAAAAATTAACTTTTTAGTTTAACTGCTTTTTAATTATACAAAACGCTGAATTAGCAAGCTAAATAGCGCTGTAAAGCCACTTTAGCTTTAGCAGCACTCACCTTTAAAAAAATAAATGCTGCTCAGCTTAGCGTAATTAAAACTGCAGTATGTGCTTTAAAACCGTACGAGCTTAATAACCGCGGTACTGTTTTACCTACGCTTAGCCCAAACGCTATGCTGTAAATTCCTTCTTAAGTGTTAAATACTTTAGCTAGCATGGTGTATTTACACTTGCTGCTAGTTATTTTTATAGCGATTTAGCTTGGTTGAGTTGCTGTATACATAAACAAATCAATAACATTGGCAGCATTTATGATACAGTTTAGCGTCTAGGGGATCCGCGTTATACCAATCGTGTTAAGTTATTAGTCGCTTATAGCGACAGATAAATAGAGCGGTTACAAGGCATTAATTTTTACATGTAGTTGCTCTACCTGAGGAATTTATAACGCTGTTAGCGCTTTATTTAGCTCGCTAGAAAGACTAAGTATTTAAGTCGATTGGTATTACCACCTAATTGCATATTTCATCATGTATCTTACTTACGCGGGTCATTCACAATGCAAATATGGAGGAGCTTTACTATTAGCAGTTGCTGGTAGTTCACGCCGTGTTATATGAAGTTTAAATCAAAAAAATACAGTATCGATTCAACCGATTACCAAGTAGGACAAGATAACGTTAGCAAATGGGGCATGGATATTCATACTAATGTATTTTCTGTTTCTATTGGCCTATCTCTACTTTTTATAATTACTCTACTTGCACTCTCGCCTAACGAAGCTAAAGAGGCGATTAACTCAATAAAAAATGCAGCGCTAACTAATTTTGACTACGTATTTATGTGGGGCGCCAATATATTACTGCTGTTTGCAGTGGGTATTGCCGCTTCACCGCTGGGTAAAATTCGCCTTGGCGGCGATAAAGCAACTACAGACTATTCAACCTTATCGTGGGTATCTATGCTCTTTGCTGCAGGCATGGGTATTGGCCTTATTTTTTGGGGCGTGGCAGAGCCCACCGCCTTTTACACCGACTGGTTTGGCACACCGCTTAACGCTGAAGCCTTTAGTGAGCAAGGCCGAGAAATGGCTTTAGGGGCTACTGTTTTCCATTGGGGTCTGCACGCGTGGGCAATTTACGGTATGACCGCTTTGTGCCTAGCCTATTTTGTTTATAACAAAGGCTTACCGCTTTCTATGCGCTCAATATTTTATCCGCTTTTAGGAGATAGAGTATGGGGCAAGTTAGGTGATGTTATTGATGTAATGGCGGTATTAGTAACCCTTTTTGGTCTTGCTACGTCGTTAGGCCTAGGCGGGGCACAAGCTGCCAGTGGTATTAGCCACGTGCTCGGCTTTAAAAGCTCTTTATTATTACAACAAGGCATTATTTTATTAATTATGAGCTTGGCTATCCTCTCTATTGTACGCGGTATGGATGGCGGCGTTAAACTCCTAAGTAATATAAATATGGGCATAGCCTTTGTGTTTCTGGGGTTAGTGTTTATTTTAAACTTTACCACGGTACTTGATTCTGCATACACAGCCGTAATAGGTTATGTTAAAAATATCATTCCTCTAAGCTCAAGCACAGGCCGAGAAGATACGCAGTGGCTACATGGCTGGACTGTGTTTTATTGGGCGTGGTGGGTTGCATACGCACCTTGCTTTGGTATGTTTGTAGCGCGTATTTCAAAAGGGCGCACCATACGCGAATTTTTAGTGTATGTATTACTCATTCCTACTCTTGTGACTACTGCTTGGATGTCGGTTTTTGGTGGTGTTGCGATTGATCAAATTATAAATGAAGTTGGTGTACTTGGCGCAAACCAAGGTATTACAGATGTAACGCTTAGCTTGTTTTATATGCTAGATGCTTATGCATTCGGTACGCTGCTTTCTCTTTTAGCTGTGGCGCTAATAATTATCTTTTTTGTTACCACCCTCGACTCCGGCTCTATTGTAATAGATAGCCTTACATCAGGCGGAAAACTAGAAGTACCTATAAAGCAAAAGCTAGTATGGGCCGTTATTGCCAGTATTATTGCTATGTTAATGCTGTGGATTGGTGGCACCGATTCAATTCAAGCATTGCAATACATTACTATTATTGCCGCCCTGCCCTTTACTATTATTTTAATTTTAGGCTGTATTAGCCTAGTTAAAGGGCTACTTACAGAAACCGAGCAACTTACACCAATCCCTGCAAAATAAACCCACCTAGCCCACTTCACTTAATGAGTTTAGTGGGCAAGAGCTAACGGTTTTTAGGCATAAAAAAAGTCCGTGTAAGCGGACTTTTTATTATTTAGATAACAAAACTATGTTTGCTATCTAAAAGGCATTAACCATTAGTAAAAACGGGTGTTATTCCCACTCAATAGTGGCCGGTGGTTTACCAGAAATATCGTAAACAACACGTGAGATACCGTCAATTTCGTTAATAATACGGTTAGAAACCACACCTAAAAACTCATACGGTAAATGTGACCAACGCGCCGTCATAAAGTCGATAGTTTCAACACAACGTAGTGATACAACCCAATCATATTTACGTGCATCGCCCATAACCCCTACCGACTTAACAGGTAAGAATACAGTAAACGCTTGGCTTACTTTATGATAAAGCTCAGCTTTGTGTAGCTCTTCAATAAAGATAGCATCAGCACGACGTAGTAAATCACAGTACTCTTTTTTAATTTCGCCAAGTACACGTACACCTAAACCTGGCCCTGGGAACGGGTGGCGATAAAGCATGTCGTACGGTAAACCAAGCTCTAAACCAATTTTACGTACTTCATCTTTAAATAATTCACGTAATGGCTCAACTAAGCCCATTTTCATATCATCTGGTAAGCCGCCCACGTTGTGGTGAGATTTAATTACGTGTGCTTTACCTGTGGCTGAAGCGGCTGATTCTATTACGTCTGGGTAAATAGTCCCTTGACCTAACCACTTCGCATTTTTAAGCTTTTTAGCTTGCTCATCAAATACATTAATAAACGTATGGCCAATGGCTTTACGTTTTTCTTCTGGATCTGATTTGCCCGCAAGGTCAGCTAAAAATTGCTCCTCAGCGTCTACTTTAACAATGTTTAACCCAAATTTATTGCCAAACATGTCCATAACTTGCTGGCCTTCGTTTAAGCGAAGTAAGCCATTATCAACAAATACACATGTTAGGTTTTCGCCAATTGCACGGTGGATCAGCATTGCTACAACAGATGAATCAACACCTCCTGATAAGCCTAAAATAACTTCGTCATCGCCAACGGTTTCTTTAATGCGCTCAATAGCATCATCAATAATTTTGGCAGGTGTCCATAGCTTTTCACATCCACAAATATCAATTGCAAAACGCTCTAATAAACGTTGCCCTTGATGAGTGTGCGTTACTTCTGGGTGAAATTGTACGCCGTAAAAACGTTTTTCTTCGTTAGACATAGCAGCGTGCGGACACGTTGGTGTTTTAGCTGTGGTGCTAAAGCTTGCCGGCACTTCCATTACTTTGTCGCCGTGGCTCATCCACACGTCTAAAACGCCGTTGCCGCCATCGGTAATATGATCTTCAATTGCATCGAATAATGCACAGTTACCCACTTTTTCTACTTGTGCATAACCAAACTCTTTTTTATCTGAGCTGTGCACACTGCCGCCAAGTTGAGCTGCCATGGTTTGCATGCCGTAACAAATACCCAGCACTGGCACGCCAGCGTTAAACACGTATTCAGGTGCACGCGGGCTGTTCTCTAGTGTGGTTGACTCAGGGCCACCAGATAAAATAATACCTTGTGGATTAAATTCGCGAATTTGCTCTTCGGTCACATCCCATGCCCACAGCTCACAGTAAACGCCAATTTCGCGGATACGACGCGCGATTAATTGAGTGTATTGCGAACCAAAATCTAAAATTAGAATTCGTGAATCGTGAATATCTTTGCTCATGAAGGATCTCGTAAAGTAGATGCTAGATTCCACTAATTTGCTTAGTGGCTATAAAAGAGGGCTGGTAATTCCAGCCCCGTAATTTAAACGTGTTGTTTAACCTAAGCGGTAGTTAGGCGCTTCTTTGGTAATTTGCACATCGTGGACGTGCGACTCACCCATACCTGCAGATGTAACACGTACAAACTGCGGTTTAGTATTTAGCTCTTCAATGGTGGCACAACCCGTTAATCCCATTGCGCTACGAAGGCCACCCACTTGCTGATGAATAATCGTTGCAATTGGGCCTTTATAAGCGACGCGACCTTCAATACCTTCAGGTACTAATTTGTCAGCTTGGTTAGATTTTTGGAAGTAACGATCCGACGAACCTTCTTTTTGATCCATCGCACCTAATGAGCCCATACCACGGTAAGATTTGTAGTAACGGCCTTGGTAAAGTTCAACTTCGCCTGGCGCTTCTTCTGTACCAGCAAGCATTGAGCCCACCATTACACACGATGCACCCGCAACCAATGCTTTAACAATATCGCCAGAAAAGCGAATACCGCCATCAGCAATAACTGGAATGTCACGCCCTTGTAAGCCATCTACCGCATCAGAAATAGCCGTAATTTGTGGCACACCACAACCTGTAACAATACGCGTAGTACAAATAGAACCTGGGCCAATACCTACTTTAACCGCATCCACACCTGCATCAGCAAGGGCAATTGCGCCTTCGGCTGTAGCAACGTTACCTGCAATAATTTGTAAATCTGGGTAAGTTTCACGAGTTTGAGAAACACGGTCAATAACACCTTGCGAGTGGCCGTGTGAAGTATCGATAAGTAAAACATCAACACCCGCCTCTACTAATGCAGCAATTCGCTCATCAGTACCTGCGCCAACACCAACTGCAGCACCTACACGTAAACGACCTAGCTCGTCTTTACATGCATGTGGTTTGTCTTGCGCTTTTTGGTAATCTTTTACGGTGATCATGCCTTTTAGTTTAAACGCATCATCAACCACTAAGATTTTTTCAATGCGGTGTTCGTGCATTAAACCTAAAATTTCTTCGCGCGAGGCGCCTTCTTGAACCGTTACCAGTTTGTCTTTTTTAGTCATAACGCTAGAAACAGGCTGTTCAAGCTTCGTTTCAAAACGCATGTCACGACCAGTAACAATACCTAGTAGGTTATTTTCGCTATCAGTAACCGGGAAACCCGAGAACCCTTTTTCTTGCGAAAGAAGCGTCGCATCTGCAATGGTTAAATCGGCAGACACAGTAACAGGGAATGACACAATACCTGCTTCGTAGGTTTTAACTTTACGTACGTTTCTCGCTTGTTCTTCAATGGTCATGTTTTTATGGATAAAACCAAGACCACCTTCCTGCGCGAGGGCAATAGCTAAACGAGCTTCTGTAACAGTATCCATAGATGCTGAAATAAGCGGCAAGTTAAGTTTGATACCACGCGTTAAGCGAGTTGAAATATTTGCCGTGTGTGGCAAAACAGTAGAATGACCAGGTACTAAAAGTACGTCATCAAAGGTAAGAGCTTCTTTAGCGATTCTAAGCATTTTGGCAACTTCTCACATGTGGATCTAAGATAAGGAATTGCGGCCAAATTTTAACAGCGTTGTGGGCATTCGTAAATAATATTTCGCAAATATTTATGATAAACTTGCCTTATAACTTGCCTCATAATAGTTTTAGGTTGTTTTTTATGTTTTCGAAGCCTTCGCAAACGGTTTACACCGTATCGCGCCTTAACAGAGAGATTCGTACAGTTCTTGAGCAGGGCTTTGCATCGCTAATTTTAACAGGCGAAATTTCTAACTTCATTACCCCTGCTTCTGGGCACTGGTACTTTTCATTAAAAGATGAAAAAGCACAAATTAAAGCGGCTATGTGGCGCGGCAATAACCGCTCTCAAAGTTACCGCCCCGAAAACGGCGCACAAGTAACAGTAAGAGCCCGTGTTTCACTTTACGAACCACGCGGTGATTATCAGCTTATTGTTGAGCATATGGAACCTGCCGGTGAAGGCCAGCTTAAACAAGAGTTTGATGCATTAAAAATGCGCCTAGCCGCAGAGGGCTTGTTTAGTTCAGCCTATAAAAAACCACTGCCGCAAAATATAAACCGTGTAGGTGTAATAACCTCAGCAACGGGCGCTGCTATAAAAGATATATTAACCGTACTTAAACGCCGCGCACCGCAATTAGAAGTCATTATTTACCCAGCCATGGTGCAAGGCAAAGACGCCCATGTGCACTTAATTAACCAAATACAGTTAGCCAATGCACGCAATGAGGTAGACGTACTTATTGTAGGGCGAGGCGGTGGCTCGTTAGAAGATTTATGGTGCTTTAACCATGAGCAGCTTGCGCGCGCGATTTATCAAAGTGAATTACCCATAGTCAGTGCGGTAGGCCACGAAATAGACACAACCATCAGTGACTACGTAGCCGATGTACGCGCAGCAACGCCTTCAGCAGCTGCTGAGCTTGTCAGCCCTAACACGCAAGAGCTGCATAGTAAGGTTATTGAGCTCATTAACCGGTTAAATAATGCCTTTAAACACGATATGGCCGATAAGCGCGCACTAGCAACACAGTTACAGCACCGGCTTAACTTGTGTCATCCGCGCAATCAACTTAATCAAAAAGCGCAGCGATTAGATGAGCTAACTATTGCCTTACAACAGGGCATGCGCAATCGTCTTTACCAACAAGAGCGCACGCTTAATAATTTAACCCCGCGTTTAATGCGTCAATCGCCTGATAAAAAGTTATCACAAGCCAGCCATCAGCTTATGCAGATACAAACTCGGCTTGAACAAGCAATGCAGCACAAGTTGCAACACGCGCAAAATAGCTTAGCGCTGCAAGCGAGTAGGCTTGACTCGGTAAGCCCACTTAATGTTTTAGCGCGCGGTTACAGCATAACCAAAACCCCGCAAGGCAAAGTGGTTAAATCGGTAGACCACATTAAAACGGGTGACGTGCTAATTACAGAGCTGGCCGATGGCGCTATAAAATCAACGGTCTTGTAAAGCCCTTTCAGTTAAAGCTCTGTGGCCATTAGTAAGGTTAGTTCGGTGTCGCTTGACGTTGAGGTTGTTCTTTTAAATTGCAACCAAAACTCTTGCTTCATTAACTTATCGTTTAGCTCTCGCCATTGGGTATGATCAAACGAGTCGTTATCAGTAGGTGCAGCAAGTTCAAATTTACATACGGTGGTTTTACACGCTGCACTAACAATCTCTGGGATAGAGCTTAGATCAGAGGTAAGTAAAAAATCTTGTAAAGCTATTTCTGTTTGATAAGCCCACTCTTCATTACGTATTTGCTCATCAAATTGCGCTTGTAAAACTGCTTGTGCATCAGAGGGGTCACGCAGCTGTTGCGCTGCGTTTTTCATCAAGGCTTTTTGCGCTGCTAATTGCTGTTTAAGCTGCGATACTTGCTCTTCTAAAGGAAGCTCATCTAGCGGTTGTGGTTCTGGTTTAGGGGGATTATCTTTTTGCTCTATACGAGCGCTTTGCTCAGGGGCTGCTGGTATAACACGCTTTGCTGTTGCTTCACTGCTTTTAACTGGCTGAACAAAAGGTGCCTGCTGCTTTGTATCAGCATGTTGTAACTTTGCGGGGTTTGCGTCACTTGAAGATAAATTAAAGTAGCTCCACGTTAAACCTACACCCGCAATAAATCCTATCCCTAGTGTTAATAAGCTATTTTTGTTCATTTTAATTCCTTTTAAAATTATTTTTATTTATACAGGCTGCTATTACAGCATGGCGCTGGTGTGTGATTCGTTTTCAGGCTCTGGAGTGGTTAAAAAGTTTTGGTTCATACTTTGCGCCGGACACGGACAATCCGGTCTGCCAATAATTTTAGCCGGTACGCCTACAGCGGTGGTATGTGGCGGTACCGCAGTTAAAACAACTGAACCTGCGCCAATACGTGCGCCCTCGCCTACTTCAATATTACCCAGCACTTTAGCGCCTGCACCAATAAGCACACCGGCTCTAATTTTAGGATGACGGTCGCCCTGCTCGTTACCCGTACCACCAAGCGTGACCGATTGCAGTATTGATACGTTATCTTCAATTACTGCAGTTTCACCAATAACAATACCGGTGGCGTGGTCAAACATTATCCCTTTACCAACCTGACACGCAGGGTGAATATCAACCCCAAACACTTCTGAGGTTCGGCTTTGAATAAAACGAGCAAGCTCTTTACGGTTTTGCTGCCACAAGCAGTTAGCTAAACGATGCGCTTGAATAGCATGAAACCCTTTTAAGTTTAAAATAACCGTAAGGTAGGTTTCGGCTGCCGGGTCTCTGTCTTTAACGGCTTTAATATCTTCGGCCACATAGGTAAGCATACGGTCGCACTTTACAAACGCTTGGTCGAACAACTCACGTATTGTAAAAGCCGATACAACAGCATCTGCCAACTTATTAGCAACAATAAAGCTTAACGCCGAACCTAAACACTCATGATTTAAAATGCATGAATACACATGACTTGCTAAAAGTGGTTCGCGAGTTACAACTTCATTAGCTTCACTACGAAGCTGTTGCCAAATTTCATGACGCATAATACTACACTGCCTTAAATTGATATAAAAAGAGCCTTTTCCTAAGTTTAACGGATTTAAAGCCTAAGGTGTTAACGCCTTAGTTATTTGTTCTGGTTATTAGGTATAACTAAGAGTAAAAAAATTATATGAGTGCTAAATCACTCACACACAAAGCATCTTTTCCTTTATCCTTTGCTTTATAAAGTAAATCGTCTGCTTCTTTGATTAAATACGCACAGGTAAAGTCACTACTGGGTGTAATAGTAGTGAGGCCTACACTCACTGTAAGGGTTCTGCTTGGTAATGAATGTTTATTTTCAATGTTTAACTGTTTTAATTTTTCTAAAATATCGTTCAATACTAACAAGGCCTGATCTGAGTTTGTATTTCCATACACTAAAACAAATTCTTCACCACCAAAACGGGCACATAAATCACCTGGGCGTTTAGTAAATTCATTAAGTACTTTAGCCACCCTTTTTAAGCATGTATCGCCTTGTTGGTGGCCGTAAGTATCATTGAGTAATTTAAAATCATCTATATCAATAATAGCCAACGAAAGCGGCATACCTAAACGCTGACAACGATTCCACTCTTGCTCTAAAAAAGTATCAAAAAAGCCTCGGTTAGCAATATCCGTTAAGCCATCAATAGCGGCAAGTTTTTGTACTTGCTCTTCAGCCAGTTTACGCTCGGTAATATTTTGATGGCTAATAGCGTAATACGCTTTATCGGTATGGCTAAACGACACTACTCGCATCATAAACCAACGTTTTTCATCTTCACTATGGCATGGATATTCTAAATAGAAGTCGTCATTAGCCCCTGAAATAACTGATTTAATGCCGTTAAATGCCTTTAAACCAAAGCTATCTCCTTTTTTAGCAGCTTTTTCACACTCTGCTAAGTAATTTTGCTGCTCCCACATATCACAGCAGGCACAGTCGTTTTGCTCACCAAAGTTTTGCCAGCTTCGGTTTATATAGACTATGTCGCCGTTAGAATTAATAACCACTACTTGGTCGGGCGTGGTATCTAGTACCAATTTAAAAAACGCTTTATCGTCAATCACGAGCTTTCCATTTTAGCTTTGTTGTTAATCAGTATAATCAATAACAATTTTTTAACACAATATTGTTACTTTACTTCACGCTAGTTGCATAATTTATTAATGTGAAGTAATACTCCGTATGACAGCTAAGTAGTCTATAAAAAATATAAAAATTTTACTTTTACATTAAAAATCAGATACTAAAGCAGCATGACAGGGTTACTGTCATATGCCAAACTAGCTACTGGCATACTACTGACGGCGTAAAAAATAAAAACAAACGCTAAATTAGCATCATCAACTCAACAAGGATAACGATGATGAAAAACGATATATTGAATACAAAAAAGCTTGGTTATAAATTTTACTTTCAAGATGGCGACAATCAAATAGCCTGTTTTGGAAGCTACTTTACGGGTAAAGAAGAAGTATTTGTAAACGATGACCTATTTAGTAAAAAACGAAATATCTACTGTGCAAGCACGCACTCTTTTGCTTTTGAGGGCTCACAGTACCAAGTAAAATTTGACATGCTTAATATACTTACAGGGCGTCTGGAGTGCACTCTTTATAAAAATAGCAGTGTGATAGCCAAACAAGTTCAAAGTAGTCTTTCAGACGATCCTAAAAAAGCAGCATTTTTTCTTGCTGGCTGTACATTAGGTGGGGCGGTGTTTGGCTATACAACGGCAACTATTGTTGAACTATTTGTAGGGAAGCTTTAACGTGCAATTAAATCCTACAACAGTTAAATCGCTTAGAAGTAAGTTAGATTGGACGCAGCAACAGCTCGCAGATGCCTGCGATGTAAGTTTGCGGACCATTCAACGGGTAGAAAAAGAAGGCGCCGCTTCTAAAGAAACCACTATGGCGCTTTGCGCGGTACTTGAAGTACGCCAAGGCGAGCTAATTAAACTTGATGAGCCTATAAATAATGACGTTAAAAGTACGCCAACTAAAAGCTTTTTAGCGGGAGTGGTTATTAGTTCCTTAATAAGCTTTGCTCTAGGCGCTGGCTCAGTGCTTTTAGCGACTAACTAATATTACGCTTTAATAGCACTAATTAAATAAAAATGCCCCAGGCTATAAGCACTGGGGCATTTTTTATATGTTAGAAAAAGAGATTAATTACTGAAACACTTTTTCAACAGCCATTACTTCAATGTTGTTAGCTGGAATAGCTAATTTATAATCGGCAATGACTTTATCCTCAGCAACAAGCGCTGCTGGTTTTTCTGTGTTGTAAACCATTGGCGATGTTTGCTCTGACACTAAACGTTTTTTCATGTCTTCGCCGTCACCGGTAATAAACACGTACTGTACGTTATCTGTTTGTAGATTATCTTTAATTACGCGATTAACATCAGCAAGCGTTAGCTTTTCAAGTTTACTTGTCACGTATTTTACAAACGACTCTGTGTTATAAAACTCACTATCAAGTGCATAACCTAATTGGCGGTTTTGACTTGCGACAAGCTGCGGTACGTAGTTAATTAAAAAGTTACGTGTTGCTTCAAAGTCTTTTTCGGTTAAGCCATTTTTAATAAGCTTATCCAGCTCAAACAACGCGGTACGTGTTGCAAAGTGTGCATCGTTATTAGAGCGCAGCGGGCGTAACCAAATTTGGAATATTTGCTCAGAGCGTCCTAAGTTGGCATCAGGCTTAGTTTGAAACATGCCACGTGGGAAGTACTCAATGTAGGCGTAATCGCCGTAGTTCATACCACGTGTTTGACGAATTCGCTCATACAGGTATGAATTAGAACTGCGGTGCTCACCAAAGTACGAACGCACCAGCCAAAGGGCTGTCCAATCTTCACTACTGCGAATAGTATCAATTGGGAAACCAAACGATACCGCAGTAGATTGCGCCGACTTTTCTACAATCGTGGCATGGTGACCTTTAAGCTCTGGCGCATCAGGAATACTTAAACGGCTTTGCTCGCCTTTAGGTAAGGTTGCTAAGTCGCTCATGATTTCTGCTTTAAGCGCTTTTGGCACAGCGCCAATTAAACCCAGTGTTAGTTTAGATTGGGTAAGCTCTGTGTTGTAAAAGGCTTTTACATCATCAAGCGTTAATGCTTCTAAATCCGAAATATCCCCGTAATTGTAGCTTTCGTATGGGTGACCTTTGTAAAGTGCGCTGTAAAGCACTTCTTTACCTAGCTCTTCATCATTAGAGGCTTTTAAGCCCGATTTAATACCGTCGATCATTTCTTTTTTAAGGCGCTTAAAGTCATCGTCTCTAAAGCCTGGGTTAAGTAACTGATCGCTTACAAGCGCATACCATGTGGCAGCGTTATCTTTATGAATACGCCCTTGGAATGACAGCATTTCTTTATCTATTTGATAACCAAAGCTGCCAGCAAGCGGATAAAGCGCTTTTTGTATGTCTTTGTAACTCGTACTTTGCGAGCCACCTTGAGCAAGCATAGCGGCGGTGAGCGCAGCAACCCCTTTTTTACCTTGCGGGTCTGCAGCAGCCCCTGTATTGAATAAAAAGTTTACATCAATCAGCGGCGAGCTATTCGTTTTATCAAGTACTTTAAATACTGGTGCCTCTGGCGCTTTATCACGCTTAGCTACTAATGCATTTAAGCTTGTTTCTTGTTCAAACCCTGGCGCTTTATCAAGTGCCGACATAGTTACGGTAGTACGCGCGTCATCTACAAAATACTTATTAGCCACGGCTTTAATATCTTGTGCTGTGATGTTGTCGGCCGATTTATAAAGCTGGTTAATAACCTCTGGGTCGCGCTCAAAATGCATATAACTTGCAAGGGTTGATGCAATCGCTTGCGATGAGTCTAAGCCGTTAATAAAGCTGTATTTAAGGTTAGACTTTAAATCACTTAGTTTTTGCTCATCAACAAGTTCGGTACGTGCTTTTGCATAAGTGCGGTTAATAGCATCGCGTGCTTTTGCTAAATCATCTTCGTTTTCTACTTTTACAAACACATGCAGTAAGCCAGGATCTTTTGTCTCTGGATTGTAGGTAAACATTTGACTCGCTATTTGTTTATCAACAACTAGCTCTTGGTATAAATCGGAGTTATTAGAAAAATAAAGCTGTGAGATTAAATCAAGTGCGGCTCTGTCCTTTTTAGCAGGCTCCCATGCAGCACCTTTGTAAGATACAAGCAACCAATGACCAGGCAAACCTTCGTTTTTCTCATGTACATATTTAGGTGCTTGCTGCTTTGGCTCAGCTTTAATATCGGCAACGTAATCGCCTTTTTCCCAGCCACCCCAATGTTTTTTAACCATAGCCATTGTGGCTTTAGGGTCAACATCGCCCACAATCACTAGCGATACATATTCAGGCTTATAAAACTTATCAAAAAATTCTTTACCGTAAGCCATTTGATCTGGCATGGCTTCTATATCTTCAAAAAAGCCCATGGTGGTATGTTTATAAGTGTGCGTATCAAACGCTTCTTCGCGTACTGCGCTCAATAACTTACGAATTGGGCTGGCGTTATTTTTTAAATATTCCCCTTTAACCGTTAGCGCTTCGGTTCTAAATTGCTCTTCGGTGTAGGTTAAGTTTTGAAAAATATCGGCTTCAATTTCAAGTACTTTATCAAGGTGCTGCTTTGAAAAGTTTAAATGGTAGTTTGTGTAATCGTTAGTGGTGTAAGCACGGTTATCGACCCCTGCATTTTTAAATATGGCAGTGTATTCGTCTTGCGGAAATTTTTTAGAGCCTTTAAACATCATGTGCTCAAAAAAGTGAGCAAAACCGGTTTTACCTGCTTTTACTTCATTACGCGAGCCAACCGAGACCGGAATTTGCAGCGAGACGACATCGGGGTAATCAGTTTTAACAACCATTACGCGTAAGCCGTTATCAAGCTCTTCGATTAAGTACTCTTGCGAAAATACACGTTCGTCAGCTTTTATTGTTTGCTGTTGTTGTGCCGTTTGGGTGTTTTCGCTTTGCTGTGTTGCGCAGCCTGTTAGCGCCAGCGATACCGCTAAGCTTGTTGCTAGTAATTTAAATTTCATTGTTGTCCCTTTTTAAATTGAGCAAATTTGTTATTAGGTTTAATACTAACTCGCTTAGATTATGCCCCAAAGCCACTAAATATAAGAGCCCATCGGCTATTTATAATGTAAACAACTGTGTCAATTCCCCATTTTAAAAACATTTAAGCATGAAAAAAGCTCAAGTTGATTGAAAAACTTTCACTAAATAAATCTATCTAGACGTCTAAATGGCTGCTATATTAAATTACATACATTGGACTAAGCTGGAATGAGGATTATGGCTTTATCACTACAAGAAAAAATAGAAGACACCAATCAAGGTGTTTATCTTATTGGTACTACTCCACCTAAAATTGGTACTGATAAAGCGCAACTAAAAATCATTGCAGAAAAACTACTTGCTCGTTTACACGAAATTGAATACGACGGCGTGATAATTTACGACATTCAAGATGAAAGTAGCCGTACAGATAAAGCACGACCATTTCCGTTTAAACAAACTGTAGACCCACGTGAATACAGCCACTTACTACGTAATTTATCTGCTCCAGATGTCATTACTTACAAAAGTGTGGCACAACGTGGTGTAGAGGAGTTTAAAGGCTGGTTGGATGAAACTAAAAACGACTACGATTTAAAAAATGTCGTTTTAGTGGGTAGCCCCTCATCGGTAGGTGATATAAAACTAAGCTTGCCCGATGCCTATAAAACGCTTGCAGAGCAAAGTGATGACTTCTTTTTAGGGGGCGTTACCATTGCTGAGCGACATTCAAGTAAGCGAAATGAACACGAGCGCCTTATAGAAAAAACAGCACAAGGTTGTCAGTTTTTTATATCGCAAGCGGTTTACGACGCGCAAGCAACTATAGAGCTAATCACAAGTTACGCACGTACCTGTAAAGCACAAGGTATTACACCAAAACGGATTATTTTAACGTTTACGCCATGCGGTGGCGATAAAACCTTAGAGTTTATGCAATGGTTGGGTATCTCAGTGCCAGAGGCCACTAAATGGCGCATGCTTGATGCAGACAATACCTTAAGTGAATCTGTACGTATTTGCCGAGAAAATCTCGACCTAATACTCAAAAGCTGTGCGCACCTAGATGTGCCACTGGGCTTAAATATTGAAAGCTTAACAAACCGTAAAGAAGAAATTGACGCATCAATAAACTTATACCGTTTATTAAAAGCCATTATGGAATTAAACCTAGCCGAAAAACAAATCGCTTAACGCCTAATTCACACCGTTTATAGCAAGCCTAATGGCTTGCTTTTTTGTTGCTATGTTTAAGTGTATTACTTTTATTATTATGCTTTTTTAGCCAATTTGTACGCTTGTTTATTTTTATACATTTGGTGATCGGCCAAATTTAATAACGTATCAAAAGGTTGCTTTTGTTTGTTAGTAAAACTTTCGCCTATGCTAAGTGTCAGCGCGCACACGTTGTTTTCTAATAGTGCGTTTTTATACTCAATTTTTATTTTATCAATAATATGGCTAAGCTTACTTCTATCACTAATTTGCATCACAGCTACAAATTCATCGCCGCCTAAACGCCCTACTATATCAGCCTCTCTTAAATGTGTTTTTAAGGTATTTGCTAAGAGGATTAACGCTTGATCGCCTATTTCATGGCCATAAGTGTCGTTTAGTTTTTTAAAGTCGTTTACATCAATAAACAAGCAACACACATCAAAACCTAAACGCAGCGCTAAATTAAGTTTGTGTTGGGCAAGTAAGCTAAGTGCACGGCGATTATAAATATTGGTAAGCGGGTCAAGCATGGCTATTTCGCGCATTTGCTCAAAGCTATAAATAAGGGCTAAATCGTCTTCAATTAAATCACGAAGCTGCTCTATTAGCTCAAAATATTCATCGGTGTAGCTGGTTTTTTTTGAATCTTTTAAACACAAGGTGCCAAATACTTCACCTTCAGGCCAGTGAATTGGCAAGCCTAGGTAGGATTCAACGCCATCTTCAATAACCTCGGGCATGGTATTCCACTGCGTATCGCTGCGGGTATCGCTAACATACAAAGTGTTGTTGTTTTCGGCTACATATTTACAAAATAAGGGAGTTTCGGGAGGGAGTATAGGGTTGGTTTCAAAGTGTGAGCCACCTTCATTAGCTCTAATAACTACACGATAACCTTTACTAGTAGCCTGAACTATATAACCAGAGGGGGCCGAAAAAAGCCCAGTAATAAGATCAATGGTTTTTTGCCATTTATGTAATGATATTTGGCCATCGATACCAGAAAACGCCCACTGATCTGTTTCAAACATAACTATACCTCAGCTATTTAGTGGCCTTAGTATAGCCAAATAAATATGTCTAAGGCTACTTTCTGCGGCGTTTACTTGGTGCTCTTTGCCCGGTAATGCGCTTTTTATCGCGATCTTTACGCGCTTTGTTGGTGTTTTTACGGTTATCTTTAGGTGGCTTGTTTAAATCTGGCTCGTAACCTTCTAGCCATTGTGGTGCTAAACGGGTATCCAGTAGTACTTCAATTTCTTCCAGTAACCACTGCTCGTCAATACTTACCAGCGACATGGCAAGGCCTTGCTCGCCAGCGCGCCCCGTACGGCCAATTCGGTGTACGTAATCTTCTGCTATGTAAGGTAGCTCAAAGTTTATTACATATTTAAGCGCCGGAATATCTAAACCGCGGGCAGCTACATCGGTGGCAACTAAAACCCGCGTTGTGCCTTCTTTAAAGTTTTGTAATGCACGGTCGCGCGCACCTTGTGATTTATCGCCATGGATAGACTCTGTTTTTAAGCCGTCTTTACACATTTCTTTGGCAAGTTTATCGGCCATTTGTTTGGTACGTGTAAATATAAGTACTTGGCGCCAGTTTTTCATGCCAATCATGTGCGATACAAGCTCACGCTTTCGCTCTTCATCAACTGCGTAAATAACTTGCTCTACTTCAACGGCGGCTGAGTTACGTTTATCAACTTCAATCAGCTCGGGGTTTTTAAGTAGTTTTTTACTCAGCTCAAACACGCTGTCATCGAATGTGGCTGAGAACAATAAGGTTTGGCGATCGCCTGGAATGTGGCGCAAAATACGTTTTATTTCATCAATAAAGCCCATATCCAGCATGCGGTCGGCTTCATCAAATACTAACGAATCAATACTTGAAAGCACCACACTGCCTTTAACAATATGATCAAGTAAACGCCCAGGCGTTGCGACTATCACTTGCGCCGTTTTAAGCGCTTTAATTTGCGGGCCAATACTTGCACCGCCATACGCTAAAGCGCCTTGAATATTTGTGCCTTGGGCGTATTTTTCAAAGCTTGCAAACACTTGCTGAGCAAGCTCACGCGTGGGCGTTAAAATAACCACTCGGGCTATGCCTGGCTCATCTTTTTTTGGTGTATTTAAAAGCTTATGTAGTAGTGGTAATACAAAGGCGGCTGTTTTACCTGTGCCTGTTTGCGCGCTGCCCATTACATCGCTGCCCGCTAATATGTGCGGAATAGTTTTAACCTGAATTGCGGTAGGCGTGTTGTAATTATTTTGCTCAATTGCGGTTAGTAATAACGAATCGAGTTTAAGAGATGAGAACGATGTGACAGACATAGGCTTAGCTTTAAAATAACAAAGAGCGCTATTGTACGCATATTACGGTACTGCGTAAATTAACCAGCTCAGAAAAGTATTCAGCCTAGCTGCATTCTCTAAACCAATAAAAAAGGCGCAAAATAACAATGTATTTAGCGCCCTTTTTATACCAATCCGCTTAATTAAGTGGTCTATTTTGAGGACAGATAAACGTGTTGATAGCTAGGCAATAAATTCGCTATTTAGTTGTTCTAAATGAGAATTTTTTAACGCAGATAGTGATTAAGTATTATTGCGGATTGGTATTATAATTTAATGACGTTAGGCCGGTTTTAACGTGGCTTTTCGCTCATTATAAAACGCGATTAAGTCATCAACCGTTGCTTGGCAGTATTCACGAATACCCGACACCACCATGTGCTTTTCACCAAAACCCACTTTTTCGCCGTTTTCTAGTAAATTAAAGCGCAAGGTAATTTTGCCGCGCTTACCCGTGTACTCAAAACTTGGCTCAGCAAACTCAAGCGTTGGCGTTTGAATATTAATGTTATCAAGGTTAATGATCATCGACTCGTAAATAACCATAGGGCGCGCTGGGTTAATCATTACATTTTGCTTACCCATTAGCGGAATAATTACGTGCGGAAATGCAGCACCAGAAAACTCAACATAGTTTTTTATTAAGCTATTAGTAAGTGTTGGGCATTTGCTGGTTTTACCTTCGCGTTTTACCTTTAAAATTACTTTGTCGCCGTTGGTTACATCAAACTCATCATCCCCTTCTGGGAAATTAAGTTTGGTGTTTTCATCAACCATACCGGCAAAGGTAAATTCCATTCGCTCACTTATACCGTAGCGGTCTAACACTAAAGAAAAAAGTAAGTCTCCTGGCGCGCAAAACTTTTTGGCATCTTTGTCATGAAGTGGGTTGTAATCATCGGCAACGCACTTTGCGAAACGACACCCTTGCTCACGAGAGATAGAAACATAATCAGCATGCTGCTGAAAGTAAGGACTTAACATAGATTGTTCACTGCTTAAACTGCTTATAACCTGCCCATACTACCAGAAAAAATTTAAAGAGAGGTCGAATCACTTACAAATTCATACAATTAACTTAAGAGTAAATGTTGCGCACACCTGTTTTAGTTAGTAATTTAGGTACCAAACTAAATAAGGGACTAATTATTATGTTACGTGTTTTTGCAGTAATAAGCGTACTCACTACTTTGGCTGGATGTTCTAGCGTGACTTTTCATACCGATATAGATAACGATGTTTTATCTGAGGAAATTGGTACGTACGTTAAAAAACGAGATTTACAACAGTTTTATAGCGACCAAGAAGCACACGAAAGTGGCGCCACACTTTTAGGCCGAATTGAAGGCGAAAGCTGCAATGGCGACGGTAGAGGCGACAATAATATAAGCTACAATCGCTTAAAATCAAATGCTATAGATTTACTTAAAGCAGATGCAATGCGCAGAGGCGGTAACGCCTTTACTATAAATTCTTGTAGCGAAATCTCTGTATCGTATTGTGACCTGTCTGTTTTATGCAGCGGACAGGCCTACGACTATTAATAAATTATATATTAAGCGCAAAGCTAAGTAGTACGCGCTTTCCCGACTCAATTTTAGAAACGCTATGCTCGTATTTGTCGGGTCTAAATAAATACACGCGGTTAAACCAATTAATAATGCATTTTGAGCATTTAAAAACCCCACCAGCTTTAGGTTTTACTAGTACAAAATTAAGTTTGTAGTAGCGCCCTTGCTGTACTGGATCTATATGGTTCATCACACTGTGATGTGTAGGGTAAGTAACTAGGTTTATTGAAAAGGCATTACTGCTAAATAAAGCTTTGTTTTTTACAGGTGCAATCATGCTGCCTCCTTTTAATTTACATGCAGCATTGTAGCATTTGCTAAGGCGCCACGGCTTGCGCTAAACAATATCAAAACGCGATGACATATAGCCAAACGGCCTGAAACAAAAAAGCCGAGCTTAATTAATAAGCTCGGCTTTTTATAAAGTATGACTAAAGATTATGCACTTGGGTATGTGCGGTACGCACGCTCAATATTTTTAGCCTGCTTTTTAGAAATGCCTAAATGAGCAAGCGCTACACGTAAACGCGCACGTGATAAGTCTGAGCCTAAAATTTCCATTGCATCAAGTACTGACGTTGAAGACGTTTTACCCGTGATTGCTACAAATATTGGCTCTAAAAAGTCTTTAATTTTAAGCTCGTGGAATGTAGCAACTTCTTTTGCAATGGCAAAAATAGCTGGCTTATCAAAACTACGTAAACCTTCAAGCTGCCATACAAAAAACTGTAACGCTTGGCGTATTACATTTTCGTCAGCTTTGCCCGCCGTTAACAGTGCTGGGTCGTAAGTTGGAATGCCGCCTACAAAATGCCCTGCTAAATCAACCATGTCCGAAAGCGTATTAATGCGCGTTTTAGCTTCTGGTAATACTTTAGCTAGCATTTCGCCATTAAACTTCCAATCAACAAAGCGCTGCACAAGCTCTTCGTCTGTTAGGTTTTCGCGGATCCACATGCCGTTTAACCAGCTTAGCTTATCAACATCAAATACTGGGCCACCAAGTGATACACGCTTCATATCGAAGTGTTCAATCATCTCGTTAAGAGTGAATTTTTCACGCTCATCTGGCATTGACCAACCCATACGGCCTAAGTAGTTAAGCACGGCCTCTGGTAGGTAACCCATTTCTTTATAGTAATTAATAGACGTTGGGTTTTTACGCTTAGAAAGCTTTGATTTATCAGGATTACGCAGTAGTGGTAAATGCCCTAGTACGGGTGCTTCCCAACCTAAATCTTCGTAAAGTTTTAATAGTTTAGGTGCTGAGTTAATCCACTCTTCGCCACGGAAAATATGGCTTATTTGCATGTGGTGGTCATCCACTACGTTTGCTAAAAAGTACGTAGGGAAACCATCGGCTTTTAATAGCACTTGCATGTCTACGTTTTCCCACGGGATCTCAATTTCGTCGCGTAGGTAGTCGTTAAATTTAAAAGTGCCTTCGCTTGGTATTTTCATACGAATAACGTAAGGCTTGCCTGCGGCTAGGTTTGCTTTAATTTCATCTTCGGTGAGGTTTAAGCCACGGCCGTCGTATTTAGGGCGCAGACCTTCTGCCATTTGCTCTTCACGCATTTGGTCAAGCTCTTCGCTGGTTGCAAAACAGTAAAATGCTTTACCTTGCTCAACTAATTGGTGTGCGTATTTTTTGTATAAATCGCTACGCTCTGATTGACGGTAAGGGCCAAATTCGCCACCTACGTCAGGGCCATGATCCCACTCAAGACCTAACCAACGTAAGCTATCCATAATCGCTTGTTCTGACTCTGGCGTGCTACGAACTTGGTCTGTATCTTCAATACGAAGCACAAACTCGCCGCCTTGTTGTTTAGCAAAACAGTAGTTAAATAAAGCAATATAAGCGGTGCCAAGATGCGGGTCACCTGTTGGAGATGGGGCAACACGAGTACGGATTGTCATGATAATGTCTCTTTTAATAAGTGAGATAAAAATTAAGGGGGTCGTTTAAGCCGCTACTTTGTTTAAGTAAGCAATAATATCGTTAGATTCGTATAGCCACTCTACTTGGCCATTTTTTTCTATACGAAGGCATGGCACTTTAATTTTGCCGCCTTGCTCTAACAGCTCTTGACGAAATTGTTGATTATTTTTTGCATCACGCGTTTCTATTTTTAAGCCTTCGCGCTTAATTGCACGGCGTACTTTTACGCAAAACGGGCATGCTTTAAATTGATAAAGTTTAAATTGTGAGGTTTGCTGATCAAGCTGCGCTTGCACATCGCTTGCACGCTTTTTACTGCGAGGAGTAAATACAAAATTAAAGAATAAAATTATACAACCTAAAAACCAACGAACGAATTTCATGTTTTGTGCCTGCCTACAACAATTTAAGGAGCCAGATTTTAGCACAAATTTACAATCAAAAAAGCTCAATACTATTATCGGTGGTCACTTCTTCATTTACCTCAAGCTCGCTATAAGCAGTCACTTTATTACGGCCGCTATTTTTAGAATGATACAGCGCCATATCGGCTTGGTTTACGATACTAGATACAGTATCAATACTTGCCAGCTCTAAAAAGCCAATACTTATTGTAAGCTGCCCAACTTGCGGAAAAGGATACTCAGCAATATTTGAGCGTAAACGGTTAAGTGCTATATGTGCTTGTGCCTCGGTTTTGGTTTGAAATAACACTGCAAACTCTTCGCCTCCATATCTGAATACGTAGTCTTCTAGCCTAAAGTTATTTTTTAACAACCGCGCCACAAGTAAAATAACTTCATCGCCTATTACATGGCCGTAGCTGTCGTTTACGCGTTTAAAGTGATCGATATCTGCAATGGCTAAATACCATCGTCGCTTTTCGTTTGTATCATCACGGGGTAATAAAAAGCCTTTGCCTGAGACAATTTCGATCACTTTTTTATCAAAGGTTTGTCTATTTAAAAGCTCGGTTAAAGGGTCTAACCGCGATTTATGTAATAGCCCTAGCTGGTTGGCATAAATATTTAAAATATGCACGGCGAGCATTGTGGTGGTTTGCGCTAACTCTTTAGTGGTTTCTATTAGTAATATGCCAATTACTTTACCAAAGTAATACACTGGCACATACGTTGTTACTACACCTAAGGCACGGCTTACTCTTATTTTGTTTTGGGTTACTTTATTAAGCAGCGCTAGGGCTTCGTTAGACTCTAATACTTCAAGGCGGGTGTGGGTGTTTATAAGCGTAGGCGGTAATTGCGCACTAAAGTGCTTATTAATATAAATAGCAAAATTTTCAACTTCGAGTAGGTCGCCAATAATCTGCACTAATGATGCATCTAAATCACTTTCTTCTTCTTGCTGAGTTAGACTGATTATCCATTCGTGCCCGCAATTGTTTGCCTTCATTAGTTTGCCTAAACTGTTTTAACTTCAATCAGTTTAGACAAAATCATCAACTTTGCTAATTAATTAACCAATACTTTTGAATTAGGTCGCATTGAGCTATGTGGATTAAAGTTTGTTTTAGCTAAGCGCTATTAAATCGTAGCGCGAGCTTAGTAACTTAGTGAGCTCAATAACTACTGCGGTATTATTTAATAACTTACATACAGCAGAGCCTAAAACAGCCTATGCTTTGTATTTATGTTTTTGTACAACCAGTTATACTAAACACAACATAGGCCCTGCCTTGCTTAAATACCTAACTACAGCCGCAATACTAATAACCAATACGCAACACGCGCTATTTAAAAAAGCTAAATAAAACTAAAGCAAAACTAAGTCGTCTCTGTGTAGCACCACAGCGCCACTATCAAAGTCGAGTAGCTCGCCTATCTGCTCTGAATGAGCACCTTTAATTTTATTTACTTCAACTTGATTAAAACGTGTTAACCCTCGTGCAATAACTTGGTTGTTGGCGTCTATTAAATCTATTAAGTCGCCCCGCTCAAAACGGCCAAACGCATTAGTTATGCCTTTTGCCAGCAGGCTCGCCCCTTTGTTTTGTAGCGCCGAAATAGCCCCTTTATCAATCATTATTTGGCCGGTACTTTTAGGCCCAGCCATTAGCCATTTTTTACGGCCATCTTTTGGCGCAGTAAGTTTTAAAAACCGCGTACCGGGTAATTGCTCACTCATGCATTTTAAAATAACGTTGTTGCCAGCGCCTTTTGCAATAATAACCTCTACCCCTGCGCGCCTTGCTACGTCGGCGGCTTGTAGTTTTGTGGCCATACCGCCGGTGCCTAAACTTGTACCGCTACCACCAGCCAGTTGGCGTAACTCATCGTTTATATGAGTGACTTCGTCAATCAGTTTTGCGTCGGTATTTGTGCGCGGATCGCTGGTAAATAAACCTTCTTGATCGGTAAGTAGTAATAGCTTGTTGGCATTAGCCAAAATAGCCACCAGCGCTGATAAATTATCGTTATCGCCTACTTTTATTTCGGCGGTTGCTACCGCGTCGTTTTCATTAATAATAGGCACCACCTCGTGGCTTAATAACGCATTTAAGGTGTCGCGCGCATTTAAATAGCGTTCGCGGTCATCTACGTCGGCACGGGTAAGCAGCATTTGCCCTACGTTTATGCCATACAAGGCAAATAAGCTTTGCCAAATATGTATAAGCTGACCTTGCCCAACGGCTGCCAACATTTGTTTATCTATTAGGCCGCGGCCACAGGGTTTAATAAGTTGTTCGCGACCCGCAGCAACCGCGCCACTTGATACTAATATAACTTGGTGGCCTTGCTTTTTAAGTTCGCTACATTGGCGAACCAGCTCAACCATATGGGCTTTATCTAACTTATCGGTGCCGCCGGTCAGTACACTTGTACCAAGCTTAACAACAATTACCTGTTCCCTACGCATTATTATTTACTATTAAAATGAAAGATAAATAAACTTATACCAGCTCGGTATTTTTGAACAAGTTAAAATTATTCATGCTAGGATCGGCGTTAATTTAATTTGATAAAATTTCATTTATGCCAGCCAGTTTATGCCTAATTATTGCCACCTTTTTATGGGGTAGCTCCTTTATTGCACTTAAGTATGCTATTGCCGTTTACGACCCAGCACTAGTTATATTTTTACGCATGCTAACCACCTTAGTTTTATCGCTGTGTTTATGGCGTTACGTAATTAGGTTTGAGTATTTAAAAGGCGATTGGAAGTACTTATTAGGTATGTCGCTCGCAGAGCCATGCTTGTACTTTTTATTTGAAGGCCACGCAATGGAATACACCTCGGCCTCTCAGGCGGGAGTTATTGTTTCGTGTTTGCCTATTATTGTGGCGTTGATGGCGTTTTTTATGCTTAAAGAGTATATAAGTAAAGCCATTGTGATTGGGTTTACCCTGTGTATTGGCGGCAGTATTTTACTTACTTTGCTTTCACCAAATACCGATCAGGCCCCTAATCCATTATTGGGTAACTTTTTAGAGCTTATGGCCATGGTATGCGCGGCGTTTTACACCATTAGCATTAAGCACTTGGCCAATCGCTACTCGCCGTTAACGCTAATCGCTTTACAAGGCATAAGCGGCAGTGTGTTTTTTGCACCGTTTTTGTTTTTTATCGACTTACCCAGCGAAAACCAGCATGACCTAACCGCCCTTATGAGCATTTTGTATTTAGGCTCGTTTGTCACCTTAGGTGGCTATGGTATGTATAACTATGCAATTGGCAAAGTGTCGGTATTAACGGCTGCGGCTTATTCAAATTTAATTCCTATTTTTACACTTATTTTATCGGCCATTATTCTGGGTGAGGTACTCGATTTTTGGCAATGGGTGAGTATATTTGTTGTTTTTGCAGGGGTGATGATAAGCCAACGACATCAAGAGCTGGTGGTAGATATACCGCTTAATGAAGCTGGCGATGACCCTATCAACTCAGCCGATACAAGCCATCTTAAATCAGTACCCGATGCCAGCGAGTCAAAAGGGTAACAGGTTAATAAATAAAGGCCTGGGGTTTGTAAAAACGCCTGCTGGGATTGATGAATAACCTCAATCCCCTTCACTTTATAATGCTGTATTACGCCGCTTTGCAGCTGCAGCGTAAACGTTTCACCCACTTTGGTGTGTTTTAAAAATGCAAAGTGGGTATCGTTGTGACCCGCTATTAACGCACCGCCATGTTTATCTCCAAGCTTTGCCCCTGGCAAAAAGTGGCTTGGTGCAAATGCTAAATTACGACCACTTGCCCCAGCTAAAACGCTAAGCACTTTATTATGCACAGGCCAGTTAAGCTGCGCGGTTACAAAGCTGTCGGCGTAAAACCACGGTTTAACGCGAGCGTGTGGCGTAATAAGCGCCTCTTGCCAGGCCTGCTCTATTAATACTTGGGCAAGCCATGCCTTGGCTTGCATATAAGCACCATGAGAAAACAGCCCCAGCCCGGCGATTAATAAGCCCGCACTTAGCCACTTTTTCATTTAAGCCCTCGGTTTATTTTAAACGCGCCATAGCCAAGTAATAAAATGCAGCCCAGCAATATGTACAGTCGGCTTTGCCCATCGGTTTGTGGTAAACGCATAGCCAGTCCTTGTGGCGCTGCGTTCTTAGCCAGTGCCGTTTGCTTTGCAGGCTCGTTAATTTGAGTATGCTCAATAGCTATAAAAGCAGTAAACGGGCTCAGTAGTTGATGTGTGAGCGCAAGCCCTTGCACCTCATTTTTAACTGACTGTCGGTCATTATATAAAAGCAACGATTTAATTTTTTGGCGCGCCCACAGCTTATCAATCCCTTTTGCGTTGGCGCTATTTTGTGCGCTTAGTTTTATATTTAAAGGGCCTTGAGCGGTTTGCCCACTAAGCGTAATTTGATTCGTATCATTTAGTTTTATAGCCACCATTATTGGCTCGCCAAAATATAAATCGGGCAAAGGAGATGGCCAAAAATCTAAACTATGAGTGCTTTCATCGCGCAGTGCTAAATTAGTGATAGCGGGATGAGCAAGCTTATCAAATAACTGCTGCATTTTAGGCTGCACCTCATGGGTGCTGCCAATAAACGTAAATGACCCTTTACCTATATCAGCTGCGCGGCGCATAAAAAAGCTATTGGGTGCACTGCCAATGCCTACAGTAAATAATCGGCTATCACCCAATTTACGCTGAATATTTTTAAATAAGGCATCTTCGTTACTTACACTGCCATCCGTTAAAAACACCACTTGGCGTACAAAGCCTTCAAAGCTGCTGCCATCAAGTACCGCATCAAGCGCACCTTGTATTTCGGTACCACCGTCGGCCTCTAGGCTATAAATAAAGCGCTCAGCGCGGCGTAAGTTAAAGTCACTAGCAATAAGGGGTTTATCGCTCATGGGGGTAACCACGTTATCAAAGCCAATAATGTTAAAGCTGTCGTCGCTATCAAGCAAAGACAGCGCATAAAACAGGGCCTTTTTAGCTTGCTCCATAGATTGCCCGTGCATAGAGCCAGAGGTATCTACAACAAACACCATTTCGCGTGGTAGGCGCTGCGTTTGTGTAAAGTGATCTGCTGGCGGCATTAGCATAGCAAGCCCGTATCGGTCGCCATTTTCAAACTGCTGGGTAAAAAATGCTGCTTGTGCGCTTTCTTTTTGCAGCGGTTTAAACTCAAGTACAAAGTCGCGATTGGCCCCCGCTTGCTCATTTAAAGCAACCGTATATTGCCCAAAGGCCGGGTTTTGTACTTCTACACGATGAAATTTAGACGTTATATCTACAAGCTCTAAGCCTACATCTATATCAATATTTAAACTAAATTGGCTGTTTGGCGCCTCACTGTGCTGCGTTTTGCTATACACAGGGCTTAACCACCCCTGAGGAGCATGGGTTAGGCTAGTTTGCTCAGCTTCAATATTTGCGCTTATTGTGTGATAGCGCGGCGTAATGGTACTTGGGAAGCGAATAGCAAATGTGCCATTGCTGTAATCAATGATCTCTTGGTATTCAAGCTCTATCACAATTTGCTCGCCAGGGCCTATATTTGCCACGTTAGTAATAAACATATTAGCGCGCTGCTGGCGTACAAGTGCGGCTTGCTTGCCAGCATTTTTAGCTGCCTGATACTTTTTTTCGGCCTCTACTTTTTTATCTATTTGGCCTTTTATGACTCGCTCACCTATGTGCATCGTCATCGCATGTACGGCGCTTTCATCAGGTAACGGAAACACATAACGCGCATTTACCGCAAACGGATTATCGTTTTGATAAGTTTGCTTAACGACCACGTGATTTATCAGCCCGGTTAGGGTCATGTTAGCATCGCTTTTTAATATAATTGCCGGCGCGACAGGTGTACCGCTGCTGTCAAAAAGTTCAAGCTTGGGCGACTGTGCACGGCTATTAAAACTAAGTAGAAGCACAGCCACTAAGAAAATAAAAATGCTTACTTTAGTAAGCATTTTGGTTGGGTTACTCAACATAAAATCACTCCATCGAACGCTTAACTTTACACAAATAAAAGTGGCTTTAGTTACTTGCCGTTTGGCCATTTACTGGGTTTATTGAGCGGGTAGTAAGTGTTACGCGTCGATCAAAAAAGTTATCTTCTACGGTATTGCTGCGCGCTAATGTTTGTTGCTCGCCAAATGCCTGCGCACTTAAACGTGTATGGCTAATGCCGTGCTTTATAAGGTAACTTTGCACTGCGTTTACACGTTTTTTAGACAATAAAAGATTCGCTTGCTCATCACCGCGCTGATCAGCAAAGCCACTTAAATCTAATGCTAGTTGCGGCTGATTTTTTAACAGCACCACAAGCTGGTCTAACTGCGTAGCAAAGTGCGGGGCAATAGCACTTGAGCCTGTTTTAAATTGTACTGTCATGGCAAGTAAGTTATTTATTTGTGATTGTGTTAACTGCTCATTTTGATTAGTCAGTACATCTAACTGCTGCTCTAGCCTATTGTTTTGATTAAGTACCTGTTGGTAGTCACTGGTTTTTTGCTGCATCACTGTTATTGCTCTCTGCTGCTGGGCAATTTTGTCATCAGCTACTTTTGAATCACCAATTAAGCCCCCGGCAAATGCGCCAATAAAAGCACCAATTGGCCCACCAACGACACCACCAATAATGGCGCCAGTACCTAAGCCGATGGCGGTTTCTTTATGTGCTTCTTTAGAAGGGGTGTTAGCGGCTGCTGCAAATGCAGGTGTACACACTGTGGCTACTAGGGTTAATGCGATTAATGTCTTCTTCATAATGTAATCCTTAAACTTGTTTTAATTTGTGATGTTTTGTTTTGATGGTTGTATTAAAACAGCTGCAAATGGCAACAAAGGGGAGCAAAAATGGCAAACCGCTGAGCAATTGTGGCAAAAAAATGGCAATTGCCTTTTTAAGCGTACATAACTGAAAAACTTCGATATAGTGCGTTTTAAAATAAATAAGGGTGAGTAGAATGAAAAAAATAGCCATCATTGAAGATGAAACCGCCATCCGCGAAAACTATATTGAAATGCTTAGCGCCCAAGGTTACCAAGTAAGTGGTTTTGCTGATCGCGTCAGCGCAGAGATTGCATTTAAAGACGCCCTACCCGATTTAGCCATTGTTGATATTGGTTTAGGCCACGAAATAGACGGCGGTTTTTTGCTCTGCCAAACCTTGCGTACGCTTTCTAAAACACTGCCTATTATTTTTTTAACCGCCCGCGATAGCGAAATAGATACCGTGTGTGGCCTGCGTATGGGCGCCGATGACTACCTAACAAAAGATATTAGTTTAGCCCACTTGGCTGCCAGAATAGGCGCGCTATTTAGACGCATGGAAGCGCTTGAGCAACCCGCCGATGCCAATGCATTAATTACACGTGGCCAGTTAACGCTCGACACCCAGCGCATGCAAGTATTTTGGCAGCAGCAATTGGTTGATTTAACCGTGACCGAATTTTGGATGTTGCACTCACTTGCGCAGCGCCCAGGCCATGTAAAAAGCCGTAACGATTTAATGAGCGATGCAAAAATTTACGTTGACGACAGCACTATCACCTCGCATGTAAAACGCATTCGTAAAAAGTTTATCGCCCTTGATAACAACTTTGACTGCATAGATACGGTGTACGGCATGGGCTACAGGTGGGAACAACGCTAATGTTACGATTTGGCCTGCGCAGTAAATTTATATTACTGTCGTGTTTTTTGTTTTTACTGCCTTGGCTTGGCTACGAGTACGTGTGGGAAATGGAAAAGTTTTTACGCCAAGGCCAAGAAAAAACCCTCGTAGGCACCACACGGGCGCTCGCCACCGCCCTGCATGAACGCCCAGCCCTTTTTGATGAGCAAACCAACTTTTTAGACCAGGTAGTAAAAGGGCGCGACTTATATGCGTACAATCTTAAAAATGCCATTCAACTCGATGGCAAACTGAGCGACTGGCAAAGCTATCAACCACTCCTTTGGCATTACGATAAACGCTATTTACAAAAAGCAGACAAGAAGCATAAAGCTGAGGATTTATCGTTTGATCATATGGTTGGCAAGTTTGATAACTATTTATATGCCGTGTTTAAAGTAACTGACGATCACCTTGTATATCGTGCTAAAAATAGTTTAAGCATTACTAATAACGACCATTTAATAATTGGCCTAAAAAGCCCAGCCGGAGATTTTAATACGTACATTATTGCCCCACGCCAAGATGGCTGGGTAAATGCGTTTGATGCTAATACCAAAACACCGTTTACAAAAATTCAGGGCTATTTTATACGCACTGAATCGGGATACAACGTAGAGCTGCGCTTTCCTATAAATATGCTTGGTAACAAGCTAGGCTTTGCCGTGATCGATATTGACACAAAAAAAGCGCCGCTCGATTTTAAAACAATGTCGACCTCTAATTTAAATAACCCAAGCGATTTAGGCTCGGTATTGGTGCCCTCACCAGAAATTAACCGAATTTTAAAAGGTATGGGTCACAGTGGTAGCCGTATTTGGGTGGTTGATAATCATCATCGCGTATTAGCGCAGTCGGGCACAATTCAAAATGCCGATGGCGTATGGGCCGACGGCCTTAAAAACCAGCCGCCTAAAAATGCCTGGCAACGCTTTGAGCAAACGTATTTGCACCCGCTTTATTATAAAATTTTAACTCGCCCCGAAAACGAATTTTTAGATACCCTGCACGATGTTGCCTCAATGCAGGGCACACATTTAGCTAAAGCACTCAAAGGGCAACCAGCGTCATCTTGGCGATTAACGCCCGACAGTAAAGCCGTTATTTTATCGGCGGCTTACCCTATTTGGATTGACGACAAAGTCATTGGCGCAGTCATCGCCGAGGAAACTACTAATGGTGTACGCACACTGCGTAATAAATCGCTCGAAAAGCTCTTTAACGTTATTTTAGCGGTGATGCTAATTGGTACCGTTACGTTGTTCTTTTTTGCTTCGCGTATTTCGAGCCGTATTAGGCGATTGCGCGACACCGCAGAGCAAGCCATTGATGCCCAAGGGCGCATTACCGGCAGTATTGATTACAGCGACTCAAACGATGAAATTGGCGACCTTTCACGAAGCTTTGCCAATATTGTTGGCCGATTGGGTGGATACACTAACTATTTAGAAAATATGTCATCGCGGTTATCTCATGAGCTACGCACACCTGTGGCTGTGGTTCGCTCTTCTTTAGAAAACTTACAAAGCCTGCCACAAAACGAGCTAAGCCAAAAATACTTAGAGCGCGCCAGTGAAGGGGTTGAGCGCTTAGGTAAAATAATAACCACCATGAGCGAAGCCACGCGCCTTGAGCAAAGTATTCAAAGCAACGAGAGCGAGCCGTTTGACTTACAAAAGGTTATTAATGGCTGCATGCAAGGCTACCAGCTTACTTACCCTGAACAGTTATTTGAACTTGATGTATGCCAAAATCCTTTACCTATGCAAGGAGCCCCCGAATTTATAGCTCAGCTACTTGATAAGCTTATTAATAATGCGCTGGAATTTAGTGAAGCAAATACGGCTATTAATCTAGGTCTTAAGCAGAGCGAAAATAAAGCAATATTAACAGTGAGTAATACTGGCCCCGCCCTGCCCGAAGGGCTAACTGAGCATATTTTTGATTCTATGGTGTCGGTGCGTAGCCAGCAAATGCAGCAACAACCGCACTTAGGGTTAGGGCTTTATATTGTAAGGCTAGTATGTGATTACCATAAAGGCAGCGTCACTGCACAAAATAACCAACGCGGTAATGGCGTGGTATTTAAAGTAACGCTACCTTTGCAAAGCTAGACTGTGCATAAAGTGGTGCCTTGCTGAGCCGCCCTTATTTTTTGCACATCGATTACAAATTAGTACAACTTAAAATGTAACTATTCACTTTTAATTCAGTCAAACGGCCATACCCTGAACGCTAATTAAGGAGAATAGATCATGAACAACCCACTTGAGCGTGAAGAGATCGAATTTATTTTTGATCTATACAGGCCCCAAGAGCAAGCACCTAGCTTGCCTTCAGAGCCTGCCACCTCTACATATAAAAACTTACGACAGCCAGAACAAGTTAAAAACGAAGGCGTGTCTGAATACCTTAGCTAGGGTATTGCCTATTGCGTTGCTTGCTCGTTTTGTAAAAATGCTTTGATGCAGTTTATTTCTGCCAGTTTTACCTCTTCGCCTATTTCTGGGCCTTTTTTGCCATTTTTAAGTGCAGTTTGCACTACCTGTTTTTTATCCATTTTTTGTAATTCATTAAAAATTGCACGCAGCTTAGCCCCTTGCGGATAGGGCTTATTTACGAGCGTTTCTCCGCGCCCTTGCGCATCACATTGGCATGCTTGGGTAAACGCAATAAATCGCTCTGGGTGCACTAAAGCATTTAAATTAGTAACAATTAATTTATGAATCGTTTGTGGCCTTAATTGCTCAAGCGTATGGCATAAGGTGTGATTATCGCTGGTGAGTACGCCAATATCGCGAAAACGATTAGGCACTTTTAAACGCTCACAAAACTTTTCTACTACGGCTACCCCTTCGCGTTCATGACCGCGTAAATTACCGCGTTTTTTAAAGCTCAAGGCCTTACCAAAATCATGAGTTAATGCCGCAAACCGTGTTTCTAAATTAAAGTTTAAATCGGCAGCGCGCCTAAGTACCAACATAGTATGAACAAACACATCGCCTTCAGGGTGGTGGTTTGCAGGTTGCGGCACCCCTTGCATACTCTCTATTTCAGGGAAAATACCTAAGCCATGTAATGCTTGAAAATACAGTTCAGGGTGTTTTTCACCCAGCGCTTTTTCGGTTTCGAGCCATACGCGCTCGGGCACTAAATGATTAAGCTCACCTTTGTTTTTAAGCTCGCGCATTAATGCATAAGTACTTGGGTGAATACGCCATTCACTTCCGTAGCGCGCTAAAAAACGCGCTATGCGTAATACCCTTACCGGATCCTCTACAAAGGCTTCTGTGGTGTGGCGCAGTATTTTATTGTGTAAATCGCTTTGGCCATTGAAAGGGTCAATAACGGTGCCGTTTTCATCAAGTGCCATTGAGTTTATGGTTAAATCGCGCCGTGCTAAATCTTCTTCAAGGGTGACATTAGGGCTGGCATCTACCACAAAGCCGGTATAGCCTTTACCGCTTTTTCGCTCGGTGCGACCCAAGGCGTATTCTTCTTTTGTTTTTGGGTGTAAATAAACCGGAAAATCACTTCCTATAGGCACAAAACCAAGCGACTCCATAGTTTGGGGTGTTTCGCCTATAACAACATAGTCGTTATCTTTTGATGCTATATTAAGTAGCTGGTCGCGTACCGCGCCACCAACAAGGTAAACTTGCTTAAGGTTGTGTTTCACTGTTTATCCTAATCACACTGGGTGGTTATTTGATGTCGATCATACCATTAAAATCACCCTAGTTTGCCAAGCTTAAATAAGCTCATTACAATAGCGCTTTATTTTAAGCCATAGCCTTACATTCAATGAAAAATCATTCATCAAAAAAAGAACTTATGCTACTGCCTATATTACTTGTGGTTATTGTAATGTGCGTGGCGGGTCACTTTTTACTACAGGCTAACTTTCAAGATAGCAACATGGTTGAATACATGTTGGCAGCGCTGCCCTTTGCGATGTTTGGCCTAGTTATTGTGGCATTTAAAATGGCAGCTAAAAGCGAAGCCAATGAGCAAAGCGAGCAAGACTCTTAATTTTACTGTTAAAGAATATAATACCCAAACCAATCTGGTTTTATTGGTTGAGCATGCCCACTTGGCGTAAGCTTAATATTTAGTTGGCTGTCGAGCAGGTCTATAGCAAAGCAGTCATCTACATCATGTAAATCATCTTTATGAATATGGCTAAGGCCTGCAAGCAAATCGCTTTTAGCGCGCTGCTTGGCCTCTGCAGCACTACTGGCAACATACAATGCAAAGTCGTGTTGCTCAGCCATAGAGTCGCTTCTGTAAGCGCCTAAATTAACAAAATACAGCTGCTTATTTTGCTCAACGTAGGTATCAACAACTTCTACTTTATAACCGTCGATATGGTTAATTGCCATGTAGCTGTCCATATGCACATTGTTTTTATCGCCCACCCATTGGCTTTTTAGCTTTGAATAAGTTTGCTCAATGCTTTGCCCTACGACAAAGCGAATATCGTGCATTTCTATGTGGCAGCCTTGAATTCGCCCGCCCAGATACACCATAAATAACTGCATTTAATAACCTTACTCTTAAATTACACTAAATTATCGACATCAATATTGTGTTTTTTTATTAACTTATAAAAATCCGAACGATTACGTTTGGCAAGCTTTGCACCTTCAGCTACGTTACCACCGGCCATTTTTAGGGTGTTTATTACATAATCGCGCTCAAACTCTTTTTTGGCATCATTTAGAGAAAGCGGCTCTGCACTGGCTTGGTTTGAGTTAAGTGCGTTTAACACTAAGTGTGCAGAAATTACCTCGCTGGCGCTCAATGCGACCACTTGCTCTACAACATTTTGTAACTGGCGTATATTCCCAGGCCAGTCGTAACGTACTAGTGCATGCATGGCATCGTTTGCAAAGCGCTTTTCTTTTTGGTTCATACGTTTAGCAATACTTGCGCTAAAGTGCTGGGCGAGCAGGCTTATGTCTTCTCGGCGCTCACACAGCGGCGGTAATTTTAAATTAACAACATTTAGCCGGTAGTATAAATCTTCCCTAAATTGTTGATTACTAATCGCATCGGGTAAATTTTTGTGAGTGGCCGATACAATGCGCACATCAATAGGAATCTCTTCTTGAAAGCCCACCGGGCGTATGGTTTTTTCTTGCAGTACACGCAGTAACTTAACTTGTAAATTAAGCGGCATATCGCCAATTTCATCTAAAAATAAGGTGCCGCCTTGAGCTTGCTGAAATAAACCTTGGTGATCTTTCACCGCCCCTGTAAAGGCGCCTTTTTTATGGCCAAATAATTCTGACTCTAAAAGCTCCCCAGGCACTGCGCCACAGTTAATGGCCACAAAAGGTCCTTCGCTTACATGGCTGTGTTGATGAATCGCCTGAGCCAGCAGCTCCTTACCGGTACCGCTGGCGCCAGAAATAAGTACATTTACTTGGGTTGGCCCCAGTAATTTTACTTGCTCAAGGAGGTGTAACATAGCGCCACTGCGCGTTACTATATTGCTTTTTTGGGGCGATTCTTCTGCGTTTACGCCATGTATTTCAATGGCTTTGGCTAGGCTGTCAAACAGCTCGTCTTTATCTACCGGTTTTGTAATAAACGCAAAAATGCCTTGTTTTGTCGCCTCCACCGCATCGGGTATAGAGCCATGCGCTGTCATCATTATAACCGGCAGTGCTGGGTAGCGGCTTTGTAATTGGCGATGTAAGGCCATGCCGTCCATTTCGTCCATACGCAGGTCTGTTATAACTGCATCAAACACTTGGTTTTTAAGAATTTGTAATGCAAGTATGCCGCTTTCACAGGTTGTTACTTCATACCCTTTAGACTCGATTCTTAGCGCGAGTAATTTAAGTAAACTTGCATCGTCATCAACGAGTAATACTTTTGCACCTTGTGGTGTGTGTGTTGCCATAATTACTGCTCCTTAGTGTCTTCGCGTAGTAACAGCTGCTGCTCTATGGTGGCTAAAGACGATAACGTTTGCTGCATTTTGTCATTTAACGCCTGCTGCTCTTTTAGGGCATTTATTTGCCGAGTAACATGCTGCTTTTGAAGCCATAAATATTGTTTTATTGGCTCAGGCCAAAAGTAGGCTAAATCGAGTTTTTGTAATCGTGTCATTACCTCCTCTGGTGCACTTGAGGTGTTAACACACATGAATTTAAAAAAACGTTTTAGCTCTTTTTCACCTAAATAAGTATGTAGGCTTGGTTTTACTTTAAAACCGCCACATTGATTAGCATGCCATGCAACAACACGTTCTGCGCTGGGGTAAACGGGGTCACTTTTAGGGCGCTTTTTAGGATTTGGCACCGCATTTTTTGCAGGCTCTACCTCCTGCGACACTGCTGCTGTTTGTATGTTATTTGTTTCACACCCAGCTAAAACAACCGTACTACTGAGCACACATAAAATAGCTATTAAACGCGTACGCATGCTATTAAACTCCTTGATTATTTAAAGGTATTTTTATTGTAAATAAGCAGCCTTGGGGCTGGTTATGCTCAACACTAAGCTGGCCTTGTAACTGCTCAACCGAATCTTTTACTATGGTTAAACCTAAGCCACTGCCTTGCAGCGTAACATCTTTATTATGCTTGCCTTGGTAAAATGCGCTGAATATCTGGGTTTTTTCTTGCTCTTTAATACCACAGCCTTCGTCGCGCACTTGCATTATTAATAGCTTTTGCTCAAGCGCTAAGGTTACATCAACACTTTGCCCTGTATTTGAAAATTTTAACGCATTAGAAATGAGCTGAATGAGGGTCATTTCTATCAGCTCTGCGGGTAATGCAAGTGGCTGTTTTGTTATGCTGTTATGCCAATTTAAGCGTTGCTGCTTAGCCGTTAAGCGGTGCTCAAAATGGCTGTTTATTTTATTTATTAAATTGCCAAATTCGACTTCGCTAACGCTGTCTTTACTGGTTCTGATAGCGTTATAACTAAGTAGGCTGTCAATCATAGTGCGCAGACGCACCATAGATTGGCTAATAAGCTCAAGTACGGCTTGCTGCTCTTTTGTAATGGGGCCGACTATTTCATCGCTCAGTAAATCGGTGCCCTCGACCATTGAAGCCAACGGCGTTTTAAGCTCGTGGGTTACATGGCGTAAAAAGGTATCTTTTTGTTGCTCAAGCATATGTAGCTGCTCTTGCACCCATTGTAGTTTTTCGCCTAATTCCACCAGCTCACTTGAGCCTTGCACTGCAATTTTTTGCTGCCAGTGGCCTTGTCCTAGTTTATCTATTACCGACGTAAGCCCTTTTAAACGCTGACTTATGCGCCATAAAAAGCCCCCGCCCACTAGTAAAGTAAGCGGAATAAGCGCCACTAACCAGTTAATAAACGAGCTTTGTAAAGTACTTAATTCACTTTGGTTGTTTTGAATTTGTGCTGCATTCGTATCGCGCAACCACACAGTAAGCTCAGCCACTAAATCGCTAATAGGCACAAACAATGCAGCATCTTGTTGGTTATTTTCAATTAAAGCTTGATGAGTACTACGCAATGTTGTTGCTAAGCGGCGCCACTGCATAGTGTATTGCTGTGTGGCACTAGCTTGGCTGAGCGTGTCGATTGTTTGTAAGGAGGATTGCCACTTTTCGTTTATTAACGTGTCGAGCGACTCGCTTTTTAACACCCAGTTTTGTCGCGTTGCCCGCTCTAGGCTATTAAGCTCTTGCTTTAAAAAATTAAACGACTTAGTAACTTGGTAATTATTACTGACGATAAGCTGGGTAACAGCGAGCTGTTTGTTTAACGCATTTAAAAAAACAATAACCACTAAACTAAGCGGCAGTAACGACAGCAACATACTAATTATAAACTGACCTATTAAGTTAGGCCGCCAATTAAGCATTGCACGATACTTTTTAGCCAACGTTACAGGCATTATCATTTCCTTTTATTATTTTAAGCGCCCTATTTTAGTTACTTACCTTATACTCTCGCTGAATCAACTTCTATATTTAACCCAATATATCCACCTGTTGCCATTTAGCAACACACTAAGCTATTGATAACTCTATTAACTACTAATAGTACGTACCGCCTGTTGCAAAAATAACACACATTTAAGTAAAAAATTCCGACCAGCGCCCCTCAAACAATATAAACCATTGATTTTAAACACTTATTTAAATTGGCACCATTTTTGTAATAGTGAGTGCAACTTTAATCAATAAGGAAATTAAATGAACAACCGCTTTTTAGTAATTTTACCCATGCTGGCTTTTGGGTTTATGGGCACAGATGCAATAGCTATGGACGTTCAAGCTACATTTAATGAGCTAGATAAAGACAGTAACGGCACGCTTAGCGAATCAGAAGCGGGTGAAGATGCCGTACTACACGAAAACTTTTCACAAATAGACACTAACCAAGATGGCCAGTTGTCGCTAAGTGAATTCAAAAAGTTTATTCAGTAAATTCATTTAATTAGGGAACATGATTATGAAACAACTTATCGCAGCATTTGCATTAATGTTTTTAGCCATTAGCGCCACGGCTTTAGCCTCTTCTGTCAACATTCGCTTTGCTCATTTAGACAAAGATATGGATGGAGCAGTATCGCTTGTAGAAGCCAAACAAGATAAAGAAGTAATGAGGCAATTTGCCGATTTAGACGAAAACCAAGACAAGAAAATTTCTAAAGAAGAGTTTCAAAATTTTAAACCTTAATTGTGATTAAGCGCTTTAATAACAAACTCAATAGTAACGATGTTTAAGTCTTTTTCTGTGGCTAGAAATTTTAAGCCGTTAGCGCTAAAACGAGCTGCTTAAAATAGATTTATTATCCACAGCTGAAGTTAATTAAGTTTTACTTAAGCTTTTACCTAGTAAGGTAGGTTTCAAAAGCATTTGCCATAATCCCTGAGGGAATGTGTAAACGGATTTAATGTTGGGAAGTTAAATTATGGCAAGTGCTTTTTTTATTAATCTACAAACACTGTATGTTGGAAGGAAAACCATGAAGTGTGTTTTTTTTAGTGTTATCGCTATTACTATGATCAGCTTTAATGCTGTTGCGTTAGATGTTAAACAACGTTTTGATCACCTTGATGCCAATAAAAGCGGCTTCTTAACAGAAGACGAATTAGAGCCACAGCCTCAGCTACTCAGCACCTTTACTCGCTGGGATAAAAACCAAGACAAACAAATCTCGCTTCTTGAGTTTAAAGACTATTTAACCAATAACCTTTACTGAGTATAAGTATGAAGACCGTAAGCTATTTAGCGCTTGTTGCGCTGGGCCTTTTTAGCGATGTAAGCCTTGGCCAAAGTACAGAAGTTGCTGATAAATTTGAAAAGTTTGACCGTAATCACGATGGCTTTTTAACCCGTTCAGAAACCGCCATTGACCCCGCCCTTTGGTCGCGTTTTTCAAGCTATGATAAAGATAAAGACGGCAGACTTACCCTTTCGGAATATGGCATATACGCCAGTAAGTAACTCTTTTTTATAAGCGTAAGCGCTAAATTTTTAACAGCCCTTACGCTTTTAAGCTATCTACCTCAACATATTGGTATTCTAAAAGTGAGTTTGCTAGTGTTATTTTACTAACAATAAAAAATAACCAACTTATGCAACTCAAAAAACTATTTAACTCACTACTGCTTGCCGGCTTATTTGTAAGCAGCACTGCGATTGCGCAAACGCAGGTCATTTACAACGCTAATGGTTACACTCCCTTATACCAAGGTGGTATTCAAACGTTTTCTACTTTAGTGATTAAAAACGGTAAAGTTGTTAAAACTGGAGATGATACGCTTAAAAACACTTTTCCTGATGCCACACTTATTGATGCCAAAGGTAATACGTTACTGCCAGGGTTGATTGACGCTCACGGGCATGTAATTGGCCTTGGCGATAACTTATCGCAACTTGATGTCCGCGGCGCTAAATCGGTCGCTGAAATAACCACAAAGCTAGAACAATTTGCGAAAAATAAACAAGGCTGGATACTAGGGCGAGGCTGGAACCAAGAGCTGTGGAGCGACACGCGCTTTCCTACCGCCAAAGACTTAGACAAAGTAGTCAATGACCGCCCAGTGGTACTTTCGCGCGTTGACAGCCATGCAATTTGGGTTAACAGCAAAGCCTTAGAGCTGGCCGGTATTACCGCAGCCACTCAAGCCCCTGACGGCGGCGAAATTATTAAAGATGAATTTGGTAATCCAACCGGTATTTTTGTTGATAAGGCCGAGTCGTTAATTACCCAGCATATGAGCGCTCCTTCAAAACAAGCTATAAGCGACTCGTTAGATGCCGCAGGCGCGCACTTATTAAGCTTAGGCATTACCTCTACTCACGATGCCGGTATTGATAAAACCACCTGGGAAGTTTACAAAGAGCGCAGCGAGCAAGGTAATTTGCCACTAAGAATAGTCGCCATGCTAAGTGCTGCTAGCCCCGATTTAAAGCACATGCTTAAGGCAGGGCGCTATCAAGATGCAGCATCGTTTATGTCTATCCGCAGTGTAAAAGTATATGCCGATGGCGCATTAGGCTCGCGCGGGGCTGCGCTAATTGATGACTACGCAGATAGAAAAAACCACCACGGCCTAATGCTAGAAACCCAAGCCAAGCTTGAAGAATTATTTACTTTAAGCTTCAAAAATGGCTTTAGCGCCAACACTCATGCAATTGGTGATAAGGCAAATAAAGTGGTACTTGATGCGTATCAAAACGTGTTTAAGCAAACGGGCGGTATGTTACTGCGTAACCGTATTGAACACGCGCAAATAGTCACCCCTGATGACATTCCGCGTTTTAAAGCTCTTAAAATCATTCCATCTATGCAGCCTGTGCATGCCACTTCAGATATGCATATGGCTCAGCAGCGCTTAACCGATAGCCAATTACAAGGCGCATATGCATGGCAAACATTTTTAAAGCAAGGCTCTGTGATTGCAGCAGGCTCTGACTACCCTGTAGAGCTGGCAAACCCTTTTGATGGCCTGTATTCAGCCATTACCCGTATGGATCATAATATGCTGCCTGAGAACGGCTGGCGCGCAAGCGAAGTGCTAAGCCGCGAACAAGCCCTAAGAGCGTTTACCCTCGGCGGCGCGTATGCAGCACACCAAGAGTTTAAAATAGGCAGCTTAGAAAACGGAAAATGGGCAGACTTTATTTTAATAGACAAAGACTATTTTAAAGCCCCTGTCGATGAGATTTATAAAACACAGGTTTTACAGACTTGGGTAGCTGGAGAATTACGCTTTAAAAAAGAATAGCTTACAAAGTATACAAACTTAAAAATAAACAAAGTAATTATGGATATTTACTAAAGTAATTAAAAAGTGTGTCGATAAGTGAGGGAATTTAAAAATCTCTTATGTTTCAGGAAGAAAACATGTTTTCTAAAAAACTATCTCTTACTTTATCGGCTCTTTTTACTTTATCACTTAGTGCATGCTCTACTCACCCGGTTTATAATGGTCACGCTTCGCATAATAATATTGGCCATCACAATAACCATAATCGTTACACAGACGTTCATCAGCCACGCGTAAATAACTGGCAGTTCCCAGAAAATAACTACCGCCCTATTAACAGCAGTAAATTATTAAGTAACTATACAGAACAATTAGCAATGAAGCTGATTGAGAATATGAACTACATCAACAGTGGAACGCCTGTTGCAATTACTTCGTTTGTGAATTTAGATGACAATTTACAAACCACGAATATATTTGGTAATCACTTGGCTGAAAGCTTTATTACTGAAATGCAGGAGTTTGGCTTATCGGTAGTTGATTACAAACACACGGGCGCTGTGCATGTAACCCCGTTAGGTGATTTCTCGTTTAGTCGTAATGGTAAAGAAATTAAAGGTTACCCGCATATTGATTACACTCTATCAGGCACCCTAACTTACACGAATCGTGGTGTAATAGTTAACGCTCGTATTATTGGGGCAAAGTCTAAAGTAGTGGTCTCATCGGCTAAAGGATTTATCCCAAGCTTTGTTGTTGAGTCACTTTATCCAACTCGTAGAACTGATGGCATTGTTTTAGACGCGGTGCTTTAAAACAAAAAAGGGTTAACTTAAATGTTAACCCTTTTTTTGAATTTTTAGCTTCACGCTTCTTTGACTTTAGGCTGTCGGTAGAGCTTTATAATATGGTACACATTTACCAGCGCTAATAAGCCATTAGTAAACGCAACAGGCACTGCACCAATAGCCACACCGTAAATAGTAAATACAATACAACCAAACATATTATACCAACGCAGTTTTACTACATCGGTCATTGTTAACGATGCAACCAAGAAAGCTGATGCAATATAACCTAAATATTCCCAACTCAATTGTTCTCTCCTACCCTTTAGGTTAGCATTACGCTAATGCTAACGTGTGGCACTTGTCAGTGTTACAACGTTTAATACCAATGCGCAATAATACTCAATCATTTTGCGGGGCTAAATGAGTCGCTACCTGTGTTAAAAAATGCTCATTTACGACTGCATGAATGCAGAAGGTAGAGCAATGCAGGAGCAATTGCCGAGAACGACTAAATAGCGATTTTTTGCCTAGCTATCAACACGTTTTCCTAGCCTTAAAATTGATCACTTCATTAGGCTGATTGGTATAAAATAAAAAAACTAACTTGCTTAAAAAACCTTAAAAAGTATATTGGTTGTAGCCAATAGCTTCCTAAATCATTACACGGGAAATGAAGGTATTACGTACTTAGCAAGGCTAAATACAGTAGCAAGTTAGCGTAAATTCTTAGAGCCTTAATAATATCGTCATTAAGGTGTAATAAATAGGACAATTGTCCGAAGAGCATATTGATGTTTCAATACCATTTTTCTAGTTACCTTGTTGAACAATTACTCACTTTTGCAGGGAGTAGCTATCAACAATCAAAAAAAGAAGTGCTGATCCACCAAGATCAACCACTTAGTAAACTTGTGCTGGTGCGCAGCGGTACTATTTCATTTAGTTATGACGTAGGAAACGGACGCCGCCTATTATTAGGCCAATTAGATTGCAACAACACCCTAATTGGTGAAATAGAAGCATTAAACAATAACCCATGTATTTATACGGTCACCTGTTTTAGCGATGTAACCTATAATTTAATAGAGCTTCGCCATTGGCGAGCATTACTACTCGAAAAGCCAGAGCTGAGCTTATATACCGCGCAAACCATTGCGGCTAAGTTTCAAGAAAACCAAAAAATTAATTTAGATAAGTTACTGCTGCCTTTAAGCTACAACATAGCTAAAGACTGCTTACTACGAGCCGAGAACAATAACCCAACGCTACTGCGCGCATACCCAACCGTTAATGCCGAAGCAGAGCGCTTTGCAACCACTGAGCGAGCTTATCGCCGCGTAGTAACCGAGCTTGTTGAAAAAGGCTTAGTGCAGCGCAGCTCCCATGGGCTAAAAGCGGTCGATACACAAAGTTTAAGTGATTACGTAGACAGTTTTGCGCAGCTGTAAAAAATCAGACACAAAAAAAGGCCGTAATGGCCTTTTTTAGTTTTTGTGGTATTTATTAGCACTGCGCTATAGCAGTCATTTATTTAAAACGAGTACACAAACATGCCCCCGCGCAAATAAACTCCTACTTAACGCTTAGGCAATTACTTATCTAATAAAATATCTTGAATATTTACTAAATCAGATTTACCTTCAATTATTTCATCTGGCGTTAAACCCGATAACTCATGCGGGAACACTAACCACTCTTCTGACTCATGAATAAAGTAATCTGGCACCATCTCTACTTTTGAGTTTTTAGGCTTATAGTACGGACATGCCACACGAATATCGCGTGGTAAGTTTAAGCGCATAAGCTCAGAAAGCTTTTCTTTTAGTGCAAATATACTGCGGCCAGAATCAAACACATCATCAACAATAAGCAGTGAGTCACCAGCATTAGCGTTTTCTACAATGTAGTGTAGGCCGTGTACTTTTATTTCTTTAGATTGCTTGCCAATACCGTAATAAGACGACGTACGCACCGCAATGTGATCAGTCTCAATGCCTTTGTAGTCGTAGTATTCTTGCACAGCAATACCAATAGGTGCACCACCTCGCCAAATACCAATTATAAAGTCTGGACGAAAGCCATCTTTATAAACTTGTGCCGCTACGCGGAATGAATCTTCAAGTAGCTGTTGAGCTGTGATGTAGCACTTATCTGACATAGTTTAGAACCCCAGTGGTGAGTATAACATTTGAGTGAAGGCACTTTAGCCAATAATTAAACACCCAAACAGGTATTGGCGAAGGATTTTACCGTAAATAAAAATAAATTGCTTGCCTGCAAATAGCAAAATAGGCACCAATTGGTGCCTATTTTATGTATTAAACGCCTAGTTACGTACTATTAAGCTTTTTCTAACAATGTACGTGCCACTGTGCGCATACCTTGCGTAGTTGCACCTGCAGCCCATTGGCTAGTGCTACCCATATTAAATGCCGCAGCTAAATCAATGTGTACCCAACCTTTACCATCGTTTGGTACAAAGCGAGATAAAAAGCCTGCTGCATTTGATGCGCCGCCGTAACCGCCACCTTTTTGAGCGCGGCTATTTGCCGTATCAGCATATGGAGATGGGCAGTTTTGCTGGTGCCATTTTTCAAGCGGAAGAGGCCATGCAGCTTCCATTTCTTGCGATGCAAAGTCTTCTACTTCGCGTACCAGCTCTTTATCAAGGGCAAATAATGCGTTGTACTCTTGCCCTACAGCAACGAGTGCAGCACCGGTTAGTGTTGCCGCATCTATAATTAGCTCTGCGCCTGTTTCGCCTGCAGCCATTAGGCCATCGGCAAGCACTAAACGCCCTTCAGCATCGGTGTTTACAATTTCAACGGTTGTGCCATTTTTGTAGGTTAAAATATCACCTAGTTTGTAAGCGTGGCCCGAAATTAAGTTCTCTGCACAGCATAAAAATAGCTTAATGCGTTTTTCTATACCGCGGTTAATAGCCAGTGCTAAGCCCGCTGTTACCGTTGCCGCGCCACCCATGTCGCACTTCATTCCTAGCATACCTTCGCTAGATTTAATTGAGTAACCGCCAGAGTCAAACGTAATACCTTTACCTACAAGCGCTGCGCTTACCGGTGCGTTTTCATCGCCTGTTGGGTTGTAATCAAGCTCAAGTAAAACAGGTGGACGCTCAGAGCCACGGCCCACAGCATGAATACCAATCCACTGTTGCTCTAATAACGCATCGCCTTTAATAATTTGGTAGCTTACGTGTTCAGGCGCTAACGATTGAATAAATTCGGCGGCTTTTTCAGCAAGGCTTTCAGGGTAAATGTCATCCGCTGTGCCGTTTACCATTTCTCGTGCCCACGTAGCTGAGGCTTTTAAATGCGCCAGCTCGTTTAGATCTGATTGTGCGTTATCAACAAATTCAACACCATGTAATGATTTAGGTGTTACAAACCCTTGGTAAAAAGCCCATTGGCTTTCTGTGCACCATGTATCGCCCGCAAGCTCAACCTGTTTAACACCTTGGCTTGCAATTGTTCGCGCCGCTTTTTGAACATTTTTTAATGTTTCTTGCTCAGATAAATGAACCGTTGCGCCTTGCTCGTTAAAAGACAACGCCGCGTTTTCGCCCCAATGGCTTGGTGCTGCTTGCTCGCTTAGTTGAACAACAAATTTTTCACTCATGTTAGAATACCCTTACACTTAAATGTGCCACCGAGTTTACTATAGTGAGTACAAGTTCCCAACAGCTTGAGATAAATAACATAAACCAACGCATCTGCAGCGTTTAGCATTGGAATTTAAATGAAATACATCCCAGCTTTACAGCCCGCCACGTTATTAAAACGCTATAAACGCTTTTTAGCCGACCTCCAACTTAACGATGGAACTGAATTTACCGCCCATTGCGCCAACACCGGTAAAATGACAGGTTGCGCAGAGCCTGGCTTTAGCGCTTTTTATTCAACCAGCGATAACAGTAAACGAAAATACCCTCAGTCGTTAGAGCTCACTCAAAACTCCCTCTCGCAGTTAATATGTGTTAATACCGCCGTGGCAAATAAAGTGGTCGAAGAGGCTATCAACAACCAGGTTATTACAGAGCTTAACGGCTATCAGCAGCTTCAAAGTGAAGTAAAATACGGCAGCGAAAACAGCCGTATCGACTTTCTACTCACCGGCGACAATAAACCCGCTTGCTATGTAGAGGTAAAGTCAGTCACTTTGTTAAGCGAAACCGCACCACAAAGTGGGCAAGGCTACTTTCCGGATGCGCAAACCGTGCGTGGGCAAAAACACATTCGCGAATTAATAGAAATGATCGAACAAGGCCACCGCGCAGTATTACTGTTCGCTGTTTTGCACCAAGGTATTAATACGGTGAGTGCAGCAAGCCACATAGATAAAAAATACAGCGACTTATTAAACCACGCGATTAAAAAAGGCGTGGAGGTATACGCTTATAAGGCATCTATTTCACCAAATGAAGTAACGCTTAGTGAGAAAGTGGCCTTTAAATAAAAAATTTAACTTGCTTTTAAACTTTATGCCCATATAACTAGGCAAGTTTAAATACCGAAATAACGATTAATAAAGCATCAAAATTAAAATATGAGCCTTTTTAGTCAACACACTGGTTGAAGCTAATTCGATTAATTAAAAAATAAATTTGCCTAGGGTATAAGATTCTGCTATTTATACCGCCGGCTAATGCTGAGGCATTAAATTAAGGATTTAGGAGAGAGTTATGCCAGACCAACAAAGACATGGTTTATTGGCTCAAGCCGGTTTAGAACCATACCAAGAAAAGCCGGGCGAAGAGTATATGAATGAAGCACAACGTGCTCATTTTAAAGCGATTTTAGAAGCGTGGCGTAACGACTTACGTAATGAAGTTGACCGCACAAAATCGCATATGCAAGACGAAGCTGCCAACTTTCCTGATCCAGTTGACCGCGCTGCGCAAGAAGAAGAGTTCTCTTTAGAACTTCGTACTCGCGACCGCGAACGTAAACTGATCAAAAAAATTGAAAAAACAATTATCTTAATTAAAGAAGATGATTTTGGCTTTTGTGAGTCATGCGGAATCGAAATTGGTATTCGTCGTTTAGAGGCGCGTCCAACTGCAGATTTATGCGTAGACTGTAAAACCCTTGCAGAAATTAAAGAAAAACAAGCTGGGCGCGGTTAATTTAAATTAGTTAACTATGTCTCCTACAGCCGTTACCACGCCAAAGCGTGACTATCGCGGTCGATTTGCACCGTCTCCTTCTGGGCCACTTCATTTTGGCTCACTTGTGGCGGCTGTGGGCAGCTACCTTGATGCTAAAGTAAATCAGGGAAAATGGTTAGTGCGCATTGAAGATATAGACACCACCCGCGTGGTTAAAAATGCCGACACCCATATTCTAAATACCTTACAAGCCTACGGCCTTTACTGGGACGAATCCGTTGTTTATCAAACTCAGCGCCTACCTCTTTATCAAGAGGTAACAAACAAGCTGATCCACCAACAATGTGTGTATGGTTGTCGCTGTTCTCGCAAACAAATAAAAGCCATGGGTGGCATTTACCAAGGTCACTGCAAAACACTTAACTTATCAACAGAGCAAGGCGCACTTCGTCTTAGCCAACAGCACCCAACATGCCATTTTAACGATTTGATTCAAGGCGATATTACTGTAAATAGTGCATTAGCCCATGAAGATTACATAATAAAGCGCAGTGACGGATTATTTGCCTACCAACTAGTGGTGGTTATTGATGACATTGAGCAAGGTATTAATCGTGTGGTACGTGGCGCCGATTTAATCGAGCCTACAGCACGGCAAATCAGTTTATTTAAACAGCTTAATGCGCCCATTCCCCAATACGCACATTTCCCCCTTGCGGTGGCCGAGCCTGGTTTTAAACTCTCTAAACAAAATTATGCGCCCGCTATTAGCACAGACAACCCAAAGCCCGCGCTTATTGATGCGTTTGAATTTTTAAACTTACCTGTGCATAGCCAATTGAATGATTTGTCTGTAGAGCAATTAATGGTGTGGGCTATTAACGAATTTAGCTTAACAGCGGTGCCAAACATACCCGAAATTCAAATTTCGCAAGGTCAGCATCCAAACAGCACTAAATTTACGCATTTAAGCAAATAAAAAACTTAAAAACGGCTTAATTTCAGTCCATCAACTTAATTTTTATACCGCGCTGGTATATGATAGCCGCCTAAATAGAGGCTATTTACAATAAATACAAAGCACCGCACTATAATACCTAATTTATGTGCTTTTTGATTGCGATGACCAGCCAATCATCATTTCTGTAGGAGACAGATTATTATTTCCAAGCTTTTTCAATTTTGCAGGCAAATAATCGGCCCAAATGCCGATGTGCAAAGCACTCAAACAAGTGATGAACCGGTTGTTGTAACACGCGGCGAACATGGTATTTCACGTAAACAATTTAGCCCAAATGCAATCAAAGTACTTTACCGTTTAAAAGACGGTGGTTACGACGCTTACCTTGTAGGTGGTTGTATTCGCGATATATTGTTAGGTCAACAACCAAAAGACTTTGACGTTGTTACCAATGCCACCCCAGAGCAAGTTAAAAAACTATTTAGAAATTGCCGCCTAATTGGTCGTCGTTTTCGATTAGCACATATTGTTTTTGGTCGCGAAATTATAGAAGTAGCCACCATGCGCGGGCACCACGAAGCGCAAGAAGACAAAAACCAAATTAGCCAATCAAGCGAGCACGGGCAGTTACTGCGCGATAACGTGTTTGGTAGCATTGAAGAAGACGCCGAGCGCCGTGATTTTTCTATCAACGCGCTGTATTACTCTATTAACGATTTTTGTATATACGATTACGCCAATGGCTTAGCGGCCATACAAGCAAAACAAATTGAGTTAATTGGCGACCCAGAAACACGCTACCGCGAAGACCCTGTACGTATGCTACGTGCGGTACGCTTTGCAACCAAGCTTGATATGAGCATAGCGCCAAAGAGTGAAAAGCCAATTACTGCGCTTGCCAGCCTACTTGATAACATACCGCCAGCGCGTTTATTTGAAGAAGTTCTAAAGCTGTTTTTAAACGGTAAAGCCGAAGCTAACTATTTAATGCTACGCCAATACGGCTTGTTTAAGTCGTTATTTCCGGTGCTTGATAAAATTTTAGATAAAAACCCTGACGGCTTAGAAGCGGCGTTTATTCAGCAAATGTTTCAAAACACCGATAAACGCATTAATGCAGATAAAAAAGTAACGCCTGCGTTTATATTTGCTGCTTTAATGTGGTTTCCGCTGCTTGAGCGCACAACTAAAATTAAACAACAAGAACAGCTGTCTTACTTTGATGCCTTTGCTCAAGCCATGAATAAAGTACTGAGCGAAAATGCCCAGCATATAGCAGTACCTAAACGCTTTACCTTAGGCGCGCGCGACATTTGGCATATACAGCAACGTTTAGATAAACGTGCCGGCCAACGCGCTTACAGACTTACCCAGCAGCCACGATTTAAAGCCGCTTATGACTTTTTATTATTGCGAGTGGATGCCGGTGAGCACCAACATAGTGAGCTTGCCCAGTGGTGGACACAATACTTGAGCCTAGATATTAATGGCCAAAAAGAAATGGTAAAAAACCTAGGCCACCAAGGTGGGCCTAAACCACGTAAACGTCCGCGCCGCCGCACCACTAAAAAGCCAGCCGAGTAATTGCATGCAGTGTGTATATTTGGGTTTAGGTGCCAACCTAAACTCACCCAAAGAGCAGCTTGATAACGCCGTTTGTGCGCTTAAAAAGCTGCCTCATTGTGAATTTATAAGTGTATCGCATTACTATGCAAGCAAACCAATGGGCCCACAAGATCAACCCGACTATGTAAATGCCGTAGCGTGTATTAAAACCGCGCTTGAACCTGAGCAATTACTTGATTTAACTCAAGCCATAGAGCTTGAACATGGACGGGTAAGAAAAGCCGAACGTTGGGGGCCGCGTACGCTCGATATAGATACCTTACTGTTTGGTCAGCAAGTGATTAATACCCAGCGCTTAACTGTGCCACATTATGGCCTGTGCGAACGTGAGTTTGTAGTTTACCCTTTACTTGAGCTTGCCCCAGAACTGATTTTACCAAGCGGCATTGCATTAAAAACCATTGCGCAAGACTTACCGCTCAACGACTTACAACAATTACCTCTGTAATTAACCAAGGCTTATGCCTGCGAGGATATTATGTCTAAAATAACCGTTTCTACTTTAAATAAAATGAAAGCAGAAAATAACAAAATCACCGCATTAACCGCTTACGATGCCAGTTTTGCTAAGTTATTTCATGATAACGGTGTGGACGTTATTTTAGTGGGCGACTCTTTGGGCATGGTGCTGCAAGGTGGCGACGATACCCTAGGCGTAACCAATCAAGATATAGCCTATCATACCCGCTGTGTACGCGGTGGCAGCCGTGAGCTTTTTGTAATAGCCGATATGCCCTTTATGAGCTATTCAAACGTTAGCGACACCTGTAAAAATGCAGCAGAGTTAATGCGTGCAGGCGCTAATATGGTAAAACTTGAAGGCGGTGAATGGCTTTACGACAGCATTAAAAGTTTAACGCAGCAAGGGATTCCTGTTTGTGGCCATTTAGGATTAACGCCGCAATCAGTACACGTATTTGGTGGCTTTAAAATTCAAGGCCGCGAAGACGACAAAGCGCAAAAAATGATTGATGATGCAAAAGCGCTAGAAGCCGCAGGTGCCCAATTATTAGTGCTTGAGTGTATCCCAAGTGCGCTCGCTAAACGCATTACCGATGCCGTCACCATTCCTACCATAGGTATTGGCGCAGGTAATGTAACGGATGGCCAAATACTGGTAATGCACGACTTAGTCGGTATTTCGGCAGGATACATTCCTAAATTTTCTAAAAACTTTTTACTGGAAACTGGCAACATGCCAGATGCAGTTAAAAAATATTGTTCAGACGTTAAAAGTGGTGCATTTCCAAGCGCCGAACATGAGTTTAAATAATGCAGTCAATTACTGAAATTAAATCATTACGTAGTCAAATTAAAGCTTGGCGCCAAGCAGGTTTAAGCGTGGCTTTAGTGCCAACCATGGGCAACTTACACCGCGGCCACTTTTCATTGGTTGAAAAGGCAAAAACAATGGCCGATAAGGTGGTTGTGAGTATTTTTGTCAACCCAATGCAATTTGGTGCCAACGAAGATTTAGATAGCTACCCGCGTACATTAAACGAAGACAAACAAGGCTTAGCCGACTTAAACACCGATATTGTGTTTACCCCAAGCGTAGACACCATTTACCCAAATGGACTTGGTGAGCAAAGCTTTGTAGATGTACCAGGCGTATCTATGGGGTATTGTGGCGGCACGCGCCCAGGACACTTTAGAGGCGTTGCCACGGTAGTGACTAAGTTATTTAACTTAGTACAACCAGATTACGCATGCTTTGGCGAAAAAGACTTTCAGCAGCTGCAAGTGATTAAAACCATGGTACGCGATTTATCAATTCCGGTTGAAATTGTTGGTGTACCGACCATGCGTGAAGTTTCAGGCCTAGCTATGAGCTCGCGAAATGGCTATTTATCTGCAGAGCAAAAAGCCACGGCTACCGCATTATTTAAAACACTAAACAGCTGCGCTGAGCAGCTCAAAGCAGGTAATACCGATTACAAAGCACTTGAGCAAAGCGCACAGCTTAGTTTAGAGCAAGCCGGCTTAAAGCCAGATTATTTTGAGATAGCTCAACGAGATACATTAAAAGCTGCTACACTTGATGATACACAACTTGTTATTTTAGCTGCCGCCTTTTTAGGCAATGTTAGATTAATCGACAACTTACAAGTTGAGATTTAACAAAAGCGCAGTTCAACGTTAAGGATAAGCATGCAAACATTTATTAAAACGAGCGCCCTCGCCCTTTCATTTTCATTGTTAGCAGCTTGCCAAAATCAAGTGAAAAACCCTGAGTTAAACCAATGCGCACAACAAAACTATCAGTGCGAAAATAGTTGCGATCAGCAATCAATTGACAAAGGGTTAAAACAGCAAGTGTGCTCTGCTAAGTGTGTAGAGAGCTATAATCAGTGTAAAGCACAAGCGCAAAAGCTGACTGATCTGTAATCGCTTTTTAGTAAGTTAATCTGTTTTACGCTTTAAAATTTTACACACAAAAAAACCGCTCATTGAGCGGTTTTTTTATTGGTTGGGTTTAAATTATAAACCTAACTTTTTAAGCTCTGCTTCTACTAACTTAGCAGATAGTGGTACGTAACCATCTTTTTCAACGATTTTTTGACCGTCTTTAGAAAGTACCATTTTTAAGAACTCAGCTTCAATTGGTGAAAGCGGCTTATTAGGGTGCTTGTTCACGTAAACGTATAAGAAACGAGAAAGTGGGTATTTACCTTTAGCAACATTATCAAGCGTTGCATCTACGTAGTTAGTGCCTTTTTTAGATAAAGGAACCGTACGTACACCCGACGTTTTGTAACCAATGCCTGAGTAACCAATCGCGTTTAATGAAGATGAGATTGACTGTACAACAGAGGCTGAACCTGGTTGCTCATTTACGTTGTTACGGAAGTCACCTTTACACAGTGCTTTCTTTTTAAAGTAACCGTAAGTCCCTGATACAGAGTTACGTCCGTATAATTGAATGTCTTTTGCAGCCCAGTCGCCCGTTAGGCCAACATCGCTCCAGCGGTTAACTTGCTCAGACGCACCACATTTACGAGTAGATGAAAAAATAGCATCTACTTGGTCAATACGTAAGCCTTCAATTGGGTTATCTTTGTGTACAAATACCGCTAATGCATCAATCGCTACACGCACTTCTGTAGGCTTGTAACCGTAGCGTTTTTCAAACGCTTCGATTTCTTTTGATTTCATTTTACGGCTCATAGGACCCATGTTAGAGGTGCCTTCGGTAAGCGCTGGTGGAGCAGTAGACGAACCTGCCGCTTGAATTTGAATATTCACATTTGGGTAAATACGTTTGTACTCTTCAGCCCAAAAAGTCATCATGTTAGCTAAAGTATCAGAGCCTACAGATGAAAAGTTACCTGAAACGCCGTTAATTTTTTGATATTCAGGAATTGCGTCGTCAAGAGCAACAGCCTGTGCAGATACTAATGTTGTAACAGCCACACCCATTGCGGCAACTAAGTTTTTAAATTTCATGCGGGGTTCTCCGATTTGTTCGTCCCATTTCCTAACTGTCGTCTACTGTAAAGTGAGTAGATGACAGTTACATTACTCTTAAATGACACTTTTATGACTTTGCTTTTTATTGCCTTTAACTTGCTAAGTTAACAAGCTTATCCTTTGAAAAGTCGAAAGAAAAACACGAGCCTTTACCAAGCTCACTGCTTATATTTAATTTACTATCGTGACGTGTAAGTACATGTTTAGTAATTGCTAAGCCTAAACCTGAGCCACCGGTTGTGCGACTCCTTGCTTTATCTACGCGGTAAAAGCGCTCAGTTAAACGATTTATATGCTCTGGTGCAATACCATCGCCATTATCATTTACGCTAAAGTGCGCAAGCCCCTCTTTACGCTGCCAGGTAACAACAATTTTTCCGCCCGCTTTAGTGTAATGTATAGCGTTAAACACTAAATTAGAAAATGCACTGCGTAGCTCATCTTCAGAGCCTTTAATATCAAGCTCATTATCTATATCAAAAATAAGCTCATGGCCTTTGTCTTGGTTTATAGACTGCGCTTCGGTTTTAATGTAGTTGAGCATTTGCGGCACATTAATGGCTTTGTCGTTGTCTTGCCTACGCGCCCCTTCAATACGCGAAAGAGATAAAAGCTGATTAACTAAGCTGTCCATACGCTTACATTGCTCAAGCATGGTATTTTGCGCTTTATTCCACATTGCAGGCGGTGGCATCATATCGCCATCCATCATTTCAAGGTAGCCAGTAACAACCGTAAGCGGCGTACGCAGCTCATGCGATACATTGGCAACAAAGTCTTTGCGCATTTGCTCTAGTTGCTTTAGGCGTGTTACATCACGTACTACCACCATAAGCTGCGTGTTGGCATACGGCATTACCCTAAATTCAAGCACTTGGTCAACAATATGCCCGTTATCAAGCTCTAATGGCTCTTCAAATTCACCCCGCAGCATGTACTTGGCAAATTTAGGTTCGCGTATTAGGTTATCTAGGCGCTGGCCATGATCGGTCGGCCATTGTAGCCCCAATACTTTAAGTGCAAGTTGGTTACACCAAACAATGCTTAAATCACTTTGCAACACCACTACGGCATCGGGTACGGCTTCAGCTCCATCGCGAAAGCGACGAATTAAATCGGCCAGTTCATTGCGTTTTTTACGATTACGGTGCTGTAAATGATAAATGCCTTCAAATACTTGTTCCCAGGCACCCTCGCCCTCTGGTGGGTTAAAGCTACGTTGATTTAAAAGCCAATCGCTTAAGCGATAAAGTTGATGATAATGCCAGACTAAAAGAGAAGAAGTGCCTAAAAATAAAAGCAAAAAAGGTGCACCAATAAGCACACCAACTAATAACAGGGGTAAAAAATAGATAAACAGACGTTTTACTAACGCCTGTTTATTAATAACTCGATACATACACTCACTTTACCTTTGAGTAGTAATTTATGCGTACTCACACCCTAGCTGCGGTACCTTATAATTTACTAGAAAAACGATAACCTGCACCACGTACTGTTTGTACTAAGCGATCATGCCCCAGCGGTGCAATCGCTTTGCGTAAACGACGTATGTGCACATCAACTGTACGGTCTTCTACGTACACATTAGTTCCCCAAACATGGTCAAGCAGTTGTTCACGGCTATAAACACGCTCTGGGTGAGTCATAAAAAAATGTAATAATCTAAATTCGGTTGGGCCCATATCAAGCTCGCTTCCCTCAGAGGTAACGCGGTGCGATATTGGGTCTAAACGCAAGCCATGTACTTCTATGGCTTCTTCTAATGAGGTAGGCGATACACGGCGAATAACCGCTTTAATACGAGCCATTAACTCTTTAGGAGAAAAAGGTTTAGTGACGTAGTCATCTGCCCCTACTTCTAGGCCGCGTACTTTGTCTTCTTCTTCGCCGCGGGCTGTAAGCATAATGATTGGAATTTGGCGTGTGTATTCACTTTGCTTAAATTGCTTAGCAATTTGAATACCGCTACCGCCTGGTAACATCCAATCGAGTAAAACCATATCTGGGTATGGTTCAACCATAGCTGCAATTGCAGAATCGTAATCTTCTGCTTCAATTGCTTGAAATCCATTTTGCTCTAAAACAAAAACTAACATCTCTCTGATAGGAGCTTCATCATCTACGACTAGTACTTTACGTGACATTCCAAATTATCTCTTACGCTATCGAATTAGTTTTCATTATTATGACTAAGTATGACATTTTTATGAAAGTGTAACGTGTAAATTAAAATCCTGGTAAAAAAAACACAAAATAGTGACAAAAAACCTCATTAACGTCATATTTTTAAAACTATTTTGCAAATTACGGTTAATCAAAACATATTTACAAAAAGATGACAGTTTTATTTCTGAGTAGATATTCATGGCGGGATCATTACTTTACTAACACAGTAAAAAAACCAGATACGAAACTGAGTTTGCACTGAAAGATGTGATTACGTGGTTAAAAATAGATCTGTTTTTTACTAAGCAGCCTATAAAAAGATCAGATTTTTACTAAGCCGATCGGGTTTGGGATCACGGTTATACTTAGTCAAACAACTAAGCACCTGATCTATTGTACAAATAAAAAACGATCTGATTGATTGAGCGCCTAACGTGGCGTAAATTTATGCGCTAGTTGGTAAATAAATGATCCGAATACGGGGCGGTTAGTAAATCAGTGATCCCATTTTATTAAGTTGGTACAACAGTGATCCCAGTGCCTTGCGGTATAAAAAAACCAGCTGGATTACGCCAGCTGGTTTTTATAACGGTATTTTATTAATCAAAGATCATTATTTAATTTGTGGGTCTAACTCACCACTTAAATATTTAAGGTGCATGTCATCAAGTGAAATTGGCTTAATTTTACCTGCTTGACCAGCTGTACCAAACGCGTTGTAACGCGCAACACAAATCTCTGTCATTGCTTTAGTTGCTTCTGCTAGGTATTTACGCGGATCGAAGTTAGATGGGTTAAGCGCCATATGACGGCGAATAGCACCGGTAGAGGCCAGGCGTAAATCGGTATCAATATTTACTTTACGTACACCGTATTTGATCCCTTCTACAATTTGCTCAACAGGTACGCCGTACGTTTCAGGAATTTCGCCACCGTATTGATTTATGATCTCTAACCATTCTTGTGGTACAGACGACGATCCGTGCATAACTAAGTGCGTGTTCGGGATACGTGCGTGAATTTCTTTAATACGATCAATCGCTAAAATGTCATCTGTGGGTGGGCGCGTAAATTTGTACGCACCGTGCGATGTTCCACAAGCAATTGCTAAGGCATCAACATGGGTTTTATTTACAAAATCAGCGGCTTCTTCTGGGTCAGTAAGCATTTGATCGGTAGTTAGTTTACCTTCTGCGCCTACACCATCTTCTTCGCCCGCTTCACCGGTTTCAAGTGAGCCAAGTACACCTAGCTCGCCCTCTACCGATACACCACATGCATGTGCCATAGCCACGGTTTCGCGTGTTACTTCTACATTATATTCGTAGCTTGATGGGGTTTTTCCGTCAGTCATTAATGAGCCATCCATCATAACTGATGAAAAGCCAAGTTGAATTGAGCGTTGGCAAACACCGGGTGAGGTACCGTGATCTTGGTGCATTACTACTGGAATGTGCGGCCATTCTTCAACGGCTGCTAAAATCATGTGGCGGATAAATGGAGCACCAGCATAAGCACGTGCGCCTGCTGATCCTTGAACAATTACTGGGCTGTTTGTTTTATCAGCCGCTTCCATTATTGCGCGCATTTGCTCTTGGTTATTCACGTTAAAGGCTGGAACGCCGTAACCGTGTTCAGCTGCATGATCTAAAAGTTGTCGCATACTGATTAAAGCCATTGGGTATTCTCCAATTTATCGACAGCAGTCTCCTGCCATCTAGTTTGAACGGATATGTTAGTTTGACGCAATCACTGCGCCACAAAATAAAGCAATTTACACTGCTCAGTTTTGTCTTAATTAACTATTAAATAAGGGTGAGAGGTATTTAATAATTAATCGTTGGTGAGGGTTTCCCCTCACCTAATGCGGCTAAAAATTATTATTTAGCGCGCGACTCTAGCATTTCTACTGCAGGAAGTTTTTTGCCTTCTAAAAACTCTAAGAACGCACCACCACCGGTAGAAATGTAAGATACTTTATCGGCAATGCCGTATTTATCAATTGCCGCTAAAGTGTCACCACCGCCTGCAATCGAAAACGCATTAGAGTTAGCAATTGCCTGAGCAATAGCACGTGTACCATTACCAAACTGATCAAACTCAAATACGCCAACTGGGCCATTCCATACAACAGTACCGGCGTTTGCAATAATTTTTGCAAGCTGGCTGGCTGTATCAGGGCCAATATCAAAAATCATGTCATCGCTTGTTACTTCGCTTACATCTTTAAGCGTAGCGACTGCAGAGTCTGAAAATTCATTACCTACCACAACATCAGTCGGTACCGGAATTTCACCATCGTTTGCTTTAGCTGCTGCACATAAACGATTTGCTTCATCCATTAAATCAGCTTCATAAAGTGATTTACCAACCGGATGACCCGCAGCTGCAATAAAGGTATTAGCAATACCGCCACCTGTTACAAGCTGATCTACAATCGTTGAAAGCGAGTCTAAAACAGTTAATTTAGTTGATACTTTAGAACCACCTACAATTGCCACTAATGGGCGTGCTGGGTTATCTAGTGCTTTACCTAGTGCTTCAAGTTCTGCTGATAATAACGGGCCAGCACAGGCAACATCTGCAAATAAGCCAACGCCATGAGTAGACGCTTGTGCGCGGTGAGCGGTGCCAAATGCATCCATTACATACACATCACACAGTGCAGCAAGTTGTTTTGATAAGGCTTCGTCGTTTTTCTTCTCGCCTTTATTAAATCGTACGTTTTCAAATACAACCACTTCGTTATCGGCAACTTCAACGCCGTTTAAGTAGTCTTTTTCAAGGCGTACATTTTGCTCAAGTGCATCGTTTAGGTAATCGGCTACAGGGGCAAGTGAAAATTCGTCATCGTACTCGCCTTCTGTTGGGCGGCCAAGGTGCGACATAACCATTACTTTAGCGCCTTTTTCAAGAGCTAGCTTAATAGTAGGCAGTGCAGCACGAATACGTGCATCTGAGGTCACTTTACCTGCTTTAACTGGTACATTTAAATCTTCACGAATTAATACGCGCTTGCCGTTTAAATCTAAATCTGCCATTTTTATGACCGACATAACATCTCCTTAGTTAACGATACTTGAACCTGAAAAATAAATTTTAAAATTATTATAAAATGCTTACTTAGCCATCATCGCACGTGCTGTATCTAGCATGCGATTGGCAAAACCCCATTCGTTATCACACCAAACAAGTAACTTTATCAGGCGTTTGTGACTAACACGTGTCTGCGTGCCATCAATAATACAAGAATGTGGGTCGTGATTAAAATCAACCGATACCAATGGCTCTTCGGTGTAACTTAAAATACCTTCTAAGCGGTCTTTTGCTTGGGCTTTAAGTGCCGTATTTACCGCCTTTAAATCTACATCGGCATTTACTGTAACACTTAAATCCATTGCCGTTACGTTAATTGTCGGCACGCGAACCGCAATGGCTTCAAAGCGCCCTTCAAATTTGGGTAAAATGCGGTCTATTCCTCGTGCTAATTTTGTATCAACCGGAATAATAGACTGACTCGCAGCGCGGGTACGACGTAAATCATGATGGTACGCATCAATCACTTGTTGATCGTTCATCGACGCGTGAATAGTGGTAATAGCGCCCGATTCAATGCCAAACGCATCATCTAGCACTTTAATAACAGGCACCACACAGTTTGTAGTACATGAGCCGTTAGATACTATAGTGTGCTCGCGTTTGAGCTCATCGTCGTTAATGCCATACACAATGGTGGCATCTACATCGTTATCAGCTGGGTGCGAAAACAACACCTTTTTAGCACCCGCAGTAATGTGTAATTGTGCATGCTCGCGCGAGTGATAAACACCGGTACATTCAAGTACTACATCTACATCAAGGGTTTGCCAAGGTAATTCTACTGGGTTTTCTTCACAAAATAGTGCAATGGTATCGCCTGCAACGCTAATGGTGTCTTCACCAAGTTTTACAGGAAAAGAAAAACGACCGTGGGACGTGTCGTATTTTAATAAATGAGCAATAGCTTCAGGGTCAGCAAGTTCGTTAATCGCAACAATTTTTATCTCGTCGCTCAAACCTGACTCGTACAACGCGCGGACAATATTTCGACCAATACGACCAAAACCATTAATTGCAAGTTTGATTGCCATGAAATATAAAATCCACTCTCTTTACGTGCAGACAAAGGCATCGATGCCTTTTAGATGGCTGTATTGTAATCGACCTTGAACATTTTTATAAGAGGGAGCGATTAGAAACTTTAAATTAACCCAAAAGTAGCTAATTTACTTGGCTACTTTTGGGCATAAAGCGAGCTTGCTTGAGTGCTTACTGTAGTGCTTTTAAAGCATTAATTATATCTTGTGGCTCTGAGCGGGTGCGGTAATCAACATCAACATAGCGCCACGTCACTTTACCTTGGCTATCTAAAACAAACGTGGCAGGAATAGGTAAAATACTGCCGTTGCCGTTATTAAGCGACTCTAAATCAAGGCCGCGGTCTTCACGCATATGCTCTAATAAAAATGCAGGTACTTGCCACGCTACGCCATAGCTTGCTGCTACATCTGCATTTTGGTCACTCAGCACAACAAAATCCATATTACGTATGTCGTTTTCGCTCATTGAGCCATCGGGCGCTTGTGGGCTAATAGCCACCAGCTGTGCGCCTAATGCGTAAATTTCAGCTAGGCGTGACTGCAACGCTTTTAGCTGTAAATTACAATAAGGGCACCAACTACCACGATAAAAAGCTATAACCACAGGCCCTTTTGCAAGTAGCTCATCTAATAAAACTTGCTCAGCGTGCTGGTTAGGCAGTTCAAAGCGTGGGGCATTTTGATCTAAATTAAGTGCATTTGCCCCTTCTTGAAACGCTTTTGCCTGAGCAATGGTTTCATCAACGCCTTTCATAAAATCAGGATTACCTTTTCGCCCTGCTGCTATTTTTGCTTCGGTTTGTGCTTTTAATGTGTTGCTTTCATCGCTCATAGTATTGCTACCTTCAAATTAATCAAAAACATAAAACTAGCTTACAGTACGAACATGTATTTGAAATGAAATTATTAATTTAATCAGTTATCTCTAAATCAAACACCACGTTTATGGATGATTTAAAGCTTATTGTTGCCTGTAAATCGTTACTACGTATTTGAGGAAAAGAGTTATTATCATGCTGCGCCCTGTGCATCTTGGTTATGGCTGTACTAAAACCACTGTCATAGTTGTTTTTAGTTGAGCGAATAGTGCGTACTTCACCTACTTTTGCATTGAATGAATCAGCAAGTAAATCCGCTTTTATTTTTGCATCTTCAATTGCTAACTGTGTGGCTTGCGCTTGTAATTGCTCAAATTTTGAAGATAAAAACGCAATATTTTGAATCGCATTTACTTCTTGGTTCAATAAAAAATCGGTTAAATCGCTCACACGCTCAATACTGTTTAGCGTTACTTCAAACGTTCTTATCGCTGCGTATTCGCTAAGTGCCTGATGCCCTGTTTCAATATAATCCATTCCTGTTTTTTCAATTTTAACGTTTGAGGCAACTACGTCATCGGCGCTTATTTCAAATTGATTGAGCCCATCTATTAATAACTTCACTTTATTCTCAAGCGCGTTATTGGCGGCTTTTGGCTCATTTTTAACACTATTCACCTTAAATAGTATTTTAGCCATGTCAGGCTCAACTAATACCTCAGCAGTGCCTTGCACTGAGATATGACGATTGGCAGGTAAGCTCGAATTAGCACAAGCGATCACAGGGAATAAGGTTAGAAGAATAGTGGTAATGAGTCTCATAATTTGTCCTGAATAAGTGCCATGCTTGGTTATGCGTCCATACTAATAAATAGCAGCCAATCGTGTTTCAGCGAATGTTTAATTACTGTGTGCTTGATGCAGCTTTTGACTTTGGCTTAATCGTTTTTTCTTGGTGTAGATTAGGTATCAAAGCTGAGATATTTTCTTGTGAAATAATAAGTAACTCATCTTGTTTATTATCATAAACAAATAAATTCCGCATTGTTGAGGCTACTATTTGAACATTTTGAAGTTGAGTTACTTTACTCTGAGCAATTGGATAATTTAATGACAAGTGATAATTCATTGTTCTTTCATTTATTATATCTTTACTGTGTGAATGCGCCAACATAGTAGGGTATGTAGATATTATAAGTGCTAAAAATAACATTAATGAGTAACTAGGTTTTAATAAATAGAACGGGTAACCAAAGCCATAATAAAGTTTTTTTAACACGGTTGTTTTACTAGGATCTGGCATGTGTCCTGAGCGCCAATTTAAATAAATAGCTGTTAAAACGATGATCGTAGTATAAAGAGTAATAAGTAAAAAATTTGAAATCAGTGCCAGTAAAAAGTCACTTATTTCAATGAAATTGAATATATCAACCGAGAAGTTATTAAGTAAAACGTAAAGATACACAACGCCTGATAAACTACCCAGTAAGTAAAGAATAGTAAGAAACACACCAAAATTATTGTGAATGTACTTTTTAACTGCTTTAAGGTCATTGTTTAACTGGTTGTAATACTTACTGGCGGCTTCAATTACCATAATAAATCCTTTTAAAATTCTTATCTTAACAAAATAATTAGTAAACTGCGCTTTATTATAAGCAGAGTTTAGCTCGCGCGGCATAAAGCCGCGCCTACAGCCAACCTAGGTTAACTCACCCACTTTTAGCTCTTTACCACGGTTTATTTGGTAGCACTGGGCTAATAATAATTCGGCGGTGGCCTGTGCGTCTGTAAGTGCGTTATGGCAATGATAGCTTGGTAACTCATAACGTTTGCGACACGCACTTAGGGTTAAATCATCTTGTTTTATTTCTGCACCTTGGCAAATAAGGCGCTTTTTTTCTATGTGGAGGGTGTCGAGTATTAACTTAGGTTGCGCACTTATATTAGCGTTTTTAAGGGCTGCTTTTAAAAACCCCCAATCCAGTATGGCGTTATGAAAAACCAAAATATGGTCACTAAAATCACGGCTTAGCTGCGTTAATATAGTGTGCAGGCTTTGTCCTTTAGCCACAGTGTCGTCAATAATGCCGTGAAAAACAGGGCTTTGGTCTAAGCGTTTAACGTTTTTATTAATTAAATGCTGAGACTCACTCATTTTTATACATTGGTTATCTATTTTTACCCAGGCTACTGAGACAATTTCATGCTGGTTTACATCAAGCCCAGTAAGCTCTAAATCAATCACTAAATAGCGTTGCGTTAACGCATTTTGACTTAATAAATTACGCCTTTTTATATACTTACTGAGCCATTTCTTTACCACAGCGCTTACCTCTTGTTACAAACTGCCACGGGCAAATTTAAACGCCGCGGCTTGTTGCGCTTGTTTTACTAAATAAAAAGCCTCTTTAAGCTGATGGCGCTCTAATGAACTTAATTTATCGGGGTTTATGCAGTTACTTGGCAAACCTTCTTCGTTTATTTGCGTACTAAAACGCAACTGAGTTAAAAATCGCCAGCAATCTTTTAAATTATAAATATCGTCTTTATTTAGCAGTGAATGCTTAAGTAAAGCATCTAAACGCTCTTGGGTATTGGCGCGTTTTATACCTGCTTTTAACGCATATAAACGCACTATATCGTTAATGATCACCACACCACGCTTTTTTAAATCAATGTACTTATGGTTGTTATCATTTTTTTGCGTTTTAAGCTTATTAAACAAGCCAATAGGCACTGAGCTGGCTCTTATGTCGGTTGCCATAGCAGCATAAAACAACTCATCGCGCGATATTCTGTTTAGCTGCTCGCAAAAGCCGCTGTATAGGGCATTGGAGCCTTCTATAAAGCGCAAATCAAAAAATATTTTGCAGTTAAGCATGGCACTTGGGGTTGGGCTTTTTATCCATTTAAAAAAGCGCTCGCACCACTGGCTTACACTCATTCTGCACTCATCACTGCTGGCCATAATATTTCCGGGGCAACGCCTAATGCCGCACTCTACTAGCTGCTCACAAACAAACTCCCCCATGTGTTTAAAGTAAGCTTGGTGTTGCTCGCTTAAATCATCTGGGAGTAATAAGCCGTTGTCTTGATCTGAATGTAGGGTTTGCTCTTCGCGTGCTTGCGAGCCAAAACATATAAAGCAAAAACTGGTGGGCGCTGCGCCATTTTCTTCTTGAAATAAATGAATAAGACGCGAGGTGAGTGCATCGGTTAAGCCGCTGAGCAATTTACCAATTAGCGATATGTCTTCTATGTTGTATGAAAAACTTCGCAGTAACTCAGGGATTTCGCCTGCATAACGTTTTAAATCGGCAATGCTGTGGGCTTTATAAATGCGACCAATAAGCTGCACAGGGTCACTTTTTTGCTGGCGCAGTAAATCGGTACTGGTAAGCATACCCAAAGGCTTGTGGTTTTCATCAAGTACAGGTAAATGATGAATATTGTATTTAAGCATTAAATGCAAAGCAGAAAACACCCGATTGTTTTCAAATATAAATTTAGGCTTTGCACTCATTATGCTGCTAACCGCATCTTGCGGGTCGACTTCGTCGGCCAGTACACGGTTACGTAAGTCGCGGTCGGTCACTACGCCAACTAAAATGGCGTGTTCGGTGATCATAATTGACGATACACCGTGTTTTTTCATTTTTTTAGCGGTTTGCCTAATACTGGCATCGGGGGCTAAGGTTATGGCGGTGCGGGTCATCAGCTCAGATATTCTACGCTCAGACCAGCTATCGTTTTTACTTTTATAATGTGATGAAAGTAAACGATTGGCGTGCGCGCGTACAAAATATTGCTCAAACGGTTTGTATTGATGACGTAAAAAATCAAAATGCGTTTGCGCAAGCATATACACTATGCCCTCTTTTTGTACCTGTAACCTATTTTGAATCGCCTCTCCTGTTAACAAAGAAGGATAGCCAAAGTAATCCCCCTGCGCTAAACGCTTCACTACATCGCCTTTTGCATCCACTAGGTCGTATAAACCAGAGCGAATTAAAAAAAGCTTTGGGGTTTGCGTTTGCAGCCACTGCGCTTGGTTTTCTCGGGTTAAATAAATACTATCAATATGGCTTACAAAATACTCACACGCACTGTCGTGTAGCATGCTAAATGGCGCCTGCATACACACAAACTGGGCAACTTCCTGCTGCTCTACACTCATTGCTGTACTCTTAAAAAGTATACACAAAACCTAATGTACTCATTATTTGAACAAATAAAAAGCCCGACTAAAGTCGGGCTTTTGGTGCTTTATTTTTAAGTAGGCTTAGCGCATTAATGTGCGTGTGCTTCACCTGACCCTTTAGGATTACGAATACCTTCCACCATTTGTTGTATTTCAAGCGGTGTCGATTTTGTTAATTTAAGTACGGTTGCAGCAACCACAAAGTTAATTATCATTCCCACTAAGCCAATTCCTTCGGGTGAAATACCTAAGAACCAATTTTCTGGGCTATTAAGCTCAGGGCTTACAAATTTAAAGAAGATAATATACGCAGCGGTAAAGCCTATACCGGTCACCATGCCAGCAATTGCGCCTTCTTTATTCATTGTTTTAGAGAATATCCCCATAATAATTGCTGGGAAGAAACTCGCCGCCGCTAAACCAAAGGCAAAGGCGACCACCGATGCAACAAACCCAGGCGGGTTAATCCCAAAGTAAGCCGATATAACAATGGCAATCATCGCAGCTAAGCGAGCAGCTAGTAGCTCTTGTTTATCGCTTATGTCGGGTTTAAGGGTGCGTTTAAGTAAATCGTGCGACACTGAGGTTGAAATAACCAGCAATAACCCCGCTGTGGTTGAAAGCGCAGCAGCAATACCACCGGCCGCAACTAATGCGATTACCCATGCTGGTAAATCAGCAATTTCAGGGTTAGCCAGTACCATAATATCGCGGTCTACTTTTACTTCGTTTGCGCTTGTTGGGTCTTCTACCTTGCCGGCGGTGTAAAACATTTTGCCGTCGCCGTTTTTATCATTAAAGGTAATTAAGCCCGTGCGTTCCCAGTTTTTGATCCACGCTGGTGCTTGAGCGTACTCTGTACCGCTACCATCTTTACCGTTAATGGTGTCAATCATGTTTACACGTGCAAACGAGGCAACCGCCGGTGCAGTAGTGTAAACAATAGCAATAAATACCAGTGTCCACGCTGCTGAAATACGGGTATCTTTAACGCGTGGTACAGTGAAAAAGCGAACAATTACATGCGGTAAACCTGCAGTACCCACCATTAAAGCGCCGGTAATAGCAAATACGTCAATCATGCTTTTAGAGCCTTCGGTGTATTGTGCAAAGCCCAGCTCTGCGCTTAACCCGTCTAGCTTATCAAGTACATACATGCCTGAGCCATCACTCAATGTGGCACCAAAGCCGGTTTGCGGGAAGAAGTGGCCTGTCATCATCATTGAAATAAAGATAGCGGGCACAAGATAGGCAAACACAAGCACACAGTACTGCGCTACTTGCGTGTAGGTAATGCCTTTCATGCCGCCAAGTACCGCATAAAAGAATACAATCACCATTCCAATGTAAACACCGGTTTCAATTTCTACTTCTAAAAAGCGCGAAAATACCACGCCTACGCCACGCATTTGTCCAGCAATGTAAGTAAAACAAATAAAGATTGCACACAAAATAGCAACAACACGTGCTGTTTGTGAGTAGTAACGATCGCCTATAAAGTCAGGTACAGTGAATTTGCCAAATTTACGTAAGTAAGGCGCTAAACACATAGCGAGTAATACATAGCCGCCAGTCCACCCCATTAAGTAAACACCGCCATCGTAACCTGCAAACGAAATAATACCCGCCATTGAAATAAACGACGCTGCGCTCATCCAATCGGCTGCGGTTGCCATACCATTGGCAAGCGGAGGTACGCCGCCCCCTGCCACGTAAAACTCATTTGTAGAGCCTGCACGCGCCCAAATTGCAATGCCGATATAAAGCGCAAAACTTAAACCAACAATTATAAATGTGAGTGTTTGAACATCCATTACCTAGCTCCTATTCGTCTACGCCGTATTTTTTATCTAACGTGTTCATTTTGAAAACGTAAACAAAAATCAAAGCTACAAAGGTGTAAATAGCGCCCTGTTGTGAAAACCAGAAGCCAAGTTTAAACCCAAAAAAACGTACTTCATTCAGTACATCTACCAGTAATATGCCAAAGCCAAATGAGACCACAAACCACACTGCTAGTAACTTAAACAGTAGTGAAATGTTTTCTGCCCAATAAGCTTTTGCTTGTTCTTCATCTTTAAAAGCCATTTTTATTTTCCCCTTTAAGCATTGCATAATTGCAATGAGTGGTTTTTTTATAGTCGGTTATTAATTTAGCAACGCGGCGTGAAGAGTGAAGTGAGACCATAGTCGTAACAGCCTGTTAACGTTTACGTAAACTGCAAATGCAATTGTATTTAAAAATACAATTACACATAATTTTCAGTAGGTTAGCTTTTGCCTAAGCGCGTTAACGGCAAAATTTAAGTGGCTTTGTGTAAAAATGCGACATTAGTCTAATAAATCATCAACAATATAAATAATCATTTAAAATCAATACAATAAAAACAACGTTAATATTTTGCATAAAATTGTGCACGCACACTTAAAGTTATCTCTGGTATTGTGTGTGGGTATAAATAATAAGGTTTAATAACAACATGACTGCTGTACTGATTTTTGTAGCATTAGGCTATATTGGGGTGCTGTTTTGGCTCGCTAATTGGGGCGATAAAACAACACCACTTGCTAAACGGATTAGCCATCATCCTTTTGTGTATTCGTTATCGTTAGGGATTTATTGTACCTCGTGGACGTACTATGGTTCGGTTGGTACCGCCGCCACCAGTAGTTGGAGCTATTTACCCATTTTATTGGGGCCTTCCTTGTTGTTCTTTTTTGGCCAAGGCTTTTTACGCAAACTGGTATTAGTAAGTAAAAAACAAAACATTACCACCATTGCCGACTTTATTTCTGCCCGCTATGGTAAACGTCAAACCAGTGCAATACTGGTCACTGTTATTGCCCTACTTGCTACCATTCCCTATATTGCGCTGCAGTTAAAAGCACTCAGTACCAGCTTTTTGCTTTTGCAAAACAGCAATCAAATATCTGGCGAAATGCTTACCCTCACCGCCACGTTAATTATGGCGCTGTTTGCAATATTTTTTGGTACCCGTAAGGTAGATGTTACCGAGTACCGCTCTGGGCTTATGCTAGCAGTCGCCTTTGAGTCAATGATAAAGCTCATTGCGCTTATTGCCGTCGCTGGCTTAGCCTTGTACACCTTATTTAATTTACCCACCCTTAGCGGCGACAAAGTCACAGAGTCGATTTGGCAACACTGGGGCAACTTTAACTTTTTTAGTTTTAACTTTATTGGCCAGTCACTTATGGCTGCCGCGGCAATAATTTGTTTACCACGACAATTTCATGTCACCGTGGTAGATAACCAAGACAAACGCCATTTATTTACTGCTCGCTGGGCTTTTCCGCTGTATTTATTACTCACCGCCGCGATGATAATTCCTATTGCTACTGCCGCAATTCACCCAAGTATTGGTAGCAGTTTTTCACCCGACAGCTTTGTATTAGCGTTACCGCTTATTCACGACCAAGCTTTTTTAAGTACCTTTGTATTTATTGGCGGGCTTTCTGCAGCCACCGCCATGATCGTGGTGGCCACACTTACGCTTAGCACCATGATCTCTAACGATGTAGTGCTGCCGCTTATGCTACGCCGTAAATTTAAGCGCAACTTAATTACCAGCAGTTATAAATCGCAAATTTTATTAGTCAGGCGCTTTACCATAGCCGGCATACTTATATTGGCTTATTTTTATCAGCAATGGTTTGGCCATGGTAGTGCGCTGGCCAGTATGGGGCTGGTGGCGTTTTCGTTAGTAACGCAGCTGCTCCCGGCTATTGTGGGTGGGCTTTACTGGCGAAAAGGCCATGCTTATGGTGTATATGCGGGGCTATTAGCGGGTTTTATTTGTTGGGTATTATTTTTAATGATGCCAATTTTAGATGCCGGTAGCGCTCTTGATAGCGAGCTTCAGCAAACCCTTATTACACGCGGCACTCTGATAGCCTTATTTGCTAACATTGGTTGTTATATTAGTTTTTCGTTAGGGGCAGAAGAGCGCTTGATAGATAAAATCCAGGCCGCTGCATTTGTTAACCCTAAAGATCAGGCTATTTTATCGCGCCGCTTAAACAAAAATGTTAAAGCCACGGTTTACGACTTTAAAATACTGCTGCAAACCTTTTTAGGTATTCAGCGCAGCCAACAAGTACTGGCGCACTTTTCACTTTCGCACCAGCTAAGTGACAATAATGCCCACCCCGAGCCCGAATTTATAGCCTACTGCGAGCGTGCGTTAACTGGGGTATTAGGGGCGTCTTCGGCGCAGGCGCTAATACGTACGGTTTCATCGGGTAAACGTATGGCCTTTGAAGAGGTGGTTAACTTTTTTGACGAAACCACACAAGCACTGCAGTTTAACCAAAACTTGCTGTATACCTCGCTCGAAAACTTAAGCCATGGTATTTCGGTGGTCGATAAAGACTTAAAACTGGTGGCATGGAATAAGCGCTACAGCCAAATGTTTGGCTACCCCGACGGCTTTTTAGAAGTGGGGCAACCCATAGAAGATATAATAAGGTACAACGCAGTACGCGGTGAATGTGGCCCAGGCGAAATAGAGCGCCAAGTAGAAAAACGCGTTCAGCATTTAAAAAATGGTAGCTCGCATCACTTTATTCGTCACCGCCGTAATGGCCAAGTGTACGAAATGATAGGTAACCCCCTACCCGATGGCGGCTTTGTAACGAGTTTTTCAGACATTACAAACCATATAAGTACGCAAAATGCGCTTGAAGAAATTAACATGGATCTTGAAAACCGCATTGAAGCGCGAACCCAAGAAGTGCAAACCATTAATAAAGACTTACAAGCACAAATAGATAGCCGAGTAAAAACAGAGCAAGCACTTACTTTAGCCAAGCGCGAAGCAGAGCAAGCCAATGACAGTAAAACGCGATTTTTAGCACTGGCTAGCCACGATATTTTACAGCCCCTTAACGCGGCACGTTTATACCTTGCAGCCATTGATGAAAAGCAGCTTGATACAACTAACCAAAATAGCTTTAATAAGCTTGGCCACAGTTTAGACTCAACCGTGCATTTAATGTCGGCCTTACTAGAAATTGCCAAGTTAGAGCAAGGCGCAATGACCCCTACCCCACGCCACTTTTGTATAAACGATATACTTATGCCACTGCAAAGCGAGTACGCTATTTTATCAAGCGATAAAGGCTTAAAACTAACCGTGCGTTCAAACGCACAAATTGTGCATAGCGACATCACCTACTTGCGCCGAATTATACAAAACTTGGTGTCTAATGCGGTTAAATACACCGAAACAGGGCGAGTATTAATAGCGTGCAGAAACCGTAAACATAATTTACGTATAGAAGTATGGGACACCGGCCCAGGTATTAGCCAAATAGAACAAGCTAAAATATTTAACGACTTTTACCGTATAGAAGCCGGTGATAACAAAGGCGTTGGTTTAGGGCTTGGCGTTGTAAAACGTATGGCCGATTTACTTAGCTTAGAGCTTGATGTGCACTCAGAGCCCGGTAAAGGCAGCCGCTTTAGTATTGAAGTACCCTATGGAGATGCGCAGTTTGTACAGCAAAAAGCAACGGCCAGCAGCTTAGTAGAAAACCGCGCCGCGATTAACATAGTCGCGGTAGACGATGACCCCGAAAACCTAGCAGCAATGGCCAGTTTACTTAAAAAGTGGCAAGCCAATTACACCTTGTTTGACGATGTAAATAAAGTACTCGCGCACGCTAAACAGCACACAGCGCCCGATGTAATTTTAATGGATTACCAATTAGGTAATGATTGCGATGGTATTTCGCTTATAAAAACACTGCGTGATACATGGCAAAGCGAAGTGCCCGCCATACTTATAACCGCCGTACGCGACACCGAGCTTAAACAAGAAACTAAAGCGGCTAATATTCATTATTTAAGTAAGCCGATTAAGCCGGGTAAGCTTAAAGCTTTACTTAATCACAGCACGTAATTGCCAATTAGCAGCAAAAAATAAGCCCAGCGTTAGCTGGGCTTATTTATGTGCTTAACAAAGCGTTGGAACCCTAAATTATTAGGCTGGTTTGGCTTGGCTTCGCAGTTTTTGAAATAACCAACTAAGCCCCACTAACGACAAGCCTAAGCCGATAAACGACAGCGCTTTTAAAAGCCCCGTTAAATTAGCCATGTCCACTAAGAATACTTTTAAAATAACCGCTGCCAATAATCCTAACCCTATTTTTTGGATTAATAGCTGATTTTTTAAATGCCCTAGCACCACAGTAATAGCCCCTAACACAAGCCAAATAACCGAGTAGCTATAAAGCTCTGCGTTGCTTGCACCTGTTGATAAGTAAATATAAGGGCCTTGCCAGTATTGGCGTATAAAGCCATTAATTGCCAACACACTCAATACACCCGCTACTGTGAGTATAAATGGCGCAGCTTTTGTATACAGCGGTTTAATTAACGTATAAAGCCAAAGCACGAGACCCGCAGGCACTAACCAAAGCAAAAATAGCCAATTAAATACAAAATATTCGCCAATATAAATAGAGCTTAAAAATGGATTAGCGTTTAGTAAGGTGCTCAGTGCAGTAACACCCGCAGCACCTGCTAATGCTATGCCTGCCACTTGGTATAATTTAGCTAAGCTACCGGCAATACGAGCACGGTGTAAATATACACAACCCAGCGCAAGCCAATTACAGGTGAGTAAAGCTTGTTCGTAAAAGCTCAAAGAATCAAACTGCGGATAGTGCCCTACCAGTTGATAGCTGGTTTCGGTGGTAATAAATAACGCCAAGCAATGCAGCGCTGCGCCTTCAAGCCAAACTTTTAACTGCGATGCGTTAAAGCATTTGGCTGCAGTGTAAAATAACACCACACACAAAGGATAAACTACTAAGCTCCAGTGCACACCCAACACACTAAGCGCCTCGTAACTTGGGGTCCACGGTGACAATGTAAGGCGAAGTAGTAATGCAGCCACCAGCGCTTTAATTGGCCAATGTGGCATAGGCACCCGATAGCGGTTTATTAACACGCTAATAAGTAAAACTTGAATAGCCAGTGCAATGGTTAGCCCGCTGTCATTTAATAACATAGTAATAGCAAGCGTGATGTTGGCATTTGCCCCCACCCAATATGTGAAGCGCTGAAAAAGCGTTGCGCCACCTATTGCGCACTTAATTAAAATGGCGCTACTTGTAAGTAGTATCACTGCCCACAATGGATAGACTGTGGCCAACGCATGGTTTGGGATTATAGCGTATAAGGTGGCAATCATTATAAATACGCTAAACGAGGCAGTAATATGAAAAGCCAATCGTTTAGGTTGCCACTTTATACCAAAATAAAGCCCATATACGCTGAGCGCTAACCCTAAAAATATAGCGCCACCATATTGGTGCCTAAATATAAATAGCGAGTCAGAATAATCAGCATAATAAGAAGGCGTGCTTAATAGCCAGAGTACAGCTATTAACATCGCCACCCCTTGCCATAAATCCCAGCGGCTATTTTTAAGCACTAAAAACAGCAGTGTTAATATGCTTAACGCATTTATTATTTGCCACTGTAAGTAGTTAGTACTATCAAAAAGCATAGCCAGTAACAAAGGGACAATACAGGCAAGCATTAAAGGGTTACTAGGGAGTGCGCTTATTAGGCGCTTTAAACTATGTGGGCGAGTTTCAACCACCGCAAGTTTTAACCCCAAGCGTGGCACGGCAATTAAACCAATAATACTTAATAGCCCATACGTGCCCATAAGCCAAATGGTGCTGCTGTTAGCTAAAGTAAAGCCAACAACATACCAGCTCAAATGCCCCGCCCAAAGTAAATACCACAGCCATGCACGCTGTACTTTATGCGCGACCAGCGCAGCAGATAAGCTCACAAACCCAATGTACATATAAAGCGCAAATAAATTATTGCTGCCGGTATTAATCAGCACGGGGACACAATAAGCACCAATAATACCTAGTACGGCTAATACTGGGCCAAGCATTATTGCCATAGCGCTCGCACTGATGGCAATAACCCCAAGTACAACAAATGCTGTTAAAGGGCTGATCATGTTATAGCTGCTATACGCTAATAAGGTCAGTGCAAAGCACGTAATAAAACCCCCACTGGCAAGCGCTGCAGGTATATAGTTATTAAACCCTTCAAATACACTATTTTTGTAATGCATATAAGCTGCGGCTGCAATTAAGCCACCACCAAATAAACCGCCTAGAGTTAATCGCATTGCAGGAGAGAGCAACCCGGCTTCTAAACTGTACTTTGCTAAAAATATACCGCCTAGCGCCAATGCGATTGCGCCTATCCAGGTCATCCAGTTTTGTTCAAAGTCGCTACGCAGTTTTTCAAAAAAAGAAGTAAATAGTGTGGGTTTGAGATTTTTACTGCCTTGCTTATGTTTACTGGCAGAAGCATTAGCGGGAGGCTTTATTGCTGAAGCTGGCGTTTTTACCTGCCCACGAGGCTGACTTGGCTGATTGGATTGATTAGGACTAACTTGATTAAAAGTCGCCTCATTACTATTTGCTTGGGCCGTGTATGCATGTTCAGCTGTGGAGCAAGCGGTGCTTTTATCGGTGCTTTTATCGGCGTCTCCAGCGTGCCTTTGTGCGTTGTTAGCTAGTTCTAAACTAAGTACTTTTGCTTTTAATTGGGTAATTTCTTGCTTTAAATTACTAAGCTGTGCAATTGCGACAATACCGCAAATAGCACCGGCCATTATTGCAAATGCAAATAAACCCACTATTCCTAAAAACTCATCCATGGCACGCTCTTTTTATTTATTATGTTATGAGTGTACCTAAAATTTTTAAAAGTTATAGCAATCTGCTTATATATGGGTTTATTTAATGTAAACAAAATCACGCTACAGCTAGGAAAAAAAAAGCCCCAAACAATAATGCTTAGGGCTTTTACTTTCTAGAACGTGTTACATGTTACTTATTCTACGCTGTCTGTAATTGTGCGCGTTACACTCATTTTAAAGCCTGAACTGGTTGTCTCATCGTGCTCTAAAATTAAGATATAGTTACCTTCTTCGGTAAAATCTATATCGCTTTGTTGAATTAACACTATTTGTTGGCCGTTATCTTCGTATACGGCATACACAGTGTAAGCTTCATCATCTACATCAATTTCTTCTTGATCGTATCTATCTAAGCCATCAATTACATTGGTGGCGTCATCAACAGTTTCACCATTTAAGGTAAAGTACACGTCAACTTCGCTTACTGTTTGCCCTGCGTAGCTTTCAATTAGGTTAACAACCGAAATAGTATGGCTGTAGCTGCTCGGTGTTAGGTTTTCCTCAACACTCATCATGCGTAAACCATTATCGACATCGTTGTAAAAAACGCCTACCGCACTTTGCTCGCGCTCTAGGGTCATTAAAAAGTTATCGGCAAGCTTAGTGCCCTCTTCGTCGTACATTGCAACGCTGTAACTATTTGGCGAAAGCTCAACGTAATCGGTGTAGGTATCGCTTGCGACCGTATTGGTATCGTTAACTGTGGTGCCACGGGTCGTGCTAAAGCTAACTGGCGAGTAATCGTCAACGGTATTTATAAAGCGCAATTGGCCTAACGCTGATTGGTGCTTTAGCGCTGTAACATAGTTATTGTCAGTCACAATATCGAGCGTGATACCGTTTTCTTCTGTTGCATAGCTTGGGCGGATCATGGCTACGTAGCTTTCTTCATCGTAAAAATAAACCGACTCCGACTCATACACTACATCAGTGCTACCTGCCTCAGTGATATAAATTGTGTAGTAACCCTCATCAAGGGTTTGTAAATCTAGTTCACTTAAATACTGTGTTGATGTAAATAGTTCAGCACTTTCAAATACGCCATCATCGGTTGCTAGGTAAATATCGTAGCTAGTGTCTTCACTGGTGATATTGTAAAAACCTAAGTTAAACTCATCTGTATCACTTGAAATGGGCACGCTTAGCTCTGTGAACGTAGGTTCGTCAAAGTTACCGCTCATTACAATTAGTTCGGTTTTGTCACCTTTGATTGATACTTCTTGTTCGCTAATTGTAATGTAGCTGTCGTTTGCATCTAAGTATTCAAAGCTTAAATCGTAAGTGCCGGTGCTGTAATTATGACGCGTGGTTACATCAGCAAAATCAGTGCCTGAGCGCTCAGTTTCGTCTACAAATAAACGCGTATATGGGCTGTTATATGAACCGTTATATAATTGTACGTAGCCTGTATCACTTGAGCCGTCGCTGCCGCCACAACCAACTAAAATAGACATTAAACTTAGAGGTAAAGCAGCTTTCAACAGAGAGTTGGTCATTAAAGTTTCCTTATTATTAAAATCACTATTATGACTTCTTTGCTGCATTTTAATTTCATAGTTTACAAAGTATTACCCTCGCTGACAGTTCTTTACGAAAACGTTTAAAAGTGTAATAAATGTGCAAATAATAAGGATATTTGCGTAGAAAGCTTAAGGGGCTATTTTATATTGATCTCGGCCATTATTTTTAGCAACGTATAAAGCCATGTCTGCCCGCTTCATTACCTTGTCGGGGGGCTCGTTAGCGCTTTGCAGCGCCATACCAATACTTACGGTAAGCTGTTTGACCTGTTTAACTTTAATATTGTGTGCAATGTCTATTAGTTGCCCACAAAATTCAGCCGCTTGGCTTATATTACCGGTAGGCAAATAGCCGCCAAACTCCTCACCGCCTAAACGAGCAAATACTGCATTATTAACAAATGCACTATTATACTTAGTAGCTAACTGCTGTAGTACTAAGTCACCCTCATCATGGCCAAACTCATCATTAATAGCCTTAAAATGATCAATATCTATAATTAAAATAACGTAAGGCGTACTAGGGGCAGTTTTAACATGCCGATAAAAATAGCGTCTATTATGTACTTGTGTAAGATCGTCCGTTATCAACTCGTGCGCTAAACGGTTATGTATACTTTGTACAAAACGCATGGTCTTAAATAACCCATAGGCGGTAAAAAGCATTCCCATGGTTCTGCATAAGTCTTCAAAATAAACACTCATCCAATAAGGCTGCACAACTAATTCATCTATTACATCAGCCGTTGTACCCATACTCCATAGCAATAAACCTAAAGTAGAAAACACGTACGCTTGTTTTGAAAGCTCAGAGCATTGCACTATCCAAAATAAAAATACGAGCACGATGAGATTGCAAAAATCGGTAGTAAAACCATACACATTGTTTTGCACGTTTAAAGGGGGGAAAGTATTTAAAGCATAAAGTGAAAAAACAATAATGTAGAGAAGTAACGCTATACTTACCGCCTTATTTATCCAACTCATTTTATAAAAGTTAGACAGCCTAACGGTAAGTTTTACAGTTTCAATCATAGGGTGGCGCTTTTTAATGCGTTATTAACCAACTATAGCACACCAGAAAAAACCGCTATAAAAGGTTAACTTACCCTGTACTTGCAGGGTTATTTCACCACCTTGAATACAAGAGTTGAGCAAAGCAGACACAAATACAATGCAAAGCTAAAAACCCACATTTGCATTAGTGTCCACACAGTTTTAGTCGCGCTGAGCAGCTTACTTATAACAACTAAGTATAAAACTATATTAAAGTGCTAAGGCCCCATAAAGCTAATATTAAAATAGTAATAGCAATCATTGCTTTAGTTTTGTGTTTACTGATTATTTGCTCGGCTTTATTACCTGCGTAATATACAACAACGGCTAAACTAAAATAGCGAATTGAACGAGCAATACCTGAGGCTAATAAAAACAAACCAATAGAGTATTTTGTAGCCCCAGCGGCAAGCATCGCAATTTGAAACGGAATGGGCACAATTCCCAGCGTCATTACAAACCAAAAACCTTGGCTTTGCATTTGCTGCTTAACATTTTCAAATTGCTCTTGGCTTGAAAACATTTCAATAACCCAGTCACCTATAGCGTCAAATAGGTAATAACCCAGCGCATAACCAAATAAAGCACCAATCACGCACCCAACTGTTGCCATAAGCGCTATTAACCAAAGCTTTTCACGACGTGCTTGCATAAGAGGCACAAGCACTGCTTCAAGCGGAATAGGGACTATCGTAGATTCTAAAAACGACGCTACGGTAATGCCTGTTAGCATATGTTTAGAATCTATAAAGTGCCGTGTTTTTTCTTTTAGTTTTTTTTGAATAGCCATGTAAATCCCTTTTTGCTTGTGAGGATAAGCCGTTGCTCAATGGGTTAATTCTTACATATTTACGTTAATACACGCTGAAAACATTTAAAGATTTAACAGCCACATAACTGTTAACAAATTAGCAATATTTATAAGAATATTTTATTATGTGCCAATGCAGTTAAATACCTACCAAAGCAGTTAAAATTTATGCAAAGTGCACGTTTTATTCCCTTTAGAAAACAAGATATTGTTGATATGTGTAGCGCTGAGCTCACAAACAACTCAGAGCAAACATCGTTTAAACAATTTTGCGATTTATTAGCAAGCCTTATCCATTACGATTACCATTCAACACTTGAGTCGCTCAAAAATAACTACGCGCCCTTTGATCCCAATAGCGATACGCGATCTTTAGCGCCAGTATCAGCTGATCAAAAAGCGCAGTGCCAACGCGAATTTGCTAAAGATTTTGCTAAGGTACTTAATGCAGCTAACTTTGAAGTGATCACCCATCAAGACCTGCAAGATGCACTCAACGAAGAATCCCTTTTTAAAGTACGCCTTGAGGTAGAGTTTGACGACTTTGAAGAAGTGGTTTTTTACCGCCGTGGCGAATCACAACTCACTGAAACCATAACCAGCTTTTGGGGTTTGCGTAAAAAGCCCCTGCACTTTACCAATTACGACCGCGTTGCAGTGTTTATTCGCTTTAAAGATAAAGCCTACTTTGAGGCTAAAAATAAAACGCCTTTAGGGTTTGAACCAAGCTCTACCATAGTTAAGCTGTTTCAAAATGTACCCAAAGCCGACCTTGAAATGCTATTTCCAAATAGCGAAGTACGTATGCGCCCTATAGATAAAGTGATTATTGGCTCATCGGCTTTAGTAGGCGGTGCTGTGGTATTAATCACTAAGCTTGGCGCATCTATTTTATTGTTATTTGCTTTATTTGCTTTTTGGGGTGGCTTTAGAAGTGAAGCCGTAGAAATGACCCAACAACACTTTATTACCTTTGCTATTGGAATGGGGGTTTTTGGCAGCTTTATTTTTAAAGAATGGAGTAAATTTAAAAACCGTAAAATTAAATTTATGAAAGCGCTAAGCGATAACCTTTACTTTAAAAACCTTGATAACAACGCCGGTGTTTTTCATACCCTTATAGACGCAGCCGAAGAAGAAGACATAAAAGAAGCTCTGCTGGCCTATACATTTTTACTAAAATCAGAAAGTGGCCTAAGCGCACAGGCGCTTGATGAGCAAATAGAGGCGTGGTTTAAAACAAAGTATAAATGCGAACTCGACTTTGAAATTAGCGATGCGCTTGAAAAACTCACCCGGATGCGTTTAGTAACCTGCACTAACAATGTGTATAGCGCAATAAATTTAGATCATGCAAAAACTATTTTGGATGAGCGCTGGGATAATCTTTTTCAATATAATTAACCTGCATGGTTTACTTAACAACAAAAAGCAGCTGAAACTTCAGCTGCTTTTTACGTTGTATTTTGAGCTGCAACTAACTAAGTTGCTTGTTAAATTTTGCATGCACTAATTTATAAAGTGCAGGCAATATTAATAGCGTAAGTAGAGTTGATGAAATAATTCCGCCAACCACAACCGTTGCCAGCGGCCTTTGTAGCTCAGCGCCGGTGCCTGTATTTAGCGCCATAGGAATAAACCCTAAACTCGCCACTAAAGCCGTCATAAGTACTGGTCGCAAGCGCGAAAGCGCACCGGTTTGTATTGCATCTATCAAACTAAGCCCATCAGCTCTTAACTGTTTAATAAACGACAGCATAACCACACCATTTAATACCGCTACACCACTTAGCGCGATAAACCCCACACCTGCCGATATTGATAACGGCATATCACGTAAAAGCAACGCAAGCACACCACCACTAAGCGCAAGTGGTACGCCACTAAATATAATAAACGAATCATGCAGTGAATTAAACGCGCTATAAAGCAGGCCAAATATAAGTAATAAAGTAACCGGTACCACCAGCGATAGCCGCTTACTTGCTGATTCTAACTGCTCAAACGTGCCGCCATATTCAATCCAATAACCACTAGGTAAATTAAGGTCTGAATTTAAAGCTGTTTGCGCATCGCTTACAAAGCTTGCTAAATCGCGCCCCTCTACGTTTGCAGTTACTACAACATTACGCTTACCGCTTTCGCGGTTTATTTGATTAGGCCCTTTTTCAATACTAATATTTGCAACTTCGCCAAGCGGTACAAATGCAAGGTCGGGATTAGCACTTTTTGGCACAGCAACAGGTAAACGTGCAAGCTGTGTTATATCCCTCGACCAACGCTCATCTAAACGCACTAATAACGAAAAACGTTTGTCGCCTTCATAAATTAGCCCGGTTTGTACACCACCTATAGCAGCACTTACACTTTGCTGTATATCGGTCACGGTTAAACCTAGCAGCGCCATATGATCGCGAAGCGGCGTAACCGAAAGCGTAGGCAGGCCTTCCATTTGCTCAAGGCGTACATCGGTTGCGCCAGTAATATTTTGTACCAAGGCTGTGGCTTTTTCACCGAACTGTTTTAATGTTGATAAATCATCGCCATAAATACGCACAGCCACATCGGCGCGCACGCCTGCAATTAGCTCGTTAAAGCGCATTTCTATAGGTTGGGTAAACTCATAGTTATTACCGGGTACTTCATTGACTAAATGACGAATTTGCTTAACCAGTTCTTCTTTAGGTAAAGCAGGATTTGGCCATTGATCGCGAGGTTTTAACATTAAAAAGGTGTCGGCAACGTTAGGTGGCATAGGATCGTTTGCTACATCGGGAGTACCTATTTTTGAAAATACTTTTGCCACCTCCGGCTTAGCTAAAATGGCTTGCTCTAGCTCTTTTTGCATTTTTACCGATTGCTCAATACCGGTGCCGGTAATGCGCAGCGCATGCATAGCGATATCGCCCTCATCAAGCTGCGGTAAAAATTCAGCGCCCATATTTTTAACTTTAAAGCCAAGCGCAAGTACAAGCACACCCGCAATACTAACCATCACCCACGGTAACTTAAGCGATAGACCAAGTAGCGGTTTATAGCCTTTTTTAATACCGCGCATAACTGCATTTTCGCTTTCACTCACCTTGCCACGTACGAATACCGCAATAGCGGCAGGTACAAAGGTAACGGCAAAAATAAGTGCGCCAACTAGTGCAGCAACCACTGTAAACGCCATTGGCTGAAACATTTTCCCTTCAACCCCGCTTAGTGCAAACAGCGGTAAATACACCAGCATAATAATTAAAATGCCAAATACTGCTGGGCTGAACACTTCTTTAGTGGCGGCGGTTACAACACTTAAACGCTCGCTTAGTGTAAGTAGCCTGCCATGTTTATGCTGCGCAAGGCCAAGTTGCCTTAAACAGTTTTCAACCACAATTACTGCGCCATCAACAATTAAACCAAAATCGATTGCGCCTAAGCTCATTAAGTTACCCGACACTCTATTACCTACCATACCGGTAATGGCAAATAACATACTAAGCGGAATAACCATGGCCGTAATCAATGCGCCAGTTACGTTACCCAGTAGTAGCAGTAAAATAACAACCACCAACACCGCACCTTCAAACAGGTTCGTTTTTACAGTGTCTATGGTTTTATCAACAAGGGTTGTTCTGTCGTACACGGGCTCAACCACTACACCAGCTGGTAAGCTAAGTTGTACATCTTTAAGTTTTTCAGCCATGGCTTTTGCCACTACGCGGCTGTTTTCACCAATGAGCATCATGGCGGTGCCAAGCACGGTTTCTTTACCATTATAAGTAGCGGCGCCGGTTCTGAGCTCTTTGCCTAAACGCACATTTGCTACATCTTTAATGCGTACTGGTGCATCATCGCGCTTAGCAACCACGGTATTGGCTATATCATCAATGGTTTTTAATTGCCCTGGTGAGCGCACTAAATATTGCCCGTCAAAACGCTCTATAAACCCTGCACCTTGGTTACTGTTATTTAATTTAAGTGCTGTAATAACATCACTTAGCGTGAGCTTATAAGCGAGTAGTTTTTCTGGCATGGGCGCTACTTGATATTGGCGCTCAAAACCTCCTTGGCTGTTTATTTCGGTAACGCCTTTTACTTTTAATAGCTGCGGGCGAATAACCCAATCTTGCAGGGTGCGTAAATCTTCTGCATTAAATGGCGTACCATCATCTTTTAATGCACCGTTATTTACATGCACAGAATAAGTAAAAATCTCCCCTAACCCGCTGGCAATTGGCCCTAAGTTTGGTTCAATATTGGCTGGTAGGTCTGAACGAATACTTTGAATGCGCTCTGATATTTGCTGACGCGCCCAGTAAATATCGGTCCCTTCATTAAAAATAACGGTAACTTGCGAAAGCCCATAACGCGAAATTGAGCGGGTATAATCAAGCTTTGGAATACCCGCCATTGCAGTTTCAATTAAATACGTAATACGCTGCTCGGCTTCAAGCGGGGTAAAGCCCGGCGCTTTGGTATTTATTTGCACTTGCACATTAGTTATATCGGGTACGGCATCAACGGCTAAATTTTGTGTGTTGTAGACGCCAAACCCAGCAAATAAAAGTGTGAGTGCAAGCACCATCATGCGGCGCTTAACCGCAAACGAAACTATCCAGTTAATCATGCTGCCTCCTAATGTGAATGGCTTGCGCCGCTTTTTAAAATATCGGCTTTAATTACATAACTGTTCTCAGTTACGTACTCACTGGTTGGCGAAAGCCCTTCAAGCACTTCTACCCATTCGCTGTTTTTAGCACCGAGTTTTACTGGGCGTACTTCAAACACATTGCCACTTTTTATAAACACGCTAGGTTTGCCGTTAAACTCTTGAACAGCAATCGCTTTGACGCGTACAGCCGCATCTACTTTTGCAGTACTAATGTCGCTATTAACATGCATACCTGGTCGCCAATGGCCATCAGGGTTTTTAAGCTCGATTCGCGCACGTGCAATGTGCCCGCCACTCATCATTGGGGCTATGTAAAACACCTCACCTTGGGCATTTAAATGATGATGTAAGTCGTACACTGTAGCGCTTTGCCCTATGGCGAGCTTTTCAATGTTATCGGGAAAGGCCGACAGCTCAACCCATACGGTTTCAAGGTTTACTATTTGCATTAAAGCGCTACTGGCAAGCTCGCCGCGCTTTAAATATTGCTCGGTAATAACGCCTGTAATTGGACTTTTTATGGTGTAATTTTGTAGGGTTTCGCGGTTGGTTATGCTGGCAAGCTTATCGCCTTTTTTAACGTTTTGACCAATGCTTACAAAAATATCGTTAACTAAGCCGGTATAAGGCGCCATTACTTCAACGGTGCTCTGCGCAGTGGGTGCTATAACACCAAATAAAGTATCGGTTAGCTCAACGCTACCTGCTTTCGCAATGTCAGTTTTAATACCAGCGCGTTCAATTGCTTTCTCGCTTAGCGTTGTGCGCCCTTCTTCTTGCTCATAATGATAATTTATTTCAGCGTCTTTATAGCGAGCCATTACATCAAGCTTAAAAGAATGCGGCTCGTTTACGCTCACGGTACTTACTAAATAGTCATCTTCAGCTTTAAAGCGAATTAGCTGTGGCGCTTCACTTAAACGCTGCACGTTTATGGTTACGTCCAACTGGTTTATATCAAAGGTTTTATTGTTCTTAAACCCATATATTCGCAGCTCGGTATTACCGGCAAACTGGGTTAATTTAAGCTCTAAATCAAGGGCGTTATTGGTTAGTAAAAAGCCGCCGTGTGGGCCTTTTTGTGTGTGTTCGTCTTTATGGCCTTCTTCGTGACCTTCTACGTGATGATTAGCCGACGCCATAGCCATGCTACTCAAAAATGGGAGTGTAAGTAATTGCGTAATTAATAATGCAATAAGAGTTTTATTCATGATTGATGAGTCTCAATTAAAGGTTGGCCAGTTAAACGCTCAAGGGTAAGGAGCACTTGGTATAGCTCGCTATGCGTTATGATAAGTGCGCGTTTAGAATCAAATAAAGCTTGCTGTGCGTCGAGTAATTGCAATACCGATATTTGCCCTTGTTGATAGCTTTTTAAACTTTGTTTTATGAGCGTTTGCGCTTGTGGAATAACCTGCTGTGTTAAAAGCTGTGCTTGCACCGCTTTGCCTTGGTAATACGCATAGAGCGTGCGTATTTGCTTACGTAACTGAATACGTAATTGCCCTTGTTGCTCATTAAGTAGCGTAAGTTGATGCTTCGCCGCCTCAATATTCCCGCTATTAGCGTTACTTAATTGCAGCGGCATTGAAAACGAAAACACTAACGAGCTGGCATCAGTTTGCTGGTTGTAACGCACACCACCACCAAGGGTTAAATCACTTTGACCCGTTGATTTTTGCAGTGCTAAATTAGCCGTTTGTTGCATGTATTGCTGCTGTAGCAGTGCAAATTCTGGTGCTGCATTTACCATATCAAGTAGCGCGGCTTCACTTTTAATAGCAGCTATTTGTGATAAATCGCCCGCATAGTAATCACTCACTTGCTCCTCTTGCCAAAGCTCATTGAGTGCTAAGCGAGAGCGCTCAAATTCACTTTGTAGCATGGCCGTGTTTAAATCTACTTGGCTTAATGCATAACGCATGCGGGTTACATCAGCACTTGAGACCGCACCGGCTTTAGCGCGTTTTTCAATTGCGTTGAGTGCCTGCTTAACAGTGTTTTTACGCTCACTGTTTAGTGCAATTAACGCCTGAAATTTTAGCACTTGGTAATAACGCTCAGCGGTGGTTGCTAAAAGTGCTAACCGAGTATTTTTATACTCAATTGTTTGCGCTTTTATATTTGCAGTAGCGTAATTAATACGATTTTGGCGTTTATCGCCAAGCTCAATTAAATGGCTCAAAGCCAGCGTGTACTGCGCCCCCGAAAACGCATGAGAGCCATGAGTTCCTAAAATGTTTTCAGCTTCAAAGCTCAGCTCAGGGTTAGGTGAAAGCGCGGCTTGGCTTTTAAGCGCGGTTAATATTTTTTGATGGTAAGGGTAGCGTTTAAGCTGTAAGTTTTGCTGCTCGGTATTTTTAAGCGCTTGCTTTAGCGTTAATACGTTTTGAGGCTCGCTTTTTGCCAAAGCGCTCAATGTTGGTAATGCACACAGTAGCGCCACCAGCATAAGTAGTTTTTTGTTCATATAGCATATCCGTTTTAACAAACAGAGTTGGCTTAATCACTATGCCTATTTTAAAAACAAGCGCGATTAAGCAACCTAAATATGTACATAACTAGCCTTGTAGCGAACAGGCGCAGGCAGTTATATACAAAGTGTTTAAAATTAAAAACTAGCTATAAAAATTGGGTGGCGGAACATCTGGTGGGTAATTTAAACCATTGTAGCAAGCAGGCTGAGCTGCTTGGCTTTTTTCAGGGTTTATAGAGTGATTTAGTGTACTGTAGTAACCACAGTGGCAATGTTGATGGGCATGAATTTCAGTAGGTGGTTGCGCGTCTTCATCGTTTGTATCGGCCACAGACTGAATGTGCGAAGCATGATCGACTTCTTCTTGTAAATGATACGCGGCAGCATCACAGCTAATAAAGCTGTGTACAAGCACAAGAAGTATCACGACTAAAAAGTAGTTTGAGCGCATCCATTACCTAATTAAATTTAAAGTAGGTTCCTATTTTACAAACTAGGAACAGCGGCATATTAAACCCGCACGCGTCTTGAGGTCAATAAACAACGCGCAAAACCGTTGATAAAAGTTTACTGCCCTTCGTCTACACAACATTCGTTTTGTAAAAAACCAATTACATCGTCTAAGCGCTGGTACATAGCCACGCAATAAAGCGTGCGCCCTTCGCGCCTTTGGCTAATTAGCCCAGCGTTAACTAAGCCCGATATATGGTGCGAAAGTGTAGAGCCCGCCATGCTTAGCTCTTCTTGTATATTGCCAACACTAATTCCAGTGTGCCCAGCTTTAACTACACGCTTATATATAGTTAAACGCGTAGGATGGCCTAATTCTTTTAATGCTTTTGCAACGTCGATAATTTCCATTACAACCTCGTAATTTCTAAATTATTAGAAATAATAACAATTTGAATCTTTAAATACAGCTTTATTAGCAAGTTACCTTAAAAGTTAAAAATAAAACATTTAAAAACAAGGGTATAAAAATCATTTCTATATATCTAGAAATAAAGTATTGACGATGCTATTGCTCATCAATATACTTCTATAAAATTCGAAATATAACTTACTTAACGTAAGTTATACCTTGTGTACTTTGGAGTGCGTTATGAGTAATGAAATGCTAGCAATGGCAAAAGAGGCGTTAGGCATGTTTGCCTTTTTAGCCACAGAGTTAACTATTTTATTTATTGTTATTAGTTATTTAGTAGGTGTTTTACAGCTATTTATAACACCCGAAAAAATTCAATCCATTTTAAGTTCAAAAAACGGTAAGGGTTACGTTGTTGCTGCTTTATTGGGGGCTATTACACCATTTTGTTCGTGCTCAACCATTCCGTTTTTAAAAGGATTATTAAGAGCGAGAGCGGGCTTTGGCCCTATGATGGTATTTTTATTTGGCAGCCCGCTACTTAACCCGGTGATCATTGGGTTATTTGTAATTACCTTTGGCTGGCAGGTCGCTTTATTTTACTTTTTAGTGGCTATGGTGGTGTCGGTTGTAGCAGGCTATACCCTTGAAAAGCTAGGCTTTGAAAGGTATGTAAAACCAGAAGCTTACAGCACAGAATCTACTAGTAGCTGCGCAAAACCAAGCTGTAGTGAGCCTAAAGAAGTTGAGCCAAGCTGTGCAACCACAAGCTGCGGCGAACCTAAAGCAATAGAGCCTACTAAAAAAGCGCAGCCTAATCGCTGGGTAAAAGTGTGGCATGCAACCTTTAAAGACTTTAAACAGGTGTTTCCGTACTTAATGCTAGGGGTAGCTATAGGCTCGTTTATTTATGGCTTTATTCCTACCGAGCTAATTGCTAAATATGCGGGCGATGGTATGTGGTATGCCATTCCTATTGCAGCCATTATTGGTATTCCACTTTATATTAGAGCCGAAGCCGTTATTCCGCTAAGTGCCGCATTGGTCAAAAAAGGCATGGCGCTTGGCTCGGTAATGGCATTAATAATTGGCAGCGCGGGCGCAAGCTTAACAGAAGTTATTTTGCTTAAATCAATTTTTAAAAACCAAATGATAGCCGCCTTTTTGTTTGTCATTATTACTATGGCTATTGGTGCAGGCTTTTTATACCAAGCTATTTTTTAAATGCTCATTTTTCTAAACTCAGTGGGTGACACGCCCACTGATTTTTTAAACCGTTTAGAAAAATTAAATATATTAGGATACCCCACATAAGCAGCAATATAGGCAACAGGCCAGCGGGTATTTAGTAGCAAGTTTTTAGCCCGTTTAATACGTAAGTAAATAAGCTGCTGCATTGGGCTTTTACCAAATTGCGCTTGGCATAACCTATGTAAATGCGGTGCTGAGTAATGTACTTGTTCGCACATAGCCTCTATTGTCCAATCAAACTGCAGGCGTTCTTCTACCTCTAAAAACAAGCTGGTTAATCTATTTTGCCCGCCTATTTGCGGCTCGCTTTGAAGCGTAGTATTTAAGTAGTGGCTTAAAATAGGCATTACGCCTTCGCGCAAAGTAGCGTTTGCCTCGCTGTATAAAAGCTCCATCGCTAAATGTAATGGCGCTAACTGCTGATTAGTTAATACTTTAGCCTGCGCTAAATTTAAATGTTGCCAACGCTTGGTGTTTGCAAGGTTTAGCCAAATCACATCCCATTTTTCGCTCGCTATTTTAACCTCAAAACTTTGCCTTGCAGGCAATATAGCTAAGCTATTTTCGGCAAGTGTATATTGGTTATTAATGGTTTTTAGCGTGCCCTGGCCAGCCAAGGTATAAAAAAGAGTGTGTTCAAGCGGGTTAGTACGCGCAACACAATAATCACCCAATAAATTTGAGCAACCTGCCAGCTCTATTTCAAGGCTTGGCATTTGCGAAAGCGTGGCTAAATCAATAAACCGCTCTGTACACTCTGGGCCAATATCGAGTACATCTACAATGGTGTTGCGCATAATTTAAAATGATAGTTTTGGATAAATAAAAGAGAGCTTTAAGCATAACCGCAACGCGCTATTTTAGCTATATTTAAGCCATTATAATTGCCACACATGCAATAGGACACGAATGAACTCACTACAGCACATAATTAACCGCCGCGATTGGGAAAACCCAATTTCGGTGCAAGTTAATCAAGTAAAAGCGCACAGCCCACTTAATGGTTTTAAAAGCGTTGACCATGCCCGTACCAACACACAATCACAAAAACAAAGTTTAAACGGCCAGTGGGATTTTAAATTATTTGATAAACCCGAAGCGGTTGATGAGTCATTGCTAAGTGAAACACTCGCCAGCGACTGGCAAAGTATTCCAGTGCCTTCTAACTGGCAACTACACGGCTTTGATAAACCTATTTACTGTAATGTTAAATACCCCTTTGCAGTAAACCCGCCATTTGTACCAAGCGATAACCCAACAGGTTGCTACCGCACTGAGTTTACTGTTACGGCGGATCAATTAGCTCAGCGTAACCATATTATTTTTGAAGGCGTAAACTCGGCGTTTCATCTTTGGTGTAACGGTCAATGGGTGGGCTACTCGCAAGATAGCCGCTTACCCAGCGAATTTGATTTAAGCGAGCTGTTAGTTGCAGGTACTAATCGCATTGCGGTTATGGTTATTCGCTGGAGCGATGGCAGTTACCTAGAAGATCAAGACATGTGGTGGCTAAGCGGTATATTCCGCGATGTTAATTTACTTACTAAACCGCAACACCAAATACGTGATGTATTTATAACCCCAGATTTAGACGCCTGCTACCGCGATGCAGCGCTACATATAAAAACCGCAATAGATGCGCCAAATAACTACCAAGTAGCCGTACAGGTTTTTGATGGTGAACAAGCACTGTGTGAGCCACACATACAAAGCACTAACAATAAACGCGTTGATGAAAAAGGCGGTTGGAGCGATGTCGTATTTCAAACAATTGATATACAAAACCCTAAAAAGTGGACCGCTGAAACCCCGACCTTATACCGCTGTGTTGTAAGCCTGTTAGATGAGCAAGGCAACACAGTAGATGTAGAAGCCTACAACATTGGCTTTAGAAAAGTAGAAATGCTCAACGGGCAGCTTTGCTTAAACGGCAAGCCCCTGCTTATTCGCGGTGTTAACCGCCACGAGCACCACCCAGAAAACGGTCATGCAGTTACTACCGCCGATATGATTGAAGATATTAAGCTGATGAAGCAAAATAACTTTAATGCTGTACGTACCGCTCACTACCCTAACCACCCTCGTTTTTACGAGCTGTGTGACGAGCTAGGTTTATACGTAGTAGACGAAGCCAATATAGAAACTCACGGTATGTTTCCTATGGGTAGGCTTGCCAGCGATCCGCAATGGGCTGGCGCATTTATGTCGCGCTATACGCAAATGGTTGAGCGCGATAAAAACCACCCCTCTATTATTATTTGGTCACTGGGTAACGAATGCGGGCACGGTGCCAACCACGATGCGATGTACGGCTGGTCTAAAAGCTTTGACCCATCGCGCCCAGTGCAATACGAAGGTGGCGGCGCAAATACCACCGCAACCGATATTATTTGCCCTATGTATGCCCGTGTAGATACCCATGTTGCCGACGACGCCGTACCTAAATACTCTATTAAAAAGTGGTTAAGCCTACCGGGTGAAACGCGCCCACTTATTTTATGTGAGTACGCCCATGCAATGGGTAACAGCCTAGGTAGCTTTGACGATTACTGGCAAGCATTTAGAGAATACCCGCGTTTGCAAGGCGGCTTTATTTGGGATTGGGTAGACCAAGGTTTATCTAAAACAGATAAAAACGGTAAGCATTACTGGGCTTACGGTGGCGACTTTGGTGATGAGCTAAACGACCGCCAATTTTGTATTAACGGCTTATTATTTCCAGACCGTACACCGCACCCAAGCCTGTTTGAAGCTAAATACAGTCAGCAATATTTACAATTTACGCTGCGAGAGCAAACTCAAAACCAATACACCGTTGATGTATTTAGCGATTATGTATTTAGAGCAACCGATAACGAAAAGCTTATTTGGCAGTTAATAGAAAATGGCCAATGTGTAGAGCAAGGCGAGCAAGTTATTAATATTGCTCCGCAAAGTACGCAAACGCTAACTATTAATACAAAAACGGTGTTTAAAGCAGGTGCGCAATACCACCTTAATTTAGATGTTGCACTGATTAACGACTCAAGCTTTGCAAGTGCCGAACATGTATTAAACACCGAGCAATTTAAGCTTATAAATAGCCAAAGTTTAAGCGCTGATACATTTTCGCCTGCTTTAGCAGACGCCTCAACGCACGGCGCACTAAATATTAGCGAAACCAACACACAGCTAAATATTGAAGGCGATAGCTTTAAACTTGTGTTTAATAGCCAATCAGGCCTTATTGAGCAATGGTTACACAATCAAACCCAAGTTATTAAAAGCCCATTGGTTGATAATTTTTACCGCGCCCCGCTTGATAACGACATAGGCGTAAGCGAAGTAGACAACCTAGACCCTAACGCATGGGAAGCACGCTGGTTAAGAGCGGGTATTGGGCAGTGGCAGCGTACATGCCGCTCGTTTGAAGTAGTGCAATCAAAAGTAGATATACGTATTACCTGTGTATTTAGTTATGAATTTAATGGCGCAGTACAAGCAAAAACAACTTGGCTTTATACACTTAATAATACCGGTGAAATTAACTTAAAAGTTGATGTACAACTAAACGATACTCTCCCGCCCATGCCACGCATAGGGTTAAGCACAACGCTTAATAAACCAAGCGATACACAAGTAAATTGGCTTGGTTTAGGCCCATTTGAAAACTACCCAGATCGTAAAGCGGCTGCGCGCTTAGGGTATTACAGCGCACAATATAATGAGCTACATACTCCGTATATATTCCCAACCGATAATGGCGTACGTAGTGATTGCCAATTACTAAGCATTAATAACTTAAACGTGACTGGTACGTTTTTATTCGCCGCCAGTGAGTACTCACAAAGCATGTTAACGCAAGCAAAGCACACCAATGAGCTAGTCGCTGATGATTGCTTACATGTACATATTGACCATCAACATATGGGGGTTGGCGGCGATGACTCGTGGAGCCCAAGTACCCATAAAGAGTATTTACTAGAGCAAAAGCAATACAACTACTCTTTAAAATTTAGTGCTAAATAAAACAGCGCTTAACCCATACAAAAATAGCGGCTAATTTAGCCGCTATTTTTTAATACTGAATTGTTATTTACTACTACTGAGGCAGCGATTTATTCGCTAACTTTTTAGCAATTACGTTATCAACCGATAAGCTACCTGCACCTTGTATAGCCAGTGCAGCCGTGGCAACTAACAAAGTAAGTGCGAACTCATAGCCGTTGTTTGCTACAAATAAACCATGACTAATGTGCACGCTAAATATCGCAATCAGCATAGTAAACGCCGTAACTACAGCCGCTGGGCGCGTTAATAAACCAATGGCTAAAGCAATACCGCCAAAAAATTCAGCGCTGCCTGCCATCATTGCAAGCCAGTAGCCAGGCTCAAGGCCAATGCTTGCCATCCACTGCCCTGTGCCTTCAAGGCCGTAGCCGCCAAACCAAGCAAATAATTTTTGTGCACCGTGCGCTGCTAAAATTAAACCAACGGGTACACGTAAAATAAGTGCTGCCATGCCTGCGTTAGAGCTTAATAATGAGTGTAAGTATTTCATAGTGTGATCCTGTTTTATTGTTAATAAGGCTAGTAACCAATGAGTACAGTTTACTATCATCATTTAAAACAATTAATACGAACATTATTGTCAAATTATCAACATGGTGTTTTTAATTGTTTAACTAAGTTGCGGCTATTTTGTACTTAGCGGGCATAAACACCTCAAGAGCTAGTTTAATAGCGCACTTTTAAGCGTTATTAAACAGTAAACTAATAGCTAAATAGTCCGGCTCTGCTAGTATAAAAAAAGTAGTAAAAATTGGATCCGCTTATGAGCTATATAGGTAACAGGTTGACGTTTTTCCCACCTAAAAATAAGGGGGCGCTCTTTTTTGTTTTCATTACTTTGCTCGCGTTATTTATTACTTTTGATTCTCATGCTGCCGATACATGTAAAATAAAGCACTTAAACTCACCCACACCTGCCTCTGTGCTAAAGGTAAATACTCCTTCTGAACTCACTGCTCAACGCGGTGTTAATCAATATCAAATAAGTTGCTCTGTTAAAAATGGTGGCGTACTAAGCTTTTTACGCCCGGGGCTAGATAGCTTTACTTGGCAGCAAAACAACACTGTAAAAGCGCCCTTAAAAGCAGGGCAAGTAGCCTACTTAATGGACTCGGGGGCTTTTACAGCCACAATAACATTAGAATCAAAGCTTAATTACACACCGCGGTTTAAATGGCAGCCAACTCATATTTATTTTAAAAAAGCACAGCAACATTCGCTGATTATGGGCTCATTTTATGGGTTGTGCATTACACTTATTTTTTATGTATTAATAATGGGACATAGACTTAACGAAAGTGTATTTAAGCTCTACAGCATTTACATTTTTTGTATTGGCAGCTTTATTTTACTCCAAGAAGGGCAACTGTATTTATTTGTAACGCAGCATGTATCTGGCGTTATTTTTAACTTATACCTACTTAGCATTGGCTTAACCGTACTAAGTGCCACGTGGTTTATGCTTGCGTTACTCGAGACTAATAAACGCTGGCCTAAATTAACTAAGCTGCTCAAAACATTGGCCTGTACTGTAATGCTATGCGCGGTACTTAAAATGCTCGTTACCGACCTGTTATTTTGGACAATAGCAGGGCATATTATGGCTTATTCTTCGCTGTTTATTGTGGCTGTTATTTTTACTTTAGCAGCCATGCAAGCCCTCAAAGGTGTACGCGAGGCAACACTCGTATTTGTAGCGCTTAGCTTTGTATTAGTAAGTATGATTTTTAGGGTGCTGCTTATTAACCAAAGCCCGTTTATGCAGCGTTATGGGTTTGTGTTAGCGTTTGCGGTTGAATCATTTTTATTAGCTGTTGCGGTTTCAAGGCGTATAAGCCGAATGCGAATTGCACAAAAGCGCGCCGAAACCGAAGCCGACTACGACCCCCTTTGTGGTATTTTAAACCGCAGGGGCTGGGCTAAAAAATCATCCGCGCTTATCAATATGCACGCCAAAAAAGGCGGCGTATTATGTTTGATGTATATAGATTTAGACGACTTTAAACAAATAAACGACAGCTACGGCCATGCTGTAGGCGATGACGCTTTATGCAACGTTGCCCGTTGCTTAAAAAGCAGTGTTCGCAGCAGCGATGCTGTAGGGCGCTTAGGCGGTGATGAATTTGTCGTACTTGCACATTTTTATACTAATGCGCAGGTAAATCCTAAAACTCATCATTTAAAAACCGCCTTAAATAGGCTCACAATAAATCACAACAACGACCCTATAGCCATTAAAGCGAGTATGGGTACTACCGTATTTAGTGAACCGCCCCACTCTATTGATGAAATTTTAAAAGCGGGCGACACCGCCATGTACCACGAAAAAATACAACGAAAGGTTAAACCGCTCACGTTAGTAGATGGCTAAATTTTAGCAAGACTGCTTATTGCTATTAAACCGTAGCCGGTTTGGCAAATTGTTTACGGTTTACATAGTGGCTCATAATAATGGTAAATAAAGTTGAGCACACTGCAGCCGCTGCATATACCTGCCAAATCACAAATTCAAACTTAAGCGCGAGTGCAATCACAGCAAAAAACACACAGCCCCCTAACGAGCCAATAATGCCGCCGTTAAGCACCTTATACGCCGAGTATTTTTTATCACTTGCATGCGCAATACTGCCCATAACCGCCAAAATTACCGGAAAAGTAGAAAGTAACCCGCTCCACATTGACCCTATTTTTGCCGATATAAACGTAACTAACATAATAAAGCAGCTGACCAATAACATTTTTAGCGGCAGCTCCCACGCAGCGGTAAAAGGTTTGGCATCGGGCGCAAATTTTAACTTACTCGATGCCAGCGCAAGCACCAATAAAGTACTAAGCGAGAGCACCGATGCAAAGGCAATATTCACCGGCAATAACAAAGTAAATGCACTAAAAGCGCACCATAGTGTTAATGCAGCAAAGAGCGCTTTAACTACCCCATATTTTGCAAGCATGGCAGCATAACAAAAACAAAATAAGCCTATACCGCTCATGCCATACAACGACGCCACAGCCGAGTTACTAGCAAATAACTTACCTTGCTCAAGCGCAATAAAATACGAAATAGGGCCCGATGTAATAGGCAAGCCCGGAATAATACCGCTCACAAAACTGCCAAAGCGTTTTTGAGCAAAGTGAATAAATAATAAAAGTAATGGCGCAATGGTGAGTTTTAACAGCAACATAAATAACTATAAAGTATGAGAGTTGCGCGTTAGTCTACGTTTAAAATTCCGTACTGTAGAGTGAATAAATATCACTCATACGGTGTAATTATTTTCATCTATAGGTACAAAAAAGGCCACTACAAAAGTGGCCTATTCTTTAATAAATATTGCTTACGCTTTTTTAAATAAAACCTCAGGGTTTACCATGGTTTTCATTTCAAGCACGTTGCCGTTTGGATCTTCAATAAAAAAGGTTTCTTGTTCAAACTCATCACCAACAAAACGGCGATACGGTTTATCTAGGTATTCAAGCCCCGCATCTTCTATACGTTTTTTTAAACCGTTAAATTCATCTTCTGATAAATGAATACCAAAATGCGGTACCGCCACTGCGCCCATATCTACATCGTGGCGAACAGTGGGTAAGCGCTCTTCGCTTTGGTGTAAGGTGAGCTCATTACCCCAAAAGTCTATGTCTACCCAGCGCCCTTCTTCGCTGTTCCCTGTTTTACAGCCAAGCACATCACAGTAAAACGTTTTCGCTACTTTTAAATCGCCAGCGGGTATAGCCAAGTGCAAACAGTTAGACATAAATTACCTTTAATCTTTTAAATTTGTATATTAATAACCTCTATTATACATAAAATATAATTTATGAAACATTAACAGCCACAAATAAGCATAGTTAATACCAACCCAGCTTAAAAAGTAGCCTTAATAACATTTAACGCTAACACCCACATTTTATTTATTAGAGATAGTTAGAAAGCGTAAAAGGATTAGTTTAAAATGCGCTGCTATGATTAAATTCTTATTTTTAAAGTTTATAACCTTCTTTTTAGGCTTTGTAGCCTGCTTTGCCATGCACACAACTTTTGCATTGCCTTTAGTTATTTCGGCGGCGCTTACAGGGCTAATTGGCTCGTTTATTCCTTTTCCTACTCGGTTTAAAAATCATCCCTATGCGGCTATTTACGCAGGTAGTTTTGCCGGTATGTGCTCTACACACTTAATTACAAGTTATTGGGAAATAGCCATAATTTCTGTTATTGGCGCCAGTTTATATGTGCTTACCATAAATATGTTTACCGGTTTTGGCGGTAAGCTAGGTAGTGTTGCCTTTGCAAGCGTGGCTTTATTTATGTTGGCCAAAGGAATGGTTTTATGAATTTAGAATACCCATTTATAGCCTTACTAGGTGCGTTTTTAACGTTTTACTTAGCCAAACATAATCGTTTTGACGGCATACGTGCATCGGCCTCGCTTTCTATTATTGCTTATTTACTATTAAGTGCTTTAAACCTAAACCCCGACTTATACTCAGTCGTGTTTTTTGGCGGCACATTTATAGGCATGAGCGCCCCACATCGATTTGGTATTTATACCGTTGCCAGCTCATCTATTTTATTTTCGTTTTTATTTGAATACCTAGTACCAAAGCTTGATGGTTATGGCGGTGCCTTAGGTGTGAGTGCGTTTTTATCTATTTGTATTTGCCACATGTTTATTTTACTCGGAGCGCCAAGAAGTAAAAAGCCACTTGGCTAAATCACTCGTTTTTAACTTTAACACTACTGGTTGGGTAGCCAAATAGCACTTTGCATTTAGCTATTAACCCTTTCGCCGTATAGGTACTTTTTAATAAATAAGCCCACTGATGAAACGTTATTATTAGTGGGTTATTACTATTTAGCTGCCCTACTATGCCGTATTTACAGGGCTGATTTTTGTCTTCTTCTACAAATGTGCCAAATAATTTATCCCAAATAATAAGCACACCAGCAAAGTTTTTATCAAGGTAGCGTTTATTAATTGCATGATGAACCCTGTGGTGCGATGGCGTATTAAATACGCTTTCAAACCAGCCTAACTTAGCCACTATTTGCGTGTGCACAAAAAATTGATACGCCAAATTAAGTGCTACTACACTAAATACGGTTAAAGGGTCAAAGCCTAGTAGTATCATAGGTAGCCAAAATACCCACATGCCGGCTACTGGGTACATTATGCTTTGCCTAAACGCAGTGGTAAAATTCATTTTAGTGGAGCTGTGGTGAACCACATGCGCAGCCCACAACCAATGAATATGATGCGACGCACGATGAAACCAATAGTACAAAAAATCTTGCAGTAAAAATGCAAAAGCAACGCTTAATACACTCAGCTTTATATCAAATAAGCGGTACTCGTAAAGCATGTAAAAAAATGGCATAAGTAGCAGCAGTGCCATTGCATCTGCGCCTTGGTGCAACAAGGCTAAAACGGTGTTTGCTAGGCTGTCTTTTATATTGTAATAGCGCTTAAATTTTACAAATTCAAAGCATACAAACACTAAAAAAACAGGGCTTAGGGCAAGTAAAATAATTTCTGAGTTCATACTTTGCCCACCATAAAGTAATGCTGCAGTTTATTTAATGCCTGGGTTATATCTTTACTAATTAGGTGTTTTAGCAAAGCATTTGGCAGCCACCACGGCGCTTTGCAGCGTATACAATAATTAAGCTCGGTAGTGTTACTTTTAGCGCCTGTATTAGCAACTAAATAAATATCACCTTGATGGTTTGCCACAGGCTTATTACCTTCTATTTGGTAGCAAATGTGGCTGGGGTTAGCCATTATTATACGCTCATTAAACGTAGCATTTGCCATTTTCACTTGCCTAATAGCGCCTTTCCCGCCTTTTAGCTCACCGCTATTTGCTGTTTTTATTAGCTCAAACTTGGCATTAAAAAAGCGATCTAACTGTTGATGATCCAACAAGGTGGTTATTATTTGCAAAGGATCTGCATTAAGCGTTTGCTTTATTGATATAAAGATCATTGTTTACAGCGAAGATAATTACTCATGTAACTAGCATATAAAAATTGAACATGGCAAGCTTGCTCATACACGACCATTTTTTAGCTTTAGACGACAAATGCATACACTGGCTGATCATTACTTTTCGAGCATTTTAGATTACTTGCAAACCCAAGGTATTGATTCTAATACGGCTCTTAAGGCAATCGGGTTTACTGAATTTAGTCGCCAGCATAGTCAGCAATTAGCACCCCGTATTAGTTTACAAAGTTACAATGTGCTGCTTGTGTATGGTCAAAAAGCGCTAAACGATCCGCTGTTTGGTTTTACTTTAGGTATGCACATTCGCCCCGCAGATTACGGTATATTGGGCTATTTAATAGAATCGAGCGATACCCTAAGTAGCGCTATAAAGGCACTGTTAAATTACGACAGCTTAGTGGCAGATATTGGTAAAGCGCAGTTTTTACAAACTGCAGACACCGCTACGGTGCGCTGGCATGCTCATCCTCATTGTAATGAACAAGTAGTATTACGAAACATGACTGCTTGGGTAAGCGTTATTCGCCAATTGATAAACGCATCACTTTGCCCAAGCAGTATCAGCTTTATACATAATTGGCCTAAAAGGCACACACAACAGTTAGAGGCGTGGTTTAAATGCCCCGTTATAAGCGGCGCAGCGCATAACCAAATAAACTTTCCGAGCAGTTATTTAAACCTTGCCTTTAAAACCGACAACGCCATTGTAAATGCTACATTTAAGCAGCTTTCACAACAGCAGCTATCGCGTTTTAAAAGTCAGCAGTGCCTAACAGAAAAAGTTAAACAGCTACTTATAGCAAAAACAACATTACAAAATTGCCAGCTTATTGCAGTTGCAAGCGCACTAAACGTAACACCGCGCACGCTACAGCGACATTTAAAAAAACAACATGTAACCTTTGCGCAATTGCTCGAACAAGAAAGAAAAAACCGCTCCCGCACGTTAATTGGTACGCTCCCACTTAGCGAACTAGCTAACCTGTTAGGCTTTAAAGATCAGAGCTCGTTTAATCGTGCTTTTTTACGATGGCACCATTGCACACCCACACAATTTTTAAAACGTAAATGAACCGCAGTGTTATTCACATTAAATAAACATTTATGGTATACCTTTTAATCAACACTCTTTAAACTAGAGCGCATAATAATTAAAAATGTGGGTTAAATTTGTGCGTGTAGTATTAAGTATTTGTGTGTTTATGCTTTATAGCGCCATGTGCAACGCACAGACCATTACCTTTGTAGCAGAAGATCTCCCGCCTTATCATTTTATAAATGAAAATAACGAACCCGACGGCGCATTAGTCGATTTAGCCAAAGCCACCATTAAACATACAAAGCTATCCGCCAAGTTTGAAATAATTCCTATGGCGCGTATTTTTACAATGCTTAAAAACAACCCAAATGCAATTGCGTTGTCTCTTTTAAAAACCCCCCTTAGAGCAAGGCAATACACCTGGCTAGGTGAGTCATACTTTGCCGATGCTTATTTAGTTAGCTTAAAAAACCGTACTGATGAAGTTACCCACCTTAATCACGCAAAATTTTACCAAGTGGCCACAATACGTGGCTATTCAAGTGCCACCTATTTAAAAAACGCCGGTTTTACCGAAGACAAAAACCTAGTTCTTGTAAGCTACTATCAGCAACTGTGGCAAATGCTTTATAAAAAACGCATCGACTTTGTACTAACCAACACACTTACGTTAAATAACGAGCTAAAGCGCTCAGGCCTAAATCCCAATTTAATAACTAAGCGAATTCATTTAACCGACTACCCTTCAAAATTATATTTTAGTGCCAACAAAACCCTAGATAAACACACCGCAAGCGCTATTAGCCATGCACTTAACACACTAAAAGAAAACGGCGAATATCAGGCTATTTTAACCAAGTGGCAACTACCGCTTCCAGCTACTGCCAACAAGTTGTAATAAACAGGGTCTATAATTTTAGCAACGCAAACACTGCTAGTTGGCTATGCGAACAATTAAAACACCTCAGGGTATAACACTCAGTTACCAAGACGAAGGCGATAAAAAAGCCCCTGCAATCATACTTATTATGGGTTTAGGCGCACAAATGACCGTGTGGCCGGACTCGCTTTACTACACCTTAGTAAAAAAAGGCTTTAGGGTTATACGCTTTGATAACCGCGACACTGGCCTATCTACCCATTTAGAGCATCACCCTAGCCCGAGTTTATTTAAATCGTGGTTAAGTAAACGCCTACCCATACGCACGCAAACCCCCTATTTACTTGATGATATGGCAAACGATGTATTGGCGCTTATGGCGGCGCTTAAAATAAAAAAAGCGCATTTTGTAGGTGCTTCTATGGGCGGTATGATTGCTCAGCTAATTGCAGCTCAACATAAAAAAAAGGTGCTAAGTTTAACCACTATTATGTCAAGCTCTAGCCTGCCAAGGCTGAGTGCCAAAAGCATTGGCGTATTTATAAAGCTTGCCAAATTAAAGCCCAAAACATCCAGCCGTGATGAGGCAATAAACTACAACATTAAACTTAACCAACTTATTGGCAGCCCCGCTTACCCTCAATCAGAAGACGCACTTCGCCATCATGCAACGCAAATTGTAGAGCGCTCGCATAATCCAAGTGGCTACAAACGCCAGCTTATTGCTATGGCCGCGAGTAAAGACAGGCAACATTTAATTCGTAAAATTAAAACGCCTACTTTAGTAATTCATGGCAGCGACGATGTGGTAATACCCGTAAGTGCAGGGAAAAAAACGGCAAGCCTTATAAAAAAAGCCAAGCTAAGAGTAGTCCCTGGGATGGGCCATAACTTTGCGCCAGAACTTATGCCCATTATGACAAAGTGGATAGTTAAGCATGTAAAAAAAGCGCAGCGCAAACACCTAAATAAAAAACGCAAAAAACAACAGCAACAAAAAACCACATTGGTATAACCAAAAAGACAACAAAAAAACTACGAAAACAAAAAATTGGTAATGTTGATATTTTAAATTGGTATGTTAGATTAAAGTTAAGCGAAGTTAATATCGCTCATTTTTAATATCATCACACAGAGACAACAATGAAAAATCTAACATCTACTTTTAAACTCACAGCACTGGCTGCTGTTACCCCTTTGCTATTTATGGGGTGTGCCAGCACAAGTACACCTGTTGATAGTAATGTCGTAGTACCTGCGTCAAAATTTGATTTATCGCAATGGAAAATAAACGTACCTGTAGATCTCAATAACGATGGAAAAATAGATACCGTAGACGTAGAAGAGATCCAAACCTATGCGCACCCTGATTTTTTCTACCTTGATGATCAAGGTTATATGGTATTTACCTCGCCAAATAAAGCGCTTACCAGTGCAAATTCAACCAATACCCGCAGTGAACTAAGACAAATGATCCGCGGCACCAATACCAAAATAAAAACTAAAAATTCAAAGAATAATTTTGCCCTAGCTGTACACCCGCTATCGGAGCGTTTTGGCTCGGTAGGCGGAAAAATGGAAGCCACCCTAAAGGTGGATCATGTTGCACTACGCGCTAACGACCCTAATAAAAAAGCCGCTTATTCTGTGGTGGTAGGGCAAATTCACGCAGGTAAAGATCAAGCCCTAATAGATACAAAACTGGGTTTTGGCTGGGGTAACGAACCACTTAAAATTTATTATAAAAAATGGCCTGGCCATAAAACCGGATCTGTTTTTTGGAACTACGAACGTAACTTACCAAAAAAAGATCCTAACCGTACCGACATTACATACCCTGTGTGGGGGAATACCTGGGAAAACTCAGACGATCCCGGTGTGGCGGGCATAGCGCTTGGCGAAGACTTTAGTTACACAGTAAACGTGCATAAAAACATGATGTACTTAACCTTTAGCGCCCAAGGCAAAAAAGACGTTAATTACGCAATTAACTTAGGCAATAACATCGATGCCTATGGCAAGGTAGATGAAAAAGATCACCCTAATGGCTATGCTGCCGATTGGCATTATTTTAAAGCGGGTGCTTATAACCAATGTAGCACCAAAAGCGCTAAAGGCATTTGGTACCCAGGTTGTTTAGGCACTGGCGATTGGGCCACCGACAAGCAAAATGGTGATTACGCCCAAGTGAGCTTTAAAAAATTAGTATTAAGCCCATCAACTAAGCCGTAAGCGTTGTTGTAGTTAAGTAGTTTTTAAGTGATGTAAACAGTGGCGATGGTAAATTATTAATGTCGCACCAGCGCCACTGCATACATTTATTTGGCTCGTTTAGCACAGGCTCGCCGCCCTCGTAATCGGCTTTTACGTATAAGGTAATGTAGTGTTTATTGTCAGCACTAAAAATATCGTTAGTAAAATCAAGCTTAGTAATTTTGCTCACATTTAGCCCTGTTTCCTCAAATACCTCGCGTATTGCGCACTGCTCAACACTTTCACCAAATTCTAAATGTCCACCAGGCGTTGCCCATGTATTTGCACCATGCGACCCTATTCGCTCACCTAATAAAATAGTGTTTTGGCGCATTATAATAACCGCAACCCCTACTCTTACTACGTTACTCATATTGCGTTTTCTCTTATTTTAATTGCTCGCCATGCTGAGCCACACGCTTTGTATTGTCAATTTTGTATTTTAAAACCCAAAGTGTTGTTTAACTTTTAGCCGACCATAGTCGAATACCTATCGGTTAAAAAAAAGCCTACCTTTTGTAAGGTCTCTCACACACATTTAGTATTAGGAGCCCATTATGTTAGGCCCATATAAACAACAATACGAAAGCTTTAAACAAAACCCAGCACAATTTTGGCTTGAACAAGCAAAGCGCCTACCTTGGTATAAAAATCCTGAACACGCCTACACACAAGACACTGACGGCCTTTACCATTGGTTTGATGATGGCCAACTAAACACCAGTTTTTTAGCGCTCGACCAACACGTTATTGCCGGTTTTGGCGAGCAAACCGCGCTTATTTACGACTCCCCCGTTACCAACACGCAGCAGAAGTATAGCTACTACCAGTTACAGCAAGAGGTAGCTAAATTTGCCGGTGTAATGCAATCGTTAGGCGTTAGTAAAGGTGACCGCGTTGTTATTTATATGCCCATGATCCCCCAAGCTGTAATAGGCATGCTGGCCTGCGCCAGATTAGGCGCTATACACTCTGTGGTATTTGGTGGCTTTGCAGCGCATGAACTCGCCGTACGTATAGACGATGCTAAACCTAAACTCATACTGAGCGCTTCGTGCGGTGTAGAGGTAGATAGCGTAATAGAATATAAACCGCTGATTGATCACGCCATAGATCTTGCCAATCATAAAATAGATCACTGCGTTATTTACCAGCGCGAACAAGTAGCTGCCACGCTTATCCCCACAAGAGATATTAACTGGGATGAGGCAATGCAAACAGCCACTGCAGTAGAGCCAGTACCTGTAAGTGGGCGTGATCCTCTTTATATTTTATATACCTCAGGCACTACAGGCACGCCTAAAGGCGTAGTGCGTGAAAACGGCGGCCATGGTGTTGCTATGCACTACAGCATGGAAACCGTTTACGGCATGCAGCCCGGCGACGTATTTTGGGCTGCCTCAGATATAGGCTGGGTCGTTGGGCACTCCTACATAGTGTATGCCCCGCTAATTTATCGCTGTACAACAGTGTTGTTTGAAGGCAAACCAGTTCGCACACCTGATGCCAGTGCATTTTGGCGAGTAGTAGAGCAGTACCAAGTAACTGCATTATTTACAGCGCCCACTGCGTTTAGAGCCATCAAAAAAGAAGACCCAAATGCAGAGGGCTTTAAGCAGTACAACACCAGTAGTTTAAAACGACTATTTTTAGCTGGCGAGCGGCTCGACCCGCCAACGTACAACTGGCTAAAAGAAAAAACCAACCTGCCAATACTCGATCACTGGTGGCAAACAGAAACCGGCTGGGCCATTGCCTGTAACCCCGTAGGCATAGAAGAATTAGTAACAAAACCAGGTAGCTCTACCGTGCCAACCCCTGGGTTTGATGTGCAAATATTGAATATGCAAGGCGAGCAATGCGCACCAAACGAGCAAGGCGTGGTGGCTATAAAATTGCCGCTGCCGCCAGGTTGCTTACCCACCATTTGGCAAAACACAGCGCGCTTTAAAACCGGTTATTTAACTCAGTACCCGGGGTATTATCTTTCCGGTGATGGTGGTTACATAGATGACGATGGTTACCTATTTATAATGGGCCGCACAGACGATGTTATAAACGTAGCAGGCCATAGGCTTTCAACTGGCGAAATGGAAGAAATAGTCGCATCCCACCCTGCCGTTGCAGAGTGCGCGGTGTTTGGGGTTACCGATACACTAAAAGGCCAATTACCGATGGCCATGATCGTACTTAAAAACGACTTTACCGGCTCCCCTACCGATGTAGAGCAAGAGCTTGTGCAAACAGTACGCAACCAAATAGGCGCTATAGCGTGCCTTAAAACGATAGTAAGCGTAGAGCGATTACCAAAAACTCGCTCAGGTAAAATACTACGCAAAAATTTACGCCAATTGGTCGATGGCGACGAACTACAAATTCCTTCAACCATAGATGATGCTGGTATTTTTGAAGAAATAAACCAGCAGCTCACCCTGCGTTAAATCCAACCTAACAAAGCCATTTTATATTTAAAATAAAATGGCTTTTACTTTGACTGAAATTTTATACTCATTAGCACTTTCTTACTTAATGCTAGGGTCTGTTGATCTTTTAAGGTTAAATTTGCAGCTGTCTGTTTGGTATTTAGGCAAGGCAGAGCCTATATAGTGTGGTTGTTCCCCACAAATAGGCGATAACGTAGCATTAATGCCAAACAGGCGCTGCTCAAAGGGTTCTTCCTAGGGGCTATTTACTCTTTGTTGCCTACATGGATGTAGGTAAAGGGCGTGAGCAGGACGCGGAAGCTTTGCTCGGCTTTTACTTAGCCCACTAGGTTACAAACCTCGCGCCGCGATTAAATAGCCCCTAGTTTGAACAAATTTTAATCCGCAAAGGTCAACAGACCCTTAGAACATTAAACAGGATTGTGCATGCTTCGCTTATTACAAACACTACTTGCCACCAGCCTACTATTTACAGGTTTTATGGCGCAAAGTTACGAAATTGAAGATTTAGGCGATGGCCTCCACCGCTTTATTGACGACAGACACCGCTCGGTATTTTTAATCACCCCACAAGGTGCAATAGTTACCGACCCACTTAATAAAAAAGCTGCCACGTGGTTAAAGGAGCAAATTAAAACTCGCTATAACGTACCCGTTAAATACGTTGTATATAGCCATAATCACAGCGACCATATTTACGGCGCAGAGGTATTTAAAAGCCCGTACACAACCTTTGTTGCGCACAAACTTACCGCGCAAGATATTAAAAACACGAAAATAAAAACGGTTATGCCTAACCTTACTTTTGATGATGAACTAATACTTAGCCTTGGCGGCTCAACTTTAAAACTTAACTACCACGGCCCTAACGATGGCCGAGGCTCAGTAAGTATGCTGTTCGAAAAACAAAAAACACTCTTTGTGGTCGACTGGATAGTCATTGGCAGAATGCCATGGCAAAAACTGTGGAGCTACGATATTCAAGGTATGATTAATTCAACCCAAGCGGTATTAAATTACGACTTTAATACCTTTGTGGGCGGCCATGCCGATATGGGTAATAAAGCCGATGTAGCACGTTACTTACGCTATATAGAGAAGCTTTACAGCCAAGTAACCGCAGGCGCACTTGCAGGGCAAAGCCTAGAGCAAATAAAACAAAACGTTAAGCTCGATGAATTTTCAGATTTAAAGCAATATAAAGCATGGCTGCCACTTAATATTGAGGGCGTATACGAGCGCCTTATGGAAGAGTCGGGCATGGGCTGGCGCAGCGATTTATAAATTGTATGTGTATGCATTTATAGCTTAAATACAAGTGCATACGTATTCACATTGAATTAACAACGCAAGCTTGTGATAGTGCACTTTTTGTATGCTAAGGCGCCACCATGAAATTAGTTGCTTTACTGTTTAGCTTATCAATATTTGTAGTGCATACCAGCTATGCAAATACGCCCAAAGTGCAAGTAAGCAAGGGCCACATTGAGGTGATCGACAATATAGAATCACAGTTTGTAAAAAACCGTTTTTTAAATGTATGGCTACCGCCAGGTTACAACAAAAACACCACCTACGATGTACTTTACATGCACGATGGCCGCATGCTGTTTGACGCCAATAGCACATGGAACAAACAAGAATGGCGCGTAGATGAAGTAGCCGGCTCATTAATAGAGCAAGGCAAAGTACGCCCATTTATTGTGGTAGGCATTCCAAACGCCGTTGAAAACCGCCACAGCGAATACTACCCACAACAACCGTTTGAGGCCTTGAGCAAACAAAAGCAAAATGCCCTATACCAGTTAGAAAAATACCCAGGCCACAAATTATTTGCCTCTAAGGTGTACTCAGACAACTACTCACGCTTTTTAGTTAAAGAAGTTATTCCTTATATAGAGTCTAACTACAACGTAAATAAAGGCGCGCAGCATCGCTATATTGGTGGCTCTAGCATGGGTGGGCTTATATCGTGGTATACACTACTTAATTATCCTAGCGAATTTGCAGGCGCTATTTGTATGTCGACCCACTGGCCAGGTATTTTTAGCCACGACGACGAAGTATTTGCCGAGTTTAAAAATTACATTGCCAACAACATCGAAAAGCTGAGTAACCAAAAAGTGTATTTTGATTACGGCGACAGCACTTTAGATGCCATGTACCCTAAGCTACAAGCGCAAATTGATGATTTATTTATGGCGCAACACTACCCAGCAAAGCTATGGCAAAGCCAGTTTTTTCCGGGTGAAGATCACACCGAAAACGCGTGGGCAAAACGCTTACACATTCCGCTTGAGTTTATGTTTAGAAAAACCAAACAAGCTGCCCCCGAATAATCATTTACAAGTATTATCCTATCAGCAATCACAAAAAAGCGGCTTAACGTTTACTACGTTAAGCCGCTTTTTTAATAGACTTTTAAACCGTTTTAAAACGTAGGTCGGAAGCGCAGCACCGTCCGACAATTAACGGCGCTTAAAGCTCATTAGTCTTACCAAGCATTCATAGGAACCTCTAAAGGAACTTGGCTACCATCCTCATTTTCTAAAACTAACTGTAAGATGTCCCCTGACTCCTTTCGCATTAATTTTTTTGCTTTACTGGCAGGGCAGCCCGGAATTTTACAGCCTTCTATAGAAATAATTTTTTGCCCTGCAACAATCCCTGCTTTTTCAGCGGGTGAATTAGGCTTTACGTTTTCAATAATAAATGACATTACTTTTGGGCTAAAAAAGCCATCCGCTCCAACGTTCCCTACAACTCCAAGCTTCACTTCTTCTGCTGCCAAGGCATTAAAAGAAATAATTGATATTAAAATAATTATAATTTTGAACATAAAAATAAACACTCCATGTTATCCAACACTAAATATGTTGGTATCGTTTTTTGTATTGTTTGCTAAATATATGACTATTAATCATTCTCTGGGTCGCCGCGTTTGTTATATCGCTCTTTGAATGACTCATAGTCTTCGCTTTCAAGTAATAAAACATTTTGTAAAGTATAACTAGCCGCACCATATGTAAAATCAGCTGAAACAGAAACACTTTCCCCTATTTCAAAATCAGAACGATTAAACCCGCTAATTTCAGACTTGTTTATAGCAGCACACAACGAAGCTAACTTCTTTGGACCACTATTAATACTTATGCATAACTCAGATATTGGTTGGCCTTGCTGATCAACTTCGGGATACATTAGTATTATCCAGCTATCGTCCAAATTTTCACTATTTCCATCAACTAGTCGATGAATGTGTAATTTTTTTGCTTCATCTGAGCTCAGTACATTTTCAGCAATAACAAGCGATGTGTTTTCAGCACTACATACCCAAAATGGGCAAAGTAATATAAAAACTAAAAGTATCTGCATACATCTCCTAAAATAAAACATTCAATAATCGCAACTAGTTTGTACTGGATTGCCCTGATTACTATAGAGCAATTTCCCATTCCCAGTTTCACACTCCACTATCGCATACTATTCAATCAAATGTTTAATTTCACATAAAAAACCGCGCTAACACTTTATAAAAAGCCTTAGCGCGGTTATTAATACTTGAAACCTAATTAACCAAATAACTAACTAAAATCGACCACCACTTCATAGCGCCCTGGCTTGTCGTTTACATCGTAAATCCAGCCGTGGCGTTTTATTATTTTTTCGCTTAATTGCAGGCCTAGTCCGTACCCTATGCTGGCGTGTTTTGCTGAAGGCGAGATCCCTTTAGGGGCATAGTCTTGCTTACTACAATTAACAATAGTCACTTTACCGCCTTGCTGCGTAATGTGTACTTGGCCAAATTGGGTATGTTGGTAGGCATTACGAATTAAATTAGTCAGTACAATGTGGCACGCAGTAGCATCGGTGGTAATAACGCTCTCTTGCTGGGTGTTTAAAACCACCTCAACGTGCTTAGCATTAAGCAGGTAATTAAGCTCATTACTCAGGGTCGTTATTTTATCACTAAGGTTTACAGGTTCTGGACTACTTTGCTGATCTTCGTTGCGGCTTAGCCATAATAACGTATCGGTTAAATCGCTCATGGTTAAACCGGCGCGCTCTATACGCTCAAGTGTAAGCTGTTGTTTATCACTTAACGGGGCTTTTTCGCTCAGCCGATTGAGTAGCTCAACGTTACTGCGAATAACCGAAATTGGCGTACGCAGCTCGTGGCTGGCATAGCTTAAAAAGCGTTGCTCGCGCTCTACGCTTTCATTTGCCGAAAGTAAGCTGCTGCGTATTAATGTGGCTAAAGTGTTTAGTTCGTTATATGTAAAATCGGGCGGTGTTTGCTGCAGATTAGTTTGGTTTAACGATTTAGCCCAACCCCTTAACGACTCCACTGGCTTGGCTATTTTTTTCATTACCATAAACAAAAAAAACGCAAATAATACAATGGCAGCAATGCCTGTAATGGCAATCCATAGCATGCGTTGTTCGGGCTCTATATTAGCGAGCAATTTTGGTTTGTCTTTTTCGAGCATAATGCGCGATATATAACGCGGCTCGCCTTCGGGGTTTGGATAATACACCACAAAAAATAAATTTTGCGGCATAGAAAACATCGATGGCCTGTCTTTTGTTTTATGTAAAAGCCCCACCTCTGTTGGTTTTTTAAAACGCTGCTGAATTGACGCAGGCATGTCTTCCCAGCGACTTGCTATATTAAAGCCCACCAGCTCTTTTGTTTCCCCAGGCTTTACTTCAGTGGTTTGCGAAAGCTTTAACATAACTCCGTTTAAGCCTTTATCTAGCCCATCAATAAAGTAATTTACACTTAAAAACGAAAAGCCAATGGCCATAGCAGAGCTAAGCACTACCATACTGGCAAAAAAGTAGAGCCTTAAACTAGGCCTTATTTTCATTGTGGTTGCCCTTCGTTTGCTGTTATTGCAAAGCCCACACTAGGAATGGTTTCAAGTGTAACTTGGTGTGTGGTTGCTTCTAATTGCTTGCGCAAATGATGCACATGCACTTTTAAACTGTTGCTGTCGGGCTGCTCTTCGCCCCATATAGCTTGCATAATGCTACTGCGCGTAACAGGCTGCGGCGCATGGCGTACTAAGGTTTCTAGCAATTTAAATGCAATGGGCGATAACTTTAATGTTTGCCCCTCTACATCGGCACTGCGCTTTGCTAAATCTAAATTTAAATTAGCTAAGGTGAGGCGTTTTGCCTCACCACTTTTGCGCTTTGCCAGTACTTGTACCCTCGCTACTAGCTCTTTCATGGCAAAGGGTTTTACTAAATAGTCGTCGCTACCGGCGGCAAAGCCCTCAAGTTTATTATCGAGGCTATCGCGTGCGGTCAACATTAATACCGGAATATCTTTACCTTGTTCACGCAATGTTTTGCACATTGTTAAGCCGTCCATTTTGGGCATGTTTACATCTAAAATAATCATCTGATAATCATTAATTTGCAGTAAGTTTAAGCCCAAAACGCCGTTGCTTGCATGGTCACACTCAATGTCTTCTATATCGAGGTAATCAACAATTGTTGTTGCCAGGTCTATGTCGTCTTCCACCAGTAGTACGTTTATCATTAAGAGGCAGCTCCTTGGGTGCGTTTACCACTTAAAAAGTCTAACACATTGGCAAGTAAGCGCTTAATGTCTATTTGAATCATTAATAATGCCGGAATAAGGATTAATGTAATAACCGTGGCAAACAAAATACCATAACCAAGTGATGCCGCAGCAGGGATTAAAAACTGTGCCTGCATTGAGGTTTCGCTTAATAACGGCACTAAGCCCGCATAGGTTGTAATTGAGGTAAGCATTACCGCGCGCAGGCGGCTTGTACACGACTCTACAATGGCATCGTGCGTGCTCATGCCTTCATCTTTTACCAGCTCGTTAAAGCGCGATACCAATAATAGGCTGTCGTTTACAACCACCCCACTGAGCGCCAAAATACCATTTAAAGAAAGTATGCTGATGGTTAAGTCGTTCCACCAATGGCCTAAAATAGCCCCCACAATACCAAAGGGAATCGCCACCATAATCAACATAGGTTGAATGTACGATTTAAGCGGAATCGCCAGCAATACGTAAATAACTAATAACGCGGCTATAAACATAGTGGCCATTGAGCCTGTTGTTTCATCTTGCTCTTCGGCTTCTCCGGCAAAGTGAATACTTAAGTTAGGAAATTGCGCGTTAAGCTCAGGTACTAAATCGCGGCTTAAGTTAGCAACTAATTCGTTAGATGCCACAATGTTTTTATCTACTTGTGCGCTTAAGTAAATTGCACGTAGGCCATCAATGCGGGTTATTTCATCTTGCTGATATTCGCTACTTATATTGGCTACGTTAACCAAAGGTACTACGGTGCCATCGGGTAACCTAATACGCGATTGCATTATATCGGCTGGTGTTTTACGGGCGTTTTCTGGGTAACGTACACGTACTTTTACTTCGTCTTTATCGCGCTGGTAACGCTGTACAATTGCTCCACCAAAAGCTTGTAAAACCTGCTCTGATAGGCTTGCCGTATCCATACCTAAAGCGCGCCCTTGTGCGTTTAAGGTAAATTTAAGCTGTGGCTGACCTGGGTTTAAATTATCGTCTATGCCATTAACACCAGCAGTATTTTGTAAGCGCTCTTTAAACAGTGCGCCTGCGGCCATTACGGTTTCGTCATCCCACGCTTTTAACTCTACTTTAAAGTTATCGACCATTTTACGTGTAGCCAATACTTGTAGTTTTTTGCTGCCCTCTGGCATACCGGCAAGGCGCTGCCATTCTTGTGCAAATTCGCTTGCAGTAAAGTCGCCCTCGTTTAATAGCTCAACACTTACCGTACCGCTAGTATCGCTACTGCTCACTAATTGTAAGCTCGTTATTTCGCTCTCTTGCGAGTCAAACTTATCCATTAAATTTTGCTGGGCTTGTAGTGCACTTTGCTCAAGCGCTAACAAGTTTTTATTAGTTTGCCCATACGCTGCATCGTTTTGCATAACAAGTTCAGCGGTTACGGTATCGCCGGCAATACTTGGGAAAAAACCTACTTTTACTGCACCGGTCATAGGCATACCAACAACCAGAATAAAAAAGGCCACAAATGCAGCAACAATGGCGTATCTAAATCGTAACGAGTATTCAATAACGCGGCGGTACACTTTATCGCTAAACCAAGTTAGACCGCTGTCGGCGCCGTGCTGCACCTTTGACCACAAGCCACTAAGGCCCGACTTTAACTGGCGTTTAGTGCTTACGTGGGCTAAATGCGACGGTAAAATAAGTTTTGACTCAACAACCGAAAGCAGTAAACAAATCGTCACTACGGTCGCAAACTGAGAGTAAATTTTACCTAAATTGCCAGATACATTCGAAAGCGCAACAAACGCAGCTACCGTGGTTAATACGCCAAATATGGTGGGGACAGCCACCTTCATGGTGCCTAAAATCGTGTTATTAAGGGTGTCGCCGTGTTTTTTGCGAGTGGTGTAAATACTCTCCCCCACAACCACGGCATCGTCGACCACGATCCCCAACGCCATAATAAAACCAAAGGTGGTCATTTCATTTATGGTCAGCGCGGTGTAGTTGTCGGTCATAAAGTACAGTGTGCCAAAAAATACAAATGGCAAGCCACCTGCAACCCATAGCGCAACGCGTACATTTAAAAATATCGCTAAAATAACAAACACCATAATAATACCGGTTACGGCATTTTTAGTAAGCAGCGATAGGCGCTCGGTGATCATGGTGCTTTTGTCGTGCCAGCTTTCAAGCTCTACATTTTGCGGTAATAAGCCGCGCTCGTGCCATGTATCAATTACGCTTTGTGCTTGCTCAACTATGGTGGTTATATCGCTATTTTCATCCATTAAAATTTCAATGCCTACGGCATTTTGTTGGTTATAACGACTTAGTGAGTTGGTATCTTCTGCGAATGTGTCGGTAACGGTTGCTACATCACCTAATTTAATTTGTGTGCCTGATTGCGTTGTAAGTAACACTATATTGGCAAAGTCGCGCTGCCAATAAGCTTGGTCTGCCGCTTTTAGGCGCATAATTTTATTGCTATCGCGCAAGCTAGTAGAAAGCGGGCTCGATGATTCGTTGTTAATCACCTCGCTTACATCGCTAATTGTTAAACCGTAGGCTTGTAGTTTGCCTTCGTCGATTTCTACCGACATCATAGGGTCTAGCACGCCCGATTGTTCTACATCGCTAATGCCCGATTTAGCTAATAAATCGGCTTTTAGTTTTTCACCTAGATTTTGCAACGTATGACGGTCGGCACCACCAAATAATTGTAAAGTTAATGCGTGATCTTGCCTGCGCGCTTTGTCGATCACCGGCTCTTCGGCATCTGCCGGAAAGTTATTTATGGCATCAACTTGGTTTTTAACATCGGTGAGTAACTCATCAAGCGAGTAATCGGTTTTTTTCTCAATGCTTACATGGCTGCCGCTGGCATCAGATGTAGAGGTAATGCGCTTAATACCCGGTACGGTTTCAAGGGCTTCTTCTACTTTTAGGGCGATGCCTTCTTCTGCTTGTAAGGCATCGCCACTGTCGTAAACCACCGATACCGAAATAGTATCTGGCTCAAGGCTTGGAAACGCCTCTTTACGCAAAGTAGAAAGCGACATTATGCCCATAACTATTACGCTAATGAGTAATAAATTGGCGGCCACTGAGTTGTTAGCGAACCAGCTAATAATGCCGTGCAAAGGGTTAGTATTATTAGGTAATTGCGGTGCTTGATGCGGGCTCATTATGGCATCTCCTCAACAATTGGGTTTACTAACATATCGTTTAAGTAGCTTACGAGTGGGCGAGCCACCACACGTAAATTAGTGTGTCCTTCAATAGGAGAGATATAAACGTAATCACCGCGCTCAAATAGTTTTTGCGCTTGAATGCTCATTAACGTGTTTTGCTCGTTTACGTACCAAATTAAGCCCTCTTGCGATACTGCTGAGGCGGGTAATTTAATTACGTTGTTAAGCGCTTTACCGGCAATTTGTACCGCTAAAAATGTACCTGGTAACAATGGTGTTGCTTGCTCAAAAGGTTTGTCTAGCGCAACCACTACACTGCGCTGGCGAGAGCTATCGTCAAGATGCTGTTCAAAACGAGCAATGTAACCTTGCCACTGATTCTGTGTTGTTACATCACTTAAAATAACCTCGCCCGACTTATCGCTTGCCAGGTTTTGCCATTGGCTTAATGAAAGCGGTACGCTAATTTCTACTTTGTCGGTGCTGTTTAATGTAGCCAGTGTATCGCCAATGCTTACGTAAGTGCCTAAATCTACATCGCGCGATAAAATAACAGCATCAAACGGCGCACTTATATGGGTGTTTTTTTCATCACGCTGCGCAGTTTGTAGTGCGTATTGGGCGTTATCGGCCGTTGCTTGGGCGGCTTCTAGCTGTAGCGTTCTAAATACTAAAGGTGAGCTTGGCGCTTGTGTTACACCCGAGCGCTGCCATTCACGCTTTGCTTGGTTTCCTAAGTCTTGCTCTTCTTGTAGGGCAAGTTTGGCATCTGCCAATGTGGCTTTAGCGCTCGCGACTGCTTGTAAGTATTCGGTGTTATCTATTTGTGCAAGCACTTGGCCCTTTTTAACTACATTACCGGTAGCAAATTGCTCGCTCATATTGGTTATTTCGCCCTTAACTTGTGCTTTTAAGCTAAGCGCCCAGTGTGCTTTAGCCTCACCGTGGCCGCTAACATAGGCTTGATACGTACTTGGCACAGCGTTAATAACCGATACATTGGGTGCCACAGATTTAGCCGGCTCAGGCTTTGGGCCATTTGCTTGCTGCGCCATTTTTTGGCCGTTATATGAAATAGCAAGCCCTATACAAACAATGGCAACAAGAGTTACAACAACAGGTACTGGCGAAATTTTCATGACGATACTCCAAGGCCCAAGGCAAGGCCTAAATCTATACGGTTAGTTAAAAGGGTGTAATTTATTTGGCTTAGCTGAGCTTGTAGGTCGTACACCTGCTGCTGCACGGTTAGTAGGTCTAAAATATCAACCAAACCTTGCTGGTATTTGCTTTGGTAGTTGCTATAACTGCGCTTAGCACTGGCAAGTGCTTTACTAATTTGTAGCTGCTGCTGTGTTAATGATTGCTCTTGGCCTAGTGCGTTTTCTACTTCGTTTACGGCGCTAAGTAGCGTGTCTTGGTATTCCCAAAACGCCTGTTCGGCATTTAATTTTGCAATATCAACTTGTGCACGAAGTGCCCCGCCTTGAAACAACGGCGCACTTAAACTGCCTAATAAGTTCCATACTGGGCTGGTTAATAATGCTTGGCTTGGTGTAGTTGCTAAATCGCTAAGCGATGCCGAAAGCGTAATGCTTGGCAGTAAATCTTTGTAAGCTACATCCACTAAATAACGTTTAGATTGAATATTGTAATAGGCACTTTGTAAATCGGGGCGACGCGCTAAATCTTGCTCTGGTAGCGCGCTTAGCGGCTCAATAACCTCAGGGAAAACAGAGGTAGTAGGTAAGTTTTCAAGTTTATCAACGCCCACTAATAATACTAAAGCGCGTTTAGCTTGTGCTATTTGTTCTTGGTAATCGGCAATAGTGGCTCGGGTTGAAGCGGTATTTGTACGCGCGGTATCAAGGGCTTCTAAATCACCTAAGCCGTATTGGTAACGCTCAACAATACTTTGCTCGTTATTTTCTAAAACCGTTAAGCGCTGCTGCTCTATGTTAAGTAAATCTTGCTGCAAAATAATGTTTAAATACGTGCGCATCACGCTGGCTACTAAGGTGTCTTTAGCGCCTTGGTAAGTGGCCTGATTACTGGCTATGGTCATGTCTTGCGCGGCTACTTTATCAGCAATTTTTTGCCATACGTCGGCCTCCCAGCTAACCCCTAGTGATGAGCTGTACTGTGTGCCAGTTGTTTCGTTGCGCTGAGCGTCAAAATCGGCATCTACACTAAACCACTGGCTTGCTGCGGTAACATCGCGCTGCGCATAAGCAAGTTTTAGCGCCACATGCACTTGGTTAAATGAAGGGTTATTTGCAACGGCTTGGTTAATAAGCGAATCAAGCCCCGCTATATTCACTAAATCAGTGATATAACTTACCTCAGTTGCATCATCTTGTGTGTATTGCCAATTTGCATGCTGCTTTAGCGATTGCTCGGTGCTATTACCTGTATAGCTTGGCTGGCTACTACACGCAGCAAGCGTGCAGCTAAGTGCAAGCAATAAAACCGTTGAGCGCTTTTTAAAATAAACCATTTAACTGTGCCTAATTTACATCATTACACACAGTGTATTAGGGCAAGGGTTAAGGATGGGTTAAAAGGGGTTAACTTACTTTAGACAAATTAGTATTTGCCTCGTTTAGCCAAATTACGTAGCCTTTGGCAAAAATTCTCACTTAAAACTCATATGCATAAATTAATTTTTACCCTTTTTTTAATACTCCCTACGTTATTGCAGGCTCAAGTAACCTTAAGTGATAAAACCATTATATACAGTGGCCAAATCAACAAACAAAATAACAATACGGCAGCTGAGCTTTTAAAAACTAACCCTACAATTAATACATTTACGATTACCAGCGGCGGCGGAAACATTGATTTAGGGATGGATTTAGCCGAATTAATTTTGGCGCATAAGCTAACGGTAAACATAAAGCAGTTTTGCTTTTCATCGTGTGCAAATTATGTGTTGCTTGCTGGCCACCCTACTACAATTGAGCCCAATACAATTATTGGCTGGCATGGGGATGCAGCCTCAGCTAAGTGGTTAGATAGTGATATTGATGCCATGGTAAAGCACTTAAAAGAGCCACAAAAAAGCCAAAAGTGGCAGACATTACGCGCCCATTACGATGAGGTAATTGCTAAAGCAAGCTTGCGCGAAAAAGCCTTTTACACAAAGCTAAATGTAAATCACGACCTACTCACAGTAGGGCTAAAACCCAGTTTACGCAGTGCCGCCATAAAGCAACGTGCGCGAGGCTGGACGTACTCACCTAAGGTGCTTAACTATTTTGGAATTAGCAATATTAGCTATAATAATTGGCAACCTCGTTCAGTTAAAAACTTTCCGCTGCTTATTATTAGCGACTTAAACTAATAACCATCCCCCCACTTTACTAATCTCATTTTTACTCACAATAAAGCCCTGTTAATAGCAGGTTTTTGTGTTTTAGCTGCCTTAGAAGTACTTTGTGGATACTCACTATTAATATGAAAATACCTTACACACTTTAAAATCTAATTGATATTCGTTATCATTCGCAACATCATTAACTTTTAATATTAACAATAATGAACAAGCTAATTAAATTTACCCCAATATTATGCGCGCTTGCGTTGGCAGGTTGTGGCGGGGGCTCTGGTAATACTGCTCCACAGTTTTCTCAACCTAATTTAAGTTTTACTGTAAACGAAGACACCACTTTTTCAGGCCAAGTAACAGCCACCGACGATGACGCCTTAAGCTATACGCTTGCTAATGCACCAAGCAATGGCATCATAGCAGTTGAAGCAAACGGTGAATTTACCTACACACCATTTAGTAATTATTTTGGAGAAGACACAGCAACCATTAGCGCAAGCGATGGCAGCTTAACGGCAAATGTAGTGATACGTTTTAGCGTAGAAAATGTTAATGATGCCCCGCAGCTACTCACTACTAATGTATTTGTTACCTCTTCAACCACCACTCAAGGGGTTATTACTACACAAGACTTAGATGGCGACACCGTAACTATTAGCTTAATAACACCACCGAGTAATGGCGTAATGAGCATAAATAGCACCACGGGTGAGTTTACCTATGAGGCTCAATCTCTAAGCAGTATTGATGAGCAATTTGAAATTAGCTACACAGATGGCCTAATTAGCGAGCCGTTAACTGCAATTATTTCACTAAGCCCGTCTTATGTAACTAACGAAGATAAACTTAATTATTATTACAGCTCTAGTCTGTCGCACTTAAAACAAGCCGACGAGTTAAGCGCAAATATTGCCGATGAACTTTCTCGATATGAGGTATACGCAACCCAAGCTGCGGCCTATGCACGTGCAGGATTTTTAGATACTGCTAACGACTATTTAGCGCTTATAAACGAGCAAACAGCGCGTTCTTCAGCACTAAAAGATGTGGCACAAGCACTAGACGAAATAGGCCAAACAGAACAAGCAAACGATTACCGTGACCAAGCGGTGGCGGCCTACAACCAATACTTAGCTGATAAAGGCTTTGATAACATTGCCTCATCAGACGCATCAGCGCTTTATTCTTTAGTAAAAAGCTATTTAGCTGCTGATCAAGTTTCGCAAGCAAGTAATTTGTTAAATACAATTTCATTATACGCAGAGCAAGTACGCGAAGACGAATACACCTCAAGCTATGGCTACTTTTTAAATGGCGTACGCTTATCAATAGATGACGCCCTACAAAGCTATGCGCAAAGCCTAGATGAAAGCGATTTAACGCAAGCCAAATTGCTTGCTAATAACTACGCGCAACTTGCAGTAAAAACAGGTTACAGGCTAGTACGTAGCGGCGAATACGAAGGCCAACCATACGAGCAATACAAAACGCTACATGGTGCATGGGCTGCGCAATACCTTTATAGAGCTGGTGAATTTGAAGCGGCTAAAGACTATACCAACCAAGTACTTGCCATGTATGGTTCAACGGGTTTTGATAGTAACTACGCTTACTCAGCATCGCCTTATAGCGCCGCTACTTTAGATAACTACACTTACCCTATTCAATTTTTAGCAGGCTTAATTGAAGGCCTTTACCAAAGCGACGAAAACCCAGCAATAACGCTATCAGACAGCGAAAACGATATAAACAACGCGCAAGAGCAAGTGTATGGTTTTAATATAGCTAATCGCCTGCTTGGTGGGGAAGATATAACGAGTGCCGCAGCTCAAGCTCGCAGCTTTTTTACAGAAAATGGTGATTACAACGAATTTTTTAGAGCGTTAACATCGCTTGATAACGTCCCTGGCACAGGCCTAATTTTAAGTGAAGCTGGCAGAAACGATCTAGCACAGCAAGTATTTACCTATGCTGGCGACTTTATAGCCTCGGATGACTACATAAGCAAAGAATCATCAACCACGCTTTTAACCGGTTCCAAGGGCTGTAAATTGTTAGTTGATTTAACTGCGCAAGTCGGTGGTGATACAGCAAATGCCGTTAATAAATGCTTAACCATGCTTAATACGCTCAATGCAGGCGATATACGTACGCTAAGTAATACCTCATCAATTGCAGCTCATAATCAAGTAATAGTATCGCTTATTAAAGGCGGCTTATCGGAGCAAGTAGCTGGTGTACACAATCAACTACTTAGCTACATTGCCCTAGATGAAGATACCGAAGACAGGTTTGAAGCCCGCTTAGAAACCTTAGGTTACTTAGTTAATGCAAACCAAACATCACTGGCAAGTACCACTTTAAATGATGCTATTACTGAAATAACCCCTGAGCTAAATGCATTAACAAGCGATCAGCTAGAAACTATTTTAGCCGCTGTTAAAGCCGAAGTAATTGGCTTAGAAGAAGCTCAAACAGGTGAATTTGAACGTTATTCTATGCTTTCAAGTATGGGCACTAACGCGGCGAATATTAGCGATTTTTCAGCAAACTATAGCAATGCAAAAACACAAGCTAGCACGCTTTTAAATACGCTTGAGCCTCTTATTTTAAACTTTGCCGATACAATTATTGCCGACAACATGGAAGATTTAGTAAACAGTTTTACGCTAATTAACGATACCACTAAAGCACAAAGCTTAATAAATAATGGCGTTAATGGCGAAGCCGATCAGCTTGAGCTTTACATAGGCATGACCAACTTAGTCGCCTCTCGTGATGACTTTAGAGGCATAGCTATTGCCAGCGTAGATACAGACCACGACGGCTTACCTAACTTCTTTTTACCTAACACCAGCGATGAAGATATAGCCTTAGCTGGATTAATTGCCGACCAAGACGCCGATAACGATGGCGTAATTGATAGCGAAGACACTACCCCACTAGGTATTTAACTAAGAGCCGTAACAAATGCAGACACCGACTACCCTCGCGTGTCTGCTTTTGCTTTCTCAGGGTGTATACGCCGCAGAGCAGCAACAGCAGACCGAACCAAAAACACAGCCATGTAACGACCTTAAAAATGAGCAAAAAGAGCGTTGTGAAGCACTTGAGCACATTGAAGTAAAAGGCCAGTACATAGGCATAGAAGTACCCGAAGTTATTGGGCGTTCTTACTTAAATCGTGACTTTATAAATGCCACACCTAAAGGCAACGGCGATATAAACGAGCTTATTGCATTGCTCCCTGGTGTACAGCTAAGCAACGAGGCTTACTCTATTGGTAGTTTGGCAGAAATCAGCGCACCAGAAATATCAATCTCAGGCGCGCAGCCATGGCAAACTGGCTTTTCATTAGATGGACTAAACTACAATAACCGCATAGACCCGGGTAGCAGCAGCCGCTTAAGCTCTTCATCAAACGATGTATCGGGCGGCGTGCAAAGCATGAATGTAAACTCCGATGTAGTTGAATCAATCACAGTGTACGACCATAACATTCCGGCTGAGTTTGGTGGTTTTTCGGGTGGTATTGTTGATAGTAAAACCAAAAGCGTATTTACCAATGACAGTTTTAGCTTTGGTGTGCGAGGTAATCAAAGTAGCTGGGGGAGTTATCACTTTATAGAAGCCGATCAAGACAGCTCTCAGCAAAATGTTGATCAAAGCACACTTGAAACGCCTAAGTATGAAAAAATCAGCTATAACCTGCGTGCTAATAAACAAATTAATAAGCGCCATGGCGTAATGATGAGTGTTAGTTACTTAACCAGCGACATCAGCGATTTGTCGTTAGGGGAAGTTAAAACGCAAAGCCGTAAAAACATAAATGCCATTGTTAAATATGGTTATCGCAATGGCTGGGTAGACGCATTAGATTTAACTCTAATGTATTCACCTTACGAAGTAGATGACTTTATAACCGACGCCAAAGACAGCGACTTCCATTTAGAAGGCGGCGCCGTAGGCGCGGTCGCATCACTTACCCAGCACTTTGATTTTGCAACCTGGCGCAGCAACCTTAATTTTAGTATGAGTGATAGCAGCCGAGAAGGCCCAGCGCACTTTTATAACTGGCTGCAAGCTAAAGGCAAAGATTGGGGACAATATGCCGACCAAGGCGATGCGCAAACACGCTACTCTCGCCAAGGAGGCTATGGTGCTTTAGATAACACCCAATACACCTCCAGCTGGAAAAACACGCTAAATTTCAATTCATTTGAATTTGCAGGAACTGAGCATAATATTAAGGCCGGTATAGAGCTTATTCGCCAAGAAGTAGAGCGCGAACGCATACAAAATAGCTACAACTACGACTCCCCTATTATATGGTCTAGCGCTAGTACACCACTTAATTGCAGTGGTTACACGCTGGACTGCCAAGCGCTTGAAACCACTATATCTATTGACGAACTTGCAGCGCAGTTAGGGGGCGAAATTGATTTTAACAACCAAGATCACATAACAGCGTACAGCAACAATGTAACAGCCACCGCGCAGTATTTTAATGGCCGCTTAGTAACCCCAGCAGAGTATATAAATGTAGCGTTAAATCGCGCCTCGTTTTATGCAACAGATAGCATCACCTTAGGGCAATTAAGCTTAAATTTAGGTATGCGCTACGAATACGATGACTTTTTAGCTAATCACAATATTGCGCCACGTCTATCCCTTGGTTACGATGTATTTAACAACAACCGCACTATTATTAGCGCGGGGGTTAACCGCTATTACGACTCAGCCATTATTGGTTATAAAGTAAAAGAGCAGCAGCGTTTTTCATACCGAGAGTACCGTCCAATTGAAAACGGCTACCTTCAAGGGTGGCTGCCGTCTAACTACACCGGCGCGTTTAAATACCGCTTTGATGATGTAAATACCCCCTACGATGACGAACTCGCATTAGGCATTGCGCATTCATTTGAAAAAGCAGGCAATATATCGCTCAAATATGTAAAACGTAAAAAGCATCAGCAATTTTCTCAGGTTACCGATGAAGAAGCAGCTAGTGATGGCTATAAATACATTTATATGACTAACGAGGGTGATGGCAGCTCAGAGCGCTACTCTATCTCGTGGAGTGCACAGTTTGGTAAACACTCTTTATGGGCCAATGCCTCCTACGCTGAAAACAAAGTTTCAAACGACGAATACAGCGCTAGTGCAGAAAATACCCCCCTTGATGAACTCGTTTATTATCTCAATGCACAAGGCGAAGGCGAGCTTGTAACGCTTGGGCAGCTAGAGCAAATACGCACCAACTTTGGCACCCCAGTGTCAGGTGCGCTTGGCTGGAATGTTGATTGGAACAGCTCATTTAGTACAGGCTTAAATGTTACCTACAGTGACAGCTACACCAGCGCGGTAAGTACCGGGGCTAGCGAAAGTATTGGGCTTGAGCAAAGCTGTACAAGTTGCCCTGTAGAATCAAGCTTAGTTGATGTATACGAAGAGCAAGAAATACGCGCCAGAACCATGCTAGGGCTAAGTTTACGCTATAGCCATAACCTCACAAAAACCCAAACTATTGACATAAGAGCGGATATTTCTAATTTATTAAATGCCCGCACTTACACAGTAAACGAAGGGGCATCAGGTATTGAGCCCGGGCGTATGTTTTGGGTAGGAGTTAGCTATAACTATGATTAGGTTATTAAGCATTTTTTTACTGTGCTCATTTAGCTTAAACGCCAAATCAACAAGTAGTAACGATTTACGCTCACTTTATAGTAAAGGCCAAGCTCATTGGCCTGCTATTCAAACCAGTGACGGAAGAAGCGTTGAGCCCATGTCGCTTTTGCCTGTAGCATCGCCTAAACCTGAGCACGTTGCACTAGGCGATAAGCTTTTTCACGATGTGCAGCTTTCACGTAATAATACCGTTAGCTGCGCAACCTGCCATGAACGCGACAAAGGCTTTCATGATGGCCGTACAACAGCCATAGGCATTGACGAGCAAGTAGGCACGCGTAACACCCCCGCTATTTTTGGTATTGATCAATGGCAACATTTTTTTTGGGATGGACGCGCAAGCACCGCTGAGCAGCAAGCGCTTATGCCAATAGAAAACCCAATTGAAATGGACTTAGATCCAAAAATAGCTTTAGCCCGAGTAAATAAAGATAAGAGTTACCGAGCATTTAATAAAAGCGCTTTTAATAGCAGCACGTTAACCACTGAGCAAATGGCAAAAGCCTTAGTTGCGTTTGAGCGCACATTAGCAGCGCCAAATAGCCGCTATAAAACTTTTTTAACGCAGCTTAATAAAAATCCACAGCAAGCAGTTAGTAGCCTAAGTGATAGTGAGTTAAATGGCCTGCACCTATTTAGAACTAAAGCTAAATGCATGACTTGCCATAACGGCGCACTACTTAGCGACAACCAATTCCATGGCACAGGGCTGCATTATTACGGCCGCCGTTTTGAAGATAAAGGCCGCTACGATGCCACCCACAACCCTGAGCATATTGGCCAATTTAGAACCCCATCGCTATTAGGGTTAATGCAAACATTCCCGTGGATGCATAACGGCTTATTTGACGATTTGGCCGGCATTGTCGCCTTATATAACCATGGTGGAGTAAGGCCCAAACCACGAAAAAATCAACTAAACGACCCGCATTTCCCTAAAACCACCAACCTGCTTATAAAGCTTAATTTAACCAAGCAAGAACAAGCCGACCTAGTGGCATTTTTACGCATATTATAACAAGCACTGCTGAGTAAATTTATTCAGCAGTGCCATTGCACCAATATATTTCAATGCACTTAAATATCGCACCAAATTAAAACATTCCACATCGCTTTTATAATTTAAAAACACACAAAAATAAATTTAGCGCTTTAATTTCATTAACTTAAACCAACACTTAAATATTGGCTAGCTTCATGCTTATTAAAAAGCGTAGGGGTTCAAGGATTTTTGAACCAGCACAATTTAATGCTAAACAGGCGACTAGGGTTCCGGTTCATGTGTACTTAACGAAGTAAAATGAACGACTGGTCCGAGAGTTGCCAACCTAGCTATATAACAAGTAATCACCAAGGGTGTTTAGTTTTTATATTTGCGTATGCAAGGGTTACACGGCGGGACAAAAGCCCGGGAGGTTCAATTAGCTTGGAACTCCTGCGCCCAAAAACCGTGTAAAACTTGGAGAATACGAAATGAAAACGATAAAAACACTTACGTTAGTCCTCGCTTTAATCTGCAGTTCAAATGCGCTCGCTAAAGATAAATTTTCTGTTTGTTGGTCAATCTATGTAGGCTGGATGCCATGGGAATATGGCGACAGCTCAGGCATAGTAAAAAAATGGGCCGATAAATACGATATTGAAATTGATGTAGTACAAATTAACGATTACATCGAATCGATTAACCAATATACCTCAGGCCAGTTTGATGCATGCACCATGACCAACATGGATGCGTTAACAATTCCGGCAGCTAGCTTTGTAGATAGTACCGCGCTTATAGTTGGCGACTTTTCAAATGGTAACGACGGTATCGTTTTGAAAGATAAAACCGATTTAAAACAAATTAAAGGCCAAACAATTAACCTCGTTGAGCTAAGCGTATCTCATTATTTATTAGCACGCGGTTTAGACTCGATTGGCTTAACAGAGCGTGACGTAAATGTAGTTAATACCTCAGATGCCGACTTAGTCGCCGCTTATACAACTGAAGATGTAACTTCTGTTGTTACATGGAACCCACTACTTTCTGAAATAGAAAAACAGCCTAGTGCTAGCAAAGTATTCGACTCATCAAACATCCCTGGCGAAATCATCGACCTTTTAGTAGTAAACACTCAAACCTTAAAAGAAAACCCAAAACTAGGTAAAGCCTTAGTAGGCGCATGGTACGAGATCATGGAAAAAATGAGTGCTGATCAAAATGCGCTTTCACACATGGCCCAAGCATCAGGTACTGATTTAGCCGGCTATCAAGCTCAACTTGCCAGCACCAAAATGTTTTATAAAGCCAAAGAAGCGGTGGAATTTACGCAAAGCCCTCACCTTGGCAAAACCATGAAATACGTTGCTGAGTTTTCATTTAAGCATGGCCTATTAGGAGATGGCGCACCTGACGCTGGCTTTATAGGCATTGAAACTCCAAGCGGCGTAGTAGGTAACCCGCAAAATATAAAGCTGCGTTTTGACCCTAGCTTTATGGAAATGGCCGTTAACAACAGCTTATAAAGCGAACCCACTATGAAAAAATTAATGAACTTAGCACCCTCGCGGTCACTGAAAGGATTTTTGGCTTTTTTGCCGTTTGTAATTTTGTTGCTACTTTACTTTAGCGCTTCTAACGAACGTCTTGAGGCTAACCCTTACGATAAACTGCTGCCAAGCTTTACGCAAATTGCCGATGCCGTCGAGCGCTTTGCATTTACCCCTGATAAACGCAGTGGCGACTACCTGTTTTGGAAAGACACCGCTGCGAGTGTGTATCGTATTTGTTTAGGTATCACAATTAGCGCGGGGCTGGGTTTATTAATCGGCATGTTATCGGGCCTGCTGCCGCTGTTTAGAGCCGGTTTTTCGCCGCTCATTACTATTGTTTCGCTTATACCGCCAATGGCCATTTTACCCATTTTATTTATTAGTTTTGGCCTAGGAGAGCTTGCAAAAGTAATGCTCATAATTATTGGCACTGCCCCTGTCATTATTCGCGATATTCAGGGCCATGTTCGCCAATTGCCCAGCGAAATTTTAATAAAAGCCCAAACCTTGGGCGCCTCCACATGGCTGGTTGCTATACGTGTTGTTTTACCACAAATAATGCCGCGCTTAATTGCTGCAGTGCGTTTATCGCTTGGCACTGCATGGCTATTTTTAATTGCCGCTGAAGCCATCGCCGCTCAAGAAGGTCTGGGCTATCGCATCTTTTTAGTAAGGCGCTATATGTCGATGGATGTCATTTTACCTTATGTAATTTGGATCACTACGCTTGCCTTTTTGATGGACTTTAGCTTACGTAAATTTTCATCACTTTGCTTCCCTTGGTATCACCATCAGGAGGCTGGAAAATGAGCCTATTACAAATAAACAAAGTATGGAAATCGTTTGCTGATGTACAAATATTAGAGCGTTTACAGCTTAACGTAGAGCAAGGTGAATTTGTTTCTATGGTGGGCGCTTCTGGGTGCGGTAAAACCACCCTGCTTAAAATGATATTGGGCAGTGAGCAAGCAACACGAGGCGAAATACTTTTAGACGGCAAGCCTATTTCTAGCGAGCCAAGTGAAGAGCGAGGCATTGTATTTCAAAAGTACTCTGTATTCTCGCATTTAACTGCTTTGCAAAACGTAATGATTGCCGATGAGTTTTCTGCCAGTCGTTTTTTAGGGCGCTGCTTTGGCAAACAAAAACGCGAGATAAAACAAAAAGCGCTTAAATTTATGGAAGCCGTAGGTTTATCTCATGCTATTAATAAATACCCACACGAATTATCGGGCGGCATGCAGCAGCGCTTGGCTATTGCCCAAGCATTAATGAAATCCCCAAAAATACTCTTGCTCGATGAGCCCTTTGGTGCACTAGACCCCGGTATTCGAAAAGACATGCACCAGCTTATTCGTAAAGTATGGAAAGAAAACAACCTCACCATATTTATGGTTACTCATGACATTCAAGAAGGCTTTGAGCTGGGTTCTCGTTTATGGGTATTTGACAAAGTACGCCATGACCCACAAGCACCTAACGCGTATGGAGCACAAATTACTTACGATTTACCGCTTAATAGCGAAACCAAAGCTCAAAACCACTCACTTGCTCAGCAATTTACAAAAAAGGAAGTCACTGCATGATTTTGTATCAAGATACTTTAACCTCAGGTAAACACTGGTCTATGCGTATGCGTCGCGGTACTAGCTTACGGTTAATTGATAAAACTGGTGGCGCAAATGTAGGGATGTTGTTTTACAACCCCGAAAATTTACTCGAGCGCTACAACGCCCCCGACACTCTAAAGTGCCAACACACCTTTAAATTAACCCAAGGCCATTGTTTATATTCAGATATGGCACGTGTTTTTTGCGCGATTACCGACGACACGCTCGGTTGGCACGATACCTTAAGCGGCAACAGTAACGCTCAATCAGTTGAAAAAAAATGGGGCAAACGCGACTACCAAAACGAACGTAATAACTTCAAGCAAAATGGCTTAGATGCATTTTTAGTTGAAGCGGCTAAATACGGACTAACTAAACAAGACCTAGCCGCTAACCTGAATCTATTTAGCAAAGTAATTGCCAGTGATAGCGGCGACTTAAACTATCAAAGTGGGCATTCAAAAGCCGGCGATTATATAGAACTACGCTTTGAAATGGACACGTTAGTGCTGTTTCACACCTGCCCTCATCCACTTGATAGCGCCAGCGAATATCCGCAATTTGAAATTGAGTATCAAATACTGCCATCAGAACCTGTAAGCGATGACGATGAATGTAAAAACAGCTGTAGCGAAAACCAGCGCGGCTATGAAAACAACCGAATTTATCACTTAGGGTTAGAAGGAGTTTAATAATGATCACCACAAGCCAACTACTAGAACAAGATGCTATTAATCGCCAAGTTGTTGATGCCGGCGACTATTACTTATATGTGGTAAAAAAAGGCGAAACCATACGCATTTTAGACTTAGAAGGTAACCAAGCCGCCGATACGCTTTTTTATAATGCGAACAAACCAAGTGAGCGTTACAGCGCTACCGATACAATTCGTGAACAAGGTAATGTGTATTTAACAACAGGTACCGTACTACTATCAGATGAATGTAATCCTATGCTTAAAATTGTTGCCGATACATGTGGTCGACACGATACCGTTGGTGGGGCGTGTTCGTGTGAAAGTAATACAGTGCGATACTCTCTTGATAAAAAAACCATGCATGCATGTCGCGATAGCTGGTTATTAGCAATCAACGAACAACCAGAGCTTGGTTTAAGTAAAAAAGACATAACCCACAATATTAATTTTTTTATGAATGTACCTGTAACCAACGACGGAAAACTAACCTTTGCCGATGGCATAAGTGGCGCAGGAAAATACGTAGAGCTTGAAGCGCTGATGGATTGCATTGTGCTTATATCCAATTGCCCACAGCTTAATAATCCCTGTAACGCTTATAACCCAACCCCCGTTGAAGTGCTTATTTGGCAATAACTTATATCAACTATTTAATTAATTAGCCGCAAGGCATGTGTTTGGGACGACCCAATCACTTTTACAAATTTGCTGCGGGACGACCCGCGAAAACGAGTAAAAATTATGTTTAATACCGTTCTAATAGCTAACCGAGGCGCTATAGCCTGCAGAATTATTCGTACCCTTAAAAAGCTTGGCATTAAAAGTATTGCCTTATATTCGCAAGCCGACAAAGAGTCATTACACGTACGCGAAGCCGATGAGGCTTACAGCTTAGGTGAAGGCGGCGCAAGCGAGACCTACCTCAACCAGCAAAAAATTATTGATATAGCCACGCAAGCCGGTGCACAAGCAATACACCCTGGTTATGGCTTTTTAAGCGAAAATGCCGATTTTTCAGAAAAACTAAAACAACATGGCATTAGCTTTATTGGCCCTCGCGCTAAGCAAATGATTGAGTTTGGGCTTAAACACCAAGCGCGTGATATAGCTGAGCAAGCAAATGTACCGCTAGTCCCTGGTAGTGGTTTAATTAGCGATTTAGACGAGTTAACTGCTTTTTCAGCAAAAATTGGTTATCCAGTTATGCTTAAAAGCACCGCGGGTGGAGGCGGTATTGGCATGCAGCGCTGCGACTCTCAAAGCGAGTTAGAAAAAGCTTTTGTAAACGTAAAACATTTAGGCGCACAAAACTTTTCAAACGACGGTGTATTTGTCGAAAAATTTGTAGAAAAAGCCCGCCACATCGAAGTGCAAGTATTAGGTAACGGCTTTGGTGAAGTAGTGACACTTGGCGAGCGAGATTGCTCAAGCCAGCGTCGTAATCAAAAAGTAGTTGAAGAAACACCGGCACCAAACCTGCCAGCAAGCACACGTCAAGCAATGCTAGACACAGCTAAAAACTTAATGGCGTCAATTGACTATTTGAACGCAGGAACCGTTGAATTTATTTACGATAACGACCACGACCGTTTTTACTTTTTAGAAGTAAACACCCGCTTACAGGTTGAGCATGGCGTTACAGAGGCGTGTTATAACGTAGACTTAGTAAGCTGGATGCTAAAAATAGCCTATAGCGAATCAATAAAAAATACAGCGTTAGATTTATCCGCTTTAGATAGTATTAAACCTACAGGGCATGCTATTCAGGCGCGTATTTACGCCGAAAACCCAGCTAAAAACTTTCAACCTTCAGCGGGGTTACTCACCCAAGTACAGTGGCCCACGGATAATGTACGTGTAGATAGCTGGATAGAAGCCGGATTAACCGTTTCACCTTTTTTTGATCCTATGCTGGCTAAAGTGATTGTTCATGCAGATACCCGCGAGCAAGCCATTGAGCAACTAAACTCTGCTCTTAATAATTCAAAAGTATATGGTGTAACAACCAATATAAGTTACGTGCAACAAATTTTAGCGCATCAGGAGTTTGTACAAGGCTGTATTTTTACTCGTACTTTAAATGATTTTAAAGCTCATTTTGCAGGATTCGAAGTGCTAAAAGCAGGCACTATGACCACCATTCAGGACTACCCTGCCCGTATTGGTTATTGGGATATTGGTGTGCCGCCCTCAGGCCCTTTTGATTTTTACTCATTTAAACTTGCTAACCGCTTATTAAATAACCCTGCTGACGCAGCCGGTTTAGAAATTACATTACAAGGGCCAAGCCTTAAATTTTACCAAGACTGCCAAGTAGCTATTACCGGTGCGCCTATTGAGCTGTGGCTTGACGAGAAAGCCCAGCAATGTAACCAAATAATTAATATTAAAGCGGGGCAAGTACTAAAAACTGGCAACGTAACGCAAGCTGGCGCCCGTGCTTATTTAGCATTTAGCGGCGGTATTCAATGCCCTGATTATTTAGGTAGCAAAAGTACGTTTACGTTAGGGCAATTTGGTGGACACTGCGGCAGAGCCCTGCGCATGGGCGACTTTTTATCGTTACCAACATTTATACAAGCACAACCGTTAGCCAGCTTAAACGAGCACGTTGTTACTCCTGTTACAAACGATTGGACGTTGCGAGTAATGTACGGCCCCCATGGTGCGCCAGACTTTTTTACTAAAGATGACATTAAAACCATACACGCGCATCAGTGGAAAATTCACTACAACTCAAGCCGTACAGGTATTCGTTTAATAGGTCCTAAGCCAGATTGGGCACGCGAAACCGGCGGCGAAGCAGGCCTGCATCCTTCTAATATTCACGATAATGCCTATGCGTTTGGCACAGTCGACTTTACAGGCGACATGCCGGTAATTTTAGGCCCCGATGGCCCGAGCTTAGGCGGGTTTGTTTGCCCGTTTACCGTAATTAGTGCCGATTTATGGAAGCTCGGCCAACTAAAAGCGGGTGATTCACTGCGTTTTGAAGTGGTTGATAACATTAATGCACAACTTATCGAAACAGCACAAAACTCGCAATTAGCCAGCCTAGAGCGTGTTGAGTGTAATTATCAAACCTGTGAGCCAAGCTCCCCAATAATAGATACCTTAGTAACTGATGATGGCGAGCCCGATTTAGTGTTTCGCCAAGCAGGCGATAAGTTTTTACTTGCTGAATACGGCGAGCTTATTTTAGATTTAAACCTACGCGCCCGCGTACAAGCACTTCTTGAGGCATTACAAAACGAGCGGTTAAATGGGGTGCTAGAGCTCACACCTGGTATCCGCTCTTTGCAAATACATTACGATAATCAATCTATTGCAGTACAGAGCTTGGTAAACACCATTAAACAGCTCGACCTAAACTTGGGTGACACTCGTCAGCTGAGCTTTGAATCGCGTGTTGTACATTTACCACTAAGTTGGAACGACAAAGCCTGCCAAGAAGCAATTGATAAGTACCATCAATCAGTTAGAAAAGATGCGCCTTGGTGCCCTTCTAACCTTGAATTTATAAAGCGTATTAATGGCTTAAATAGCATTGAGGAAGTAAAAAACATTGTTTTTAACGCAAACTACTTAGTGCTGGGCTTAGGCGATGTTTACTTAGGTGCACCTGTAGCTACGCCGCTTGATCATTGCCATCGCTTGGTTACAACAAAATATAACCCTGCTCGCACGTGGACCGCCGAAAACTCCGTGGGGATTGGTGGAGCTTACATGTGTATTTATGGCATGGAAGGCCCAGGTGGCTATCAGTTTGTGGGACGCACAGTACAAATGTGGAACCGCTATCGTAAAACTGATGTGTTTAACAAACCTTGGTTACTACGCTTTTTTGATCAAATAAAATACTACCCTGTAAGCCATGAAGAGCTAATGCAAACTAGAGAAGACTTTGTGTTAGGTAAATGGCAACCAAAAATAGAACAAGCTGTTGTCTCTATGCCTGAACTACAAAAGCAGTGGCAACAAAACCAAAAAAATATAAATACATTTACCCAGCAGCGTGAGCAAGCTTTTGCCGAAGAAATGGAACAGTGGAAACGTACAGGCCAATTAAATTATAAATTTGAAGAAAGCGAAACCGAGCAAGGTGAACAAATTAAACTCGCGCCTGGGCAGTACTTAATGGAGGCCACGGCCGCAGGCAGTGTGTGGAAAATAAATGCCGAGCAAAACCAAGCAGTTGACGCTAACGAGTCTGTGGTGATTTTAGAGTCTATGAAAATGGAAATTGATTTAACCACCAGCGAAAGTGCAAAGGTAGTACAGGTTTTAGTAAAAGAAGGCCAACAAGTTCATGCAGGCCAAGCTTTAATGATTTTACAGGGGTAATGGAATGTCACAAATTAACTTATCAATTAGCCAATTACATAACGCGTACAGTAGTGGTGAGTTATCGCCAGCCACTCTGATTAGCCATTTAACTGAGCAAGCAAAACAACAAGAAGCCGTATGGCTACATGTACTTTCGGCGCAAGAGCTCGCGCCCTATTTAAAAGCCTTAGAGTCTAAATCGTTAAAAACGCATCCTCTTTATGGGGTTCCTTTTGCTATAAAAGATAATATAGATTTAGCCGGTATTCCCACTACCGCAGCCTGCCCTGAATTTACCTATACACCTGAAAATTCAGCCTTTGTAGTAGAGCAACTCATTGCAGCAGGCGCTATCCCTATTGGTAAAACTAACCTTGATCAATTTGCCACAGGCTTAGTGGGTACGCGCTCTCCTTTTGGTGAAACACCAAACGCGTTTAATCCTGATTATATTTCGGGTGGGTCAAGCAGTGGCTCAGCCGTTGCCACAGCCTCTGGTATTGTAAGCTTTGCATTAGGCACAGACACCGCAGGCTCTGGTCGAGTACCCGCATGTTTTAATAATCTAGTGGGTGTAAAACCGAGTAAAGGGTTGCTATCGAATAGCGGCATGGTACCGGCATGTAAGAGTATTGATTGTATGAGTATATTTGCGTTAAATGCAATCGATGCTAATAAAGTGCTTCAGGTAGCTGCTAAATACGACCCCAATGATTGCTACTCACGTAAAAACCCGCCAGCAAACCAGCAACCAGTATTGGTAAATAGCGCATTTAGCTTTGCTGTACCACTTCCTGAGCAGCTGAAATTTTTTGATGACGAAGGTTACAAAAGTGAATTTGCAAAAGCAGTTAACGAATTACAAAAAATGGGCGGGGTTAAAAAGGAGCTCGACTTTAGTCCATTATTTGAAGCTGCAACACTGCTTTACGAAGGTCCTTGGGTAAGTGAGCGCTATTTAGCCACTCAAGATTTAATGGAAAATAACCCACAAGCACTGTTAGATGTTACCCGCACTATTATAAGTGGCGGTATTAAACCTCTGGCTATTGATTGTTTTAGCGCGTTATACAAACTACAAGCTTTTAAGCAGCAAGCTGATTTATTAGTTGAGCAAGCTGACTTTGTTGTTACGCCAACCGCGGGTAGGCACTTTACACGAGATGAAATTCGCGAAAACCCTATTGAGCTTAATTCTCAGCTTGGTTATTACACCAACTTTATGAACTTGTTAGATTATGCTGCAGTAGCCGTACCTACTAGTTTTACAGCCGAGAGTATGCCTTTTGGTATTACGTTATTTAGCTTTGCAATGAAAGATCAAAAACTACTTAGCTATGCCGATAAAATAATGCAGCACAATGCATTGCCATTAGGGGCTACTAAACACCCTTTCATTAGCACCGAGCTGGATACTTCTAAAAATACGGGCTTTATTGATATTGCAGTATGTGGCGCGCATTTATCAGGTATGCCACTAAACAGCCAGCTAATTGAGCGTAATGCTCAGCTAATTACCAAAACACGTAGCGCTAAGTGCTATAAAATGTTTGCTGTTGAGGGCAACATAGAGCGCCCAGCACTGGTTAAAACACAGCAAGATGCTAACGACTTTGAGCTAGAAGTATGGCGAATGCCCACTCAACACTTTGCAAGTTTTGTACAAGGTATTAGCGACCCGCTCGGTATAGGCCAAGTAACACTTGCCGATAAAAGCCTAGTTACCGGTTTTATTGCGCAAAGCCATGCACAATCGGGTAAAGATATTAGCGAATACGGTAGTTGGCGAAAATATATAGCCACCAAATAAAACATAAAAGCCCTAAATTTAGGGCTTTTGCTTTTAGTTAAAATGCGCGTGAGTAGCTTAGCGATATAAAATCGAGGCCTGGGTTGGGCTTTTTAATACCAGCGTTTGAATAATGAAAATACTTAAGTGACACGCTATGTTGCTCAGCCTCACCAAATTTCATCGCAATGCCTAGGCGGTCTTCAAACTGGTAATGTGTGCTTATGTTTTTTCCCGCAAATTTGGTGTCGTCTAATAAGCTTAAACCAATACCAAACTCGGCAAAAACGCGGTTCCCAGCAATACTGCCAATAGGATAAAAAATAACAGGCGAAAGCGATAAGCCTAAATTAGCGTCATAGCGTTTTGGGTCATCGTATTCAAAAAAGTTAGCATTGGCTTCTAGGTAAATCTCTAGCTCTTCAAAGCCTTCTATTTGATAATCTAAGGCATATTGATAAGCCACCTTAATCCCTCGCACGTCTCCTTCACCTTGAATATAGCTCATCGAAAAGTAATCTTGTGCAGCCGTTGCAGCGCCTGCGTATAGCGTTATAGCTATTAAAAACAATTTATAAAGTTTCATGTTATTCACCTCAAGCAGCTCTATTTTTATTGCAATTGCTTGACCTAAACACAGCAAATTTAGCTGCTATAGATTAAGCAATGATTCAATGAGGTGCATACTAATTGCATTTAACTATTTTGATAATTGCAATTTAAGTGGAATAACTTTCTTCAATATATTGATAATTAAACAGTGCTTGAGCGCACGCTAACGTGTGTTGTTAATCGCTTATATTGCTGCTTAAAAAGCTGCCAACCCACAATACCCGACAAGGTATTACCGCATGCCATACCGATAAATAACCCTGTTAAACCGTAAAAATACGAGCCTAACCAAAGTAGTGGTAAGTAACACAAAAATAGCCGCAATATGGAGATAAATAAGGCCGTGGTCGCAAAGCCCAGCGCGTTACATACCGATACCGTGATCATACATACACCCAAAGCCGCGTAGCTCAGGGGCACAAATGCAAAGTAATCTGTTAGGTTAGCTACTATTTCACTATTATTGCTAAGCGCATTTGCAAGCGGGTTAGCCACACCTAGCATAATAACCGCTAATAAAATTTGTATGCCAATTACAAAACCGCACGCAAGTTTTACTACGCTTAATATTTGCCTAAGCTCGCCCCGCCCTTTTAAATTTCCAACAATGGGGGGCAGCGCCATGGTAAGCGCTAAAATTAAAATAATCGCAATATATTCAATACGGTTTGCAAGCCCCCAAGCTGCTACAGCAAACCCACCATACGCGGCAATCAATGCCGTTACTATCATGGCTGAAATAGGCGGAATAAACTGTGAAAGTAAAGCCGGCGCCATCATTTTGGCAATGGCTTTTATTGCCTGCTCGGTGCGGTTTTTTAAAACGTCAAAGGTTACAAGTTCTCGTTTAATAAGCGTGTAAAACACCACTACTAAGCCTATTGAAAAAGCAACACAGCTTGCCCATGCAGCACCCGCTAACTCCATATCAAAGGTAAACATAAACAATGGATCGAGCGCTATATTTAACACGCTGGTTAGCACCATAATTCGCCCAGGCAATAAGGTTTCGTTATGAGCACGGCAAATGCTGTAACCAAAATAAAGCAGCGCTCCAAGCCAGCAGCTTATTAGCCAAGGCAACCAGTAAAGCTCAGTTAAATTAAATAACGAAGGCGTTGCACCCAGCGCTAAAATTATAGGCTGCTGAAAAAGCCACAACGCCAAGCACAATAGCGTTACTATTACGGTGCCAATAAGTACGATTAAACTACCTAAGTAGCGTGCGTAGTGAACTTTATTTTCCCCAAGTGCAGTAGAAATGGTCGCAGTTGCCGCAATACCTAAGCCTACTTGTACTCCCACAATTACCTGAAAAATAGCAATACTAAAGGCAACTACAGCGAGCGGCTCAGCGCCTAGCTTAGCAATAAAAATACTATCAACCAGCTGGCTTCCCATAATAGAAAACAAGCCAACCAACATAGGCCAGGTTTGCTTAAATAAATACTTTAAAAGTAATGATGTATTACGGCTCATAAGGCAGGCTCACTCTAAACTTAAAAATTTAAACGAGAAAAATACCGAAAAAAAAGGCGCTTATAGTAAGCGCCACAGGAAAAGTCACAATGATTAAGCTGCTAGTATATTTACACAACTAAGTATTGATAATATAGTTATTTAAATAATCAGTTTATTGAAAAATTTGATAATGAACATTGCCCATTTAAATCTGTTTGTCAGAATCGCAACAACACACAATATTAGCTTAGCTGGCAAGGAGTTAGGTTTGTCGGCTGCGGTTTCTAGTGCCCAAATGAATAAGCTTGAAGAAACGCTCGGCGTTAAACTTATTCATCGTACAACCCGAAAAGTATCGCTAACCGAAGAGGGCCAAGCTTTTTTACCCCACGCCGAGGAAGTGCTTGCCAATGTTGAAATGGCACGCGCCTCGGTAGGTATAGGCAGTGTAACTCCACAAGGAAAATTGCGCATTACCGCCCCTGCTTCGTTCGGGCGTATGCATATTATTCCTGCATTGGCTGGATTTATTGAGCAATACCCCGACCTGACAATTGATTTACGCTTAAGCGATAGCATTATTGATATGGTCGGCGGTGGTTTTGATATAGCAATACGCGACGCCGCCCTAAACGACTCAACCCTAATTGCTCGAAAAGTTGCCCGCGATAAACGCTTAATTTGCGCATCGCCTAATTACCTTGCAAAACACGGCGCCCCAACAACACCGCAAGATTTAAAAAATCATACTTGTGTTAATTTACATGGGTTAACTACGTGGTCGTTTATTACACCCGAGGGCACACAAAACATTAAAACCAATAACGTATTACAAGCTGACAACGGTGAAGCGGTGCGCGATGCGTGCGTGCAAGGCCTAGGTATTACGTTAATGTCGAGCTGGTGTGCCTATAAAAAACTACAAAGTGGTGAGCTGATACAAATTTTACAAGACTACCCACTTGCATCCGACACCGCTATTTGGAGTGTTTACCCAAGTTCGCGTTTATTAGCGCCAAAAGTAAGGGCCTTTATAGACTACTTTAGCGGCTACTTTGGTGACGAACCCTACTGGGAAAAAATATAATTATTTAACTGTAAAATATAAAAGCACAAACCTAGGTTTGTGCTTTTTGCGCTTTAAATATATGGAGCTTTATTGGTAAACCTTGGGCAAGTAAAAACAGCAGCTGCTAACTTGTACTTTTATACTTCGTATTTAATCGTGTAAGTTTATTAAATAACTTAATAACAACTCCCAATAATGTTAATTAAAAGCTAGCCATGCATCTCAAACATATCAATAACTCTTTTAAAACTTTCATTTTATTTGCACAATTTATTGCCATACTAAAACCTACGTATATAAATCGTTTTGGGGTAAGTATGAGAACAATTAAACGAAGTCGTTTAAAAGCGCCTAGCGTTAACACTACAAAGACTAAGCTCGCATTTTTCCTGCTTAGTGCCACGGTACTTTTAACTGCATGTGGCGAGCAGATAAAAAGCGAAAGTACACCTGCCTCCCCAGAAGCTAAAAGCGCTAAAAACACGCTTATTAATACCGATGAATTTAATATTAAAGCCATGGTAAAGCTGCCACAAACTGTAGAGTGTACGCTTGAAAACGGCCTACAAACTCAGTGTGCTCAAGTGGTTTTAAAATATCAGCCCGACAACATTGAAGTCGGCCCTTTTTGCCCAGAAACACTCGACGACGTAGGCGGAATTTGGGATTGGGATGGCACCGATGCGGGGCTATATAGGTTAGATAAAGCATTTTTAACCATGCTTAACGAGCAAGGTTTTACCTTTTACGATGAAGACGGCAAAGTGCATATTGTTGATAACGCGACCATTCGCCCAACCGTTGATCATGCATGTATTAATGTATCGGTAGATAAAAGCGTAGAAATTACCGCCCTTTTACCACTGCACCCTGTTATGTCTGAGCAATCAACAGCGTTGGGCACTGTATCTAAAGTGGGTATAGCGCTTGCGGGTGTGCCTATTTTTTCGGATGCGCCAAGTGTGCAACATACAGGGCATTTACCCGCGCTTGATACCTGCGCAGGCCATATTGATCCGGGCGGTTGGTACCACTACCACGGCACCTCCAGTGATATAGACAGCGTATATAAACACGAACATGTAAACGCCAACTGTAATAATTTAGCGCAAAAGCCAAGCGCCCTGTTTGGTTATGGCTTTGATGGCTACCCAATTTACGGAAGCCAAGAAATTGATGGTACATCCCCAACCGAGCTTGATAGCTGTAATGGCCACACAGGCCCCGCAGGCGAAAGCGGCATAGTTACTTACCACTACCATGCAAGTAATACATTCCCTAACTTACCTAAGTGCTTAAAAGGCGTGGTTGCACAAAATAATTTTACGACCACAGCACAAGCGGGTGTAGGCGCTAAGCCACCTGAAGGCACTAAAATAACTCGCCATGAACCACCTGGTGGCGGTGGCCCAAAAGCGGGTGGCCCTAACGGCGGCATGTCGCCACCGGGGTTTGCTGAGGCAGCTAACAAACTAGGCGTTAGCGAAAAAGTGCTTATGCAAGCAATGCAAAAAGCCGGCGGCCCTAATGCCGATTTAACGGTTGTAGCAAAGGCACTTAACGTAACACCGGAGCAGCTAAAAGCCGCCTTACCAGAAAAACCTAAACGCTAATTAACCTGAACTCTGGTTAGAGATTTACTAACATATTGAACCATGGTGATATTTAAGTTTATTTTCTCTAACCAGAAACTTTCAGTGAAAATAAGGCAAATTTACGCGTCAATCGCTGGCCTATTGCAAGTAAGTTAAACGCGGTTTGCACTGAAAATAGCTGCCCGAGATAGATTTATTATCCAAATTCAGGCTAATTATAAATTACGTCAAGTGTTAAAAGCACTTGCCGTAACAATTAGTTACGCAACTTATAGCCTATAAAAGTTCCTAAAATCGTCAATAATGTGAGAAAACGTTGGCTTGTGTCAAGAACAGTAAACGTTAGTAAAAAGCTGTAAACACGCCCCTGTTATCGGTTACATGTCAGTTACCATTCAGTTTAAAGCGCTAGTATTGAACCCAGTTATGTAACAACATACACGAGGCACTAGTATGAAACTGACTCAATTACTCCCTGCTCTACTTGCCATAAGTGCAGTATCTGGCGCTGCATATGCAGCACCCAATGAGCGAGAACACGCAAAAAGTTTTAATAATGAGCGCGCAAAACGCATCGAATACAAACGAGATGAGCGCCGCGATGACAAAAAACAGCGTATAGAATATAAAAAAAACGACCGTAAAGAGCGCAAACAAGCCAAACGCGAGCACCGCAAAGAGCAAAAGCGCAAAGTTGCCCATTACAAACAGCAGCAACGCACTCGTAATTATTTTAAACATAATCGCCACAACGTAGTGACCTACCGGCCTGGGCATTATTTTAATCATTTACCGCGCAATAGTGCTTCAATCAGATTTAATGGCATTACGTTTACATTTAGTGATGGTATTTACTATAGAAAAGCAAAAAGAGGCTACCACGTAGTTAAGCCACCAAGAGGCTTAAGAATACGCTCACTACCAAGGCATTATTCACACTTTAAACGCCATAATACCACTTACTATACCTACCAAAATGTATATTACGTGGCAGATAATAATGGTTATAGAGTAGTTGATGAGCCTAAAATAGTGGTTAATCAGGCTATTAAGGTAGGCAGTGCTAAAAATTATGATTTAGGGCAAACCTACGACACCCTCCCTATTTCGGCAGAGGCTGTCACGATTAACGATCAACAATATTTTAAGTACCAAGATATTTATTTTTTACCACAAATAAACGGTGACGAAATAAAATATTTAGCGATAAATTTAGGGTAAACAATTTAGCTCAAACGCAGGGCAAGCTGCTTTATGCATCTTGCTCTTTTGACATTAAGTCGGCCATTCTTTGGTTAATTTCTTGCTCACTTAAATCTTCTTTATGGGTGCCTATGGTCCAAATATGCCCGAATGGGTCTTGTAGGGTGCCGGCTCTATCACCGTAAAACTGGTCGTGCACTGGGCGTACTTCTGTAGCGCCAAGTTCAATTGCCTTTTTAAATACGCTGTCTACATCTTCTACGTAAAGCATTAAACTTACCGGTGTGCCACCAAGTGCATTGGGGCTTTTAAATGACTCGTCCGGGCATGAGTCCGAAATCATAATGTGGGAGTCGCCAATTATAATTTCAGCATGGGCTATACCGCCCTCTGGCAGCGGCATTTGCATTACTAACTGCGCATTAAATGCATCACGATAAAAACAAATAGCTTGCTGAGCACCTTCTATAATTAAGTACGGTGTTACCGAACTAAACCCTTTGGGAATTGCTGAAACAGTCATAACGCTCTCCATTATTTTTTATGGGTGTATGCATTTAGCCTATAGGTTAAAAACACTTCTTTCAACGTGTTAACTCATTTAAGTTACTATAAATAAATTAGCCAATTTGTGGTCAATAACTATACTAGCTGTAATATATATCTTACTTTTACTTGCTTAGGACTTTTATAATGTTAGCTAAAATTAGCCTAGCCGCTAAAAAGTATAAAGTTCTGAAGTATTTAGTTTTAAGCTGGTGTGCTTTATTTGCCCACCAAAGCGTGGCTAAAGTTGTGATTGCCATTGTAGGTAAAACAAAAAACGACTCTTTTTATCAGCAAGCCTTTAAAGGCTGTTTGCACTTTAGTAGTGAGCACCCAGAAATAGAATGCAAGTACGATGGACCAAAAGACTTTCAAGATATTCGTAGCCAATCTATGGTCATTAATAGGTTAGTTGACCAAAAAATAGATGGGTTAATTGTAGCAACAACCGACTCTCAGCATTTGGTCACTCGTTCATTAATGGCGCTTAAAAGCAAAAACATTCCTGTTATAACGTTTGATTCTGACCTGCTAGAAAAACACCAACAGTACCGCCTAGCCTACGTTGGCAGTAACAACTTCGACTTTGGCGTTGCCTTAGGCGAGCAAGTAAAAAAACTGACCAGCAAAGCAAATAATACGCTTTGCATGCAGTCGGGGCACCATACAACCCCTAATTTAAACAAGCGTATTGCTGGGGTTAGGTATGCGCTGTCTGATCAAGCGACAGCGCACCTATCAGGTAAAAACGGCTGGCGCGAACATAGTCGCTGCCCCTTATTTAGTTTAGGTAAGCGCGAAGAGTCACTAAAGCAGTTAATGCATTTATTAAAAATGGAGAACCCACCCATTTTTTTAGCTGTGGCGGGGTTTGCACAGTTTAACCCTCATTACGTAAATGCCTTAGCGCCTTTTAAGCAACGTATTGCCGATAAAGACATTATTATTGTTTCTGCCGATACAGAAGAAATACAGCTCAATGTGTTAAGCAGGGGCCTCTCTTCGGCTAACATAGGGCAAAACCCTTTTGAAATGGGCCGCTTGAGCACCAAGCTAATGCACGACTACATTTTATATAATAAAAAGCCTGCGCAATCTCACTATTACACCGACTTTCATTACTGTACACAAAGTAACGCCTCACAGTGCACTGTTAATCATTAAAATTTTACCCCATTAACTGGGGGGTATGCCCTTTTAAGTACGATGCAGCGCACTTTAGCCAGCGTATTATTGCTCTAAGTTTAAACGTTGGTGCCACGCTGCAATGCTTTCATCGGGGTATTCATCAAACTGTTTATCATTCTTTTGAATATGCGGGGTGACCCAATTGGCCTTACTGGCAAGCATTAAGTGGGTGTGCTCTGGCGGTACGGGTAATTCGCTGTCTATTGCGCCAGCAAAGGGATGAACTTGCTCAGGCCATCGCGAATCATATAACCACAAGTTACTGCTGCAGTGTTTACAAAAATGGCGCTCAGCAGGGCTGGTTTTATCACCCACTTTGGCATGATAAATAGTAATATGCTCACGCCCTGTAACCTCAAGCGTGCTGTATTGTGCGTTCAAGTTTATAACAAACCCGCCACTGCCGGCCGTTTTACGACAAATAGAGCAGTAACATAAGTTATAAGGATAAGGGTGTTTAGAGCTCACACTAAACGTTACTTTGCCACAGTGGCAAGCGCCTTTAAGCTTCATAATAAATCCAATTAGTTACTGTTTAGAGTTAATACCATAACCAGTTAGCCATAAAAAAACCACACCCTTTACAGGGTGTGGTTATTATTTGCTAAAGCGTTTTGTTCTAACGCTGCCAAAATCTTAAATTGCGCAATGTTTCAATAAATTTATCTGCAGAGTGCATGTTTAAATCTATCCAACCATCGTCGGCTTTACCATCAAGCCCTGCGGCTTCAAATAATGCCATGGCATCTTTTGTGTAGCCTATGTATTTCATGTGCGCGAACGCATCGCTCACAAAGTCTTTTGCCTCAGGAATACCAGCAAGCTTCTTAGCGCCCTCTTGCGTTGCAAGTACCATCACCGCATCGTAAAGCACCGAAGGGCCGCCATTAATTACTTGATCCGCTGCTACATGCTTACCTTTACTACAACATGCACCACCTACTTGTGCGGCAACAATTTCGTAGTTAGCACCTTCAGCGTCTAAGGCATTTGTAACCGAATTAAAAATATCAGCATCAAAGCCATCGCTCACTAAAATACCTAACTTACGACCTTTAAAGGTATCTGGCGCATTTTTTAAAATACTTAGCGCATCCGATACAGGTAAATCGTTACGCGTTGGCATAGCAGCTTCAGCCGGCTCTGGCATATCTTGCAGGCGCAGGCCTTTTGCAACTTCTTGCGCTAATGTGTTATCTACATTTAATAAGTGCGAAACCACACGCTCGCGAATCGGCACATGCTCTACTTTTGAAAGCTCAAATACAAACGCATATTGAATGTGCGCTTGCTCTACTCCTGTTTGGCTTAAGTAAAATTGGCGCGCTTGGCTGTAGTGATCGCTAAATGTTTCTGAGCGATAACGCAGCTTATCTCCACCGCTTACTTCTGGCTCGCTTGAGCTTTTAAAGCCATGCACTGGGCATTCACGGGGGTTATGCTCATCGCCGCTCCACGAGTTTGGCTCGTAGTTAGCACGCCCTTTAGGGTTATGCATTGCCATGTGGCCATCTTGTTGAAAATGACGCATTGGGCATTTAGGCGCATTAACCGGAATATGCGTAAAGTTAGGACCGCCTAGGCGTTTGGTTTGAGTATCTAAATACGAAAAGTTTCGCCCTTGCAGTAATGGGTCAGGTGTAAAATCAAGCCCAGGTACAATGTTTTGAGTACAAAAAGCCACTTGCTCTGTTTCGGCAAAAAAGTTATCAACTACACGGTCAAGCACCATGCGGCCCACAATTTTTACGGGTACTTGCTCTTCAGGTATAAGCTTTGTGGCATCAAAAACATCAAATTCAAATTCATCAGCAAATTGCTGATCAAACACTTGTACACCCAGCTCCCACTCTGGGAAGTCGCCTTTACCAATAGATTCCCACATGTCTCTGCGATGAAAATCAGGGTCAGCACCATTAAGTTTTAGTGCTTCGTTCCACACTACTGACTGCATACCGGCTTTTGGTTTCCAATGAAACTTAACAAATTTTTCATCGCCATTTGCATTAATAAATTTAAAGGTATGAACACCAAAGCCTTCCATAAAGCGTAAAGAGCGCGGTATGGCTCTATCTGACATGGCCCACATAATCATATGAATTGACTCAGGCGATAAACTTACAAAGTCCCAAAAGTTATCGTGCGCGGTTTGCGCTTGTGGAAAACCACGGTCTGGTTCAGCCTTAGCTGAGTGAATTAAATCAGGAAACTTCATTGCATCTTGAATAAAAAATACAGGTATGTTGTTACCCACTAAATCCCAGTTTCCTTCTTGGGTGTAAAATTTAACAGCAAACCCGCGAACATCACGTGCTAAATCGGGAGACCCTTTATTCCCTGCCACAGTTGAGAACCGTGCAAATACCGGTGTTTTTTCACCTTTGCGCTGAAAAATATCAGCACAGGTTAAATCTTCAAGCGTGTCGTAGGTTTCAAAATAACCATGAGCACCGTAGCCTCTGGCATGTACCACACGCTCTGGAATGCGTTCGTGATCAAAGTGAAACAGCTTTTCGCGCATTACATGATCTTCTAATAAACCTGGGCCGCGCTTGCCTGCACGTAATGAGTTTTGATCGTCGCTAACAGGGCACCCTTGCGCGGTGGTCATCGTTGGGTATTCATCAGAAGCCTTTTGATGTAATTCGCCACCATGCCCTTTATTGCCTGAGTATTTAAATGATTCAGCCATGTTTAGTCCTTCATACAATTTGATTTAATGGGTCGATAGTTTTTATGAGCTTTAAAACTAAAAGCGACTATGCAAATGCAAAATAAAGACCAGCCATCCAACCTAGTAAAAAAGGGCTGTACAGACAAAAAAGTAGTATTTGAGGTAATTTATAAAAGAAAAAATTACACAGGCGTGTAACTTTTTCAGACAAAAAAAGAGCACTTGAAAAGTGCTCTTAGGTTTAAGCCTTAATCTTTATTCTCGTTAACTAAAATAACTTTACGATGTGGGAATGGAATTTCAATATTGTTTTCATCAAGGGCTTTTTTAATCAGCTCTGGCACCGTATATAAAATTTCGAAGTAGTGCTCGCCTTTACAAAAAGGTCTTACTAAAAAGTCTACCGAGCTGTTGTTTAGTGTTTCTACTTCAACAAAAGGAGCTGGGTCTTTTAGTATGTGTGGGTGAGCCTCAAGCACGCTATCAATAACTTTGCGAACAGCGTCGGTGTTTTCATCGTATGCCACACCAAAGTGCATATCTACGCCGCGAATAGGATGATGCGAGTGATTAATAATTTGCGCTCCCCAAATTTGGCTATTTGGGATAATAACTTGCTGATTATCGAACGTTTGCAAAATAGTTGTAAACATATCAACCTCGGTAACTTTACCAAAGCGCCCTGCGGCTTCAATAAAGTCGTTTACTTTGTAAGGTCTAAATATAAGTAACATTACACCTGCAGCTAAGTTAGACATAGCACCTTGCAGCGCTAACCCAATAGCTAAACCTGCCGCACCTAATAGCGCAATTATTGAAGCTGTTTGCACACCAAAGCGGTTTAACACGGCAATAAATACAAACGCTAAAATAACATAGCGCGCCATACTGCCTAAAAAGCGAAACAGCGTGTCATCAAAGTGAGTGTATTTATGGCATAAACTAATAATCATATTACGCACTTTACCCGCAAGCCATAAGCCTATTAGTAATATAACAATTGCCATTAGAATATTTGTTGCCCACATTACTGCTGCCGGCAAATACTGATTTACATCAATATTATTTATTATCTCGTCCATTTTATTGTTCCTGTTAGACTGGTTGTAAACATAAAATCACATTAAACACTTAATGTTAACTTTTTATTAACTAAATTACGAATTTTTACTTATTCGCTGTATTTGCCTTTCATTTTTATCACCAATAACAGTTACAAAAACAAATCAGTACATAAATTGACCGAAAATATTTTTTATTGCGTATATATTGTTCAATTTGTAAATAAAGCCAATGTGTTCTAAACCTTTAAGAGACACCTTGTTAAGGAGCGTTGTTATGCCAACAACAAATACGATTAATAAACACTCTGAATTTGCCCGCTGCATTGAATGCAATAAGGTAAACACATTTGCGGCTTTTCACTGGCTAGCACTGGCATTTAAAGACATGACCCGTGCGCCCATATTGAGCCTTATTTACGGGGTAATATTTACCCTTATTCCTGTTGCTATTGTTTACTCGGCAATGTTTACAGGTACATATTTAGTAATACTGCCTGCAACCGTGGCGTTTGCATTAATAGGCCCAGCCTTCGCGGCAGGCCTTTACGATGTAGCATGGGAGCTTGAAAAAGGTCATAAACCCACACTTAGCCACTCTATAAAGTCGATGTTTAGAAACCCAGTAGGCGAATGGGGCTTTGCAATAATGCTAATGGTTATCATGATTGCTTGGATGCGTTTAGCCGCGCTTGTGCATGCTTTGTATCCGAGCCACGCCAATCCCACCTTTGAAGAGTTATCGGCGTTTTTAACGTTAGGCAGCATAATAGGAGGGGTATTGCTGGTGACTGTATTTTCGCTTTCTGCTTTTGCTCCACAAATAATGATGGAGCGCCGAGTAGATATTATGACCGCTGTAATAAGCTCTATGAACGCTGTAAAAACTAACTTTGCCGCTATGGTGGTATGGTCAATTTGTATATTTTTATTGGTAGCTGTTGGTTTTGCTACCGGTGCCACGGGCTTTATTGTAATTATGCCTTTGCTTAGTTACGCCAGTTGGCATGCTTATATTGCAGTTATTAAAACCAAAAAACCTCGTGGTTACGAGTAACAACCAACCACTTAAAATTCCAACCACACTGACTAAAAATAGCGCCAAAAGGCGCTATTTTTTTATTAACCTAGCAAAGCAAGCTGTGCTTAAAATACCCAAATAGCATGTAAAAAGGGCTGGTTTTCTATTTTATTAGTCCCTAACTTGTTGTACCAATAGCGCCACTCTACCCCTACCATTAACTGCTGCGGGTTTAAATTAAAGTTTTGCCCTACATCCCAATGCACAGCGGGTTGAGCAAGCAACCACTCATTAACTTTATTGCCTAGTTCGTCATCACGTCCAGAAATATATTCTACGTGGCCGGTAAAATAAAATGCTTGGCTAGCTAGTGCAAAAGGTGCACCCCATGCAAGGTCTATAAAAATGCTGTTGTCTTGCTTGGCTAGCTGATCTTTATGCACGCCGCCGTTGGCATCAATGTAACCTGCAAAAGTGGTTGTTAAAAAATCAAAGCCTGGGGCATCCCAGCTGAGCTTGATGCCTGGGGTGTATTTCATTAACCCCTCTTCACCGGCGTTTATACCAAACACTAAACCTGTGTCTTTTATTGCACCGTAACGCACAGAGGTATCAAAGGCTTTTGATAAGCTAAGTGTTGTGTACCACTCGCCATAAATACCCGTATCTTGAAAACCATCACTAAGGCTGTCGTTTAAAAAGTCGATAAAAAAGTAGTTATCACCTAAGTCATGCTCTGAGGCATGCTCTATGGTGTAGGTGCGTGTAAATGACGACTCCCCGGTGAAGGGATTTAAGGCATCGCCAAAATTTGTGTGAAGCTGTGTGACGCTCCAATTTTCTGCTAGTGCTGAGTGAGACAAAAGCAGTATAGATGTTGTAAACAGTGTTTTTAAAAAATTCATGATTTATTTACATAACCCCCAATTAAAATGCGGCGGGAGTATATCAGTGAGCATTCACCAACTAAAGAGATTAAATAAGTACAAAGGCTGATTTTTAAAATCTAAGTAGTAAAGCCCAGTAGCGCGGCTTTAAAAGAGCAGCGTTAGCCCTTTATAAAACACCTGAATTAATCATTAAGCAGGTAATAAATAAGCACCTTTATATTTTGTATACCCTTGCATAGCTTATTTACTGGGTTTTATTTAGAGGTTGTAGCGCGTGCAATATTAAGATGGGCTTTTAAAGGCAATTTAATAACGGCGTGAATTGCAAGGTTAAGCACATTAGGTAGCTGTATTACACTAACTATGCCTTATTGAGCATAAACAAATTTCAACTCTTTCAATAAACAGCCACAGTTTTTTACTACTGTGCACAATTTACAAAAATAAGTGCATAAAATTCATATTCTACGTCTCTCCTTTTTTAACCCTACGTACCCAATTAAAAATAAAACATTAAATATCAAAAACTTAAATAAATAAACTTGGTAGGCATAGGCTTTGCTTCATGTATTGCAAGTTAAATGGTAGCAATGGCTACATACAACAAATTACACAACGGGAGACATTATGAGTAACTCACAACACCCAATTGAATTTACAGCCCCAGGTATGGATAACGAATCAGCAAAAAAAACAATTGAAACACTCGATAACCGACTCGTAGCGCTTTTAGACTTACAACTTACTTTAAAGCATATTCACTGGAATGTAGTAGGCCCAAGCTTTATTGGTGTGCATGAAATGTTAGATCCACAAGTTGATGCTATTCGCGAAATGACCGACACCATCGCAGAGCGTATTGCTACATTAGGCGGTACGCCACAAGGTACACCTAAGTCAATTGTAGATCGCCGCACATGGGAAGAATACTCATTAGGTAAAGCCTTTGTAGTAGAGCATTTAGGTGCATTAGACAAAGTATACAGTGGCGTAAACGCCGACCACCGCAAAGCCATTGGCACGCTGTCTGACTTAGACCCAGTATCAGAGGATATGATCACCAGCCAGCTAGGTGACTTAGAGCAGTTTCAATGGTTTGTACGAGCACACATTGAATCGTCTGCAGGTAAACTAAATCATTAATTTATTACCCACTTTGCCATACAAGGAATGTTAATAAGAGTTAAAGGACTAATAAAGATACAAGGATACGTTACATAAGTAGGTACAGGATGAAGTGCAAACTACAAGGACCCGTTGCTTATTACATAAAGGATGTAGTAAATGCACCAAGGATGATTAAAGCTTGCTAACGGATTTGGTAAACCTACAAGGATTGTTAAAATACAAACGCCTAGTATAGGCATGCTAAGCGTTTGTATTTTTACCACTTTAAAGCTTAAAACTATCCCAAGGACCAGTAATAGCCAACGTTTTAGTTGGCATGTATACGTTTACAAACAAGGTTTGTCCGTCTGGTGAAAAACACGCCCCAGCAAGCTCTGTTTGCGCATGCAATTTAGCAAAGTTATACACCTCTCCTTTGGGTGTTACCCCGCGTAAATGGTTATTCACCGTGTCTGTGTATTGATCCTCACATACAATTAAATGCCCGTTAGGTGCTACCGTTAAATTATCACCAAAGTTGTATAACGACTCGTTTGTACTTTCTACAAATAGTTGTATTTTACCAGGCTCATTTTGCTCTAACTCAGTGCCTTCGTTTTTTGAAGGTGTGTACTTCATTACCTGACCTAACTGCTTTTTGCCCCCATTAGTACAGCAAAAATAAAGCTCATTTTTACCCCAATGTATTCCCTCTCCTCTTGCAAATAAGGCTGCACCTTTTTTATAACCTTGCTTACGTAGGTCATCATTTGGGCTTTTAGGGTCTGTGAGCGTTATCCATTCAACTAAAAGGTCGCTGTGTAATGGCATGGCCGGTGAATCCCAATTTCGGCTATCAAACTGAGGCTGGTTTTTAATTACCATAGCTTGCAATATGCCGCCTTTATTTAACTTATCGCGATGATGAGGAATAAACCGATAAAACAAACTATCGCCTCTATCTTCAGTTAAATAAACAATACCGGTTTGTGGGTCTATTGCGGCGGCTTCATGATTAAACCGGCCCATATCATATAATGGCTCTGGCTTAATTAGGCCTTTGGCGCTGGCTGGTACCTCAAAAATGTAACCGTGAGATTGAGACAAGCCATCGCTTTTATCCATAACGGTTTCTTCGCAGGTTAGCCAACTACCCCACGGCGTTACACCGCCTGAGCAGTTTCTTATTGTGCCACATAGCGATAAATACTCTTGCTCGCGTTTTTGCTCTTTTAAGTTATAAATTATATGGCTAGTGCCCCCGGGCAAAGCTACACCATTTTTAAATGAATCATAGGCTAAGGGGGTTTTGTGGTTACTAATTAAATCAGATGCTTTATTAATGTGTTTAGGTTGTAGCTCATGGTTACGTATAAGGGCTACGCGTTCGTTATCTAATGCAATACAACCCATGCCATCGGCACGGTCGGGTACGTCTAAACCATCATCCATTTTATCGCCAAGTGCCGATATAACCCGATAACTAAAGCCTTTAGGTAAATCTAATAAGGCCTGATGGTCGGCTATTAATGGGCCATAAGCAGGTAACTTTGTTGTTACTTCAGGTAAAGCAACGTTACCCATTGCGCTGCGCGATAAGCCAATAAACGCAAGCGAGCCTGCACTTAATAAAAACTCTCTTCTAGAAACCATTATTTTATTCCCGTGTTTTTTATTAAATCTATAGTAAAGGAAATAGCCCGCTAGAAGTGCGGCGCTTTGCTAAATTCATCAAAATGTAATAATGTAACATTCCATCCGTACCAGATATCAGTTAATTCAACTTTAAATAATTGCCCTCACTGTTTAATAGTAGGATAGTAAGTTACTCAAATAACAACGGCTTAATTAGGAGTATCATGATCAAAGTATTACTAGCAACCAGCTTAATGGCCTCTTCATTCGCAGCTTTAAGTAATCCACTCACCGTTGAAGAACAACGCATCAGCAAAGCACAAACAGCTATGCCCACTGTGTTAAACGCCTTTAATAAAGAAGTAACCACCTTTGAGCAACAGTTTAAAGCGCTCAATAACTTTAAAGAGGCAAAGCAGCTCATTCAAACCTATAGTTTTGAGCTGTGGGAAAGCGCTAAGCAACGCATTATTAAAACTAACAATTACGACGACCGAGCACTTTACTGGGCGCGCTTGCTTTCAAGCAAAATAATACGTACAACCGCAGCTAACGTTGAGCTATCTGACGCGCAAATAAATACGCTGCTAAGCATGCTTGAAGAGGGCAGCCGAGGCCGCACCGATTTAGCTTTTTCATCAGGCAGTGATAAAAAAATTATTCTTACCGGATTTGACCCTTTTTTACTCGACAAAAATATCAACCAAAGCAACCCATCAGGGGTCGCCGCATTGTTACTCGATGGCCAAGTTATTAATTACAATGGCGTTAGCGCCGAAATTAACACGGTTATGGTACCAGTACGCTACGAAGACTTTGACCAAGGTATAATAGAATCACTCCTTGCCCCCTACTACGCACTTAATAACGTCGACATGGTTGTAACGGTTAGCATGGGCAGAACCGAGTTTGATTTAGAGCACTTTCCTGGTAAACGCCGCAGCGTAACCGCGCCAGATAACGCCAATATTGTCTACGGCGGTACGCAAACAAGCCCTGTTATACCCAAGTTAAATGGCCGCCCACTGCCTGGTAATGAATTTGTAAAATTTAGCCTACCAGTAAGCGCCATGCAAAACGCCAAAGGCCCATATAAAGTAATCGACAATCGCGAAGTAACTACACTTGATAAAACGTTTAAAGCAGGCTCGTACGGCGCACTTAAAAACAGTGTTGCAGTAAATGGCGGCGGAGGTGGTTATTTGTCTAACGAAATATCGTACCGTAGTATTCGTCTGCGTGATGCGCTAAATTCGAGCATTCCTACTGGGCATATCCATACCCCGCGTATTCAACAATTTGAACCCGAAACAGAAGCCAACATAGTTAAACAAATTAAAGCAATGCTCACGCAAAGCTTAGTGGCATTATAATAAAGCTAAGCAATTAATATACATAAAAAAAAGGGCAAAATTAATTGCCCTTTTTTACTTTTTAAGCGTTAGCTTTTAGGGTAGTTAGATGGGAAAAACGCACGTTTGGCTTCTTCATCAAACTCTTTTTTAAAGGCGACATCGGTGCCAATTTTGCGTGCACGAGCAACCGCTGGGCGGCTATCAATGCTTTCAAACCAACGTTTTAAATTAGGGTATGGCGCTAGGCCTTCTTCACCAAGTACTACTGGCGCTTTATCAATCCAACCCCAAGCAGATACATCAGCAATAGTGTATTCATCACCCACTATAAAGTCGCGACCTTCAAGGTGTGTATCAAGCACTTCGTAATGGCGCTGTGCCTCACGCAAGTAGCGGTTTACTGCGTAATCAAGTCCTTGTGGCGCCATGTGTCTAAAATGTACACTTTGCCCCGAATACGGCCCAAGGCCCGATGCAATAAACATTAACCATGAGAGCATTTCGGCACGATTCTCTGGCTTACCTGTTAACTTGCCGTGTTTTTCACTTAGGTACATTAATATAGCGTTCGAATCAAACACACGGGTTTCACCATCAACAATGGCAGGTGCTTTTGCATTAGGATTAATGGCTTTAAACTCAGGTGTATGTTGCTCACCTTTTAAGGTATCAAGTGGTACAAGTTCAAACGGTAGGCCTGTTTCTTCTAAAAACAAAGCAACCTTCATTGGGTTAGGTGTATGGTGAAAATAAAATTTGATCATGAAGCGCTCCTCAATAATTGAGTAATGATTAAAGCACAACTTGAGCGATCGTTCAATATAAAGACATACTTAGCTAAAGTACTTAACCAAACAACTCACCTGTATTAACCCAGCGCCAATATAAATGAATGTAACGCGCGCTTCTTCTTGCGCCTTTTTAACAAGTGCTACCAAAAAAGTGACTACAATAATAATTACACTCAATGCTAAACCATATAAAAAAGAGCCACAAAAATGAGGTAAAACAGCAAGTAAGCCTGCAATAATTACTAGGCCATTATGAGCTGCAGGCATACGAACATTGAATAATATCCCGAGCAATGCAGTTATAAACGCAGATGCGTATAAAATTACAACTTCCCTAGACCACTCGTAACTTAGTGGATGTTTAAAATTAAAATTTGTAGATTTTAAACTAGTAACAGCAGACGAAGTCGCGTGTATAAAAATACTAACTAATAAAGCGCCGATAAAAAATGCAGCAAATGCCGAAACAGCACCACCGCCTGTATACCCTGCTTTCTCTTTTTCTATCACTATAACCACAACACTCAGTGCCGCACTGAGCTGAAACCATTGCCAGTAATCGTTACTAAAAAGGGGGATTGCTGCAAAGCCAATTACGGGGACTAATATTTTGGCTTCTTCGTTTTTGTGTAATAAATAAAAAGCCATAATAGCTATATAAAACAGTGCCGTTATATCGGGCATAAAATCTACTTCCTTTTAAATCTCAACACTATTTCTACATTTAGGGAATGCACTACAGCCAAAGAACGTATTTCCTATATTAGTACCTTTCTTTGCTTTACGTAGTACCATTTTCTCACCGCAACGTGAGCATATCTGAGTTTCTGAGCGTTCTTTTTTTGGCGCCTGCTTATGTTCAATAATTGTTTTTACATGGCTTACATGTTGGCGATTTGTTTTAAAACTTGGTTTTAATTTTCCGCTTTCAATTGTATTTACTATATCGTTTTTAGTATTAGCACTAAGTACTCGCTCGGTTTTACTTTTAATGTACTCAATACCGCCGCGTGCAAACCTAACATTTTCAGGTAGTTTAGTTTTAAATGTGCTGTCGCCAATAAAAATAATAACCGAAAATAATGCGTTACTGTTTATGTTTAAACACGACTCAAGTGTTTTTAAATGCTTGTAGTTTTGATGCAGGGGGTTTTGAAATTTTGATGAGTGTTTAAAAATTTTTTGTGTCCACATTTTTTGATTCGCTGAACCAAAAATCCAACCTTTCATGTTTTTAGTTTCCACCACAAACACACCAAACTCAGACACAATAATATGATCAATTTGTGTAGTGCCATTTTCAATGCCGTTTTCAAAAGTAGGCAGCGTCACATTTTTAATTAACGTGTAATCTGCCTTATTTAAAAACAGTTTAATTAGCACATTAACTTGCCACTCTCCTATCGCTCCTTTAAACCAAGGTGTTTTAAAAACACCAATACAAATAAACAGCGGTATAAAGTACCAAAGCTGGCCTAATAACGTGGCCAAAATCGTAGAAAAATCCATATTTAGTTAATCCTTTAAGCTATACAAATGGCAATAATAGAGCCGCTAAATTTAACAAAAATAAACTAGCAGTACACGTAATAATGCACGGTCAATACTAAACGCATTTAAGTATTATTTTATTAACCCCTTTCAAGAGCGCTCTCTTTTACATGTTCAATTAACTCAGGGAAAAATGCTAAAAACACCGCTTCTAACTCATGGTAGTTTTGCGCTATATCCTCAGCAGCACCGGCAAAGTTATTAGTAAAACGAATGCGTTTGGCTATGTTATCAAGCGCAAGCCCTACCCCTTCTATAGTTTCGTATTCTTTAAACCAATCGTTTGTGGTCATGCTGGTTACAACATGCTGCATGCGCGGTGGCATAACCGCTATGCGCTCATTTAAAAGTGCGTAGCTACTGCGTTTAAAATCATTTAAAGGATGTTTGTTAAATTGCTGCCAATGCCTAATTAAAAAGTGATCAAACAGCACGTCAATCGCTACGCCTGCAAAGCGCTTTCGCTTGGGCGAAAAGTACTGCTTAGTGGTTTTTACTAAAGCGTGTGAGTCGGTAAATTTATCAACTAAGTAATGGTTTTCTAGCGCGCTTTTAACGCTATTGGGCAGGTATTCTGCATGCCTGCGTCCACCAAAATCACCTAATAAATTGCCAAAGTGTGAATCGGCTGTAGGCTTTGCTAAGTAAAGGTGAGCTAAATAATTCAACGTAATCCCAATGGGTTTAAACAAACTTAATTTTTCCAAATAGTAACGCACATTTAAGCGAAACTCACACGAGTGTTTAGCGCACTCCCTGTGTATTTACCTAACACTTTAGTTTGAAAATCATACAAATACTCTGTAAAGCCGTTGCACTCAATTCAGCATTAAATATTTAAAATAGAATTATCAATCACTTAAAATTTAAAAATCGCTGGAATATATATTGCTACTTAGCGTATTTAGCACTCAAACATGTATAGCTCTTTTTATTAGCGAGCAGTTTAAAGGAGCATAAAACATAGGTTAAATCAGTTATGGATATAGCTATATTTTTTAAGTCGTTACTATTACTGGCCTTTTTTTTAACGCTAGGTAATTTAATTAAGTACACATTTTTAAGGGGCTTAATTGTGCCCTCATCGTTAATTGCTGGCGTATTGGCTCTTTTATTAGGGCCACAATTACTTGGTGAGCATATTAATTTGTCGCTCCAAGGCACTAATTTATGGATAGATGAAAAGGTCACAAGCATATGGAAGGAGCTACCTGGGTATTTAATTGTAGTGGTGTTTGCAGGTTTATTTTTAGGTAAAAAAATACCTACAATTAAACAATCGCTAAATCAAAGCCTACCCAATTTAAGCTTTGGCTACAGCATTGCCATAGGCCAATATGTGGTGGGTATGATCACGGCATTATTTGTACTTGCCCCTTTATTTGATACCAACGAAATTGCCGGCGCACTCATTGCGGTGGGATTTCAGGGCGGGCATGGCACCGTAGCTGGCCTGCAATCCACTTTTGAAAGTATCGATTTTGCAAAAGGCATGGATCTGGGATTAGGTATAGCAACAATAGGCCTTATAAGCGCCATCGTGTTAGGGACTATTATGTCTAATCGCACCGATGGGGGCGACCAAGAACTTGAAATTAGCCACGACGAAAAAGTAGAGGTAAAAGACCGCCCGTTTGGCCTGCACTTTGCTATTTTAGGCACGGTTGTTATTGTTGCTTGGCTTATTCTTAGTGGCTTACAAGTAGCCGAAAAAAGCCTTTTTGCCGATTCATCGGTAAAAATACTTGAGTACATGCCTTTATTCCCCGTTGCGATGATGGTGGGTTTAATGGTGCAAATAGTGCTTAATAAATCAGGCATGGGTAACTTAATTAGTCACTATCAAATAAATCTGCTTTCTAACCTCTCCCTCGATTTACTAATAATTGCCGCACTGGGTGCACTTAACTTATCGGTACTTGCTAAATATTGGCAAAGTATTTTAATTTTAGGCGCGGTGGGGGTTGCCTATAGCGCAGCTATTTACTTTTTCTTTGGTGGGTGGTTTTTCCCAAAAGATTGGAAAGTAAGAGGAATTGGCGAGCTTGGGCAATCTATGGGCACTACGGCGGTTGGGCTGTTAATGCTAAAACAGGCTACCTCAAACCCAAGCGAGCATATTCGCCCCTTTAGTTACAAACAACCACTTTATGAGCCCGTGGTTGGCGGCGGTATTGTTACTGCCCTTGCACTTCCTGCCATTGCTAATTTTGGGCCGTGGGCATTTACTATTATTATGGCGGTTATATTAGCCTGTGTAGTGGGTGGTTTTGCCTTTTATAAACGCCGCAAACACAAAAGCGAGTAGCCTAATTGCGCTATAAAAAAGCCGCTACAACTTTTGTAGCGGCTTTTTTATGCATTGGTTTTTTACTTGTACCAGTAACTAATTACTCGACTTAACCCAATTTCCATTATCATTTTTACTATAGCTATTTTTAACCGCAGACCAAGCCACTTTATGCGCTGTGGTTTCGCGGTCGTCGTCGTTTTTTCTATCGCTTGGGTCCTCGTAGGTATCCCACGCGCTATTAAACGCCTCTTGATATATCTCTTGGGCATGTTTAGGTAAGTTACTTTTTACCGAGTCAGGTAACTCGTTTGTGTTTTGATAAGGCATAAATAACCTCCGTATTACTTAATTACGCCGCACGCAACACGTTTACCGCCGCCACCTAATTTCTTGGGTTCGTCGGCATAATTGTCGCCCCCTTTGTGGATCATCACTGCGTGTTGTTTAAGCTGCTCAAGCTTGAGCCTTGGCGCTAAAACAGGCGATTTAGCTTCGCCACGCTCATTTACAAATAACGCAGGTAAATCGCCTAAGTGGCCATTACTCCAGGGTTCATCGTGGTGTTTAGCACTGTTAGGATCAAAGTGCCCACCAGCAGCACCGGCCGGTACAACTTTACCGTTTTTTTGCTTTGGCTCGCAGCTAGCATATTGATGAACATGAAAGCCATGCTGCCCAGGCGTTAAGCCTTTAAGCGCTGGGGTAAATACCACCCCGTGCTCATTTTCTGTCAGTGTAACGGTGCCAAGTAACTCACCTTGCCCCGACTTACTTACTGCATGCATATCAACATCTACATTCGCCAATGCGCTATTTTGTAGCATTGCAGCGGTAATTAATATGGCGCAAGCTGGTTTAAAAATACGTGCTACGCTTTTTTTAGCGGTTGAATCAAACTGTAAACAATTCATCGTGATCTCCTCATGTAGTATCAGGTTTGTAAATAACGCGACTGCTCAGTTATTAGGTACAATCTCTATACCAAGCTCACTGTAGGCAAAAAATTTCACCTGCGCTAAACGTAACGCATTGATTAAAAATAAAATAAACAAAGCTAGGTAATTAACCACTACACATACTTAAAATTTACTGCGTGTTTTTGCTTAAACGCTATACAAAAACTAGTGCAAATTTACAAAAGAAATGACAACTTTACAGGCTTAACACGCCCACCCGCCTAATACTAAGTACCGCTCAAAACGGGTAAAAAAACAGCTTGAACACTCAATAGTGCATTAACTAATACCGCGCTAAGCCAATAGCACAGCGCGTTTAATCAAAATACGCGCCCATGCACACGCTAAAATAAAACATGCTCACAACGCCTGCTGCGCTATCGGTATACTAATTGCTGAACATACTAGTGTTATTAAACGGGTTATAGATGACCCTATCGCTATTAAACAATCGAGGGAATTATGAGTAACAAGCAACTAATTAAAACACTAGGTATAGGCCTAGCAGCCGCATCAGCTGGCATGCTAACCAGAAAAAGTTTACAAAAGTCGTGGGAAAAGGTAACCAACGAGCCCGCCCCAAAAGACAAGCCAAGCGAGCATACAGATCTTAAAGAAGCCGTTACATGGGCGGTGGTATCTGGCATTGGTGCAGGCGTAGCAAGAATGGCCGTACATTATGTGCTCGACAAACGTAAATCTAAGTAAGCCAATAGCTACTCAAGTACAACGTAAAAAAGCATAAAAAAGGTGAAACTAAGTTTCACCTTTTTTATTGCTTTAAACTAATTAGCTTTACGCGGTAGACACACTACTCGCGCCTGCATTTTTAAGTATTTCTTCAATCGCGCTTTTGTTATCGCTGTTGTACTTAACACCAATTAATATAGAGCCTTTTTCAATGGCGTCTTCGTAAAATTTAACTTCGTGCTCAGGAATAAACGCACCAATAGCAGCGCCTAAACTTCCGCCAACGGCAGCACCTGCACCGCCCGCTGCAAATGCAGCCACTAATGGGCCTGCTACTAATAAACCTGTACCACCGGTTGCCACGGTACCTACGGCAGTAAAACCGCCAACAATTGCAGCAATAATACCACCAGACGCTGCACCAACAATGCCGCCTTCAGCCGCTTTGGTTCCCTCGTCTAAGGCAAAGTCTTCCTTTGCGTATGAGTCATTGGCTACAATACTTATATCAGCTTCATTAATACCTAATGCTTCTAATCTATAAATAGCCAGTGTTGCTTGTGATGCGCTTTCAAATAACCCAGTAATAACCGTGCTCATAATAACTCCTTTATTTATTTAAAAAATACAGCTATTACTAAGCAAAACCTAAACCACTTAAATTATTCCTATTAATCAATGAATTAAATAACAAGCTCAAACTACTGCTTTCATTTACACAGTAAATATTGCTAACTGTTGTAAAAAACTCCTACCACATAAATAAATGCACTAACGCTTAGCGCTTTTATATAACGCGTTAATAAACTCAATTACTTAGACCAAGTAATTTCGGCTAATTGATTAGTAGCCGTTTGATGAATAATCAAGCCGTTATTGCCCATACGCATGTGCCTAATTAAGCCAGAGTAAACCCCTTCTTTACTCGAAATTTGCCAGCTTTGCATGGTTTGAGTTTTTAAATCAAACCTAACCAGCGTTTCGGGGCGCTTAGTCGACTCATTAAACCAAATAGCATTATCGGCATATTCAATGGCATACGGGTGGCTGTTTTCGCCGCTGGGGTTATCCCACTGCGTTATTTTACCGTTTTTGGGGTTATAGCGGCCAAGTTTACCCATGCCAGAGTTTACATAAAACACCATATCATCAGGCGTAATAGCAAGGCGCCTAGTATGTGTTTTAGCACCTGGGAGTTTTATTTCGCTAAGCTCCATGGTGTTTTTATCAACTTTAACCAAACAGTTACTGCCATTACACGACACCCACGGCGTCCCGTTTGAATCAAGCTTTATACCATAAGGCCGCGAGCCTTTAGTGGGTAAAGTAGCCAGCTTAATATCACCGCTTTTAGGGTTTAGCCTGCCAATCATGTTGCTGTGCTGCAGGGTAAACCAAAATATACCCGCATCATCAAACACGCCTGTATGTGGGTCACGGGCGTTTTTATCAGGCATTTTATACACTTTAAATTTTTCGGTTTTTAAATCTAAATACCCAACCGTGCCATTTTTATTACCTAAAAACCAAGGGGTTTGGTTTTTATCAAGCGATACACTGTGCGCATACGTACCACTTGGCAGTGTGTACTCTTTCATTTCACCGGTTTTGGGGTTTAACCTACCTAAAATATTGCCCCACTGGCCAACCCACCAAATAAGCCCGTTTTCACCTTGCACAGGGTCGCGAGCGCGCTGCCCAAGCGAAGGCACTTGCCAGTATTTAAAGCTAAGTTTTAAATCGCCTTTAACCACCGTTGACTCGCGCTTAGTGTTAACAGGGTAATGCTTTGCCAAATACGTGCTTATATCTTTACTAAGGGCCGTGCCTTCCCCTGTATCAACCATATAGCCTATGAGTGTTTGCCAATCCGCTTGGCTATAACCCGCACTACGCTCAAGGTTATTTAAACTATGGCAACTGGCACAAAGCTGCTCAACTAATACCCCAGGCTCGTTACTCAATACAGGTAACGGCGCAGCTAAAGCCCCTAGCGCAGCCATTGCCACAACGTGTTTATTAAATAAAAATCGATTTTTACGCATAACGCCCTCCCTTGTTTTTAATATTAAAGCATAGGGTGAAAGTGTTTACTATATGAGCACTTTTAGCTTTTAGCTTTTAGCTTTTAGCTTTTAGCTTTTAGCTTTTAGCAGAATAGTGTCATTTTTATTTTCGGTGTGGAAATCGTTATTTTGGAGGGAGTAATAGTAATATAGATACGTTTTACTGCTTAAAAAACGAAAACAAACTACCTCTACATGTAAAACCAAATAGTTCGCGCTTTCGGCCAACGCTAGCAAGCTAAGCGTCTACAAGTAATAGCATTGTATTTATCTTTAGTTGTGGCTATTACATTGGCTGGGTGTTGGGTTTCGCTTCGCTCAAACCAACCTACGGTTGTTGCATAGCTACAAGCTTGCGTATAATGCCCGCATTCTGGCTGTATGTATTAGCCGCTAATTTGGATTTTAATAATGAAAAAACTCTCTGCAGTGCAAGTAAAACAACAAGCACTTGTGCTTAACGTTGCCGATAAACTAGAAGCACAAGGGCGCGAAGAAATCCCTGGTATGTTGCAATGCTGGTTTGATGTGGAATATCACTTATTTCCGAGTTCACTACTGCTGTGTTTTCAGTTTGAAAACGAACAAGCATTAGCAGCCGCAGAGCCTGATATATTAAAATGGCAAAAGCGCTTAAGCGCCGCAATGCTTAAAAAAGGCGTAATTTTAAAAGATATGCGAAAACATTTAGTGTTTACTTTAAAAGGGCCTGACGATTAAAGCAGGGCTATAAATAAGGGCTAGAGCAAAACATAGTCGAGCTATGGGTTATAAAAATAAGTTTAAGCGCGTAAAAAAGGGCAATAACAATGCCCTTTTTTTAAATGGAGTTACTGGGGCAGGTTTTGCGCTTTTCCTTAATCACAAAAGGCAAAAAGAAACACCTGACCCTAACTATTTTTCTGACCCATTGTTTTTTTACAGACCTAAATAATTAGTATATAAGAACGCTACAGCATACCTACTTTTGCTACCGACCATGTATGGGAATATAATTTTATTCGCAACCAGAATTTGCTTGTATTCTTCAATTGTTCCATTAGCTATAACTTCATTATCCATATGTTTTTGTTTAACTTCTGATAATAATTTTTCAAATGATACTTCATCTAGCCAGCTTTTTTTAAACTCTAATGAAATTCTATTATTCGCAAAGTCTTGACAGAAGTATTTTACAAACTCATTACCTTGTTCATTCCATAAATCTTCTAAATACTGTATTACAGCATTCTTACGTACTTCTTTGCTGGTACAATAAGCTAAACCTAAGATAGCTCCTTTCCTAAACCCTTTTTCACTTTCTTGCTCTTTTTGAGCTTTGATAGCATAACTTATAAGGTCAATAAAGGGCCTTAAATTAACCGTTTTGTCCGCACTTTGTATATTTCTATACAGGTCTTGGTATGCTGTACTTTTTTTACCATTTTTCTTTGGCTTTGGCTCCCCAAAAAAGACATTAATAATTGGCATTATTAAATATGTATCAAGAGGTAATTGATTATGCTGCCTACCTTTTGACTTCAATTTTTTGTGAACACCATCAACATTCAAGCGTAGTTCATCAAAAGTAAACTGTCTTAAATAATTAAAAAATTGGTCATAGCTGTAGTTAAAAACAATCTTTAAGAAGTAAGAAAAAATTTCATTTTGTGACCATTCAAGCCCTATGGTTCTTGGTTTGAACGAGTTTTTATTGGTTAAATTACCAAGCCGATCAAATAAATCTCGTCTCAAGAATAACTTTGGAAAAATATTAGAATACGGAAAGCGCATAGCCAGTTTGACTAGTGGAGAAACAACATTATCCCATAAATAAGGTTTAACTATATTATCTAGTCTATCAAAAGTTACTATTAATCTTTCATCTTTAGACTTATAGCTATCACTCACCTTTAATAATTCGGCTTCAATTAAGTCAAAGTTATTTTGGTCATTAATTAAGCTTATAATTTTAGACTCAGCATTAGACTTTGTAAGATCAATTAAAAGTTCAGAGTTTTCGCTTTGGAGACTATCAAAGCTTCTGTGAAAAATTGAGTTCCATATAAAAAACAACCAGAACTTTTTAAAAAACAACTCATCTTTTATAAAATCTTTAAAGCCTAAAACTTCAAAATTATCATATTCAAAATTTGTTACATTGAAAACCTTGTAATTCAAGTGCTCTTTTTGTGACTTTTTAATTAACATATTAAAAAAGTCATCATGCTGTAAAGCTGAGTAAAACGCAGTTTTACCCGTACCTTTATCACCTAATAGCAAAACTTTTTCTTCTATAAAAAAATCTTCCATACAAGGCCGAATATAAAAGTCAGTTTTTAAATATTTTTCATCGTATACAATATTCTCAGCATATAAATCTGGCAACTTTGATTCTAGCTCATCTAAAATCATATCTTGCAATTTAAAGCTATTTATATCTTCTTTAATAACTTCGCTTATAGGCTCAACATCCACAGGGTTTGTTGAAACAGGAGGGGTTTTTTTAACGTTCTCATGACTAAAAACATCATCACTATCCAATAAAGCCTTTTCATCTACGTTATTAGCGGCTGGTGTTAATATAGACTGTAAATAATCGAAGAATAAATGATATTGACTTGAACCATTTTTTCCTTCAATGAAGTCATCTAAATCGTATTTATCTTCATATGGAGTACCTATAAACTCTAATGTATCTAGTCGTTCAAAATAAAAAGTCTCAACATTAAAAGCATCACTACTAATTGCACTTTGGACGACATTGTTGAAATTGCTAAACCGTCTGCTGAAGTTTCTAGATAAGATAGATAAAACAAAAGTACAAGGTATATTTTCCTTCAAGAGAAAACTACTAATGTAATCCAGACCGGGTTGATTTTGAATATCATCACCAGCGAGAACAACCACATGCTTTGACAACCTTGCTAACGCCCCAAAAACATTATTAAATCCGGTTCTAGAATCAATTAATATAACATCAGGGTTATATGTGGAATTTATTTCACTTACCAACTTTCTAAGAGTATTAGTTAAGTTAAAACCTTGCAAATCAATTTTCGCCAGTCCTTCAACATAACTATTTAAATCACCGGAACTTCCAAGTATATTACCAGCAGACATTAAGTTTATAGTACCTTCGCCTGAATAGCTTTTATCTATATTATAAACATACTCACTAATTTTAGTTTTTTTATCAAACTCCCTATCATTAAGATATTCAACCAAACCGCTTTTATGACTAGACGATTGTGAGCTATCAAAAAAGTTAATTAAACCTGGGGCTTCAAAATCGCAGTCAACAACAAAAACCTTTAATCCATTCCTTGCTAGATAAGTTGCTGTTAATGCCAATGACGTTGTTCTCCCCACCCCCCCTTTATAACTAAAAAAGGTAATAACATCAGCATTCACATTGATTTCCTCATGCGATGATCTACTGCCGAGCAATGCTGATAATGACCTTCTAAGCCCTAGTGAAACATTTTCATTTTCGAATAAAAACTTGTATTCATTTTCTTCTGAAGTCACTTTATCAAGGATAGTGAGTCTAACTTTATTATTTTCAAACTCTTCAGGGTCAACACTTATAAAGTCTAATTCATCTAGGCTACAAACTTTGTCAAGGACAATATATATATCAACCACTTGATTAATTCGTAATTCAATATAAAAATTGATAACGCTACCAGCATTTAGCATGCCATTAAGGTCTTTTTCTAAACGATCTATAAAGTCGATAGATTTTAACATTTTATTACTCTACATTTTTTTTAGAAAGTTATCACAATGGGAGTGAAACATTTTTAGGAGTTCATAGTCTACGTTTTCAAGATAATATCTAGCTTCAGGTGACCAGCTATTTATAATGCTATTTAATTTATCTGAAGCCGAAACATAACTAATATCAGAGATATATGAATCTAGTACATTTTGTAACTTTTCCAAATTATGAATACGTAGGTCTCGATGTAAATTTAAACCTACACTATTACAACCATCCTTATTTATAGGCAAGCTGTCATCATACCCTGCCAATTCACATATTTTGTACTTCAAAGAACACTCAATTATGTACCCCAAAAGATAATAAATATTTTTCTCTAGTTTGGCTACATTACTACTCACGCCTGAATCAGCTATAGAATCAATCGTACTTATTAAAGTATTACAAGTATGATAGTGGCGTTTTGCAGCGCTCAAATACTCTGGATAAATCATAATCTTAAATGTACTTATTTTTTAGTTAAGTAAATCTCCATAAGCTCACCGGAGACTAATTCCTTTATGTTCTAATACTTTACATGAGTATTAAAAATTATCATAGCTCTATCCTTTGCTACATAAACAACTTTTAAATCAATATGCTAGTTGCATAGCGATAAACCAAAATACAGAGAATTTGACCTTGAGGAAATCCAGAGGGCAGGTCTTGTAACTTGCCAAGTCCTAACACAAACCTCACGTTTAACATCCTCCCCCGTCATCACGCCCTGAAAATAAGTAATTGATGAGTAATGTCGCGCATGGATGCGCGATAAGGCGAAACTAGGCCATGGATGGCCTATCTTCGCCGTTTGCGTTCACATCAATTGTAGTTTGAAGGATTAAGCGTGATGCTCGGGGCGCCGTGGGGTTCCAAGGGGCGGTCGGCGGTAGCCGCCCCTTGGTTGCCGCCAGCAATCTGGCAAAAAACCTTGAACAAGGTTTTTAATTTCTAGAAGTACCAAACGTATTAGCGCTATCTGTAATAGTAACCTTAAGCACCTATTTAAATACTTATTCGGGCTGTCGCCCGCACGCCAGCAAGCTGTGCATCTACAATGTCTAAACACACAAAAAAGCCGTTGCATTGCTGCAACGGCTTTTATAATTTTGATAAATCCCACTCTATAGTGGAACTTACTATCCATTAAAGTTCAAAAAATTAGTCTCTGCTCTTAGTCGCGGTAAGTCTCTACCGCTGGGCATGAACATACTAAGTTACGGTCGCCGTATACATCGTCTATACGTGTAACGGTTGGCCAGAACTTGTCTTTAGCAACACTTGGCACCGGGAATGCAGCGTAAAAGCGGTCGTATGCGCGGTCCCATTCGTTACCTAATACATCAGCTTGTGTATGCGGTGCAAACACAAGTGGGTTGTTTTCGATTGACCATTCGCCAGAGATTACTTTGTCGATTTCACCTTTGATTGACACCATTGCTTCGATAAAGCGGTCTATCTCGCCTTTTGACTCAGACTCAGTTGGCTCTATCATCAATGTGCCCGCTACTGGGAATGACATAGTGGGTGAATGGAAACCGTAATCTTGCAAGCGCTTAGCTACGTCCATTTCAGTAATGCCTGATTGCTCTTTTAATGGGCGTAAATCAACAATACATTCGTGCGCAACGCGGTTGTTGCGGCCACGGTATAAAATTGGGAAATGCTGGCTTAACTCGTGTGTTAAGTAGTTAGCGTTCACAATGGCCATTTCGGTGGCTTGTTTTAAGCCCTCTGAGCCCATCATGGTAATGTAAGCCCATGAAATAGGTAAAATAGCGGCTGAGCCGTAAGGCGCTGCTGATACGGCACCGTTGTTAATGTTTGTACCCGGTACGTTAATTACGCTGTGGTTTGGCATAAATGGCGCAAGGTGCGATTTAACACCAATTGGGCCTACACCTGGGCCGCCGCCACCGTGCGGAATACAAAACGTTTTGTGTAAGTTTAAGTGCGATACGTCTGAGCCAATAAAGCCTGGGCTTGTTACGCCTACTTGCGCGTTCATGTTTGCGCCATCCATGTAAACTTGGCCACCGTGCTCGTGCACAATGTCACAAATTTCGCGAATAGTTTCTTCGTAAACGCCGTGTGTAGATGGGTATGTGATCATAATACACGATAAGTTTTCAGACACTTCTTCGGCTTTCGCTTTTAGGTCGGCCATGTCTACGTTACCGTTTTTATCGCAATCAACCACTACAATTTTCATGCTGGCCATTTGCGCAGATGCAGGGTTAGTACCGTGCGCTGAGCTTGGAATTAAACATACGTTACGGTGCGCATCGCCACGTGACTCGTGGTATTTACGAATAGCAATTAAGCCTGCGTATTCACCTTGTGCACCCGAGTTTGGCTGAAGTGAAACTGCATCGTAACCGGTAATGTTAACTAGCCAGTCGTGCAGCTCGTTAATCATTATTTGGTAACCTTCGGCCTGATCGAGCGGGCAGAATGGGTGAAGGTTTGCAAATTCAGGCCATGTGATTGGGATCATCTCAGCGGTCGCATTTAGTTTCATGGTACATGAACCTAACGAGATCATTGAGTGGTTAAGCGCTAAATCTTTGTTTTCTAGGCGCTTAATGTAGCGAAGCATGTCTGTTTCGCTGTGGTAGCTGTTAAAGTTTGGATGCGTTAATACTTCGTCATCACGTACTAAACTAGCTGGAATAGAGTCGCTACCGTTTGCTTCAATATCGGCTGCAATACTATCTACGCTTAGACCATGGCCTTCACCTAATACAATATCAAATAGCTCAGCTACATCGGCGCGTGTGGTGGTTTCTGATACCGAAATAGAGTATTCGCCGTCGTGGTTTGTAGCAAAGTTAACGCCTTTGGCAAGCGCACGTGCTATTACGTCGTCTTTACTGTCGCCAACGATTGTGAGCGTATCAAACCAAGTGCTGTGCTTAAGGGCTACGCCTTTCGCTTTTAGGCCGGCAGCTAAAATATCAGCAAAGCGATGGATACGCTGCGCGATAGTTTTTAAGCCTTGTGGACCGTGGTACACCGCATAAAACGCTGCCATGTTGGCAAGTAGTACCTGCGCTGTACAAATGTTTGAGTTGGCTTTGTCGCGGCGAATGTGTTGTTCGCGCGTTTGCATTGCCATACGTAGTGCGTCGTTACCTAAACGGTCTTTAGATACACCAATAATACGCCCTGGTAATGAACGTTTGTATGCATCACGCGTTGCAAAAAATGCAGCGTGTGGTCCGCCGTAACCCATAGGTACACCAAAACGCTGAGCCGAACCAAGTACTACGTCGGCACCTAACTTACCCGGTGCTTTTAATAGTAATAAGCTCATAATGTCGGCAGCAACACAGGCAATGGCCTTTTTGCTTTGTACGCCAGCAATTAGGTCGGTTATATCAACTACTTCACCTGATGTAGTTGGGTATTGGAAAAGTGCGCCAAAAATGTCGTGGTTAACGGCATCTTCTGCTTTACCTACAATTATTTCAAAACCAAACTGCTCAGCACGGGTGCTTACTACGTCAATAGTTTGTGTGTGTACGTCGTCGGCAATAAAAAAGGCATTCGCTTTTTTAGCTTTAGATACGCGTTTTGCAAGGCCCATTGCCTCGGCAGCAGCGGTTGATTCGTCAAGTAACGAGGCACTTGCTAAATCTAGGCCTGTTAAATCTAGGGTCATAGTTTGAAAATTTAGTAACGACTCTAAACGCCCTTGCGCAATTTCTGGCTGGTACGGCGTGTACGCAGTATACCAACCTGGGTTTTCTAGTACGTTACGTAAAATTACGTGCGGTACGTGCGTTGGGTGGTAGCCTTGGCCAATGTACGATTTGAAAACTTTATTTTTGCTTGCTACCGATTTTAAGTAGCTTAGTGTTTCAACTTCAGTACGGCTTTCGCCAACTGTTAATGGCTGCGCTAAGCGAATGCTTGCAGGTACAGTTTGGTCGATCAGCTCTTGCACACTTGATACTTCTAAAGCACTTAGCATATCGCTTACTTGTGCTGGGCTTGGCCCAATGTGGCGGCGAATAAAATCTTGCTTTTGCTCTAACTGTTCAAGAGATTTGGCGTTTGACATGCGTCTAGATTCCTATGATCCTAAATACTAACGGGTAATTAGTATTGATTAAAATATGTGATGATTTAATAACGTACTGTGTATGGGAAGTAAGCCGTTAAATCATAAAAGCCCCAAAAACAGTGAATGGGGCTTTTGTCATCTACTTAGAGTATTACTCTTCGTCGATTGTGTTAGCGTAGTCTTCTGCGCTAAGTAGGTTTTCAAGCTCTGACTCGTCAGTTGCTTTAATGCGGAATAACCAGCCGTCACCGTATGGGTCGTTGTTAACCGTTTCTGGTGCGTCTTCTAGCTCTTCGTTAATCGCTACAATTTCGCCGCCAATTGGAGCGTAAATGTCTGATGCAGCTTTAACCGACTCTGCTACTGCACAGTCTTCGCCTGCATCTACTGCATCGCCTACTTCTGGTAGTTCTACAAATACCATGTCGCCAAGCAGCTCTTGCGCATGCTCAGAAATACCCACAGTAAATGTACCGTCACCTTCGTTGCGAACCCACTCGTGAGAAGAGGCGTATTTTAAATCGCTAGGGATATTGCTCATTATTTTGTTCCTTTGGTTATGATACCAATCAAGTTAAATATTTAACCACTTTAGCGGTCTAAATAAAGCGCTAACATCGTTATTAATTTCTCAGGTAGAACAACTACATCTCAAAATTAATGCCTTGTTATCACTGTATTTACCCATCGCTGTAAGTGGTTAATAAATCAACATGATTGGTATTATTGGGTGATAACACCAAATTTTTAAATGATTGATTTGCCGTTACGTACAAAGCTAGGCTTTACTACTTTAACGTTAACTAATTTTTTGCGCATTTCTACTTGGGCTGTATCCCCTGTTGAACGCGGTACACGTGCAAGGGCTACACTAAAACCAAGTGTTGGTGAGAAAGTACCTGAGGTAATTACCCCTTCACCACCTTCAACAATTACTTTTGAGCCGCTACGCAATACGCCTTTTTCTTCAAGCACTAAACCAACAAGTTTATGGGTGCTTTTTTCGGCGCGTTGCTTAACAAGTACGTCACGACCAATAAAGTCACGATCTTCTGGTTCCCATGCAATGGTCCATGCCATGTTAGCTGCAAGTGGCGATACGCTTTCGTCCATATCTAGGCCGTAAAGGTTCATACCTGCTTCTAAGCGTAGCGTGTCGCGTGCACCTAAACCGGCTGGCGCTACACCTGCATCTAGCAGTTGTTGCCATAAATCGGCTGCTTGTTCGTTCGGTACTACAATTTCGTAACCGTCTTCGCCAGTATAACCCGTTGTGGCAATAAATAAATCACCCACTTGAACGCCAAAAAATGGCTTCATACCTTCAACGGCTGCTTGTTGCTCGGCATTTAAAAGTGTGGCTGTTTTTGCTTTTGCGTTAGGGCCTTGTACTGCAATCATTGCAAACTCTGGGCGCTCAGTTACGGTTACTGTAAAGTCGGCAGATACTTTAGCTAAGTGAGCTAAATCTTTTTCGCGGGTGGCAGAATTTACCACTAAGCGATAAAACGTTTCGCTAAAGTAGTAAATAATTAAATCATCGATTACGCCGCCTTGCTCGTTAAGCATGCCCGTGTAAAGCGCTTTACCTGGTACGGTTAATTTTGCTACGTCGTTTGCTACTAACTTACGTAAAAATGCTTTTGCTTGTTCGCCTTCAATATCAACAATAGTCATGTGTGATACGTCAAACATACCTGCATCGGTACGCACTGCATTGTGTTCTTCTATTTGTGAGCCGTAGTTGATTGGCATTTCCCAGCCATGAAAATCAACCATTTTTGCGCCTGCTTCAAGGTGCTTAGCATGTAGTACAGTTTTAGAAGTCATAACATTCCTTCACTTTTAAATTAACCCTGTGCGGGCGTGGCTTAAATAGATTTAACTCAACAGGCAAACACGGTTATGTTTACCGGTTATTTATGTATTAGGCAGCTTCGTTTTGCATTAGGGCAAAACCTTGTGCTTGTAAGTGCTGTTGCCATTTTTGTAGTTCTTGTTGCTTGGCTACTAACACAAAGTGCTGTTCGTCGTTTTTATCTATGGCGGTAATAAATACTTCGCCGCTTTGCGCGCCATAACATAGTTGCGGGTTTGATAAACGCAGCCCTGGCGTTAATTTAAACGCGCTAATTAAGGTATCAAATGCGTTTGCTCCACACAGCGCAAGGGTTGCAAGGTCGCTACGTAGTACATAATCAATATCAAAACGAAGTTGTTGCTCGTTTATAAGTGCTTGTAATTGCAAGCTTGCGCTGTGCGGTAATACAAATCTAAATGCGGTTTCGCTAAAGTAATAAACGGCAAAGCTGTAATCAGAATTTAAATCACCATCTAGCGTGCCTTTTAGGCCTAAGCCGCTGGCTGTAAGTTTTGTGAGATCTAACCCTAAAATAGTGCTTAAAAATACACTGGTTTCACTGCCACTAAAATCCATTACAACGAGGTTGTTATTTGCTTGCACGGCATTGGTAACTGCACTTGCAGCATTGCTGTGGCGGGCAAACATTATTGGGTTAAAAGTCATAACAAACACCTGTGTATTTTTGATACCAAAAGTATATTGCGCCACTGTGACAACAACAAATTGTAATTATTTATCAATTGATAAATAATACTTATATATGTAGCTATATAAATTGTAATTTTAAATATGAAAAACATATCAACCGACAGTTTGCGTACCTTTGTAATGGTTGTTGAGGTAGGTGGATTTGCAAAAGCCGGCGACCTACTGGGGTTATCGCAACCTGCGGTAAGCTTGCAAATTAAACGCCTTGAAGATTTACTCGGTTATAAATTATTTAAAAAGCAGGGCCAGCGCCAGGTGCTTAATCAGTACGGTGAGCTACTTTTGCCTATGGCAAAACAAATGATGCAGTATAACGATGCTATTTTGCAGCAGTTCACCTCAGAAAGCATAACCGGTAAAGTGCGCTTGGGTATTCCTAGCGAATTTGCAGCACGTATTTTGCCCTCTATTATTGGTGATTTTGTCTCGCTTTATCCTGAGGTGTCGCTGGAGGTTAAATCGCGCTTAAGTAAACATTTGCTGTCGGCCTCAAGGCAAGATCAATTTGATCTTGTTTTAGCACTTAACGAGCGCCTTAATTCAGACAAGTTCCCTATTTTTATGCAAGACGAGCTAGTATGGGTGGGCGACCTAGCACAGGCAAAAAATGAGGTAGTAACCTTAGTCACCGCGCCCGAGGGCTGTATTTATAGGCGCCGCGCTACCGATGCACTTAAAAGTGCCAATATCAAATACCGTATTGTTTACAGCAATGCTGATTTAACCGGATTAATAGCCGCCATAAAAGAAGGCTTAGGTATTACTGTACTGGCTAAAAGTACGGTGCCGAGCGATCTTAATTTTCAGGCGCAAAGTAAATATTTACCTGCCCTTGGTAGCATAGGCATTAGCTTAATAAAAAGCGGTGGGGAGTCGGAGCACGCAGTAGACAAACTCGCTGAGTTTATCGCATTACGTTTAGGCTATTAGTGCGCGCTGGCGGTTTGCTTAACCTGTAAAATTACCAACTACGCTACATAAAAAACGCCGAGGTTAAAATAACCTCGGCGTTTTGTAAGCTAAATTTGGCGCTAACTAAATCCCTTATTTAAACGATTAAATAACGAATTTTGTCTATCGACACGCTTAGCTGCCTAAAAATAAATATATTAATTAAGCAACTGGATATTAGTTATTTACGTTACGTTGGCGTAGCACTTCAAATAAACAAATACCGGTGGCTACCGATACATTTAAGCTAGAAACACTTCCTGCCATCGGAATTTTAACTAACACGTCGCAATGCTCACGCGTTAAACGGCGCATGCCCTCGCCCTCTGCTCCCATTACTATTGCCATTGGCCCAGTAAGGTTTGCATCAAACACGTGGGTGTCTGTTTCACCTGCGGTGCCCACAACCCATACGCCTGCGTCTTTAATTTCGCGAAGCGTACGCGCCAGGTTTGTTACCTGAATAAGCGGTACAGTTTCGGCTGCGCCACAGGCTACTTTACGTGCTGTGCCGTTAAGCTTGGCCGACTTATCTTTAGGTACAATTATAGCGTGTACACCTGCTGCATCTGCGCTACGTAGGCAGGCACCTAAATTGTGTGGATCGGTTATGCCATCTAGTACTAATAAAAACGGCGTGTCTTCGCGAGCAATGATCTCATCTAAATCTTTTTCGTTGTAAACACGCGCAGCTTTTACATTGGCAATAATGCCTTGGTGCTGCTCATCGTTTGCTTTGTTATCTAGCGCTTTTCGCTGCATAAATTGTACAGAAATACCAAATTTACGTGCTTCATTAATAATCGGGGATAAGCGCTTATCATCACGACCTTTTAGGGCATAAATTTCTAAAAAACGCTCTGGCTCTTTTGCTAAAATTGCTTCAACAGAGTGAAAGCCAAAAATTAATTCATTACTCACGTATTGTTTGCTCCTGGGCTATTACGTTTACGGGCATTTTTGCCTGGTCTTTTAGGCTTTTTAACTGCCTTTTTTTTCGGTTTTTTCTTAGCGGTGGTTTCAGCGGCTTTTTTTCCGGCTGGCTTTGCGCCAGACTTACCCGCTGGTTTGCCTTTGCTTTTACTGGCTGTTTTTTTACCAGCTTTGGGTTTTTCATCGCCTGATGTGTTTTTGCCAGGGATTTTACCCGCTTTAAGCTGCGATCTTACACTTGCTGGTGCATGGCTTGATTTACCGCGCCCTGCTCCTTTAGCTGAGCCACGGCGACGCGCGTATCTATCTTGAGCTACATCACCACTGAGCGTTAAATTTATACGGCGCTCATCTAAACTTACCGAAGCAACTTGTACCGTTACTTTATCGCCAAGGCGGTAAACGGTATGTGTATGCTCGCCAATTAGGGTGTGTTTTGCACCATCATGATGGAAGTATTCATCACCTAAATTAGTAACATGGATCAGGCCATCAATTTGTAAGTCGTCTAGGCGTATAAATAAACCAAAGTTAGTAACGGATGAAATAACCCCGTTAAACTCATCACCCACGTGGTCTTGCATAAACTCACATTTAAGCCAGTCGGCAACTTCACGCGTTGCGTCGTCTGCGCGGCGCTCGGTGGTTGAACACTGCTCGCCTAGTTGGTCTACTTCATCATCGGTGTACGCATATGCGCCCGATGTTTGCTGACCTTGTGCTTTTATTACCGCTTTAATTGCACGGTGTACCACTAAATCAGGGTAACGGCGAATCGGTGAGGTAAAGTGTGCGTACGCAGGCAGCGCTAAGCCAAAGTGGCCTATGTTGTCTGGCTGATAAACCGCTTGCTTCATTGAACGAAGCAGCATGGTTTGAATAAGCTCGGCCTCTGGGCGGTCGCCTAAACGGGCTAACACTTGGGTAATTTCTTTCGGTGTTGGCTCATCACTTAATGTGCTTTGAATGCCAAGTTCACTTAAAAACTGAGTAAAGTTACCTAGTTTTTCTTGATCTGGCTCATCGTGCACACGGTAAAGCGCGCTGGCTTCGTGTTTTTCTAATAATTTAGCCGCCGATACGTTGGCTAAAATCATACATTCTTCAATCAGTTTGTGCGCGTCGTTGCGAACAACCGGCACAATTGACTCTATTTTACGGTGTGCGTTAAATACAAAACGCGTTTCGAGCGTTTCAAATTCAATAGCACCACGGGTTTGGCGCGCCGACTTAAGCGCCATATACATTTGCTGTAAGTCAGTTAAATGTGGTACTACGGGTGCGTATTCTTCGCGTAGTTTTTCATCGCCTTGTAAAATGGCATTTACTTTGGTGTAGGTTAAACGCGCATGCGAGTTCATCACCGCTTCGTAAAACTTATAACCCGAAAGCTTACCTGCGTCTGATACCGTCATTTCGGCCACCATACAAAGGCGGTCTACTTTAGGGTTAAGCGAACATAAACCGTTCGACAACACTTTTGGCAGCATTGGAATTACTTGCTCAGGAAAATACACTGAGTTACCGCGAGCAATCGCTTCTTTATTTAGCGGCGTGTTCATACCTACGTAATGCGATACATCGGCAATGGCTACCCATAAGCGCCAGCCGCCAGATTTTTTACGCTCACAATATACGGCATCATCAAAGTCGCGGGCGTCTTCACCATCTATTGTGACAAGTGGCAGGTCGCGTAAATCTACACGGCCTTGCTTGTCGGCTTCATCAACAAACTCACCTAAATGAGCTACTTGTTCTTCTACTTCTTCTGGCCAAACATGAGGAATATCGTGATTGCGCAGTGCCACTTCTATTTCCATACCTGGCGCTAAATGCTCGCCCAGTACGTCAATAATTTTACCTACCGCGTTCATGTTACGGCTAGGGTTTTGAGTGATTTGCACTTGCACCATTTGGTTATGGCGCGCGCCGTTTTCACTGCCTGGCAGAATAATAATATCTTGGGTAATACGTGGGTCTTCTGCTACAACAACTGCAATACCATGCTCAACAAAGTAACGCCCTACAATAGGTGCGCGCTCGTTGGTGAGTACTTTAATTATGCGGGCATCACATTTTGAGCCTGAGCCACGTTTTGTGCCTTTAGCAAGTACGATGTCGCCGTGCAGCACCATGTTCATTTGATGCTTGGCTATAAACCAATCTTTGCTCTCGCCTTCAACTTCTAAAAAGCCAAAACCGTCTCTGTGGCCAATTACTTTGCCTTTGGTTAAACCGGCTTCGTCAATTAGGGCGTAACATTTAAACTTATTAAAATACAATTGGCCATCGCGCTCCATGGCACGAAGGCGGCGCTTAAATGCAATTTGGCGTTCGGTATCGTTTACAGCTAATTCATCACAAAGTTGCGTGAAGTTAGCAGGTTTTGAACGCTCTTGAAGGTGAGTAAGTATAAACTCACGACTAGGGACTGGGTTTTCGTACTTTTCTTGTTCTCGGCTGAGATTTGGATCTTGGTTTGACATTCACTATCTTGTTAGTTGGTTATGTAGGTATTTTAACCCATATACGTAAAATGAGACAGGTAAAAGCGTATGAAACTTTTAATAAACCGCTTTAATAAGTAAAACATACGCTTAATGGCCTTAATCATCACTTAATATAAGCGCGATTATAACCAGCCTTTTTGCTTTGCAATACGCGCTGCATCTACGCGGTTAGTGGCATTGAGTTTTGCGATAGCATCGGATAAATAATTACGTGTTGTGCCTTCGCTTATAAACAGCTGTTTGGCTATGTCGCTTGTTTTTAAGCCATCGCTTGCAAGCTTAAGTGCTTTGCGCTCTTTATCGGTGAGCGGGTCTGCATCATCAAGCGCGTTAATGGCAAGCTCTGGGTCTATAACCTTTTGCCCTTGCATTACTTTTTTAAGTGCATTGATAAGCTCATCACTTGGCGCTTCTTTTAAAATAAACCCTTTAACGCCTAGGGCGAGCGAGCGCCTAATATAACCAGCTCGCGAAAACGTGGTCATAATAACCATTTTAATGGTTGGGAACGTGGCCGCTATTTGCTCACTTAGCTCTATACCGCTCATGTGTGGCATTTCAATATCGGTTAAAATTATGTCTGGCAATGCCTCATCGGCCAGTGCTTTTATTGCATTAAGTGCATCTTGGCCGTTACTGGCTTGGCCTATCACTTCAATATTAAAATCAAGGCTTAACAATGCCCCTACAGCGTCGCGCACGAGTGCTTGATCTTCCACTAAATATACTTTGATCATTGTTAATCCTTAGCTGAAATTGGCAGCATTACGTTTAAAGTAAACTTATCGCCACAGGTAAACGTGGCATGGCCATTAAGTTGCTCTGCACGCTCTTTAATACCATTTAAACCGTTACCTGCGTTTAACGTGCTGCAAGGTGCGTTATCAACCACACTTATATGCAGCTGATGCTGTGTTTGCTCTATACTTATTTCGGCGTTTTTATTACTGCTATGGCGTAATAAATTAGTTACCGCTTCTTTAATTATAAGCCCTGCGATCCCTTCTACTTTAGGAGGCAAGGTATTTAATACAACATTAAAGTTAACGTTAAAGTCTTGCTCTATTAGCCTTTGTTTAAGCTGGGCTATTTGGCTTATTAAATTAAGTTGTTTTAAATCGCTTACGGCGTTTCTTACATCGCTAAGTAACTGCCTTGCTAGATCTGCTACTTGTGCTATTTCGTTATTGGCTTGTTCGTAGCGCTCTCCTTGATTTAGCTTATTAGCAAGCTCAGCTTTTAAAGCAATAGATGATAGTGAGTGGCCTAAAATATCGTGTAGGTCGCGCGCTATTCGTTCGCGCTCAGCAATGGCAGCTAATTGCTCTAATTGGTTAGCGCTTTCTTGTTCGCGCTTTTTATGCAGGCGCTCTTTTTGGGTTGCAATGCCAAAGGCCAACAGCGCTCCTGAAATTAATAAAGTGCCGGCTAAAAAGTATTTTATGTTTGCTATATCTGCCAAATAGGCGCTTAACGCCACCGTAAATATAAGGCTAAAAACGGCATATAATCTGCTTTTTTTAGCGAAAGACTCACCAGCTATAAACGCGATAAAACCAAATAATGTAGAGGTCCCGGTGGTATAAAATGTGGCGCTAAAACACACCACTAACATAATAACAAACAGCGTTGTTATACGCTTTGTTTCACAGTGCATGGCTTTTATGTAAAGCAAAATAAATACAATATAAAACGCCACGCTCATTACAATGGTATTGACTGGCAAGTTAGATAGATTAAATAGAGTCGGAAGCAAATAAAACCCAGTAAAAATTAAAGGTGCGTATTCCCAAAACTTTTTATTACTGGGCTTTGAAAGCGTATTTGTTGTACTCATGCCAGTGCCCCTAGTTCATTGTTATTGCTTATAACATTATTTTTATTAATAAATATAAATAACACAAAAATACTAATGAGTATAAAGTAATCATTTATTGAAACACTAAAGCTAAGTGATTCTAAAAACTCGCTAATAGCGAGACTTATTAAAATTAACGTATTCATAGCCACCTCCCATTAAGATAAGTTAACTATGCCAAAGCCAAAAAATAATAAGAGTGTGAAATGTCATTAACTTTGCTGACATTTGTCATGTTTTAAAAATTTCATCCTGTGAGTTCGCACCCAGTGATAAGATAATAAAAAAAGGAGTTCTCATTTAAATGCAGCCACAACAGCAAAGCCTGATTTACTTACATATTGCCGTGTTACTTTTTGGGGGCACCGCCCTTTTTGCAAAGTTAATAGGGTTAAATGCAATTGATATTACGGTGTATCGTACCGCTATTGCTGGCATGGCAATTTTGGCTATGCTGTACTTTCAAAAAAAACAAATTAAGTTAAACAAACCAAAAGATTACCTCATTGCGTTATTTTTAGGTGTGGCAGTAGGCATGCATTGGGTTACTTACTTTGCAGGTATGCAAATGGCGGGCGTCACTGTGGGTATGCTGGCTTTTTTTAGCTACCCAGTAATGACGGTGTTTTTAGAGCCCTTATTCAATAAAAGCAGGCCCCAAGCAAAAGATATTATCAGCGCAGCTGTGGTTGTATTTGGTATATATTTACTCGTACCCAGCGCAAATTTAGGCGACGATGTAACCTTAGGGGTTATTATGGGTGTGGTTTCGGCTTTGTTTTTTTCGATTAGAAATATTACCCATAAGCGCTTTTTTAGCCAGTATGGCGGCCCACAAACCATGTTTTATCAAACCTTAGTGGCAAGTGTTATGCTTTGCGCATTTATTAAGGTCCCTGTGTATGAGGTGAGTAACCACGACCTTATTTTAATTGCTGTGGCGGGTATTATTTTTACCGCTACACCGCACTCGCTATTTGCAGCGAGTTTAAAGCACTTATCGGCAGCTACTGCGGGGTTAATTTCGTGCTTGCAGCCGCTTTACGGCACTTTGTTGGCTATTGTTATTATTCATGAGCGGCCAACGCTACTAACACTTATTGGCGGTGCACTTATAGTCAGTGCAGCCTGTTTTGAAACGTGGTCTATTACTCAAAAGGCTAGAAAATGAAAATATTTGCGCACCGCGGGGCAAGCGGCAATTACCCAGAAAACACTAAAAGCGCTATTTTAGAAGCGTTAAATGTAGGGGTAGATGGCATTGAAGTTGATATTCAAAGTGCGCTTGATGACTATATGCTCATACACGACTCGTGGCTAGATAGAACCACCAGCGGGCACGGTAAAGTAAGCGACTTTACGGCGCAGCAACTTAGTCTGTTGGATGCCGGTAACGGCGAGCAAATCCCCACTATACAGCAATTACTTGATTGGAATAACAATAAAACATTACTCAATATAGAGCTTAAACATACCTTTGAGCTAGAAAAGTTTGCCACTATTTTAAACAACAATATTGCTAAAGGCGTTATTACTAAAGGTAATATTTTAGTGTCGTCGTTTGATCACCATCAAATTCATTGGCTTAAAAATAGGTTACCGTGGTTACACATTGGCGCGTTAACCTCATCAATTCCGTTAAATTATGCACAGTTTGCTCAACAGTTAAATGCGTATAGTGTTCATGTAGACAAAAGCTTTGTAAATAAAGCTTTTGTAGATGATGCCATAGCGCGAGGCCTGCAAGTTTATGCCTACACCGTAGATAGGCCAGAAGACATGGATTTTATGCTAAAAATTGGGGTGCATGGTATTTTTACTAATTACCCCGCTCGCTCTAAAAAATATTTAGCAAACATTATTACTTGAGTTAACGGTAACTTAGTCGATAATCTAGCTAGGGCGTGATGATCTTTGCGGATTGAAATTTGTTCAATCTAGGGGCGATTAAATCGCGGCGC
>NZ_LKBC01000004.1:0-210974 GCF_001400005.1 Pseudoalteromonas sp. P1-30
CGCTTCGCGCTACACCGAGAAAAAGCTCTTCTCATTTACTTCTCTGAACTCTCTTTGGTGAATAAGGCACTTTTGGTTCATTACTAAACTACATTCAACTACCACAGAAAGCACTAAGGTGCTGCACAGAAGAACCTTAATTAAATTAACTCACCCTAAAATTACTTTTGTTTTTCACGCTTATTATTAGAATGGAAAAAACAAAGGCACAAGCGTTATAACCACCGCACTGTATGTAATAGAAATAGGTAAACCAAATTTAATAAAATCTGTTAATTTATAATTGCCGGCGTTATATACCATTAAATTTGTTTGATACCCATAAGGGCTAATAAAGCTACCGCTTGCAGCAAAAGCCACAGCAAGTACAAAGGGCAAATAACTCACGCCAAGGCCCTGTGCAATACTAAACGCGATAGGAAATGTGAGAGCAGCCGCAGCGTTATTAGTAATAACCTCAGTGAGCACTAAAGTGAGTACAAACACCCCTATAAATGCTACATAAACACTTTGGCCTGCAAGCAAGTGCTCTACACCAGAGGCAATAAGGGCAGAAACACCTGTATTATCTAATGCCGTAGCAAGTGTTAATGCGCTCATTACAATTAACCATAGCTCAAGCGGAAAACGACGCTTTATTTCGTTTAACGACAAACATTTACTACCAACAAGTAATGCCAAATAAAATACAAAACACTTAAATAAGCTAATATCAAAAATAAGTGAGCCGCCAATAGTCGCTAAAAAGCCCCATAAAACTATTCGCTCTTTTAGGCCACTTAACATATTTTCGGCTTTTACACCGCTTAATATAAAAAAGTTTTTTGTCAAATTAGTACGCTTGGCAAAGTCTGCTCCAACAGCAAGCACTAAAAAATCACCGCTTTGAATGGTTATTTCGCCTAACTTACCAGAGAGCTTTTCACCCTCTCGCCTTACAGCAACAACGGCAGCATCAAAACGCGCCCTAAACCCAGCTGTTTTGAGTGTTTTTCCTACTATCGCAGCACCTGGTTTTATAACCACCTCGGTAAGGTTGTCGCGTAATAAACCATCTTGCTCGGCAAATAAAGTCAGGCCTTCAAATTGTTGTAATATTAGTACCTTAGTTACATCGCCCGAAAAAATAAGCTTATCGCCTTCACGGATCATTTGGCTAGGCGCCACAGGCGATATAAGCCGGTTGTCACGGACTATTTCAACTAAAAAAAGTGACTCTAAATTACGCAAACCATTTTGTTCTACCGTTTTACCTATTAGTGGTGAATTTTCAGTTACTTTGGCATCTACAAAATAATCACTAATTACGGTGTTGTTATTTAATGTGCCTTTTAATCTATTAATTGTTAAAGCCATAACAATAAAGCAGACAATAACAGCAGCTAAACCAATGGGTAAAAAGTCAAAAAATGCAAAGCCAGCTTCGCCTCGCTCAATCAGCATAGAGTTAACAATTAAATTAGTAGAAGTACCAATAAGGGTGAGTGTACCGCCCAAAATAGCAGCGTACGAAAGCGGGAGTAACAATTTAGTAGCAGGAATAAGTTTATTATTTTTAACAGGGCTTATAAGAGTGGCAACTACGGCGGTATTGTTTAAAAAGCCAGATGCAATAACAGTGGCAAACAAGGTTTTTAAATACGATTTAAATACTGAACCATTAAATAAAATAGTGGCAATTTTACGTAAAAGGCTTGTTCGTTCAAATGCGAATGCGCACACAACCAAAAGCAATAATGTTATTAATCCTGGGTTAACCGCATTATTTAATAACTGCTCTGTAGAGACAAGTGAAAGCGCAAAACAAGTAAGACTGGCTGCAGCAAATACGCGCTCTGGCACTTTTTGAAACTTAATCAAACCTACAATGGTTGTAATAAATATAACCACTATCAACCATTGCTCTAAAACCACTTATTCTTCCTTAAATTCGCCCGCTAATAAGCCGCAGCCCTTAGCCCGCAACTCTTAGCCCGCTGCTAGTAACTCTCAGTTTTTCTTAAATTTTCTGCCAAAACTTTAGTGTATTAAAACCTAAGCGTTTTTTTACAAAGTACACTGCAAGTAAGTTTTGTAAGCTAATAAAAAAGGCGGTAGCAGCCGCTGCTCCTATTACGCCATATAAACTTGTAAATAGTGGTACGCTCACTAATACGCCACAACCGCTTATTATCGTTACTAACCGCATATCACGCTCATTACCTGTCATTTGCAATAAAAACCCGACAGACCCTGTAATCACGTTTACGGCTTGCCCTAACACTAATATTTGTAAAATAACCGCGCCTTGCTTAAATTGCTCACCAAATAAGCCCATTAAAAACTCAGGTAACAACAACATAAACAATACAATAGGCATGGCGCTTAAAACTAATAAGCGTACGCTAAACAATGCCGTTTTTCGTATGCCTTCCATGTCGTTTTTAGCTTTAAAAGCAGCAAATTTAGGCGCAACCACTAAATTTATAGCCATTAAGATAAAACTAGTAAGCAGCGCTATGCGCTGTGCAACACTAAAAAAAGCAACTTGCTCAGCCACTAAATACACACCAATAATAATAGGCGCGCTCCACTGTACTGCTTGGCTCATTAAAATAATAATCCAATTCGGGCGAGCACTTTGCCAGAATTCACGTGAACTAACAGTGTTACCAGCAGTGTTTAAGTTTTTTACAGCAAACCAATAAAAAAAGCTTGCCGATAAACTTAAGCTTAAACTCAAGTAAAGCAAAGCAAGACTCGCCGTGTTGATATTAAGGACTATAACTGCAGCACCGCACAGAAAAAAATGTGCAATATTTTGACACGGAATACTAGCCACTAGTTTTTGCCTAGCTTGCAAACTCATCGCCACTATAAACACAACACTAAGTCCAACGATCGCAGGGGCGATATACTTAAGGCTCTGTGTCATCAAAGGTTTATTAAAAAGTACATCAGCTATAAATGGGGCAGCTAAATAAAGTATCATCGCTATGGCTACAGCAAATGGTAAACTATATCTTAAAGCGAAAAGCAAAATACTTTTTACTGTCAACCCATTGTTTGCACTTGCCCCAGTAAAACGCAGCACAGTATTATCAAACCCAAGCCTAGCAACTGCCGACAACAACATAGCAACTGCAAAGCTTAAAAAAAAGTAACCTGCTTGCTCGGCCCCTAATTGCCTTGCAATAATTAAGTTAAATATAAATGCCATACCTGCACCAAAAACGCGTATAGCGAGCGCAATAGCGGCATTTATTGCCGTGTGGCGGTGTTCGACATCACTTAATATAGCTTTTATTTTGCTAAACATTTATTTCTCATTTTCCGTAGCCCGTAGCCCGTAGCCCGTAGCCCGTAGCCAAAGCATTAATACGCATTTTTATTTATAAAGCCTTTAAAAATAGTTAAAAACACTATTTTTAAATCTAAAGCAAGTGACCAATTTTGAATATATTCAAGGTCAAACTCTATGCGTTTTTCCATTTTATCAAGGGTGTCGGTTTCACCCCGCCAACCATTTATTTGTGCCCAGCCAGTAATGCCGGGTTTTACCTTATGACGTAGCATGTAGCCGTCAACTAAGCTACGATACTGCTCGTTATGTGCAACTGCATGGGGACGAGGGCCTACAATCGACATTTGCCCTTGTAGTACATTTAAAAACTGTGGCAGTTCATCAAGGCTCGTTTTACGAATAAATTGCCCTATGGGTGTAAAGCGCTTATCGTTTTTCGTGGCTTGGGTAACTTTAGCGCCGTCTTCCATTACGTTCATTGAGCGGAACTTCCACACCTTAATTGGCTTACCATCAATACCGTAGCGGTTTTGTTTAAAAAACACCGGCCCTTTTGATGTAAATTTAACAGCTATTGCTAGCCCTATTAACACAGGGGAAATCAAAGTAAGTATCAAAATAGAAAGTATTACATCCTCTATGCGCTTAACTATAGCGTTACTGCCATCTATAGGGGAGTCGTAAATACTGATAGTGGGTATACCCATGATGATATCACTACGTGAATGCAATAATTGGTAAGTAAATACATCGGGCACTATATAAACACTGGCGGTACTGTCGGATAACTGTTTAACTAGCCACTTTCTACGTTCATAAGCCTGTGGGGGTAACACTATATAAACACGATCTATTCCACCGTTTTTACAGTCATCAACCAGTTGCTCTAGGTTACCTAATGTTTGCGCTGCAACCACCTTTTGGCTAGGGAGTTCATCATCATAATAACCACTAAAAACTAAGCCGAAGCTTGAGTGTTCAATAATATTATTAGCTAACTTTTGCCCTAATACCCCTGCCCCCACAACTACCACATTTCGGGTATTGTAACCTTGCGCGCGTAAAAGCCTGAGCATAAAACGTAAAAACATACGATACAAACTCAACAGCAAAGTAGCTAATACAAACCAAGTTAATTGTAACCCTTCGGGGGTTAAGTATTCGGGCGCTATAAAATTAACACTTAAAAACAAAATTGCTGCGCTAATAAACCAATGAGAAATCGTTTTTTTAAGTTCTTTATAAAGCGATAAACCGCGCCACGATATATATAGCTTGTCGAGCTCACTAGTAAAGTGGAACAAAAAAACGGCTAATAATGCAGCTGTTGTATGCTGCAATAACCAAGCTACATTATGAGCATTAGTACTAACCCACAACGTACCGACAATTATTACTATATCGAGAACTCTTTGAATAAACGCAACAATAGTTGCGTTACTTTGCAAAATTCCTTTATGCATTTGCATATCATCTCAATTATTGTTGTTATAAAGGCAATTTAAGAATAACTGAATAAACTTAGATTACCATAACTTATTAACCTTTAAGTGACTGCAGCAAGCTAGTGCTTAGTTACATACTTTAAAGTATTTACTACAAGCTTTTCTGCTAATTGCTCACTAGTGCTTTCAGCGTAACAACGTAACTCTGGTGCATTGCCTGAGGGCCTGAGGTGAACAATATCACCACAGTTTAAGGCAATGCGCAAACCATCTATTGTATTTACTGAATAGGCCTCTTCATAACCTAAGTAACTTAAAAAATAAGCCGCGTCGTTTTTTAACTCATTCATCAGTACCATACTATTTTCTTTAGAAAAATTCTTTAGCCTATCACTCGCTGTATAGCAAGAGGGTAATTCATGAGTAAGCTCAGATATTGCCTGTTGTTGCATAAACAAAACAAGCGCAGGTAATAAAGCATCGCGAGTCGGCAATGCTGTTAAAACTGTATCATTGAGCTGTATATCCTTTCCAAGTAAATACCCCCCATTCGCTTCAAACCCTGCTACGTTTTGATATGAACGATTCAAATCAGAAAACTCCGCAATTACATAAGGAGAGCCAATTTTGGTGCGCGCAACATGTTTAAAGTACCCAGACTTCTCTATAGCTGTATTACAACTAACAGGCACTGCTAACGCATCTATGCCGAGTAATTGACTACATAATAAACCCAGAATATCCCCACGCAGCCACTCACCATTCTCATCTGCCACCAACGGACGGTCGCCATCACCATCTGTTGAAAATATCGCATCAAAACCATGCGCTTTTGACCACTCACGGGCTTTTTGCTTATCCTCATCCGACACGGCTTCGGTGTCTATAGGCACAAAGGTATCGCTTCTTTCTAAGCTCGTTACTTCTGCCCCTAGACTTTCAAATAATGATTTATATATATCACGCCCCGCGCTTGAGTGTTCGTATATACCTATCTTTTTACCCGCAAGCGCATCGGCACTAAATAGCGCTGCATAACGGCTTATATAGGCCTGCTCTGCTGCATTACTCACAGTTAGCACTGATGACTCACTTAGCGGCATAAAAGGCGCATCATTATGTAAAATAGCTCGCTCATCGTCTTTCGTTATTTCACCATCCGGACGATAAAACTTTAAGCCGTTACGGTCAAAGGGAATATGACTGCCTGTAATCATTATACATGGCATACAATCTTGCATTGCTTTATAAGCTAGCGCGGGAGTGGGTATAACGCCATAATAAACTGTGTCAATATTAAGCTGTTTTAACCCTTGCGCGCAGGCTTGCGCCATAGCGTAGCTACTGGGACGATTATCTATCGCAAGTGCAACAGTGTTAAAACTAAACTCATTATCAATTGATTTTACAAACGCTATAGCAAATGCAGCACATACATCAGGAGTAAAATCCTCAACTAAACCTCGCGCACCACTAGTACCAAAAACAATACCACATTGCGAGATCACCTTTGAGCTAATTAACTTTTTATTCATTATATTTCCAAGTGGAGTCGCAGTTACCGTTTACCATCGAGAACTGTGAGTCGCTGGGTGATGGACAGAAGAGAAGTTTGGATTAACTACTAACCTTGACTTCCCTGTGCCTCGGTGGTGGAAAAATTAGTAAGCTGAACTCTTATATTTTATATTGCTGATTACTTTACCCGACCATATCGGTCTTCAAAACGCACAATGTCGTCTTCACCAAGGTAAGAGCCTGACTGTACTTCAATTAATTCTAAATCAACCTTGCCTGGGTTTTCTAGAGCATGTACTGCTGTGATAGGAATGTAGACTGACTCGTTCTCTGTTACATATTGCTCTGTATCATCAATTTGTACTTTTGCTGTACCCGATACCACAATCCAATGCTCTGCACGGTGGTGGTGCATTTGTACTGATAACTTAGCACCTGGTTTTACGGTAATACGTTTTACTTGAAAACGCTCACCATAATCGACAGAGTCATACTTACCCCATGGGCGGTAGACCTCTCTGTGTAATTTAGCCTCTGAACGCTGCTCATCTTTTAATTGTTGCACTATTGCTTTTACATGCTGCGACTTATCTTTATGCGCAACAAGCACGGCATCTTTTGTATTAACAATTACTAAATTTTCTACGCCTACAGTAGCAACAAGCTTATCTTCGCTAAATGCTAAGGTGTTTTTTGTATCAGCAGCTTTTACATCACCTTTAAACACATTGCCATTTTCATCTTGGGTTGATACTTCCCAAAGGGCAGCAAAGCCACCAACATCACTCCAACCTGCGTCCATAGGCACAACAACTGCGTCTTTTGTGTGTTCCATTACTGCATAATCAATCGACTCATCAGGGCATGCCTCAAACGCGGCTTTATCTACACGTACAAAATCCATATCATCACTTTGCACTTGCATCGCTTTTTCACACGCAGTATATATATCTGGACGAAATGCATTTAACTCCTCTAGATACCGACTTGCTTTAAATAAAAACATACCACTATTCCAGTAGTAATCTCCGCTTTCTACATACTCCTTGGCTGTATCTAAATTTGGCTTTTCGACAAAACTATCAACAACATAGCCATGCTCTATCGCTTTACCACGTTTAATATAGCCATAGCCTGTTTCCGGCTTATTACCCACAATGCCAAAGGTCACTAACTTACCTTGCTCGGCAAGCGATGACGCTTGATAAACACTTTGCTGAAATGCACTCGTATCATTGATAACATGATCTGCGGCAAGTACAAGTAACAATGGATCTTCACCATTTTCTAATGCTTTAAAAGCTGACAGTGCAATGGCTGGGGCAGTATTACGTCCGACGGGCTCTAAAAATATACCACTGTGCTCAACCCCTAGTTGACGCACCTGCTCCGCAGCGATAAACCGGTGCTCTTCATTACAAATTAACATAACAGGTGAATGAACTAACCCATCTAAGCGATTTAACGTGCTTTGCAACATGGTATACTCACCGCTTAGTGTTAAAAATTGCTTAGGATAATTACCGCGCGAAAGCGGCCATAGACGTGTGCCTGAGCCACCCGCCATTATTACTGGTAAAATCACGATGTTCCTTATTAAAAATTACTTTTATAGCCCCAGCTTTTCACTTTAAATAATGAAACTGAAACTAACATAAAAAAAACAAAACATACTGATTGAGGAGCATCTAAATCTTCGAAAATAAGAATAGGCAAATTAGTTAAAATTAAAGCCATACCATCAAATCCTCCTTTTCTCATATTTAAAATAAAATAGAACAAAATATAAATAAAAAAGGTAAGGACTATTAAAAATCCAATTATACCTGTTCTGACAAAGACACCTAAAAAAGTATTATGAGACCCTAGAGGTATATCCCAACCGTCAAGCCTGGGTTTCACGCCAACTCCCAAAATAGGATTTGCATTCACAACCTCCCAAAAACTTACTTTATAAAGCAGAAAACGTAAGTCTGTACTTCCTTGCCTTGCATTCAAAGTAGAATCCAAGGCACCCGTCGCAATAAATAACATTATCAAAAGCAAAAACAAGCTAATACTAAAAAAGATAAATATATTACCCTTACTAGATAAGATAAAAGGCTTGACTAACTGTAAGATATAAAAAACCATTAAGGCTAACAATACTATTCTTGAAGCCGTCATAAAAACTACAATTAACGCGATGACCGAGAAAAGAACAAACACTGAAAGACTTGATTTTCTATCAAACATATATAAACAGCAAACAGCTAAAAATGTAATCCATGCAGCGGCTGTGGGATAAATACCAAAACCACTATACCGGACTGTACTCTCCCCGTTGATCCAGTCACCCACGTAAAATTTTAAAGCTGTAGAATCTAATATTAAAGGCGGTAGTTTTTCCGGAAGTAAAACACCTAGTGCACTGTGCAAGCTACCGCCTGCAGTACCAGTTAAGAACAAAGATGAAAAGCAAACAAAGAAAGTTGTAAGTATAAAAAACTTCGCCCCTTTGGCTAACTGCTTTGTATCCAATCTTTCTATATTCGTTTTACTTTTGAAAAAAGCTAAGATAGTAAAGGCTATAATCCAATATGACCAATTGTACAAACTGCTAATATAACGCTGGACTTCATAATCCAATGTAAAAAAAGAGACACCTAAAGAGAACAAATATGCCAAACAAAAAAAGAATACGATTACCGCAGGAATACTTAGCCTTTTTATAACTGAAACATTTGTTAGCAATATATAAAACACTATCAAATGAAAATAGAAAAAACTAACACCCAGCAGCCACACTGGCAATAAGTAAAAATATATTTTTGAAAAGTGATTATGGATATTCATTATTTACCTGTAACCAACCTTCAATAATTTGTCGGCAAGCTTTTGATAATATCTCTTTGGTAAAAATATTTGTAACGCAACCTCTATTGAGTGTTTAAATGAATAACAACCGAACATTAAAGCTCTAAAGAAGTAGTATATTGCTGTAAACTTACTTGTTCCATTTTGGCGAAACAGTGCTTTAGCGCAATGCCAACCTAAATCAGAGTAATAGGCTTTTTTTGGAATACTTTCTTTAATACTGTTAAGCCATAAAATCCTGTTTTTAGGATGAGGAGTTGATGATATTCTTATAGGATCATAAACATCATCCCAGATAACAGAGTAACTATCTTGCATAATAAAATGATAACCCAAATTATACGCCCTAATCGCGAAGTCAGTATCCTGACCAGCCTTTAAACTTGGATCAAAAGTAATTTGCGAAAATACGTTTTTACTTAAAAGTAACGTGCTTGTTTGAACAAAACCTTTGTTACAAAGGAGGTACTCAGCCATATTTTCGTTTTCTAAAATAGCTCTTTTGGGCTTAATAAAACCAACCTCTTCGGAACGTTTAGCATAGACTTGAGAATAAACAATTTTATTAGGGTTACTTTGTAATAGTTTGACGCCATTTTCTATATGAGTAGGCAAATACTCGTCATCAGAATCCAAAAAAGCTAGATATTTCCCACTTGCTAGTTTTGCACCAAAATTTCTTGCAATATTAGCACCTTCATTTAATTTCTTATGAAATAAAATATTTTTATTACTTAGTTTTTCAATTACTAACTCTGGAAAATCAGATGAACCATCATCGACTATTATTATCTCTATATTACTGTAAGTTTGTTTGTTAATTGATTCAATAGTACGTTCTATCTTATTAGCTCTATTATAAAGGGGTATAACTATACTTACTAATTTATTATCGTTCATCACTCAAACCTATTATGTTAACCCTGAAACTCTTTATAAAAAAACCATAAACTAGCTTAAAAGCATTAATGAAGTAGCCAATAAAATAGCGTTTTACTGTATGTGGCTCTTTATACATTCTATAAAAAGCTCTAAGTTTAAGCCTCTCGATCCATAATGGGTAATAATCATTTTTGCTATTACTTTCTTGCCTTATAAAGCCACCCGCAGTAAAACCAACACCATCAAAGCCGTGGCCACGCAGTTCAATTAAAAAACCCTCTTGAACACCTGCCCCCATACTTGCAACGACCACGTTAATGTCATTATGTATAATTTCGTTGATGACAGTGGTACGGTCTGTATTCATAAAATAGCCATCACAATACCCGATGATAACTAAATTTGGGTACCGTCCTTTTATTTTTTTCACAAACAGCTCTATCTCGATTACTGAAGCACCAACAAAGTAGAGTGACAAGTTATTACTTTCAGCATAACTGAATATTGGATCAGCTACAGAAGTAAAATCAAAACTAAAACGACCAATTCTTTTAAAGTTTAAAAAACTTAATAACCCTGCTAAAAGCATACCATCACAAAAATAAGTCATATTCTGTTCTTTTTTATCTGCAAGCACTTCACCTACCGAAGCTAAGTTTAAAAAAGAATAGTCCCCACCTTTTTCCATTACACTTTTTAATTCAAAATTTTTAACAATGCTTATTCGCTTCATACTATTTTAAATACTTAGTTAAGATATTAATAATTTTCTCATCTCTAAAATGAGAGCTTATACTTTGGTCAAATGGGCTTGTATAATACATCATAATGTCATTAATTTCAGACCATGAATTAATACAAAAAAAAGAGTTACTATTTTTAATACCTATTTCTTCAAATAAACTAGTAGAACGTGTAATAACTTTTGTTTCGAGAGTAAATGCATGGATAATTGATCCGGAAATAATTGAAGTATTACCAGGATTAGTTACTAATACAGCCTGTGAGCTTCGTATTTTTTCATTCAACTTTTCAGTTGGAATGAAATCATTCAAAACATTAACATTGAGCAAATTCCTTCTGTTTATTATTGATTGACACTCATCATAATAAGCTTCATCAAATTTACCCCAAAGGGAAACTTTAATATCTGGTGATATAACCGAAAGCAGCTCGACAATCTCTTTATATTTTTGCATCCGCCCAAAAACTAAGAGGCCATCTTTACTTATAATTTCCTCTGAGATAGGTTGCTGTCGAGTATATAAAGGATGTGGTAAGTAGACTAATTTATTATTTTTAGAATAGCTTTTTCCATGACAAAAGGTGACATCAGATAACAAGCTTATAATTTTAATCGAAAGTTTATTTATTTTAATAGAATATGCGCTATTCAGGTTATGACTAACTATATTATGCTTTACGTAAAAGACCCTGTAACCTAAAACTTTTACTAAAATCATAAACACAAAGATCAAAAACAAACCTAAAAGCCCATGGTTTCTTGATTGATTTTCAAACCAATTTAAAAAAATATAATTGTTCTGATAAGCGTTTCTAAATAGCTTAAATAGTGAAAACTCTTCTGATTTAATACCAATCTTGTTAAATATATTTTTAAACAACTCTATATATTCATTTTCTTGAGTTTCAAACGGAATAACAAATATCATGTAAAACACCTAAATTAGTAAATCATCGCTAATAGCTTAATATACTCTTCATTCAACTCTTTATATTTCTGCATAAATAGCTGTTCTGATAAGAAGCCTTTAACCTCTCCCTGGTTATTTCGCAGCCCTACTTCATTGAAGTTATTGTGTTTCCATGTTTCACTTTCGTCAATTATATCTTTTAAATCTATCTTCCTAGTAACAATTGGCTTAGTTAAAAATTGGCACAAACCATCTAAAACATGCTCTTTATGTGCAACAAAATAATCGTAATCAACAAAAAAATGATTTTTTTTATTAATATATTTTTTATGAATATTGATGTCAAATGCATACCTTTCTATTAATTCATCAATATTACGACCACCGTTCCAGTGCTCGGGCTTTTCATTACTGGCTTTATAAAATGACCGTAAATTTTCGAATGGCTTTCGTACTATATGAATAAACATCGCATTTTCATCTACACTTTTTATTTGTTCAATAAAATGCAAATGCATTGGTGTTTTTTCTATAAAAAGATTTTTACCTCTAGCTTTTTTTACTTCCTCAAGAAGCTCAAAAAAAACTCTTTGAGCTCCTTGACTAGTTAGCAGCTTACTTCGTGATAGTTCAATATTTAGTTTTAAATTTTTATTTAATAGATTTATAAATTCATTTACATACGACTTTTTACTATAAAAAAGGGGCTTAAAGGGGTTTTTTGTTTTCATTTTAGAAAAAAAATGGGATTCTGGGATAGATAAAGAATCAAAGCCCTTATAGACCTCCTGTTGAAGCAGCGTAGTTCCGCTTCTAGGTGTACCTACAATAAATATATTCACGTTATAACTTCTCACAGTTCCATTCTGGGTAATACTCACAAATATATTTATTAAGAGCCACTTCAGCTTCTGTATATGTCCGAGCTACGGGCTGCGGGCTGTGGGCTTCGAGCATCGTATTTGTAATCATACCAGCGCCTACAGTTACATTAGTTAGGCGGTCTATAATAATAAACGAGCCCGTGCCTACCACGTTTTTATACGTGTCGATCACTACTGGGCTTGCGGTTTCTATATTACAGTTTGCAATCTCGTTTAATTGCAGCTCGCTGGCTTGTAGTTCATTTAAGGTATTTACATCAATACGGTGGTTTATTGCACTTATAGTGCCAAAGGTGTTTTTGGTGCCAATTTTAAGCTCGTATTCTTTACCTGGCTGCATTGGTGCATCGGCCATCCATACTACATTGGCAGCAAAGTTTGTAGTGCTGGTAGGCTGTTGCAACTCATCGCTAGTAGTACGAGTAATTACATCACCACGGCTTATGTCTATTTCATCCGCAAGCGTAAGTGTAATTGCTTGGCCTGCAAACGCCATAGGTAGGTCGCCATCGGCTGTTACTATACGTGCTACGCTTGATGTTTTACCCGATGGGTAAGCCGTTACCTTGTCGCCAACATTAATAACACCACTGGCTATAGTGCCGCAAAAACCACGGAAATCTAAATTAGGGCGGTTTACGTACTGCACAGGTAAACGAAAGGTATCTAGGTTTTTATCGTCACTAATGGTTACTGTGTCTAGCAGTTGCATAAGTGTTGCACCTGGGTACCAATCTAAATTACTGCCTTTATCAACCACGTTGTCGCCTTTTAGCGCCGAAATAGGCACAAAGCGAATATCGGGTATGTCTAACTGCTCTGCAAAGGCTTTGTAGTCGGCTTTAATTTGGCGGTAAACGTCTTGGCTGTAATCAACTAAGTCCATTTTATTAATCGCTACAATCACGTGCTTAAGGCCAAGTAAAGATGCAATATAGCTATGACGCTTAGTTTGCGTTTGTACTCCCTTGCGCGCATCAATCATCACAATAGCCAGGTCGCAGTTAGATGCGCCGGTTGCCATGTTACGCGTGTATTGCTCATGCCCTGGGCAGTCAGCTATTATAAACTTGCGTTTTTCGGTTGCAAAGTAGCGGTACGCTACATCAATGGTAATACCCTGTTCACGCTCTGATTGAAGGCCATCAACTAATAGTGCTAAGTCGAACTCTTCATCGGTGGTGTTAAACTTTTTAGAGTCGCTTTTTATAGCCGCCATGTGATCTTCAAAAATTAATTTTGAGTCGTGTAATAAGCGCCCAATCAGTGTTGATTTACCGTCATCTACGTTACCGCAGGTTAAAAAACGCAGTAAGTCTTTATTTTCGTGCTGTTTTAAGTAACCTTCAATATCGTTTTCTAAAAGGTTAGTTTGTGTTTGTTCGGTCATGATAATCCTATTTAGCTTTAAGCTGTAAGCGACGAGCTACTGGCTACGAGCTACGTGCTTAAATTTATTTATGTTGCGAGCTAAGAGCTACGAGCAACTTTTAATTGTTCTAATTAGACTACCTAGCATTTTTCCAATTAATTCACATTCATTAATAATTGATAAGCTATCTTCTTTTGAAATATAAGCTATTTCAGTTGCAATCATTAACTGTGTTTTTAATTCGCCTAAAGAGCCCTTTGCTATAATTAAAAAACGAGCCTTTTCTTTATCAGACTCCCTTTCAAAGCCTTCTGCTATATTACTAGGAACAGAAACGCTGGCTCTACACATCTGATCTTTTAGGCCAAAGTCTTTTAGCTGCTCAAATGGTTTATAAATTTTATACTTAGGCGAAAACTGCGCTGCCAAACCTCTAAATTTTCGTATCTCATAAGCATCCTTGTTTATTACTTTTGGCTACTTACTGAGAGCTAATAGTTGAATATTTAAGCTCGCAGCACTTAGCTAGAGGCTCGAAGCGCTGGGCGCTTAGAAGTACCCTTCCATTTTCTTTTTCTCCATTGAGCCAGATGAATCGTGATCAATTACACGGCCTTGGCGCTCAGAGGTTTTGGTTAGCAGCATTTCTTGGATAATTTCGGGTAGTGTTGTGGCCGTTGACTCAACCGCACCGGTTAACGGGTAACAGCCTAGCGTTCTAAAGCGTACCATTTTTTGCATCGGTACTTCGCCATCGGCTAGTGGCATACGCTCGTCATCAACCATTATTAATGTGCCGTCGCGCTCTACTACTGGGCGTTCTGCTGCTAGGTATAGTGGTACAATGTCGATATTTTCTAGGTAAATGTACTGCCAAATGTCAAGTTCGGTCCAGTTACTTAACGGGAATACACGAATGCTTTCGCCTTTTTCTACTTTGCCGTTAAACGTGTTCCACAGCTCTGGGCGTTGGTTTTTTGGGTCCCAGCGGTGGTTTTTATCGCGAAATGAATAAACACGCTCTTTTGCGCGTGACTTTTCTTCATCGCGGCGCGCGCCGCCAAAGGCTGCGTCAAACTTGTATTTGTTAAGCGCTTGCTTTAGGCCTTGGGTTTTCATTATATCGGTGTGTTTTGCACTACCATGGGTAAATGGCCCTACGCCTGCGTCAATCCCTTCTTGGTTTTTATGTACAATTAAGTCAAAACCCAGCTTTTTAGCCATTTGGTCTCTAAACTCAATCATTTCTTTAAACTTCCATGTGGTATCTACATGCATTAAAGGAAATGGAGGTTTTGCCGGAAAAAACGCTTTCATTGTTAAGTGCAACATTACTGCTGAATCTTTACCTACTGAGTAAAGCATTACTGGGTTGTCGAACTCAGCCGCTACTTCACGAATTATGTGAATAGACTCCGCCTCTAATTGCTTAAGATGGGTCATCCTAGCTTGTGAGATTTCCATTTTTTTCTCCAGGGTATTAAGTTTTAAGCTGTAAGTTTTGAGCTACAGGACTCAAGCGTCGAGGTGTAGGCCTCGGGCTACGAGCCTCGTAGCCCGTAGCCCGTAGCCCGTAGCCCGTAGCCCGTAGCGTAGCCAATAATTATCTATTTATCTGATTTATATTCGTAATTGTAGTAGCCATAATAGCCGTAGGCATTACTGGCTTTTTTTACTACACCGTTAAATACAACGCCTTTTACATCTATTCCGTTTTGCTCAAATCGGTTTCGTGTTAGCTCTATTTCACGAAGGTGGTTTTGCCCAAATCGTGTAACCAATAATGTAGTGCCACTGTGCGCACTTACTATTGCGGGGTCGGTTACCGCTAATATAGGAGGTGTATCTATAATTATTAGGTCGTATTCGGCGCTTATCTCTTCTATAAACTGGCTAAAGTTACTGTGCATTAGCAGCTCTGATGGGTTAGGTGGTATTTGCCCACGGGTTACTACACTTAACCCCTCAACTTTTGTTGGTTTAGTTACTTGCGCTAAATTTAAGCGGCCAGATAGGTAATCACTTAAGCCATTATCCCACTTAAGGCCAAACTGTGTTTGCAAATACCCTTTGCGCATGTCGGCATCAACTATAAGTACTTTTTTACCGCTTTGTGCAAGTACAGTAGCCAAATTTACCGATATAAATGATTTACCCACACTTGGGCTTGGGCCCGATATAGCAATAATGTTGTTTTTGGCTTCCATCATCGCAAAATGCAAGCTGGTACGTAAGCTGCGTAGCGCCTCTATAGATAAATCGGCGGGATTATCTAACGCCAATATACTCTTAGGTTTGTTCACTTTATTTTTACGGGCACGCTCAGCAAAACCACTTAATTTATTTTGATAGTCTGAGTAAGGGACACTTGCATAAACAGGTAGGCCTAGCGCTTCAATTTCATTTGGATCTTCTACCCCACGGTGCATGGCTTTTTGTATTAACACAATGGCGACCGCTAAAAACCCGCCTAATAATGTTGCAACTACAGCTATTAGAGCTTTTTTAGGTTTAACTGGCTCGGTAGTGTCTACCGCTGCTACATCTACCACGCGTACATTACCTACTGTACCCGCACGGACTATATCTAGTTCTTGCGTTTTACTAAGGAGTAGCATGTAAATTTCATTACCTACTTCTACATCACGCTTTAGGCGTAATAGCTCTTGTTGTGTTTCTGGTAAATTCCCCACCTCACCAACTAATTGCTCTTTTTGACGATCAACCTCTTTGATTTGTTCAATAATACCTTGGTAAGTTGGGTGATTTTTTTTGAACTTGCGACTCAGCTCCAAACGGTTAAGCTCAAGCTCTTGAAGCTTTGTTTCTAGCTTTACAACTTGCTCAAGTACTCCTTGTGTCTCTAAAGAGATATTTATAGATTGCCGCTGTTTTTGGTAGTCATTAAAGCGTTGCTCTGATTGCTCTAGCTGCTTTTTAACCTCAGGTAATTGTATCTCTAAAAAGTCGAGCGACTTTTTAGCTTCTGCGCTATTACGCTCTACATTACGGCGAACATAAATTTGCGATACTTTGTTAAGCACTTTTTCTGCATGTGCTGAACTTTTGTGCTCGTACGCTAGGGTAATTATGCCTGAGTCTTTGCCTTTTTCGCTTGCCGATATTTCCTGCTGAAGCTCAACTACGGTGCGGTAACGGTTATTTTTTACAAGTGTAAAGGTAGTGCCTGGGCGAGCATTTAAACTGCGTATTGTTAAATTATAAAAGCCACTTTGCTCATCTTGTCCAACAGTGCCGGTTAGCACTGTTTCACCGTCGGGGTTAATAAGCTTATAGTGGTTATTTTTTTCAGTAACTAGTTCAAACGTTTTGCCTTCAAGTGCTTTTGGCACATCGAATCTAAATACATTTATGCTTTCGCCGCCCCATGCATAGCTACTAGCTCCTAATAACGGGCTAGCTAACTCGTTAGGTTGCTCTGCTACAAAACCACGGTAAACTTTACCCCCAATAACAGGAAATAATTTAGGCTCTGCAATTATATTTAGCTTTAGTGTATCTACCGCTTCGCCAATTACGCTGCGCGATTTAAGTAGCTCTATTTCGGTTACGGCTTCGCTTGAGCTTTCAAACATTCCGGCCATGTCGTCTAGGCCTGGTACTGAGGGGCTGCTCTCTTCTACCTGTATTAGTGCTGTTGCTTTGTATATAGGCGTGCTTAATATGGCCACAGCAACACCAACAATTGCAAACACTGCGGTAAATAAAATAATAAAATATTTACGGTCGAGTAGCGTGCCAAATAAGGCAAGAAGATCTATTTCTTGTTCGGGAGATTTATTTTGGTCATTGGTTGGTGCTGTAGTCTTAGGGGTCATTTACTGTGCCAATCCTTATAAATACTTTTGCCAAGCGCTACATGCGCTCTCAATTAATGCGTATACATGCTCAAATGCTTCAGCACTTTGACGATAGGGATCTGGGATTTCGGTGTTATTAATCCATTTTCCTAATAAAAAAGTTTTACCACGTGCTTCGGGGTAACGGGCGTATAAATCTTTTAAGTGGCGCTCTTCCATTACTAAAATAACGCTATTTTGCGCAACTAAAGCCGACGTTAATTGACGCCCTTGATGGGCATCCATATTTATACCATTTGCTAACGCTATTTTTGTTGCTAGGGGGTCGGCTGGCTTGCCCTCTAATGCGGTTAAACCAGCAGACGATACGTTAATATTTTTCCCTTCAAGCTTATGCTTTAAAACGTATTCACCGGTTGGACTGCGGCATATGTTACCCGCGCAAACAACTAAAATTGAATCAAACATTATATTCGCCTTAGTTGTTTATATCGTTAAGGTTATCAACGGTAGCTACAGATGGTAATAATAAGCTTATAACGCGATTCCAACGGGCCAGTGGTGCAGAGGTTACGTATACAATGTCGTGAGGTTGCAGCTCAAATTGCTCGGCTAAAACCATTGCAGCTATATTTTTTGCATGTAGCTGATAAACGTTTGCAATATAGCCTGTTTTTTCTATGTCACTTTTACGCAATACAAATACACCATTTGCATCAGCTGTATTTTCGTTTAAACCGCCTGTGTCACTTAGTGCCTCGGCTAAATTTAAACCATAGCGATTTAGTGTGACTGAGCCTGCGCGCTTTACATCACCTAAAACGTAGACCTTTTGTGCATCATTGCGATTCACATGCACTATATCGCCGTGTTGTAATAAACGGTTTTGTGATATATCTCCATGCGCATAAAAGTCATCAAGCTCAATGACTTCTGTTTTATCGCCGCGAGTAAAAGTAACACTGCGCCAGTCGGCTGCACTTGTTAAACCGCCAGCTTGGTTAAGAGCATCAATAAGCGTAAGTGGCACCTCTGTTACTGGGTATACGCCCGGCTGTTTAACCTCTCCTGTTACATATGCTTTTTGGCTATTAAAGCCTACTATTTTTATATCTACTTGAGGGTCTTCTATTACTCGGCTTAAGCGGCTTACTAAATCGTCTCGTACTTCACTAACTGTTCTGCCCGCTGCTGGTATATTCGGTGCATAGGCATAAGTTATAGTGCCATCTTCTTGCACTCTAAAACCGTCAAACTCAGCAGTTCGCTGAACTGCTGCTGGGATTGTAAGCTCTGGATGATCCCACACACCAATTGTTAATACATCACCTACACCTAGTTTGTATTGGTAATTACTAGTATCAACACCAGCATAACTTGATATTGGTTTAGCCGCACTGCGAGATTGCTTTTGGACTAAAGAGGAGTCAATAATTTGAATATTAACTTTTTCGAGATCTTGCTCAAGATTTTGAGTTTCCTCACCAGGCGAGATCCCCTTAAAGTGACTACCTGGAACTATTGTACAGCCTGTTGCTGCTAGCATTACGAGAGAAGTTACGAGTGATTTACAGCTTGACGCCATTGTAGAATCCCAAAATTATTTTAAATATTGCACTTGCTCACCAACCTTGGTGAGTACTTATTTTTTTAGCGGTGTAATTAAAGCATGAGGGGTGATAACGCGCAAGCGCGAATCATTTTATGCGTATTAATTTAAAGGCCAACGCGTTGGTAAAAGTGCAAAAAAGCAATTTAAATACACCAACTGAGTAATAGCGAGTTTACCTTGCGTTTACTCTTATTAGTTTTACGCAACATAAAGCCGCTACCACAACTACTGTGGGCTTCGCCCATTACGCAGCAAGCTGCGCGTCTACGAGCTAAACATTGAAAGTTTTGCACTAACCTAGTAGCAGCGAGTTTACCTCGCGTTTGGCCTTCATTAATATTGTCGCGGCATAAAAATGTAAAAGCGTTGCTTTTATTACGCCAGCAAGTTGCGTGTCTACGAGCTTGTCTAGCCCTTTGGGGACGCTTCACGTTCCAGTTCGTCGCAGAGCTCCTCTCGCTCCAGCTTGAAAGCAAAACTATTTGCTTGTCTAGCCCTTCGGGCACGCTTCACGTTCCAGTTCGTCGCAGAGCTCCTCTCGCTCCAGCCCTAGGTTGCAGTTCCTACGTACTGATACTTACTTAAATTTTTTGGCATAAAGCCGAAGCTGTGCATTTTGCTAGTATTGTTTTATATCTTTGTTATCTACGCTCATTTCTACTTGTTTATTAAGTAGATTAATTAGCAAAATACTGCGCATATCACCGTCTGGCTCTTTGTAAATAGCTTTAATATTATTAAATGAGCTGTTATTTACGCTAACTACATCACCCGTTTTAGGTATAGTAGAATCATTAGTATGTAAACGCTCACTTTTAAGTTGTTCTATTAGGGCTGTAGGTACAATTTGATAATTTGCCCCATAAGATACAAAGCCGCTAATTCCGCGCGTATTTTTTACCGCAGAAAAGTTACCGTTTTGTGACTCAAGACAAACAAATAGGTAGTTAGGGAATAGAGCTGACTGTTTAACGGTACGTCGACCTTTAACCAGTTTCTCGGTGGTTAGCTTGGGGTAAAACACTTCAATCCCTTGGTTTAGTAAGTTGGTGGCTGCTCGCTCTTCTTGGCGAGGCTTACACGTAACTAAATACCAACTTTCCATAGCAATCCTTACTACAAATATAATTGCAAAAAACACAACGTTAAATTTAATAACGCGTAATTATAAACAATTTAAGCGCATTAAGTAAATAGATGTTTATTGTAAATATTTACTAACCTTGTTAATTGTAATAGTGAGGTTTGTTGTAACAATTACGCGTTTTGTCGCTAAAATTAAAACTTAAATCGTTCTTTGAATATTAGTGCCAGCATAAAGCCACTGCTACAGCTATCGTGGGCTTCGCCCATTACACCAGCATGTTGCGTGTCTACAAGCCATAAACTAATAAGAGTAAAATATATCTAGTAGCAGCGAGTTTACCTCGCGATAGCTCTACAAATTTTTACGCGGCATAAAGCCGCTGCTACAACATAACTAAACTTTGCTTAAAGCGCTGTTTGACCCTACTTTTAACTTTATCCTTAAAAAACTAAATATAGATACCCTATGAAAATACTTCACCACGGAGCGGTAAATGGCGTGACTGGCTCGTGCCACGAATTAGTTATTAATAGTATAAACAGCGTGCTAGTAGATTGTGGGCTTTTTCAGGGGGAAGACGCAAAGGATGATTTATCAATAGAATTTGATATTGCGCACATTTCCGCGCTTATTGTTACCCATTGCCACATTGACCACGTTGGGCGCATTCCTTATTTATTAGCAGCCGGTTTTAAAGGGCCTATTTATACTACGCCTGCCTCGGCTAGTTTGCTGCCATTAGTGATTGAAGATGCATTAAAAGTAGGTGTTACCCGCAATACAAAAATTATAAATGCGTGCTTAAGCTTGATAAATAAGCAGATAGTAGCGGTTAATTTTTATACCTGGTTTGAGCTGCCTTGCGCCAACCAGCAAATAGCTAAAGCGCGGTTTCAGCGTGCTGGGCATATATTAGGTTCAGCCTATGTTGAAATAGATGTTGGCATTAATGCAAAAAATAATAAAAGCCATAGAGTTGTGTTTTCGGGCGATTTAGGGGCGCCCTACACGCCGCTATTACCGGCTCCAAAACCTCCTTATAAGGCCGACACATTAGTTATAGAGTCAACCTACGGTAATAAAAATCATCAAGGCCGAAAAGAGCGCACCCAAACACTAAAAAATGTAATTGAACGCGCAGTAGCAGATAACGGCGTAGTGTTAGTGCCGGCATTTAGTATTGGCCGCACACAAGAGCTACTTTACGAGCTAGAACAACTAATACATCAATCAGCTAAAGGATCGCCTTGGCGAAGTATTCATGTAATTTTAGACTCCCCTATGGCTGCCAATTTTACCGAGCAATATATTAAGTTTAAACACTTATGGGATGCCGAGGCTAAGCGCAAAGTAGCCAAAGGCCGCCACCCGCTAGACTTTGAAAACCTAACCACGGTTGATACCCATAGCGAGCATAACGCTATTATTAATTATTTAGCGTCGCGCCAAACTCCAGCCATTATTTTAGCTGCCAGCGGAATGTGCAGTGGCGGACGAATAGTTAATTACCTTGAGCGCTTTTTACCTGACAAAACAACCGATGTATTGTTTGTTGGCTACCAAGGCCGCGGCACGTTGGGGCGCGATATACAAAAATATGGCCCCCGCAATGGGTATGTTTTTATAAACGATACACGCATTACAATTAACGCACAGGTGCATACCATTAGCGCTTACAGCGCGCATGCCGATCAAAACGGATTAGTAAAATTTGTAACCGGCATGCGTAAAAAGCCAAGCCATATAAAAATTGTACACGGCGATGAAGATGCAAAGCGCGCTTTGGCAAGTAAATATAAAGAGGTGTTGGGTAGTGAAGTTAAAATTGAGATAGGGACTTAGCTTAGCCCAGCACATTTTTACCACCGAAAACACAGAGGCGCTACGCGCTCCATCGAGAAGTTATTGGCTTTTCTCTTTCACTTCTGCGTGTTCTCTGTGGTGATAGTCATCTCTTAATGATTTTATAAAAACAAATCTACCACCGAGAACACAGAGACGCTGCGCGCTCCACCGAGAAGTTATTGCGCTCCACCGAGAAGTTATTGGCTTTTCTCCTTCACTTCTTCGTGTTCTCTGTGGTGATAATCATCTCTTAATGATTTTATAAAGACAAATCTTCCCCCGAGAGCACAGAGGCGCTACACGCTTACAGAAAAAACATAAACTCTTTTTCTACAGATCTCGTTGGTAGAATAGTTACTTACAAAGCTATTACAGGAGAAATTAGTTATTGTTGAATTGTAAGCTTAGGTAAGCCTAGCTTACACCTTATAAAGTTAATTACTTTACAGTAGTTTGCAAGTGCGTATAAATAAAGGCTAAATACAGCTAGAAAACCATAAAACATATAATACTCTGGAATATTATACACTTCTCCGATCATCCCAACTCCAGCAAAGATTGAAGCGATCAAACAAATTAATGCCAATGTTTGCATTGGAGAGCAACCTATTCTCTGACAGATATGATGCAAATGCTCTCTATCTGGTTTAAATGGCGATTTTTTTTGCTTTATTCGTCGCACCATTATTGCGACCATATCCATTAGTGGCACTGCTATTAACCAAAGAGCTGTTACAGGGCGAATCATTGGACTGCCTGGGTTTTGGCTGGCACCAATCAACAACCAGATTACTGTAAAGCCAATCATCATACTGCCTGCATCACCCATAAATACTTTTCTGGCACGTCCAAATAGGCCTAGATTCATTATAATGTAGGGGATCATAGTTACTACTAACAGCACGCAAAGATAACTTAACTTTTGCTCACCGGTAAAGAATAATAAAATAGCGATACTGCCAAATGTTACGATAGACAATCCACCTAAAAGCCCGTCTATACCATCAACCATATTAAACGCATTGATACAGCCAATAACAGCAAATACTGTAATTATTGGCCCAGCCCATGATAGGTTAACTTCTCCAAACCCAAACATATTGCCTAATGTTTGCATTTGCGCTTCAGCAAAGTAAATCATAATAATTGAAATGCCCGTTTGAACGGCCATTCTGAACTTTACACTCAGATTGTACTTATCATCGAGCACACCTATTGCTGTTAATGCGGTTATACATAACATAAATAAGTTCTCGTGGTTTATCATTCCGGGGTGTGAATAAATATAATGTACGATAGTAATACATATCGCAACGCCACCAACTAAAGGGATATTACCGGTATGGGCCTTCCTGCCGGAAGGCTTGTCAACAAGCTCAATTTTTCGTGCTACTTTTCTCATAAGAAAAAGCAACGCAAATGCAATTATAAACGTGAATGAAAGATCTATGAACATAAAATAAAACCTAATAAGGGCGAGCGCTAGCTATTAGTTCTAACAGTCTCTTCAATATGAGTTAACATGGTATTGGCCTGCACAACTCGGTCAAACTTCTTAGCAGCCTTGGCTGAGCCTTCTCTTAATTTAGCTAATTTATCTTTATCTTTCGAAAGCGAAAGTACAGCCTGAGCTAATGCAGAAGGATTTTCAGGTGGAATTATAACTCCAGCATTATTATCACTTACTATTTTTGTAGATTCACCTTCAGGAACAGACATAATAATAGGTAATCCCATCCCCATTGATTCAAAAATTTTTGAAGGAATAACCGTTTTAAAAAGTGGAGTATTTTTTAAATGGACCAGAGAAACATCACAAATGCTCCAAAGAGAGGGCATATTACTCTTATCTTGACGAGGAATCATCACAATATTTGATAAATTATTTTTGACAACAAGTTCTTCGATTCTAACTCTATCAGCACCTCCCCCTGCAAATACAAATTTTATTCCGTCTTCGGCTTGTAGTAACTCTGCAGCCTTCACTATATTATCCAATGAATGAGCCAAGCCATGAGTGCCAATATAACCTGCAATAAATTTACCATTTAATGAATAAGTATCTACAAACTCTTGATCTTTATCAGTTTGTGAAGCGAAGCTACTTAAATCAACGCCATTTAGCACAACTTTAATTTTGTTTGGTTCTACTCCCCTTTCTATTAATTCACTCTTAAAGCTATTAGTAACGGAAATAATACTACTGGCTTGTTTATATAAAAATAGCTCTATTTTTTCTAAAATACTTATTAGCTTACTTTTCTTCATAGCTCCAACAGCTGTGATAGATGCAGGCCAAATATCTCTCAATTCAAATACAAATGGCACTCGCTTTAGCTTGGCTAAAGCCCACGCAGAAATGGCAGTAAAAAACTGTGGAGATGTACCGACCACAACATCAACTTTTTTGGTAAAAAGACCAAATAAAAAACTTGAAAGCATGAAAGAAATAAAATCTAGGGTACGTTTCACGAAGCCTTCGTTTGCTGTGATGTATGTTTTAACCCTCCAGACAGTTATTCCATCAATATTTTCTTTATGTAACCATTTATTAGAATAACCTTTAAATACAACACCTTCAGGAAAATTTGGCGCCCCAGTTATAATTGTAACTTGTACTCCTTTTTTTACCCACTCCCTGGCATGTTCATATGTGCGAGTGGCTGGTGCATTACCTTCGGGTGGAAAGTTATCTGTTAAAAATAATATATGCATTACTAAAACCTTACAAAAACTGTATTTTGATTATTAATCAACGTGCAAACTAATTTTACATTAGGTATTGAAATGCCAAATTCAGGATGCCACGTGGTATTAAGAATTTCTACTTCCCCTATACTAGAAAAAACAACCTTTTCATGGTTAGGTAAAATAAGGTGAACTTCGCTTTTACTAATACGCTCCACTTTAATATCAGGATGGAGATGGAAGTGAGATTGACAACTTCTATGGGGCCCTAATACCTCATCTTTTACTTCTACACTTGATTGATTAAATTTCCAGCTCCGCTGATGTATAGGGTTTCCCTTTAGGCGTTTAAAACCATTGTGTGAGCATACAATCTGTAAATAACTCTCATTAATTTCTACTTTTTTTACTGTGGGGTAAGCTCGTCTCGCCACTCGAAAACCACTCCACACCTCACTTGAATCTAAACCGTCAATACTCAGAGTGTTATGCGATACCGTTTTCCTCTGTCTTAACCTTTCATCTGTAACACCATATAAACTGGTGCCACTATTTACGAATAACCGTTGAGAACCATGGCTTATTTCGAATGATAAAGTATCAGCATGAGCGTGCCCAGGGAGATAATCAGGACCAACACGTGCCATATCTAAAATAGCCTTGAATGTTGAATTTGAAACAACGGCATATCCACTGTTTTTATGAAAAGTGAAATGATCTATTCCTTTTGTGGGAACGGTTGTATTTTTAAGCTCTTTAGTAGTTAAAGCTAAAGCTTTACTATACTTATGCAGTACCTTTATATCTGGCGCGATCCCAAATGCAGAATCATTAAAAAAAGACACTTTACCATCTGGGTGGCTCATACTCTGCCCCCAATGCAACATCTTAGTTATAATCGATTGCCAGCCATCAACTTTAGACATTAAATCTTCTTTATTTGTCGAATTTGCGAGATTTACAAGGTCTAGCATGTCAGTAAGAATAATATTGTGGTACATAGGTGATAGTTCAAAGTTTGCACCATCGCTTAGTACTTGCTCATTGAGCTCTGCAGTTATAATTTTCAAACCTGTAGCAAGCCACTTTTGTGACTCCTTACAGTTAAAAAAACTACCTGCAAAAATCAAAGCCTTCGCATTTGCAAAAAGGTGATTGCCTAAAAGGTGATATTCAAGCTTTTGACTTAAGACATTTGATTGTGACCAAAGACTTTCTATCGCCTTTTCAGGCAACGCCTCCTCACTCCAATGAAATTTAATCCAATTAACAATGCGCAACGATAGTGGGTAAGGCTCCCAGCCAACGCCAGTGTTAAATTTATTATGCTCCACCCAATGACTAATTATTTTTTGATTTAATTGGTGTTTTTCAGAGCAACCTCTGGCATTTAAATAATCAAAGTAATGTAAATTATAAAGCCATAGTAACGGTTTCGTTTTATTGTCCCAGTCAAGTATTTTTCCTGTTTCATTAAGAAACGTGACATTTTGAGAGTCAATAATTGCATTATCTAGAGCTTCTAGCTTTATATACTGATTATTATCTAGAATCTTAAGCTCATTTGGGCACTCCAAATAAGTAATTTTTTTATACTTTCTATAAATTCTATTTACTATTTGTATAACTTTCATATAGTAAATAGTGAACAAAAAAAGGTGTAGCTTTCTCATTTTTTAAAAAACCTTTTTATTGAACTAAAATTAAAATACTTAAAAAAAGAAACATTATTGTTTGCGAAAAACTTTATAGTTCTAAAAAGCTCTTTACGACCATAAGCCCGGCTCATATATATTAAAGCTAACGGAGACATGCCTATAATATTCTTATATTCATTAGGCAAATAGTGGAACATACGAGAAAAAACCTCTAACCTAATTCTAAAAAGCTCAACGTTTTTTATTTTTGTTAGGCTTCCTTGAGAAACGGTTACATTATATATAGGCTCGGAAAAGCATTTTATTTTTTTGCTTTTTAACGAGCACTTTGCTGAAAACATCCCGTCATTAGCGATTAATGTCTCATCGAAATAAATACCATTACTTTTAATTAACTCAATATTTATGGCTTTACTCCAAGGGACATAGTGAGAAAATAAAAGCATGATTTTATTTTTATAAGAATCATCCCGAATATATGAATACACTAAGTCTGAATACTTTAAATGCCTTTTTGCAGCTTTATTTGTATCTAAATAACTAGAAGTAGGAGGGAAAAAGAGAATATCTTCGTCATCAGTATTGTTTATTGCAGAAACTACTTGGTTTATGCCTCCTTCGATAAAGTAATCATCAGAATCTGCAAACAAGAGCCAATCCCCTCTTGCTATCTCTATCCCCGTATTACGTGCCCCGCCGGCGCCTTTAGCATATTTGTTACTCACCAATTTAAAATTACTGTGAAGGGTTTTAGGTAATTCAACTGGTTGAGTACTGTGATCATCTATAACAATTACTTCTATACAAGGGATATTAGGGATTGATGCTAATAATTTTTTTAAAGATTCAGATGAGTTAAAGTGTGGAATTATAATACTTATATTAATCATTACTTTTTTCTTTTTTGAAGCATGGGTAAATCGTTAATAAATATGAAAATATAAAAATAGGAATAAATAACCTCAAACCTACAATTGAATATGACTTCATAAAGTTAAATGTTAAGAAAATAAAAATAGCGTAAAGTAAGGCAAGCTGATTATTTTTAGGACCATATAGAAGACTTGCAAGAAAAAGTAAGAAAACTGACAATGTTACTAGCCCTGTTTCAAATGCTAATTCAAGAAAAACATTATGCGGATAATAATAAGCGTCAATACCGTACACTTCTATACCAAATGTGCCAAGACCTTTACCTAAGAAAACAGCTGTGAGATCTTCGAAACCATTATGATACATACTCTGAAGTGCGAATAATCTCTCGTTCACCGAGTTTCCACCGTTATCATTTAATAACATTTCAAATCTCTTAATAGTTCTTTCAAAAAAACTATATAGATCTATATTAACCGTACTTATAATATAACTACAAACTATAAAAACCAGAGGTAATAAATAGAATCTTCGATATATAACCTCTCTAATAATTGTCTTATAATTAGCGAAGAAGAGTATTGTGAGACATAAAAAAAGCCCTAAAAGTGGTCCCCTAGCACCAGACATTAGAACTGCAATTATATTAACAGATACTATGAGGCCATACAAAATTTTCGCTCTCGCTATTTGAGTAACGGCATAAACAATCGATATACATAAGTATAGGGGCAAACTCAGATAAATACTTCTAACTACGTCTACGCCCCCGGCACCGCCTGAAAATAACTTTGGTAGTATATAAATAAAATATAAAGCTACCGGAACTGACATTATACTAAAAACATCCAAGTAGGTTTTAGCATTATATTTATTATAATTCAGTGTTAATAAATATAATGAAATAATTAACCCTGGGGCTGTTGCTATAAACTTATAACCCCCAACACTCTCAGATTTTGAAAAATAATAACTAACCCCCAACATTATAAAGAACAAAAAAAGAAGAAGAATGGGTGAAGTTACTTTAAAATTTTTTTCAAGGAATACGTATAAAATTGAAACAGCTAAAAATGATAATAAAGTTATATCAATAGGAAAAACATATAGCTGTTTAATTACGCTGCTATATAAGAACAGGGATGTAAAAAAAGATAGAAAAATAAAATAGAAGTTATTTTTCATACTTTATTCTAGTAATAAGTTCTAACCATTGCTCTTTCCATATATCAAAGCTGAATGATGAAGATGTACTTTTATAAGCATTCTTACTCATCTCAACACGTAGAGCGTCATTAGATATAAGTCGGTCCAAGCTTTTTTCTATCTCACTAGCTCTTGGGTCTATTAAAAAGCCATTGAACCTGTTAAGAATAATGTTTGTCATTCCTCCTACATTGCTTGCAATTACAGCACACCCTGAGGCCATAGCCTCAAGAAGACTCAATGAAGTACCTTCACCAGCAATTGTAGGCACAACAGCAATATCGAACTTTTTGTGAAACTCCAATGATTCATAAGCCTGGTAGGATGTAATGCACACTCTACTTTCGCCTTTAAATGAACTCTCTATGTAAGGCTTTAAAGGACCATCACCCGCAAAAGTAACTCTTATGTTTGAATGCCTATCTAAAATGTTTTTTATAGCTTCACAGAAGATATATACGCCTCTTTTTTCTATAAACCTTCTTGCATAGACAATTTCAATTATCTCTTTATCTTTAAAAACGATGGGCTCTCTGTCTGGCAAAGTTGTAAAGTTTGGAATCACTGTAATTTTTTTAGATATGTTATTCCGAGTATACGTTCTGTACCAATTAAGGTAATTATAATCAACACAAACCACATGATCTGAAGTCGCAGTCAGTTTTAAGGACTTAAGCCTTTGCCCTAATTTAAAAAGGTGTCCTAGACAGCTTTTCATAACTTTTAGTTTAAGTTTAGAGTTGGTGTTTGTGTAATCAAAACCTATACCGTGTTGTATCGAAATAGATTTGTAATTGCCCTTAATTACATGACTATCCGTGCCCCAAACTACAACATCTTCCTTTTGGATATTTAACTTCTGAAAAGCCGGGATTTTACTCACTTTATCAGTAGGCACTGATATTACTTTAAGCCCATTTACTTGAAAAGCATCAAACTCACTGCCCAATTGGCAAATGACAACGTCATGTTCACTACTAAGTGACAACGATAAATTGTAAAGGTAAGTCTGTATTCCACCAATACATAACGTTCCATCCTCAAAAACTTTGTCATGCAATATATAAATCATTCGATTACCTCTGCATTTATATTTAATAAAGCTTTGGACATATCACTAGCCTCCATATATTTTTTTTCTCTAATAACATTGAGGTTTTTAACATGATTTTCATAATCATTATTTAGTTCTTCAATTAACGAATATAACTGATTAATATTAAAGTCATCATTCCAAATAAGCCCAGTATTTAGGGAAGCGCCTATCATTAGCTTTGGCTCTATTTCTATTGAAATTGCCGGTATACCTAATAGAGTTCCATACACAACTCCATGAAACCTTGATGATATAAAAAACTTGTATTGAGATAACTTTTCTATAAATGATTTTGATGAGTAAACTTTAGGTTCCCATTTAACAAGGTTAATGTTATTTAGTTTAGCAAAATTTACCCATTCGGAATCGTTGGCAAATAACACCAAATCAGTGTTATTTTTATTTTTAATCAGATACTCTTTTATAGCAGGGAAATGCTTACGACCACCTTCATCATGTATCCAGTCTCTTAAAATAACCGCACTTTTTTCACTACTATTTAGCTTAGTAAGTTTTTTTAAAAAACATAAATCCGTATTAATTTTTACATTTTTTACTTTATTATTTTTACAAAAGTCATAGCTTTTAGTATCTCTCACGTACAACTCATCAAATGATTTTAAGTCATTGATTATTTTTTTAAATTTTGAAGAGTTTTTTGTATAAAAAGGACCTAAACCTAAACCTAAACCAATTTTTTTATCATAAGAGATTTCTAGGCCTCTTCTTAATATTTTATTAATTAAGTTTTTTGGGTTTTTGAGATGATATTTGACTTTAAAAATAAAGCTATCTGAAGTTGGGAATAAGTAAAATTGTGTTCCGCCTCCATAGATAAACACTGAGCAATTAATACTTGCTACATCATTTGGGTGATAAACATCAAGCATAGGATAACCGTCTTTTAAATAAGATGCATTTCTTGCAATAACTGCTACTTTACTGTTAGGTGGTAATTGATTGAAAACTACATCAAACAATGCATCGTCGCCAAAGTTACCCGTACCATAGGCCCCTTTGATAACAAAATCATATTTATAACTACTACTCTTAATCATCAAACTCTCTTATTCGCTATAAACTTATTCACCAATGCTTAATAAGTTAAACTTTTAAATAAACTAAATACAAAACAATAAAAATTTATGTATAGAAATGATTTTTTTCTTTTTTTAAAATAAAATAAAATCCTAATAATGAAGTAAGTCTAACAGAGACGAAAGCTAATACAGCACCGTATAAGCCCAGTAATGGTATCAGCGCAATGTTTACTAATAAGGATACGGCTAGCTGACAATAAGAAACTATATTCCCTTTTTTTTCTTTTCCAAGAGCAACTAAGCTAAGTCTTTCTAGATTAGCTATAAATGAGAAAAAAACCCCTACTCCCATAATAGGTAAAATAATTAATGTTTCCTCATACTTCTCACCAAATAAAAACTCTATCGCTATGCATGCAATAGATATATAGAGTATGATCATACTCAAAAAAATTAAGATAAGCTTAGCTTTAGCACCTTCCAAACTATTATTTTTTTTTAGTGTTGGCAATAGAATAGTAGTTAGACTCGAACTTATAATTGGTAACAAAAATATAAAACTAAATGCTGCCCAGTAATAAGCTACACTTTGTGAGTTCAAATAACCAACACCAACAAAAAAGGTTAATAACCAAACCTCTAACCTCATTAATACCAATACAGACACTTCAAAAACTATAAAACCTTTAGAAACATTTATAAGCTTTTTAAGAGAATTTAGCGGCTTGTTTCTTAATCGAGTTTTGGAGTATAGTAAATATATTAGAATACTAATAAAAAAAATTATGCTAATACTCTTAAAATATGCATCGATAAAATCCTCATTAAAGAAATGGAGTACTACAATCATAATTAAAAGCAGCAAAATACTTCGTAGAGGAAGTAAAAAATTGTAAACTTTAAAATTTTCTGAGGCTTGGTATTTACTTAAAACATGATCGAAGCTTGCGCCTAGCAGACCAGCTAAAATAGAATAAATATAAATTTTTTCTATAAAAACAGAAGAAACAAGTAAAATGAATAAAAAACCTAACGTTACTATCAATTTTGAATTTTCGTAATCTTGCATTGAAATATTTGTGCTATTTACTACATACGCGTTATTAATTCCAATACTTGGCAAGAGCATGGCTGCTGTAAAAATAGAAAATACAAAACTAAAGTAAGCATAATCAATTACAGTCAGTTCTTTCATCAGTACAAGTGTAATCAGAAATGAGCAACCAGCACCTAAACAGCGAAAAAGGACAATCGACAGTACCTTTTTAATACTGACATTCAAGGCAGTAAGCCAACAAAATCTAAAGTGTATTCATTGTTTTTTAAATTATAAAACTCTTTGTGTTTTACTAAAACAACATGGATATCTGCATACTCGACAGCGTCGTTAATATTAGTACATTCAATACTATCTACATGCGTTGAATCTATATTTGGCTCGACGGCTTTTACTGTACCTCTATGGAAAGACTTAATCTTTTGGGTAATAGTTAGAGCAGGACTTTCTCTAAGGTCATCAATATCTGGCTTGAAAGCTAGGCCATAGCAAGCAATAACAACATCTTTAGCTGTTTTACTTGGATTGGCTTGTAGGAAATCGGAAATAGCAACTTTTACCTTATCTATAACCCATTGAGGTTTAGCATCATTTACTTGGCGTGCAGTACTTATCAATTTAGCTTCATCAGGTGTTTTGCTTACAATAAACCAAGGGTCTACCGCGATACAATGGCCACCTACACCAGGCCCAGGCTGCAAAATATTTATTCTAGGATGACGATTAGCTAATTTTATTAGCTCCCAAACATCTATATCTAATTTGTCACATATAACTGAAAGTTCATTAGCAAAGGCGATTTGAACATCTCGACAAGAATTTTCGGTTAATTTAGCCATTTCAGCAGTTCGCGCATTAGTAATGACACAATCTCCCTTCACAAAGGTGTGATAGAGCTCTACAGCACGAGCTGAACATTTAGCTGTTATACCTCCAATTACACGATCGTTCTCAACAAGCTCTCTCACTACATGACCCGGTAGTACCCTCTCAGGACAATGAGCGATGCTAATGTCGGCAGATTCCCCGGCTTTCATTGGAAAGGTTAAATCAGTTCTAGCTAATGCTAACCACTCAGCCATTTGCTCTGTTGCACCAACAGGTGATGTTGACTCAAGTACAACTAAATTCCCTTTTTCGAGTACAGGAGCAATTGCTTCACAAGCTTTCTTTATATAGCTTAAGTCTGGTTCAGGGATTGAAGAGTGATTGTTTTTAAAAGGTGTAGGTACCGCAATTAAGAATGCATCTGCTTTTTCTGGAACTGTAACAGCTTTTAAAAAGCCTTTATTAACAGCTGTGTATACTATTTTATCTAAATCAGGTTCAACTATATGTATTTCACCTCTGTTTATTGTATCTACAGCTAATTGATTTACATCAACCCCAATTACTTTTTTTTCATACGACGCAAACATTGCTGCTGTTGGTAAACCTATATAACCTAAACCAATAACTGAAATTTTTTTGAATGACATTTTAATCCTTTCTACCTTACTGCTTTGTAGCTTTTACACTCAAGCTTTGGGGTGATTCAAAGCTTATAAATATATTAAATAATCCGAACACTAAGCTTATTCAATTCAAGCTAAACTAAATGCATATTAGTTCATGCTGCTAGCTAAAATGTCACATATACGCTCACAAGCCTTGCCATCTCCATATGGGTTGTGAGACCTACTCATCTCTTTATACGACATATCATTATCTAACAACTCATCTAAAGCTGAGGTGATTCTTTCTACATCTGTGCCAACTAATTTTACAGTCCCGGCATCAACGGCCTCAGGACGCTCAGTAGTGTCTCGCATTACAAGCACCGGCTTGCCTAAGCTCGGAGCTTCTTCTTGAATGCCTCCCGAGTCTGTTAGAATTATATGCGCTCGATTCATTAAGTAAACGAATGGCAGATATTGTTGAGGTTCAATTAAATGGACATTATCTACATTTTGCAATATGCGGTTTACAGGCTCTTGTACATTTGGATTTAAATGTACAGGATATAAAATTTGGCACTCTGGATGAGCTTTTGCGGTTTTGGCTAAAGCTTCACAGATACGTTCAAAGCCACCACCAAAACTTTCACGTCTGTGCCCAGTTACTAAAATTAGCTTTTTATCTTCATTGAGCATAGGGAATTGCTCTGCAAGTTGATTACTTAATTCACCATTAGTATCTATCTGTTTTTTAACAAGTAATAGGGCATCAATTACAGTATTTCCAGTAACGCTTATATTTTCGCATTTATGATTTTCTCTTAATAAGTTTTGCTTAGAAGTTTCTGTTGGAGAAAAGTGATATTTTGTCAATGTTCCAGTTAACATACGATTTCCCTCCTCCGGCCAAGGAGAATAGATATTGCCAGTTCGTAATCCGGCTTCTACATGCCCCACAGGAATTTGCTCAAAGTAGGCTGCTAAGCTTGCTGCGAACGTTGTAGCTGTATCTCCATGTACAAGAATTACATCAGGCTTAAACTCTTTTAATACAGGAGTTAGTTCTAGTAATATACGACTCGTTACTTCAGGTAAAGTCTGTCCTGCTTTCATTAAATCAAGGTCATAGTCAGGCTCAATCTTAAATAACTTTAATACTTGATCCAGCATTTCTCTATGCTGCGCTGTGACGCATACCTTACTATCGAAGCGATTATCAACATTTAACGCATTTACAAGAGGCGCCATTTTAATTGCTTCTGGTCGAGTACCAAAAACCACCAATACTTTTTTACTAGCCACACATTTCCCCAAGAATATTTAATTAATTATAACGTCTAGATTTCTTTAAATTCTCTCTAAAGTAACCTTTTAGTAACACGATGAAAATACCTAGCAGAGCACCTAAGAAAGCGCCCAAAACACAAATAAGTGCTCGTTTGGGACCTGATTTTTTTTCAGGAACTAGTGCTGGATCTATTGTCTTAAATACATACTCATCCCTAACCTCAGCAAACATGATCGTTTTAGACTGTTCCTCAATTAGCTTATAGAGTATCGAACGCATATCAGCGACTCTAGTCTGCTTAAGCTGCTCAGTTAAAAACTTTTTACTTTTAACCGCTTCTTTTACATCTCTAATTTTCATCGTTTGATTTATATCTTGTACTAACCACTCAACCCACTCTCTAGCGATGTATGGGGATACGTGCTCAACGCTTATAGTTACGATTCCAGTATCTTGGTTTTCGATTACTTGCATAATTTCTATAAATTTCTCATAGGCCTCTTGCAAGGATGGTATTGCTTTTTTAGGTGGCTGAACTTCACGGACCCACTTTTGTAGCTGGGTATCATAGAGTTCAGCATCATAAATAATAGAGTTGCCCATCACATTCCAGCTTTCAGCAGCAAACAGGTCTATCAAAATATTATGCTTTTCTACAAAGTCATTTATAAACTTTCGAGATTTAATTATTTCTAGAGCTAACTTAGCATTACTACCTGAAGAATTCATGTTTATACCAGCTAAGCTGGCTAAACCACCGAACTGCCCAGAAAGAGCTGATAAACCACTTGATTGCTTAACATCAGCAGGAGCTAATATAACCTGGGTTTTATAAATATCAGGTAACTTTAGAGCATAAAAAATTGATAATACAGAGCAGAAAACAGTAATCGAAAATATGATTACTTTTTCTCTCCACAAACTTTCAAGTAAATTCCAGAAGTCTGTTTCATTCTCGTAAATTGAGCTATTAGGCTTCAGCGAAGGAGAGGTATTATTTGTATTCATTTATCACTCTTAATTATTTAATTTTGTTTACAAACTACCAATCGCAGCTACTGCTACACCCAGTTGATAAAGGATTTGGGTAGCTGTGCTCCATAGCGTTAGCTTATCCATATGGCTTGCATCCATCGGTATTACTATTGTATCACCAGGCTCTAACTGCTCTGAGTTATTAACCGCAAACCAGCCACCTTTATTTGGAATTTTTACTGAACCATTAGCTTTAATAATATAAATGCTATCTTCATTGGCACGCTCTTTAAGACCACCACTTAGGGCAATATAATCGTCAACACTTACACCTGCTTTATATAAGTGTGATGTTGAGTAATTAACCTCACCAATAACGCTAATAGAGTCACGTTTGCTAGGTACATACAATACATCACCGTCTTGAAGGACTAAGTTTTGCTTGTTTTCAACAATAAGTGGTAAATCGATAACTAGGCGCCCTACCGCTTCTACATTCGCTAAATCATTTAATAACTTATTCATTTCATCATAAGAAAGTGAATTACTACTCACTGAGTTTTGAAAGCTCTTTGAAGCAATATCGCGGCGTAGCTCAGTTGATAAGCGGGCTAGCTGTTGCTGCTCTTGTTCTTTAATTGAGGCACGGGTGAATACAGCTGCTTTTTGTTCAGCAAACTCAGAGAAGCCACCTGCACGCTCAAGTAACTCAGTTAGTGTTTCGCCTCGGCGAATTGTGTATGTACCAGGGAACCTAAGTTCGCCTTTAAGCTCTACTTTTACGTTTTCTTGCCAATTTGGGATAGCGAATACGTTAATGCTGTCTTTACTTTGCAATGTAATGTTGCTTTGTAAATCACCACGCATTGCACTTTCGAGGTCTAAACGTAAGTGTTCTATTTTAGACGCGTCGCTTGCAACAATACGCGTAATTTCGGCTTGTTTTACGTAGGCTGATTCTAGCAAGCCACCTGCAGCGGTTACTAAATCACGTACATCACCGCCTACCATTAACGGGTAAACACCTGGGAATGTAACGTTACCGCTAATTTCTACTAGCTGCATAGCCTGCTCAACTGAGGCTTGCTGCTTAAATTTGGCAATAATGGGGGCTAAAAGGTTATGGCGGCTAAATAAAGCGTAATCTTCAGGCTTTAATTCAAGTTCGGCTTCTTCTTTTGCTTTACGTTTTGAAATTTCGGCTATTGTAAGGGCTTTATTTTCTTCAAAAATAAGCTCCTCTTCTTCTTGGTTTATACCGATGTATTTTTCAAACTCTTTTTGCTGATATGTATGCCATTGCTCAGCCTTTAGCTGCTGCTCTTGCTGCTCCTGACTCAACGCCATATTAGCAAGTGCTGATTTTTCAGCGTCTTTCTCTTCAAAGCGGCTAAATACTATGATTTTGTCATTAGCTTTTAATGCTAAATTGTTTTCAGGATTTTTAATAATGGCTTGTGCTACATCAAATTGATGCGCTTCTATATCACCATTTATGTTAATTTCGCGAATAACTAAGCCGTAGCTTAAATCTGCTTGTGGCAACAAATCGCCACGTACTGATTTTAAAACATCAGAAATACGCTTACCTTGATACCATTGATAATTCCCTGGGCGCGCTACAGCACCAATTAAGCTAATAGAGTTTTGGTATTGTGAGCTTACAGAATTAAAGCGTACACGGTCGCCATCTTGCGGGATGTAGTTAATTTGTGGCTTAGTAAAATCTACTGATAGCACTTCTTTGCGATCAAAATTGAAACGTTCTACCACGGCATTTTTTGCATAAGCACCCGGCTTTAGGCCCCCTGCCATAGTGAGTAACTGCTTAGCTGTTTCACCTTTTTTAAGTTCAAATATTGCAGGGCGTTTAACTAAGCCGTCCACAGTAACTTGAGCACCTACTGGTGGTACAAAAACGACATCGCCAGGCTTTAGTACTATATCGTTGCTGCTATCGCCATTGATTAGTAAATCGTAAAGGTCGAAATTAGCTACTGTTTTACCAGCGCGTTTTACTTGTATGTTACGCAGTGAAGCAATTTCAGACACACCACCACTTACAAACAAAGCATGTGATACGGTTGTTAAAGACGATACGCTGTAGCTGCCTGGTTTGTAGGCCTCACCTAATACAAGTATGCGCATACTACGCAGTTGGCCCAGTGATACAAAGGCTTTTACACCGATTACTTCTTGCTCAACCTTTACTTTTATTAGCTCTTTAATTTCGGCAAATGTTAAGCCTGCTACTTCTACAGGGCTTAAATCGGGAATGCTAATACGCCCTTCACGGCCAACAGTTACATCAAAACTATCGCTTTCTTTCCCGTAAAAGTTAATTTTTAGTTGATCCCCTGGACCTACTATATAAGTGTCAGGTACGGCTGCATTTTCACTTGGCATAAATGTGGTGGGTTCACCGGCAAAAAGCTCGTAGCCGTAAGGCTTTAATTCTTCTGTTTTTGGCTTAAAACGCTCTTCGTCAGTTAAGTCTTCTTGTTCTTTTTCTGGGCGTTCGCCGATAGTTGACTGCTGCTCATTTGAGTTTTCGTCATTTGATTGATTAGCGCCGGTGATCGTAGAAATATCTACACCGTATTGCTTTGCTAGGGCTTCTTGTTGGGCTTTTGGCAACTTTTTAAATTGCTCAATTTGTGAGGCCGTTGGCGTAAAAGCCATGGTACTAAAACTACAAAGTAGAATAAAAGCACTAAAAAATTGTGTAAAAACTTTCACGAGTAGGTATATCCCTAGGTCTACAACCAAAATTGGTGGCTATAATACATTAAATCTAAACAAATAAAAAAGGGACTTTCGCCCCTTTTGTCACTTAAATGTCATTAAATACGGTTTTTGGTTAAAAACTGTAAACTAACGTTAATGACGTCTCTGTATCTGTGCTTTCTTCGTCATCAGCAACATCTGAGTTGTTGGTAACATTAAAAGCGACTTTCATTTGCAGCGAGCCATTTATTTTTGCTAGCAATGCAGTTTCTGAACGCGTTTTGGTGTTTGAATCACCGTACTCAACTGATACAAGTTGAGTAAAACGTGCGCTATCTGAAATCTGCCAGTTGTAATCAAGTTTACCTAAAGCAATTACTTCACTGTCGCTTTCGCCTGCAAGTAGGTTACCGTCGTCATCAACTTGCGTGCTGTCGTCTGAGTATTCAAAAAATTTGTAACCCGGACCAAACTCTGCATTTAACCACATATCTGGTTGGTCAATTAAACGTAAGCCGTAACCAGCAGAAATTACAGATTCAGTTCTATACGCGCCAAAGTAATCTGAAACGTGTGAACCATAAATGAACAAATGAGAATTCTTTTCATTTAATTTGTAATTACCTTGCGCAGATGCAGAGTACTTTTCGTTCGTACGCTGCTTGTCTTTGTCGCCGTTGTCATCTTCTACTTCATCTTCTTTATAGATGCCGTCGATTTTGTACTCGTTATTCCAGTTTTCTAGGTGATGTAATACCTTTAAACCGCCTTTCAACGTTGTAGTTTCAGTGTTACCACTAGTGACAATAGCACCTAGCTCGCTTGTTACTTCCCACGTTTTTTTCTCTGCGTCTTCAGCGAATGCGTTAGTTGCAGCAGATGCTGCAACTAAAAGTGTTAAAAGCTTTAATTTCATTAAAAATAACCTATTTAATCCTAAAAATTATACTAATTCGCTTAATTAAGTAATCTATTTTGAGGCTGGAAAAGCGTGTTAATAGCCAGGCAAAAAATTCGCTATTTAGTTGTTCTAAATGAGAATTTTTTAACGAAATGATTAAGTATTATTGCGGATTTGTATTAGTCTTGCTTGTGTAAATGTACATCCATTTGTGGAAATGGGATTGTAATGTCTGCATCATCTAATGCAATTTTAATGTTCTCTAATAATGCCCAGTACGTTGGCCAGTAATCACCAGAGTTTACCCAAGGACGCACAATAAAGTTTACGCTTGAGTCTGCAAGTTCAGAAACTGCAACAGTGTATGCTGGATCTTTAAGTAAACGAGTCTCTGCGTCAAGTACTGACTGTAATACTTCTTTTGTTTTACGTAAGTCAGCATCGTAACCTACACCAATTACTAAATCGATACGGCGAGTAGACTCACGCGAGAAGTTAGTAATAGCACCAGACATAATTTGTGAATTTGGTACGATAATTACTTTGTTATCTGGAGTGCGAAGCTCTGTAGAGAATATTTCAATTTTTTTAACCGTGCCCATTTTACCGCCAGCTTCAACAAACTCACCTGATTTAAATGGACGAAGCAATATAATAAGTACGCCAGATGCAAAGTTAGACAGCGAACCTTGCAGCGCTAAACCAACAGCTAGGCCAGCCGCACCTAAAATAGCAATAAACGAGGTTGTTTCTATACCGATTTGCGAAAGTGCCATTAAAATAGTGGCAGCAAATACGATGGCATAAACTATACTCGATACAAATGAGCCTACAGCTTTATCAACTTTCTTTTTATCGAATGTTTTTTCTGTTAAGCCTGCACAAAACTTGGCAATACGGCTACCAAGTAAAAAGATAACAAGCGCAATAACTGCTTGAATACCGTAGTGTAAAATTAGGCCTGAGTTTTCGTTTAGCCAAGTAAGTATTGAATCCATAGTAACTCCAAATAGTTTTTATTAAGCAATTTCCCGCAAGTGAGTATACATTAATTTACATTTTATTCTCATTAAATAGTAAATTATCACTACAAAATAATTTTTATTATCAGCGCTAATACGCTACACACTCTTTATGAACCTTTACTGATAGTAGGCAATTTTATGAAATATTTATTTTTTTTGATTTTTTTTAATTTTAGGCTTCACAACATTTATAATATTATGTATTATGCGCGCCACACCAAACGAGGTGTGTAGTGGCGGTTGTAGCTCAGTTGGTAGAGCCCCGGATTGTGATTCCGGTTGTCGCGGGTTCAAGCCCCGTCAATCGCCCCATTTTTTCTCTTCTTATTTTTTCATGTAAACTTCCTAGCAATATTTAAAATAAATTATTAATTTATTACCCTCAATGAAATAACTTTTCACACACCCATTTTTATTTATATTAATTTTTGTTTTTAAATACGTTTTAAAATAGCATCCAATCTAAAGTGCGTTTAGATTTTTATTAAAAATGTATCGAAGTAATACTATAAAAATAGGCGAGTTTGAAACTGCGGTATAATTAAAAATGCTTATCGAGGGCGTGGAGTTTAATCATCAAGCTATAAAAAATGCCACCTTGCGGTGGCATTTACACACGGGTTATTTCTACAAGTAGAAATTCTTTTTATTTTTGATTATTTTTAAACAAAAATTATGCCGTAAATGTAGCACTAAGGCCTATATCTAGCAATAAAAAGGTAACCTGTAGTTATAGATCACTTAATTAAGCAAATTGGTATTAGTAACCTAAACCGTGCTGGGTAACCAATTTTTCATGGTTTCTGGTGTCATCGTTTTTAAACTTTGATACACACGTATTTTTCTTCAAGGTATTCATCAAGCCCTTGATGGCCGCCTTCTCGGCCTAAGCCTGATTGCTTAACTCCACCAAACGGTGCCACTGGGTTAGATATAACCCCTTCGTTAACACCAACCATGCCAAACTCAAGCCCTTCGCTAATACGATAAATCTGCTTGATATTTTGACTGTAAAAATAAGCCGCTAAGCCATATGGAACATCGTTAGCAAGGGCTAGTACTTCGCTTTCTTCATCAAAAGGAATAACAGTTAATACCGGGCCAAATACTTCTTCGTGGTATATATCCATTTCGGTCGTTACGTTAGTAACAATAAGCGGGTTTTGAAAGCTGCCGCCTAAGTCGCTGTTATCCCCTATTAGGTCTGCGCCTTTATCAAGTGCATCTTGCACAAGCTGCTGCACTTTTTCTTTCGCTTTTGGGTAAATAAGGGGGCCAATGTCTACGTCCTCTTCAAACCCATTGGCTACTTTTAATGCGGCTACTTTAGGCGTAATTTTACTCAGCACTTCATCTAAAATACTGCGCTGAATAAAAATGCGGTTTGCGGCTACACATGCTTGGCCACTGTTTCTAAACTTAGCCGCCATGAGGCCGTCGATTGCTTCGTCTATATCGGCGTTATCAAAAATAATAAAGGGGGCGTTTCCGCCAAGTTCCATGGAGGTACGTTTAATCGTACCCGCACACTGAGAAAGTAACTGCTTGCCTACGCCTGTTGAACCTGTAAAAGTAAATTTGCGCACCACTTCTGAGTCAGTAAGTATTTGTCCGACTGTTTTTGCGTCTTGCGAAATCAGTACGTTAAAAGCCCCTTTTACAAACCCAGCTTGATCGGCAAGGTATGCCAACGCCAAAGCACATAAAGGTGTATATTCAGAAGGTTTTAGCACAAAACTACAGCCTGCAGCGTATGCTGGCGCCACTTTACGTGTCACCATAGCAACCGGAAAGTTCCAAGGAGTAATGCCAGCCACAACGCCTACAGGTTGTTTAAAGCTCGTTAATCTATGTGTATCGTCGGTTGGGGGGATCACATCGCCGTAACTGCGTTTAGCTTCTTCTGCAAACCATTTTATAAACCCAGCGCCATAGTCTATTTCACCTAACGACTCTTTAAGCGGTTTACCTTGCTCTTTGGTCATTAGCTCAGCAAGCGTTTGCTTGTGTTTTATTATCAGCTCATACCAACGCATTAGCGTATTACTTCGCTCAGTGGCATTGGTTGATTTTAACTTAACAAACGCACCTTGCGCTGCCTTTATTGCGCTATTAACGCCTTGCTCGTCTATATCACTTACTTCAACAATACTTTTTTCGGTCGCGGGGTCGTCAACGCTAAAACGTTTATTGGTTTTATAAAATTCACCATTAATAAACGAGTCACAAAAAATTAGATTACTCAAAATAGACCTCCGAAATAGTTTTATGGGTTAGGTAAAACGCGTAGCAGCGGGTTTAGCCAAAAGCGATAATTCCTTGACTGTAATTCGACCTGTAAAACGTGATCACTTTAGATCTAGGCCTATTTTAAAAACGCGACATAAAGTCGCTGCTACGGTGTAAGATGTAGCAGCGGGTTTACCCCGCGATTATGATTACGTGGTCATTCATTTAAAAACGCGACGTAAAGTCGCTGCTACCGTGTAAATGTAGCAGCGGGTTTACCCGGCGATTATGATTACGTGATCATTCATTTAAAAACGCGACATAAAGTCGCTGCTACGTGCTTATACAATCTCTTAAACAAAAAAGCCGCTGTAAAAAACAGCGGCTTTTAAAAAATTCTCGTTAATTAAAAACTAGTGCTCTTCATTAACGATATTGAGATTGTACTTAGGTATTTCAACTACTAAGTCTTCATCTCTAATCACTGCTTGGCATCCTAAGCGAGATTCTGACTCTAAGCCCCATGCTTTATCTAGCATGTCGTCTTCGAGCTCATCGCTTTCATCTAGTGAGTCAAAGCCTTCGCGGATCACTAAATGGCATGTAGTACATGCACACGATTTTTCACATGCGTGTGGAATGCTAATGCCGTTTTTAAGGGCCACATCAAGGACTGTTTCGCCCGCAGGCGCTTCAAGTGCTGCACCGTCAGGACATAATTCCGGATGGGGAAGAAAAATAATTTGTGGCATTCTAACCTCTTTAAACGTTGTCTACTGACTGCCCTGTAAGGGCCTTTTTAATTGATGCATCCATTCTGCGCGAGGCAAAATCGCTGCTAGCGTTATCTACTTTTTCAATTGCGGCTTTAATTTCACCTGGTTGCTGTGCGGTCTCGCGCACTTTAGCAAGCTCGCTTATTTCAGCTTTTAAATTAGCAAGTTGAATATCGTCGAGCAACTCACCGTCGCTAGCAAGTGACGCCTCTAGTGCTTCTATAACACGTAGCGCCTCTACTTGTTGCTCTTTAAGCATACGTGCTTGCATGTCATCTTTAGCGTTGCTCATTGACTCTTTAAGCATGTTAGCTACTTGGTCATCAGATAAGCCAAATGATGGTTTAACTTGGATTTCAGCTTGCACACCAGTCGATTTTTCCATTGCTGATACACTTAACAAGCCATCGGCATCCACTTTAAAGGTAACACGAATATGTGCAGCACCTGCTGCCATAGCCGGTATACCTTTTAAGCTAAATTTAGCCAGCGAGCGGCAATCGTCAACCAGTTCGCGCTCACCTTGTAGCACATGTAAAGACATTGCCGTTTGGCCGTCTTTAAAGGTAGTAAATTCTTGCGCACGAGCAACAGGAATAGTGGTATTACGCGGAATTATTTTTTCAACTAACCCACCCATCGTTTCAAGGCCAAGTGACAGTGGCAATACATCAAGTAATAGCATGTCAGAATCGGGCTTATTACCTACTAATACATCAGCTTGTAATGCTGCACCTAGTGCAACAACACGATCCGGGTCGATTGATGTTAGCGGCTCTTTTTCAAAAAACCCTTCAACTTGGCTGCGAACCAGTGGCATGCGAGTTGAACCGCCTACCATTACAACTTGCAGCACTTCTTCGTTTTCGATGCCAGCATCTTTTACTGCACGACGACACGAACGAAGTGTTTTTTTAACAAGTGGCATAGCCAGCTCGTCAAAAGTTTCGCGTGTCACTTCTACGGTGTGTTTTTGCTCGTCAAATTCAAGCACTACATTTACTTTTGCGTACTGGCTTAGGGCTTCTTTACAGGCTTTTGCTTTATTAATAAATAAGCGAAGCACAGAAGGTGATAATGATGACACACCTGTTTGCTGCTTAAAGTAATCGACTAATAACGAATCAAAATCATCGCCACCTAAGCTTGAATCACCGCCAGTTGCCATTACTTCAAACACACCTTGGTGTAAGCGAAGTATAGAAATATCAAAGGTGCCGCCGCCTAAATCGTAAACAGCAATGATACCTTCTTGGCCCGAGTCTAACCCGTAAGCGACTGCCGCAGCGGTTGGCTCGTTTAATAAACGTAATACGTTAATGCCAGCAAGTTCGGCTGCATCTTTAGTGCTTTGGCGCTGTGCGTCATCAAAGTACGCAGGCACAGTAATTACTGCACCTAAAATGTCTTGATTACCAAAGCTTTGCTCTGCACGCGCTTTTAGAGCCGCTAAAATATGGCTAGAGGCTTTAACAGGGCTGATTTTTCCGGCATCGGTTTGAATGGCAAGCGAGCCGTTATCTTCACAAAACTGGTACGGTAATTGGCCGTAGCTTTGCTCTATTTCGGCTTGAGTTTTACCTAAAAAACGCTTAACCGAAATAAGGGTATTGGCTGGGTCTTGTGTTGCAGCTTGTGCAGCATCGGTACCTACCGTGATGCCGCCAGCTTGGTAACGCACAACCGATGGCAACATGGCTGCACCAAGGTCATCTGTTAATGTGCGGGCTTCGCCACTTTGTACCGTTGCAACCAATGAATTAGTGGTACCTAGGTCAATACCTATTGCTAATTTGTGTTCATGTGGTGCCGCGCTCTGCCCCGGCTCAGCAATTTGCAATAATGCCATAATGCTCTTTAAACTCGTGTTGCTCGCTTTACAGCAAGTAATTAATCGTCAAATAAACTGTCTTCAATGCGCTCAAGTTCGTCTTCTAATTTATATACAAACTTTAATTTGCGAATGTTGTCAGCAGCTTGTTGATATTGCGCCTCGTCGTTACTTGCAAGTTGCTCGGCAAGTTCATTACTGTATTGGATTTTTAATTGCTTTATTTGTGATTCAAAATTGGCGATAGCGGCCTCAGGGTTACTTGCTGAAGCGAGCTCTTCAAGCTCCTCACGCAGTTCCATTTGCTGCATTAAGAACATTGGATCTTGCAGTGTTTGTTGCTCAGCTCGAATATCAACACCTAGTTCGCTGAGCATATATTCAGCTCGTTTTACTGGGTGTTTTAGCGTTTGTAGCGCATCGTTAATTTCAGCGGTACTTTGTACGGCCATTAACTTATCACGGCTGCTCGCATTAGCGTGGCGATCGGGATGCACTGCGCGCTGCAGCTCTAGGTAATGCTTATTTATTGTTGCCAAGTCAATGTTGTAATCAACTGGTATTGCAAATAACTCAAAGTAACGCATAGCTTCAACCAATAAAATTTAGAAATACAAATTTCACAAATAACAAAGCCCTACAATTACTGGCAGGGCTTAAAAATACTACAAAGGTAGCTGAGCTTAAACAGTAAAGCTTTCGCCACAACCACACTCGTCGGCTTGGTTAGGGTTATTAAATTTAAACCCTTCATTTAAGCCTTCTTTGGTGTAGTCAAGCTCAGTGCCGTCGATGTAAACCAAGCTTTTAGCGTCAACAATTAAGGTAACGCCTTTAGCTTTAAAGGTTTCATCGTCTTCGTTAAGCTCATCAACAAACTCGAGTACATAAGCAAGACCTGAACAGCCCGTCGTTTTAATGCCAACGCGCAGGCCTAAACCTTTACCGCGGTTTGCTAAAAATGATTGTACGCGGTTTGCTGCCGCATCTGTCAATGTCACTGCCATGAATTTCTCTTACTTCGCTTGTTTGCTTTTGTAATCAGCAATTGCTGCTTGAATTGCATCTTCAGCTAAAATTGAACAGTGAATTTTCACTGGTGGTAATTCAAGCTCTGCACTGATATCAGTGTTTTTAATAGTTGATGCTTCGTCTAGTGTTTTGCCTTTCACCCACTCTGTTACAAGTGACGATGAAGCAATTGCACTGCCGCAACCGTATGTTTTAAATTTTGCATCTTCAATAACGCCTTCAGACGATACTTTAATTTGCAATTTCATTACGTCACCACATGCTGGTGCGCCAACCATACCCGTTGCCACTGACGGATCATTTTTGTCTAAAACACCAACGTTACGTGGGTTTTCTACGTGGTCGATTACTTTATCACTATAAGCCATAATTCTATCCTCATTACCTGCTACGGTAGGTGCTCACTCGTATTAGTGGTGAGCCCATTCAACTGAATCTAAATCAACACCTTCTTGATGCATTTCCCATAAAGGAGACATCTCGCGTAGGCGACCGATAGAGTTTTTCATTAATTCAACGGTGTAATCAATTTCTTCTTCGGTAGTAAAACGGCCAATACTAAAACGAATTGAGCTGTGTGCTAGTTCGTCGTTACGGCCAAGTGCGCGTAATACATATGAAGGCTCTAAGCTTGCTGATGTACACGCAGACCCTGATGATACCGCTATGTCTTTTACTGCCATAAGTAACGACTCACCTTCAACAAAGTTAAAGCTGATGTTTACAATACCTGGTACTGATTGGTCTTGTGCGCCGTTAAAGTATACTTCGTCCATATCAGCCATAATGCCGTCAATTAGGCGTTTACGTAATGCGCTGATGTGTGCGTGATCTTTTTCAAAATCTTGCTTAGCAATTCTAAATGCTGCACCCATACCTACTAGCTGATGAGTTGCAAGTGTACCTGAACGCATACCACGTTCATGGCCGCCACCGTGCATTTGCGCTTCTAGGCGAGCGCGTGGTTTACGACGAACGTAAAGTGCGCCAACACCTTTAGGGCCATATACTTTGTGGCCTGAGAACGACATAAAATCAACTTTAAGCTGTTGTACGTCGATTAATACTTTACCTGCGCTTTGTGCTGCATCTACGTGGAACATAATTTTACGTTCGCGACACATTTCACCAATAGTATTGATATCTTGAATTACACCTAGCTCGTTATTAACGTGCATAATGCTGACAAGAATAGTGTCGTCACGCATAGTTTCTTCAAGCTTTTTAAGATCTAACAGGCCGTTTTCTTCAACGTCCATGTAGGTTACTTCAAAGCCTTGGCGCTCAAGTTCACGACACGTGTCGATTACTGCTTTATGCTCAGTTTTAGCGGTAATAACATGCTTACCTTTCTTTTTGTAAAACTGCGCTGCACCTTTAATTGCAAGGTTATTTGATTCTGTTGCGCCCGATGTGAAAACAATTTCACGCGGGTCGGCATTAATTAAATCGGCAATGTCTGTACGCGCTTGGTCAACTACTTCTTCAGCTTGCCAACCAAAACGGTGCGAACGTGACGCAGGATTACCAAAATTACCGTCCATTGTCAGGCATTGCATCATTTCTTTTGCAACACGCTCGTCAACAGGCGTGGTCGCTGCGTAATCTAAATAAATCGGTAACTTCATTTCTCTCTCCGCTGCAGGTCAACTTTTATAGTTGACAGCTTACTTGAATGTTTTCCAACTGCTTAATTGCATTATTGATGCTGTTATCTTGGCGAGATGCGATTTCTTTCACATCTGATTTTTCCACCAATTCAGCTAAGGTAATATTATTTAAAAACTCTTCGATACGTGCGCTTAAATCAGACCATAGGTTATGAGTTAAACAACGCATACCGCTTTGACACCCGGTATCGGCACCTTGGCAACGTGTTGCATCTACCGATTCGTCTACGGCGCTAATTACATCGCCAACAGAGATAACCGCGGCTTCTCGGCCTAGCAAATAACCGCCGCCAGGACCACGAACCGAGCTCACTAAGCCATTTTTACGTAAACGGGCAAATAATTGCTCAAGGTAAGACAAAGAAATTTCTTGTCTTTGTGAAATATCAGCAAGGGCAACAGGACCTACACTCGCATGTAGTGCAACATCCAGCATAGCTGTTACGGCATATCTGCCTTTTGATGTTAACTTCATAACGCCCCCCGCACAAAAGAGTGCAAATTTTAATTACCAGAGTAAAATAGTCAAGTATTATCACTTGATAAAAATTTGATTAGAGAACACTGTTCTATTAACAAATTTTTAATACCTGACCTTTTTGGTCAAGTATTAGGTGTATTGTAATTACTTGAGTGTTTTAGTCAAGTATTAGCTCGTTATTTACCCGCAGGTTTTTATAACCAATCGCTATACCTTACTTAGGAATAGATTTATTAATTGAGGTAAGAATACCGCGCAGTATGTTCAGCTCTGCCTCTTCTGGGCGTGCACGGTTAAACAAACGGCGTAGCTTGGTCATTACTAAACCTGGATGCTGCTTAATAATAAAACCGGTGTTATCGAGCGTCTCTTCTAAATGCTCGTAAAATAACTCTGTTTGTTTTGAGCTTGGGTAAGCAGTCTCATCGTCTGCTTGCTCAGCCTTTGGCTGCTGATTTAAAAACGCCATACGTGTTTCGTAGCTTAGCGTTTGTACCGCCATAGCTAAATTAAGCGAGCTGTACTGTGGATTTGCAGGAATACATACATGGTAATTACACAGCTGTAGTTCTTCGTTAGTTAAACCGCTGTTTTCACGGCCAAATACAAGCGCTACAGGGCCGTTTACAGCCTCAGCAACTAGCTTTTCACCGCACTCACGTGGCTCAACCATAGGCCAAGACAGCGTGCGTGAACGAGCACTCGTACCAATAGTTAATGCACAATCGGCAATCGCATCAGCCACGGTATCAACAATAACCGCATTACCTAAAACATCGGTTGCACCGGCTGCTAAGGCGCTTGCATGGCTGTCTACTTCACAAGCAGGGTCCACTAAATACAGTTTTGATAAACCCATGGTTTTCATGGCGCGAGCCGCCGAACCAATGTTGCCAGAGTGTGAGGTATTAACTAAAACGATGCGAATATCATCTAAGATCATTGCTGTGCTACTTTACTATGCCAAAAAATTGTGCGAATTCTAACATAAAAGCGCGCTAAGATCCTAGATCCTTAAAGCCGATCAACACGCTAAATACCGTTAAACCATGGCCGCTTTTACATACACATCAAAACGGTTCTTTTTTGTTTTAATTTGCATGCTGGGGGTTTGATTGTTTAAAAATGGGGCGTAATCGGGGCGTTTAACGACCACACGCTTACTGGCAAGTGGGTAGGCGAATTCAAGTAAGTCATCGGCGTCGGTATCTGCGCCTACTAATGCCTGAAATACGCGCATTTCTTTTTTAACTAACGCTGATTTTTCTCGGTGTGGAAACATAGGATCTAAATACACTACATCAGGCATGCTCTCGCACTGCTCTAATAACGTGTGGCTTGAGCCAAACACTAAGCTCATATTTTGCTGCATCCACGAACCAATCTCTGCATCTTCGTAAGCGCGTTTTAAGCCATCAAATAATAAAGCTGCTACCACAGGGTGGCGCTCATGCAGTATAACCTTACAGCCAAGTGACGCTAGCACAAAGCCATCTCGGCCAAGCCCGGCGGTGGCATCAAGTACAACAGGGGTTGCGCCTTTATTTAACCCTACCGCTTTTGCGATTGATTGCCCTTTGCCGCCGCCAAACTTACGCCTGTGAGCAACTGCACCTGTTACAAAGTCTACGTTTATTGCGCCAAGTTTAGGCTCATCGCTTTTTAAAAGGCTAAGGCCTTTATCGTCGTAATGCAGAGTAAAACCGCTACAACTTTGCGCCCATTGGGCTAAGTTAAAACGCGTTTCTAGCTCATTTAAATATGGGCGACACTCTTTAAAAGCACACTGAATAACCACTACACACTCCGACGAAAAATTTCAGCTGCAGTATAACAAGCGTTAAAGCACTAAAATAGCTCTATATCGCTTTGGTGCGCAAGACTATGTGAGCTGGCCTCCTCTACTTTAGAGCGTAAGTTGCACAATAATTCGTTGCGGCTCTCGGTCACTTGTTTAAGCTGGTACTTTATAAACGCTAAATCACTATTTGCGGTTACTAGCAGCTGCATAGTTTCGTCTAATTGCGACATGTATAAAGTTAAATCGGCAGGATTGGCGTGTGCTTGTGTTTGTTTAATTGCACAGTTAAGTTCATGAAGCTGCTCTATAAACTGCCTTGTATAGTCGTTTTGTACAACATTTTGGCTAGTAAGCTGCTTTACTATATCTTGCAAAGCAGTGCTAATTTGGGTGGCTTGTTCAAAGCTATTTTCGTTTCTTTCCATAGCAACGACCTTTTCGTTTGTCACTTCGAGTATGTGCGGGAATAAGTCTTTATAACGGCCGTATAAAGCACGATTATCAGCCGGCATATTCTTAATTAATAAAGATATTTTGGGGTAGTTAATAATGGTGCTGTTACCAATATCCACAAACCGATTGGCATTACGGTGCTGCTCTAAAAGCTCCTGCTCGAGCGGGCATACACCACTTTCAAAACTATAAAAATAGCTCCCCCCCTGATACCAAAACACAATAACCACGTCTAAATTAAACGGGCTGAAAAAGGCAAGTAAGTGCTCGCTTAACGAATGAAAGTTATGAGAGTGATAGCTTTGCCCCACAAACCTAACAATACGCCCCATATCCCCCGACTCCGCCAAAGCCATTGCGGCGGTATCTTGCGCTTTAGCTACATCAAATTTTAGCTTTTCACATTGCTGCCGGTACTCATAAAGCACTTTAATGCGTGCCATTAGCTCTTCGGTGTTGAAGGGTTTTATAATGTAGTCAGATGCGCCTACGCTGTAACCTTTTACTCTATCGTTAAGCTCCACCTTAGAGGACAAAAACATAACGGGTATATCGTGTGTTGACTCATCTTCTTTTAGTGCTTGGCATACTTGGTAGCCGGATTTACCGGGCATTTCTATATCAAGTAAAATTATGTCGGGCGTGTGCTTTTTGGCTAGCTTAAGTCCTTGTTCGCCATCTTTAGCGTGAATAAGCTTACAAAAGCCCGCTAAAGCCTCTTCAATAATTCGATGAACATACAAATCGTCATCAATCGTTAGTACCAACTTTGCCATGCCCTAGTCCATTTTGCTGCGTATACACAAAGCATAGTACGGGAGGTTAAAATTACTAAAAACAATTGGCCAATATATTAAAAAACATAAAAAAAGCGCCATGTAGGCGCTTTATAAGGTTAAGTAGTTGTTTATGCAGCTATACCACTGTGACGCAGTAGCGCATCAACATTTGGCTCGCGACCTCGGAACTTTTTAAATAACTCCATAGGTTCTTCACTGCCGCCTTTTTCTAAAATATTTTCTAAGAAGGCTTTACCTGTTTCGGCGTTAAAAATACCGTCTTCTTCAAATTTAGAAAATGCATCGGCAGAGAGTACCTCAGCCCATTTGTACGAGTAGTAACCGGCGCTGTAGCCACCTGCAAAAATATGACTAAAGCCATGTTGAAAACGATTAAACTCAGGCGGGTTAACCACCGACGTGCGGCTACGTACGTCGTTTAAAATCGCTTGAATTTGGCACTCTTGGTTTGCCTGGTAGTCGTGGTGGATTCTAAAATCGAACAATGAAAACTCAATCTGACGCAGCATTTGCATGCCAGAATTATAGTTTTTGGCAGCCAGTAGCTTATCAAGTAGCTCTTTTGGTAATGGCTCACCACTTTCAAAATGGCCTGAAATAAAGCTCAGCGCTTCTTCATCGTAACACCAGTTTTCTAAAAATTGGCTTGGTAGCTCTACGGCATCCCATGCAACGCCGTTAATACCAGCAACAGGAGCAGCATCAACTTGGGTAAGCATGTGGTGTATACCATGGCCAAATTCGTGGAAAAGCGTGGTTACTTCGTCATGTGTAAATAGCGCCGGTTTGTCGCCTACCGCTTTATTAAAGTTACACACTAAGTATGCCACGGGTGTTTGCAATTCGCCGCTGGCGCGCACTTTACGCCCCATACAGTCATCCATCCACGCACCGCCACGTTTGCGCTCACGTGCATATAGATCAAGATAAAAACGACCGCGCAATGTATTACTGCTATCAAAAATTTCAAAAAAGCGAACATCGCTGTGGTAGCTATCAAAGTCGCTTACTTCTTTTACCTTAATACCAAAAAGGCGGTTAACGGTTTCAAATAAACCGCTAAGTACTTTATCTGCAGGGAAGTAAGGGCGCAGTACTTCATCTGAAATTGCGTATTTTTCTTGCTTGAGCTTTTCGCTGTAGTAACCAAAATCCCATGCTTGAAGCTCAGTAATACCATGGTGTTGCTCAGCATAGGCTTTTAGTTCTGCCACTTCTTGCTCTGCTTGAGGCTTAGACTTAGCGGCTAAGTCTTCTAAAAATGAGAAAACTTGCGCTGGCGACTCGGCCATTTTAGTTGCTAATGATTTTTCAGCGTAGTTATTAAACCCTAATAGCTGCGATAGCTCATGGCGTAGTGCAAGCTCTTCTTTCATAATGGCTGAGTTATCAAACTCACCCGCATTAGGGCCTTGATCTGAAGCGCGCGTACAAAATGCCGTGTAGGTTTCTTTGCGCAGTTCGCGGTCATCTGCATAGGTCATTACCGGTAAGTAAGACGGAAAATCAAGCGTAAATACCCAGCCGTCTAAACCTTTGCTTTTAGCTGTTTCGCTAGCAAGCGCTAATGCCGACTCTGGCAAGCCTGCCAATTGGCTTTCATCGGTAATGTGTTTATGCCATGCAAGCGTTGCATCCATTACGTTGTTGCCAAATTTAGAGGCAAGTTCAGATAAACGCGTGCTAATTTCGCCGTAGCGCTTTTGATCTTCTGCTGATAATGCAATGCCTGAAAGTTTAAAATCACGTAGGGCGTTGGTGATGGTTTTTTGCTGCGCAGTGCTGAGTGTTTTAAATTCATCGCTGTTATAAAGCGCATTATACGCTTCGTACAGGCCTTGATGCTGCCCGACAAATGTTGAGTACTCAGATATAAGTGGTAAACATTGCTCGTAGGCTTCACGCAGCTCGTCGTTATTCATGACTGAATTAAGGTGCGATACTGGTGAAAACATACGCGAGAGTTTATCGTCGGCTTCTTCAAGGGGTAATACTAAATCGTTCCATGTATACGAGCCTTTCGCTAACACGTCATCTATGGCTTTACGACATTGCTCTATACCGTGCTTTAGTGCCGGTACTACGTACTCTGGCTTTATTTTTGAAAACGGGGGTAAGCCTTCTAGGCCAATGAGTGGATTTGTTTGTGCTTCGCTCATGAATTTTCTCAATTTAATTGACTATGAATTTGAAGTTGGGGCAAAACGGTGAAATACAAGCCTCCATTAATGGGTCTAATATAGCTTAGGATGAAACTGATCGGCATAATAAACAATTTCGTTTGTTGTATTTATCAGCTTTTTAGCGCGCCGCGCTGGGTGACTTGCACTTAGCATATGCTATCATCGGCACATTATAGTTAAATATATTTTTTGAGGATAAAACATGGCTCAGCATTTTGATTACATTGCGATTGGTGGTGGTAGTGGCGGTATTGCCTCTGCTAACCGTGCGGCAATGCGTGGCGCTAAAGTAGCGCTTATCGAAGCAAAACACATGGGCGGCACCTGTGTTAATGTAGGCTGTGTGCCTAAAAAAGTAATGTGGCATGGCGCACAAGTTGCTGAAGCAATTAACTTATACGCACCTGATTACGGCTTTAACGTAGAAGTAAAAGACTTTAACTGGAGCAAACTCGTTGAGAGCCGCGAAGCGTACATTGGTCGCATTCATAAAGGATACGACAACGGTTTAGCGAACAATGGCGTAACCGTAATTAATGGTTTTGCTAAATTTGTTGATAGCAAAACCGTAGAAGTAAACGGCGAGCATTACACGGCCGATCATATTTTGATTGCAGTAGGTGGACGTCCGCATACACCTAATATTCCAGGTGCTGAGTACGGTATAGACTCAAATGGCTTTTTTGAATTAACAGAGCAGCCAAAGCGAGTAGCGGTAATTGGCGCAGGTTACATTGCTGTAGAACTTGCTGGTGTACTGCATGGTTTAGGCACAGAAACTCATTTATTTGTACGTAGACACGCGCCGCTTCGTAATTTTGATACGCTACTGGTTGAAACCCTGGTAGAGATCATGAAAAAAGAAGGCCCAACACTGCATACCGAATGCTCGCCTAAAGAAATTGTTAAAGAAAGCGATGGTAGCTTAACCATTCATTTTGAAAATGGTTACAGCCAAAATGTTGACCAAGTAATTTGGGCTATTGGCCGCGAGCCAAGCACCGATGTAATTAACATTGCAGCAGCAGGGGTTGAACTAAATAGCTCTGGTTATGTAAAAGTAGATGAATATCAAAATACAAACGTACCTGGTATTTATGCTGTAGGCGATATTATTGAGCACGGTATAGAACTTACGCCTGTCGCTGTTAAAGCCGGCCGTACCCTATCAGAGCGTTTATTTAATAAAGACCTACCTGATGATTTAAAAATGGATTACAGCCTTGTACCTACCGTGGTATTTAGCCACCCACCTATTGGTACTATTGGTGAAACCGAGCAAGAAGCCATTGCTCGCCACGGTGAAGAAAATGTAAAAGTGTACAAGTCGGGCTTTGCCGCTATGTACACAGCCGTTACACAACACCGCCAACCGTGTGCAATGAAGCTTGTATGCGTAGGCCCTGAAGAAAAAGTAGTTGGCTTACACGGCATTGGTTTTGCCGTTGACGAAATGATTCAAGGCTTTGCGGTTGCTATGAAAATGGGCGCAACTAAAGCTGATTTTGATGCTGTTGTTGCACTGCACCCTACAGGCTCAGAAGAGTTTGTTACTATGACAGGCTAGTGTAGAAAACATACCAATACACTTTTAAAAAATCTGGAATAATTCAAAAGCCAACTATACTTACCTTAAAGTTAGTTGGCTTTTTTATTTCAGAAAGGAGGAAAGTGTGGCTAAACTTATTCGCTCAGCTCTGGTAAAAATAAAAAAGTCAGAGACAGAGCTTGAAGATTTAGAGTCTCTACCAACTCTATATACTTCTGACGCGAGGTTCGTTCACTCTGTTAATGCTTGGTTCTATGATTTGGTAGCCTGCAAAAGACTGAAAGATCTGAACTCTTATTCTAGAGCACTTCTTTGTTACTGGTCATATTTAGAAGTTAACTCTCTGAATTGGGATGAGTTCCCACCAATAAAAAGGCTAAAGCCCACTTATAAGTTTAAATATCACTTATTGTCAGAAGTAAACAGTAGAAAAATTTCTCCCTCAACCGCTAACCTTTATTTAAAGCACGTTGTGCAATTCTATATATGGGCTATCGAAGAATCTGAGATCGAAATAAATGACGAAAAAACAGCTCCTTTTGTAATTGAGTTCATTAGCATCAAAAGAACTGATAAATTAGCTCATTTAAAACCTAAGTTCATAGTTCAAACTACTGACCTGAAAATACGTGTCCCAAAAAAGTCTGAGAGTGGTCTAAGTCCTTTAACGAGTGAGTCGCTATTAGCATTTTCTAATAAGCTCAAAAGCGAACCAATTGAATTTAAATTAATGTGTGCCCTTGCTCTTTTAAGCGGGCTTAGAAAATCTGAGGCCTGCTCGTTCACACAAGAAGCTTTAAATAGCGCTATACCAACTAGCAATTCCCACACTAGATATACTTTAACTTTAGGGCCATCTACAGGTGTAAATACCAAATATAACAAACAAAGAGAAATTGAAGTTCCTGCAACTCTATTCAACAAACTAAAAGATTATTCAATTAGCGAAAGGAGGCTAAAAAAGATCCAGAAATTAAAAATTCGTGGTGAATATGAACCACTTTTTATTAGCCAATACGGAAATCAAGCTCCCGTAGGAACTTTGAGTGCACGTTGGTCTGACTTCAGAAAAATTATCAAGTTCACACATAGCAACTTTCACTACTCGTTCCATGACTTGAGGAGTACGTACGCGACCTATCGACTTAACGATCTTCTTGATGCAGGGCTTGGTGTTGGTGAAGCTCTTGATTGCCTTATGCATTGGATGGGCCATGATCAAGAAAGCACTACAATGAAATATATAAGGTATTTACAGAAAAAGACTGCCCTTGAAAATAAATTCGGCTTGCTTGATCAAATAATGCATAACGCTATAGAGAGTGAAGGTTTCATCAATGAGTCCGAATAAATGGCAAGAAGAAATGTGCTTGAAGCTAAGAAGCGGCGCTAACACCACGCATTATTTAGATTTTAATAGAATACGCTTCAACGGCATTCCACCAACTAAAAGAATAAGAGACTTAAAAGGCATTGAGTTTGCCCATCGTGATGATTTAGCTAATGAGTTCCAAAAAGTACTCACAATGCTTCGCTTAGAAAAGTCGGATGCAACCATATCAAACTACTACTACAAATTTACTTATTACCTTAAGTGGTGTGACGCACTAAACATGCTCCCAATTGAGCAAAGCACAATACAAAAATTCTGTATGTATTGTTACGAGCGCTATCGATTAGGAGAGCTTAAAAGTAGCGCATATATAACTTTTACTAGCACTCTAAAAGTGATTTTTTCAAACTTAGAAATCAACAACGCCTCAGAAAAATGGCTAAATAACATTGTTATCATTCCAAACAATGACACTCAACCACATGAACCCTACACAAGCTCTGATTTGAAAAAGATGCTTCCTTTTCTTCGTTCACTCTTCAAACAAACGGCTAAACAATTTTTAGCTTCCCCAGAGAAATATATAGCCGCTTCGAAGAAAAGCTCTCCAATGTTCTTCGAATGGAAAGGTAAGACTCACAAAGTTTATCTTCCTGTAAATAAAATGATGATAGCCGCTACGTTTTTACTCGCTTATTACACTTATTCCAATACAACCCAAATTCTAAACCTTCGACGGCCAAAGTCTGCAGGGTATAAAAATGAAAATTGGTATGTAATGAGCGCCTTTAAAAGAAGAGCCTTCAAAGTAATAAACATTGAGATAGGTGAGCACCATATTGACATACCTAAATATTGCATAGATTTTTTTAATACTTTATTAGATGTATCAAAAGTAATTGATAACTCTGATGACGCTCCTTTAATTCAGGCTTGTTGGGAAAATAAGAGAGCACCTTTGAACAATGCGTTTTTACGTGATTTCAATAGTATTTTTATAAAAAAAAGCTTCCCGATGTATGACTCTACAGGCAAAGAGCTTAGATTTAGCGTTTCAAGATTCAGAGCAACAGGAAGCTTTATTTCTCAACTTAACAGCAATGAAATCGAAACGGCTCTATTGCTAAACAACACTCCCAGAACAGTCAAAAGTCACTACTCAGAGGGAAATAAGCTAGAAAATAACATAATGATGCAACAAGCATCTCTAATAAGAGCAGAGCAAGCCAAGAGTCTTTCTTCAATAGATAAAGCTAAGGAGAACCTCGATATCAAGGTTCTCAAATATGAAGAACTGCAAGAACAACTTTCACCACAAATTAAACAGTCTGCTCATGGTTCATATTGCGCCAACCCTTTTGGCGAACAATCAAAGAAGTTTAGTAAAAAAGTCAGTTCCTATGGTTTACACGAGTTAAAGTTAGCATGTGCTGATCTTCTTGGTTGCTTTGGATGCGATCATCAAGTAATTGTCCAATCGGTTGAAGATATATGGTGCCTATTGTCATTCAAAGAGTGTATTGAAGAATCATTGTACTTCCACCTAAATGCGAAACACTTTGATCAAAACTTTAGTAAGGTTTTAAATTATATCGATCAAAATATTCTCCCTAAAATTGCAAAAAAGATCATTGCTGACGCTGAAGTTAAATTAACTGAAGAAGGGCGACACCCTCTTTGGCTTACCCCTGACTCGCTACCAACGGTTAAATAATATGACCCCACTAATTGCTCTCCCAAAAGACATTCCTCAAAAACTACTGACACAGTTTGTAGATGTAATCGAACTACGTAACAAACATGACTGGAGGAAACTTAATCAGGTTGTAATTAGTAAAGACTTTATGGGCAAGGATAAAAGCTACTTCGGAGACCAAGTTTGGGATATGACTGCCTACGCAGCGAGGATTCAAATAAATAAAAAAAGTAAATTTGACTTTGGCTTTATAGAAAATTCTGAAGAGTTAACTCTAGAATTAAAACTTATTGTTTATGGCTGGATTTATCAAAAGAACAGCACAAGAAGTAGCCATATAAAAATACAAACTTTAGTAAATAGGCTTGCCGCGCTTAAAAAGGTTTATACTTTTTTACTTCAAAATAATCATAAATCAATTTCAGCCTTAAATGATAAAAGAACTTCACAATCACTAGATTCATACCTTATCAATAAAAAGTTAGCACAACGCACTTTAGAGCACGTTTATGCTGGTATAAACAGCATCTTCAGATTACAAAGTTGGCTACAGCTTGATTTGACTCTATCAACACTAAAACCATACGAACACGCTTTAAAATTAAGCACTAAAACACCCCAACAAACCCTTTCTATTCCAGAAAGAATAGCTGATGAGCTCTATGCTAAAGCGATAGAGTTAGTCGAGGTTTATTACCCGCATAGGCATACGCTCGCAGATATTGAGAATGATCTACAAGATAATTACCTCAGAGGGAAAGCCATTGTTGATTTTAAAATCAACAATGGTAGTTGGAAGTTTTTAAATGTACCCAAATCAGGTTACCCTATAGCTCACCGAAAAGCCCAGGAGGTTAATAAGGCTGCCCCTCAAAAGTGCTCAAGTATATTATCAAAATACACTTCAAAGACTCCTTTTCAGAGCATAAAAACTGCTACTAGTTGGAAAAAGTTATATGGCCGAATAACCACAGCTTGCTATATTTGCTGTGGTGCATTTTCAGGGATGAGAGACTCAGAGCTTAGTGTATTGAAACCAAACAGTTATTTCTGTGATGAAATAGGAGGGCATACATTTCATCTATTGCAATCTCGAACCTTTAAATTAGGTGAAAAAAATACAACGTGGGTTACAGCTCCAATTACCGAAAAAGCTGTCGAACTTATGAAAGAGTTCACAAAAAACTGGAGGAAGGAGCTTCTTGAGGCTAACTATGAAAAAGAAAGTAATTATTTATGGTTAAATAGAACCGCTCGCTCAAAGTTGCCTGTAGTCATAACAAAATGGCCTGACAGATTACAGCTTTTTTCTGACACATATGGCTCAACAATAACAAAAGAAGATCTAGTTGAAGCATTTCGATCTAATCCAAATGCACATGACAAGATTAAAGAAATATGTACCTTAGGTAAAAACTGGCCCCTCAAAACACACCAATTTAGGCGTTCATTGGCACTGTTCACAACAAGACATCGAATCGGTAATAGTTGCGCTCTTAAACAACAATATAAACAAACTTATCTGCAAATGGCTGATTGGTATAGTGTCGGTAGTATTAGTAACAGGCTACATGATTTAAGAATAGATAGTGACTTTCAACACCTTCTTGAAAAGACACAGTTAGAAGAAACCGCTAATAAATTTTTTGACATGATTAACAGTGACACTCCTTTATCCGGAACTCATGGCAAAGCAATCATGCAAATGCGCGAGGATCTTCCATACATTTACAGCTCCTGGGATGTAATTTACGATGCAGTCAAAAAAGGAACTTTAACATTGCATGGAACTATGCATAGCTACTGCAAGAATGGTTATGACTGCAATATGGATGGGGTCATAAACCCTGCCTTCTGTGTTGACTGCAAAAGCGGCGGCAGCATTATTGACGAAGCCCAAGCCAAAAACTGGCAACAAAAACATACTCGGCTCAGTTCGTACCTCAAAACCCAAATAGATTTATCTCCTTCTGTTTACGCCCATTGCATAACTCAAATCCGTGCGGCTGAGTCTGTAATGTCAGATTTCAACATTTCTTATGAACAATATAAGCACCCCATTGAGGTAACTCAGTATGACTAAGAGTGAAAACACCCTCATTAGATTAGAGGCAGCACTTGAGCGTATTTTGGCGGGAGAACCTAAGCGCATCCCCAAAAATAGGAAACTAAGCATAAGGGCTGTTGAAGAAGAAGCTAATCTTGGTAACGGAAGTTGTCACTACTACTCTGAATTCTCTTCCAAGGTAAGGATACTAAAAAGTAAACAAAAAAGCTCAAGCAGCCAGCAAGAAGCAGATACAGAGTATACTGATTCTTTAAGGTCTAAGGCCTCGAATGAAAAGAGAATAAAAGAAAAGTATCGTTCAGAAAATGTGGAACTAAAAAAGACAATTCAGCAACTAGCAGCGGAGCATCATCAATTTAATGAGTTAATACGCCGGCATAAGGCGCAGTCAAAACAACTCGAAATAGAGAATAAAGAGCTTAGCGTTGCTCTTGAAAATACTAGAGAAGAGTTGACGCAATTAAAGAGAGAACGCATTATCGAGTTCAATAAAAAATAAATGAGTATCTAGCCGCATGGAAGCAATCAATATTTTTAATGACTTGATAAAGCAGTCACCAAAAAATAAAAAACTCCTGGAGATCTTTTATGCCAATAAATTTGAAAAATACACACTAGTAACAACAGGTTTGTCTATAACCACGTTTTTTATACTTTACCTTTTTGATTCATCTAGAGAGTGGTCCCCGTTTGCGCTAATCACAGCTTTCATTCTCATTATTGCATACGCCTTTGGTCAATTTATATTTAACATCTCAAGCTTGAAAAACCCATCTAAAGACGTATTAGTTAGTATTGCTGAAAGCTTAGATCGACAAGTTTTACTTACTCAGCGATTAGGAACGTATTCATCATGGAATCTCCACCTTGCGAAAAGCCGAGTTGAATATGACATAGATAGGATATCAACTCGATTAGGGTTCCTAGTTGGAGCAATGGATAAATTAGGTCTAATTCCAGCTGCGTTTGGTTTATATTTAGTCTATGCCAAAACTTTTGGTGGGCCTCAGCTAGATAGTATTCCATATCCGATTTTAGGCTTTCTGGGTGGCTTATACTTGGGAGCTTTCTCAGCAGTAGCTATTATCAGCCGTTTTAAATATTTAAGAATGGTTTTGACTCATGCCATTGACTTAGCACAGCACAGAGAATCAGTACTTAAACAACCCTTAGCAAATGTACCTGATGCAGGCCGATTCGACACCCCACAATACAAAAACAATATTTGAGAAAATAATACGCCCCCATATATGAATAATGATGAGTTACAACGACTTGTATATGAAGCGTTTACTCGCTTTAATTATTTTTCAAATCAGCGAAAAGGAGTGTTTAAACTCCCCCCAGTATCAGTACATGACAATCTGCCCTTAAGGTTACCGAAGCTATTACCGTGATCCAAGCTCGCGAGGGGGAGAAATTAAAGATACTAAAAATAAAAAAATAACCAGTTAGCCTATTAATGAAAAAGCTAAATAGTTAATTTTTTTGCAAAAATAGAAGCGGCTTTAATTAAAATATCTCTCTCATCTGAGACTTGCTGAAGCCGCTGCTCTAACTTCTTCACAATAAACTTTTCTTTTGAATTCTTTTTTATTTCACTGTTTGCCTTTAACCACCTGTAAATTGTACTTTGCCCAATACCGTATTCACTAGAGACATCAGATACACGACGACCTTTAATGATGACTTTTTGTAATACCGATTTTTTAAATTCAGAAGAATAAGGTTTACTCACAGTATCCTCACATAGTCACTTAGGATTCCTAAGTATACATGATAGACTATAACTTAGAGAATCTAAGCATGGCTTTCTTTTTTCATGATTAACTTTTGGATTTTAATAACCCACTTCCCAAGCGCCTCAAAGAGGCGAGGCAGCGAGAAAGAATTTCTCAAAAAACACTGGGAATTAATATTGGCATGGACCCTAGCTCTGCGAGTGGTCGCATGAACCATTATGAAAAAGGCAGACATACTCCTGATCTTCAAACCTTAAAAAGAATTGCTAAAGAGCTCGATGTTCCACTGAATTATTTTTTCTGTGAAGATGAGACTACAGCAGAGCTAGTTATTGAGATAGCAAAATTAGATACAGAGAAGAAGTTTATATTAATTCAAGAGCTTAAAGGACTGCCTAAATAGCTACATTGTATCCATAAACAAGGAAGGTTAAATGCGATTTAATGAAAATGGACCTAATATTCCAGATGAACTTCTTGATAAATGTGACCGCGGCAAAGTAGTTTTATTTTGTGGGGCTGGTGTTTCTTTTAACTCTGGACTACCAAGCTTTATAGATCTAACAAAAGCTGTAATTGATTTTTTTTCTCCACCAGAAAGCTCCGAGGTTTACCAAGAATTCTTACCTTGGATCAGCGAAGGCTTTAATAAGTCACATTTAAAAACTCCATTAGATCAAGTTTTCCACTTGCTATACCAAGACTACGGACGTGACGAAGTTAATCAAATCGTTGCCAGGGTACTTTCCAAATCTAATTCTATTGATGATGTTGGCAAGGAGCATGGTATATTAAAACTCTTATCCAGTGGTCAAAGCGGTAAACCAAAAATAGTAACTACAAATTTTGACCTACTTTTTGAGCAGAACGAAGTCCTCTCTTATAGTGAACCTCCTTTTTTCCCTGATCTATCATCCGGCGCAAGTCTCGAAGCAATAACCTATTTGCATGGCAGGCTAAAAGATCCGTCTGAAAAACATCATCCTTATATTTTAAGTAGCGCAGATTTTGGAAGAGCATATTTATCCGAAGGTTGGGCAACTAAATTTATAATTCAATTATTAGAGGTATACACAGTAGTTTTAGTCGGCTATCAAGCTGAAGATCCTCAGGTGAAATATTTACTTCAGGGACTTAATCATGATGAAAAGTTTGACCGGACAAAAATTTACGCATTTGATAAAGGCGAGGCTGAAGACATCGAAGCCAAATGGCGTGATCGCGGTGTTACTGCAATAGCATATCCAGACCACCGAGATTTATGGGAAACACTTTCAATTTGGTCAGAGAAAGTCGATAAACCCAAACAATGGAAAAAGTATATATTAAATCTTGCATCCTCAAGCCCAAGAGAGTTAAAACCTTTCCAACGGGGCCAAGTTGCTAATTTTCTTACTACCTCAGCTGGGGCTAAATTATTTAGTACTGCAGAGCCCACACCTTTAGCTGAATGGTTATGTATACTTGATCCTCAAATAAGGATAGGAAAACCGAGTAAAAGTCACAACTTTAAGGATAGCGATGCCGAATCATTTGATCCATTTATTGAGTATGGACTAGACGATGATCCTTCGAGACCGGTGGATACAGAAAACTACAATTTGCCAATAATACCATATAAAAACTATTTATCATGGTTACCGTGTGACAACATTGCAACTGAAGATATTGACTTGCGCTCAAACACTAACTTGATATCACCTAGACTCTGGTATATCACAAATTGGATAATAAAGAGCTTAGACGACCCTATTATTGCATGGTGGGCCATTAGAAAAAGATCTTTGCATAACACTTTAAAAGAAAGAATCTTAGAGAAGCTTTATAGTACTAATACACTTAACCCTAACGCACGAAAAGTATTAAGCTATATAGCTAACAAGCAGTTTGAGGGTGGTGATTGGTTTAACCCGTCTTATAACTACTATAAATTTCAAGATCTAATAAAAAATGAAGGATGGAATTTCACAACCTTACGCTTTTATGAGACAAAGTTAGAGCCTTTCGTGGAATTTGAAAGCCCATATGGTATACATGCATCAAGACCCCCTTTAAAAGCATGGAGTGAAATACGTTTATCTGATATTTGTAATTTTGAAATAAAGTTCCCTTTAAGGCTTGAGCATAATATTGAGGTGCCAGACGCCTACTTGTATCGAGTTTTACAAGCTACTTTAACCCACTTACAATATGCTAACGATTTATCAAATGAGTTTGACCACAAGCATTTTTATAATACTCCTTCGTGTTATCCAGACCCTAATGAAGACACTTACAACTTAGAAGAGCACAGCTCATTTTATTTTTTTATTGAAAATTTCGAAAAATTAGTAAATAAATTTCCCTCACAAGCAAAAGCGCTTAGCTTTAATTTAAATTTAAACAACTCCTTATATTTTAATAAACTAAACTTTTATTCATATGGGTTTAACTCTATTTCCTCCGCTTCAGAAGCGGCAAACTATATATTATCAATTGATCAGGAATGTTTTTGGAGTCAAAACTATCAACTCGATTTACTTCGTTTATTAGAAAAAAGATGGAAAGATTTTTCTAATACAAATAAAGAAAAACTAGTTAAAAAAATCCTACAGGGCCCTAATAAACATAAGCATATATCAGATGAAGAATTTCAAACTTTCAAGAACATAGAAATATTTCGCTACATTAAATGGTTTGAACTCAGTCAATTGGTTCTGCCTGAAAAGTACAGAAAAAAAATCGACATGATCATATCCATGCATCAAGACTGGCAAGTTAAAGAACCGGCGGAATTGGTGCATAAAACATCTGTAAAAGTTCATGGAATTACAATTGATGAGGAAACTGATTTAATCATTAATGCTCCAATTAGTGAGGTAATTAAAAGATCAATACAAGTTTATGATAGAGGCTTTGAAGAATATACAGCTAGGAGGCCATTTGATGGCTTAATAAAACTTAGGCCTAAAAAAGCGTTATTAGCATTGTCGTATTTGAGTAAAAGAAAAGATAACCCAAAGTATTTCTGGTCGGTTTTATTAGATAATTGGCCGGATAGTGCAAGCAGAAAGACTAAAATCACATTACTAAATCGGCTTTATAAATTACCTAAAGAGATATTAATTGAGCTAAGTTATAACTTAAGTAATTGGCTTGATCGCCACGGTTCAATCTATTTAAAAGAGTTACCTAGCTTATGCTATAAATTTTTCGACTACTGTACATCAGTAATGTTAAGAGATGAGCAAAGCGCTTTGGACTCCAAAGATACTTCAATCAGTCACATTACATGGATTGAAGCTAGAGCTAGCTTAACAGGCGCTATTCTTAATACATATATCAGAGAAATTGACTCTTATCGTTTAGATAGAAATGCTGAAATACCAAGCATATTTAAAGACAAAATTGAACAATTTTTAATAAGTGAAGATACTGTTGGCGCTTACGCATCAGCAATACTTTCTTATCAAATAAGTTGGTTACATTATATAGACTCTTCTTGGGTTCAAAGCTTCCTTTTGCCATTACTAAATCTAGATAATAAGTTATCTGCTCCTGCTTGGAGTGGTGTAATTGCAAATAAATTACCATCTGTCGAGGTAAGCGTCCTATTGAAGCCAAAGATGATTCATCTGTTCCCCAGAATTTATGAATGGGCTTGGGATCAGAGACTCATAGAGGCCACATCACATAAAATAATTGAGCTTGCCTTACCTTCATATGAAGGTAAGGATAAAATAAACGCTTCAGATGCTAAAAATTGCTTTAGAAATATGAGAGAAAAAGAAAGAGCAACGGTAATTCGATATTTGAGTAAGGGCTTTACAAAAAACTCTGATGAATGTCTTAGAGACGTAACTACTATTATCGAGGATATTTGGCCTAGAGAGAGAAAATACAGAACTAAAGAACAAACAGCAGCATGGATTAGCTTATTAGAGAAGTCTGGTAGCTATTTCCCCACATTATTTTACTCTATAGAGTGGTGTTTAACACCATTGGAAGTTCAACATCATTGGTTACATTCATTTACACGCAATACTTCAGAATCAATTCCATTAGCTTATCAATTTCCCAATGAGGTTCTAAGCCTGTGTAATCTGATAATACCAAAAGAGACACGTTCATCCCTTTATCACTTAAAAGAAGTTCTAGATCTTATAGAGCAAGCAAACAATGATATTGTTAATGATCAGCAATTCATGAAACTAACTAAAATATGTGAAAATATTTAACTTACAATTAAGAGGTTAGAATGGATATAAACCTTTTGGTTCAGCTCATTACAATAATAACAGCGTTATTAGCTATTGGGCTTACCTATTGGACTATTAGAACACAACAAAAACACAATAAACTATCGGTTTCACCAAGGCTAAGTGACTGGCTTCATACGGACGATAGCTCCATTTGCTTCGATATAATCAATAAAGGGCTAGGTACTGCACAAGTTAGATCATTTGAGTTCATTGTTAATGATAAAAGCATCTCTTGGTCTGAACTTGATAGTGATATTCGTAATTATTTTAAAGCCGAGTTAGACACTAAGAATGTATATACATCAAGTTTATCTGCCACGAGCTACATAGCTCAAAATGAAAAAGTATGTATTCTTAAGTTACATTTTTTACCTGGAATGGATATGAGCTCTATCGAGAAGAGACTAACTACCAGATATAAACTAAAAATAGAATATGCCTCGTTATATGAGCAAGTATATTTTTACAGCTCCCCCCTTAAGAGTTAATAGTATTTAGGTATGTGTAATGATGAAAAATGAAGTGGAAAAAGAAATCTTTGAGCTGCAAATACAATTTACTGAGTTAATGCGTCTATTTGATGACAAAGAAATAAATTTGGATGTTATCTCAGTCAGATATTCCAAATTAAAACAACAAGTAAATGGTCGTGTAAACGATTTAGAAAAAGCTAGAAAGGATAGTCGGCTCAATGAATATGAAGGCTATTTCTTACTTCCATGCATGAAAAAGATAAGCCTCAGCTGTAATGCTAGAGTAGGTTCAAAAGATAAATCCGCACTAAGCTCATCTATATATGATGGTGAGGATTATTGCTCGTATTGGCTGACAGAAATAAAAAATAGTTAAATTACTTTTAGGTAAACAATAATGCCGAACCAAATAGAAATATCTATTGTTAGATCGCAACGACTTATATCTGCTGCAAAGACTTTGTTAGATTTAATCGAAGACGATGAGCTATTCTTGTGCGATAAGCGAGAGCCCTTTGTTTTACTCTGTGCTTTATCTATAGAAGCAATACTAAATGAAGCCCTAAGCGACTTAAAAAACTTATTGCAAGAGCAAGAGCTAGGCAAAAGTTTAATTAATGCCTTTGCTACTATGGGGTTACAAGCAAAACTTAATAGTTTATTTTATATTCTATCTAAGGGGCGCTATACAATAAATAAATCTTCAGACTGTTATTCATATTTGAGAAAAATAATAAAAGCTAGAAACATAAGTGCTCACCCAAAACCTGTTGAATTGGGTTCATTTGAAATTGACATGTACAAAAATACCGATGGTTTTGATTCTTTTTCGCTGCCAAAAGAAGTGTTTACTAAAGGGCTGTTGCAATCCGATATTTTTACGGCTCAAGAATTAAAAAACTGCTTATTAAATATCACTCTATTACAAAATACCCTCAAATATATAGTCAGAAAAGATCCGTTAGAAAACAGAGAACTTTTACTAGAGGTTAGCTAAGATACATCAATGTAATGTCTTTTAAAGCTACTTATATGTAGTAGCTTTGACAGACATTACGCTTTTTTGTACTTCATCTAAAAGGCTGCGATAACCTGACACTGGGAAAGTTAAATTTATTCCTGCTTTTTTGAGTAGGAGCCTAATTTTGTCCGATAACATTATTAACCGCCGTTTTGGTTCAAAATAACAAGCTTAATTTCAAGCTATCTTAATTACTCGTTTACAAAGGTAATTATTGGTGAAATTATCAGGGTATGTAATACACGCCGTTTTAGTGTGTATCAAACCACCGAAATGGTGTTCGATAAGCTGTTACACGTCATTTCAGATATACAGCAATGAGTTTCAAGGTAGTAATTAGGTTAGCTCTGCCAATGTCTATAAGGAAAGAGAATTGAAAATAAGTAAGGTGCATTTAGAAGGATTTAGAAATTTTTCCAATTCGAATATTAATTTTAACAAAAACACTTTAATTATTGGCGCCAACGATGTGGGAAAAAGCAATTTACTCCATGCATTAAGAATACTATTAGACAAAAGCTTATCTGAAGTGGATATCGAGCCAAGTGAGCTTGATTTTCATATTAATCCGACCGGTGTCAGCGACGAAATATCAATTACCGTTAAGTTTTCAGATATCACCGAAGACGCTGTTATCTCGGTTCTTAAGGGGAGCGTTAGTGAAAATAATGAAACCTTTTTACGATATACCGCAGTACATAGCAGCCTAAGTTATAAGCTATTTGTTGGTCCTTCAGTTGATGATCTACAAGAAGTCAACAGTCGTTTTTATCTAAAACACATGCACTTAAAATATATTGAGTCTCAACGTGATTTAGAGAGGTTCATCCGCAAGGAAAAGCGGCAGCTGTTAAAAATTGCTCAAGAATCACTTTCTGACGATGAGAAGCAAGAAGATGATGATTTACTTGGTGAAATCAGTAGTGACTTAGAAAACCTCAATGATAAAGTCTCTCAATTGGTTTATGTAGATAACGCAATGAATAACGTTAATGACGAACTAAAGAAGTTAGCTCATCATTATGCTAATTATGAGGTGCAACTTGACACGGGGGCAATTCAGGTAAATGACTTTATAGAAAAGCTACAGCTTGGTGCTAATACCAATGGCTCTAACGTGATGCTCGGTGGCGATGGGCGAAATAATCAAATACTGTTAGCTTTATGGAAAGCAAAAAGTGCACAAGAACATGATTTAGAAAACGAAGTTATCTTCTATGTTATCGAAGAACCAGAAGCACATTTGCACCCTCATCAACAGAGAAAGTTGGCAACTTATTTAATTGATGAGTTGCCCGGTCAAACGATTATTTCTTCCCACTCACCACAGATAACTGTGAATTTTTCGCCTGACTCTATCATACGGTTACTTCCCCAAAATTCATCAACAGTAGCTGCTAGTGAGGGATGCTCAGATTGTATTGAGTCAGGTTGGGAAGATATGAGTTACAGAATGAGTATTTTGCCAGCTGAAGCATTTTTCTCTGACGGTATATTCTTAGTCGAGGGGCCATCTGAAATGCTCTTTTATCAGTCACTATCTAAAGCCTTGAATATTGACCTTGATTTTGAAAACTTGTCAATCCTTTCCGTCGACGGTATTTCTTTCAAAGTATTCATATCTATACTCGATGCGCTTCAAATTCCATGGATAATGAGAACCGATAACGATGTTTCAAAAATATCAAGTAAAAATGAATGGCAGCATGCAGGCATTAATCGTTGTTTAAGTCTTATAGGAGAAGACCCATTCGATAGAGGTTATACCGAGTTTTCCCCTCAAGATACTGTGGACAATGGAGAGTGGCAAACAGCTTCGGATATGCTCAATGACCAAGGAATATTTTTATCTAAAGTTGATTTAGAAACTGATTTAGTTGAAGAACTATCTGATGAAATACAAACAGCGGTTGGAAAATCTGACGATGATTCCGCAATCAAGTACCTTCAAGGAAAAAAAGCACTAAGGATGAGAAATTTGCTTAAATCTATTTCAAGAGATCTTCATAAGCTGAATAGAGGTGAATTAGCAAAACCATTGCACAAACTAGTAGAGATGAGAAGGTCTTAGTAATGAGCACTTTTAATCCAACACTGCAGCAGCAGGCCGCGATTGACTGTGAAGATAGCATTGTCATTACAGCTTGTCCTGGTAGTGGAAAAACCACCGTGATAAAGGAAAAAATCCGAGGGATTACACCGAATCTATCTAGTCATAAAGGTGTAATTGCTATTACTTTTACGAAAAAAGCGAGTGAGGAGCTTAAGAAGCGCTGCAAAGAGAATGCTCACGACACAAAACTTAGCTTTTACGGCACAATAGATAGCTTTTGCTTGAAAGAATTGATATTGCCATTTTTAGGTCGAATATGGGATGGCAAACCGTCTGATTGTAAGATAGTTAAAAAACTAGACTCTCATCAGCAACTTTACTTATCCGGAGAATACAATTCACCGACTTGTGATGAACTTAGTTCTGATGCTGGTTTTAAAGCATTATACGATGCAGGTATATTGTGGATGAATAGTTTTGCTGCATTGTCATTATTAATTCTTAACAACTCGGTTACCGCACAGCGTTATATAAGAGCACGTTACTCGCATGTTTTTATCGATGAATACCAAGACTCGTCTCAATCTCAGCATGAATTATTCATAAAAATAAAAGAGCTTGGATTAATCGCAACGGCAGTTGGAGACATTGACCAGTCGATATATCAATTCAGGGGAAGTCAGCCAAAATTCTTGCTAGCCTTAATCGAAGACAATGCTAACTTTCAGCACTTTGAACTCGACTTAAACCATAGATGCCACCCATCAATTGTTAATTATGCTTCCCGTGTTCTTGATCCTGAATACAAATTGATAGCTCATGAAGATGATATTTATGTGTTTCGTCGTCTTATTAATGGAAGCTTAAAAAATGCTGCAGAACATATTTCACCATGGATAGACGATTGGTTAGAAAAAAACACAATTAACAATGCATCTGATGTAGCTATCCTAGCTAAGAAGGAAATATCGTTAAGAGAATTTGCAACTGGTTTAAACCATAATCACCGACTATATACTGACAGCCCCCTCAATGACATAGGAACTGAATGTGCTGACGTTTATTCAGATTTGCTATTATATAAGTACGGAGCTATTCCAACCGCTCAAGACGTAATAGAAAAGTATTTCTTTCAACTGCCAGCAAGAAATATGGCAAATATACGAAGACAATTAAAGGGTATCCGAGCAGAAGCTATACTAGAGGCTTTCATTGAGAAGAGTAACGACTTACTTGAATTAATCGGGTTCGATGAATTTGAAGAAGAAAATGATGCTGTGAGGCTTATCTGGAGCAAAGATACATGGGTTAAGCTGTTCAAGCCAATAGCTAAAGATGAAGTTCAGTTAATGACACTTCATAAATCTAAAGGCCTAGAATTCAAAATAATATTGCATTTAGATATGGAGGAATGGTCTTTTCCACATAGAATTCCGGGGGTTAACTGGGATGACATTAACTACCCAAGCCTAGCCGAAGATACTAATCTGCATTATGTTGGGGTTACGAGAGCTGAGTTATGCTGCATTTTAATTCGTACATCGTTACGCAGAAACGCGCAAGGAAACTATGGAAACTCAAGGCCATCTTATTTTCTAGGTTTACCTCAGCTTGAAGGGTTATACCAATGAATCACTTAGAAAGATTGAAAAAGTAAAAGAGCTTATTGTTAGCAGTCTAAATCACGTGTAATAAGTCAAAGCGCTCGGACAACATGAACGGTGCCGGTGTTTGAAGCGTTACCAATGTTTGCTGTTGGCACACAATTGAACTTCGCCAAAAAGCGAATTTCAGATTGTAAAAGGCTGCAATGCTTGGAGCCAAGATTTTGTATATTCAGTTTTCAAAAGAAAAAGTTTTTAGCTATTTTTTCTATTAGTAGTTAATAAAATAATTAATGCTACAAATATAATTATACCTATAGAGATCCCTATAGATATTAGCGGACTTTGAACGTTGCTTAATGAAGGCCATACTTTTTGAACTAAAGGGTGAAAAACAAAATCAGCAAGACTTGCCGCCCCCACTAAACCAAAAGTAACTGCAAGCCACCTGTCACTTCGACTCTTAGCTTGATCCGATTTATATCTTAATTCGTCAAGGTGAAATCTTGCGGCTTCCTTACTAGGATTCACTAAAGATGCTGTTCCGAATACTTGAATTGCGTGTGAAAGTGCATCGTTAACTTCTCCTGCATTGCTACTTTGATGAACTAAAACTTCTGAATTTGCTAATACTTCATAAGCAGTTAATAAGTAGTCACTATTTATAGGTGATTGAGCCCATGAACAGGCTCTTGCTATATTAATGTTATTGTATTCGAGATGCTCTGTTCTCGCTTGGTTCTCGTAGATTCTTGACATTGTATTAGGTTCATTCCAAGCATCATCTAAACAATCTTTGGTTTTTAACCATGTCCATAGGATAGTAGCTCTATTTAAATGTAACGATGAATCATTGAAAAGTCTTAAGTCAATTGGTAAATCCAATGGACTTACTACATTTTCAGCTCTCATTAAAATTCTATTTATAGAGTTAGCAAAACTATTCAAAAGCTCACCTTTCGTTGACGGCTGCTCCTCAAAACGCATTAAAGAAATGGAGGGGCGACCTTGCCAAAAGTAACCTAGTGGCGATTTGCTCCCAACACTCTCATTAGTTACCAAAAGACTACTTATGCTGTTGCAATATATACTTCTACACTGTTCAATGGTTGACTCTTTTGAGTCAGTATTCTCGGTACCTACAATTTTATGGAGTGCCCAATCAAACCCGTCTAAAACAAATAGTTCCCCATCACTTTTTAATGTTTCTTCTAAAAAGTGACGGCTCTCATTCTTCATCTTTTTTATTAAACGTCGAATCCTGAAGCTTTTCAAAGGCTCCCCACCTAAAGAAAAATAGTCCTCGTAAGCATTTATTAAAACAATATTTGCATCCAATTTTTGTAACTTTGAGTCAACCCAAATTGATTTAAAATAACACTTAAAAATATTGACTACCTGAGGAATAAATTCTCCCTCATCTAAACCTTCCCATGTTTGATCCATTTGAAAACTGAGTACTGCAAGTCCACTGGAGAATATTTTAACCGATGAGTACAAAGGAATATGGTAGCCTTCAAAATCAATTACTAAAGGCGGTAAACTCGCTCTCATGTATGGCACTGAATGATTTTGAAATTGATTTTCGTGGAAAGCTATTTCAAGAGAATTAAATAAATCACTAGCAATGTTTTTAGGGATTTTATCGCTTAGTTTAATCTTCCATGATGAATCCCACTGGCGACCCTCTGGGCTAATTATTTCGACTTGTCTTTTTCCAGAGCTATCAAGATACATACATTTAAAATCGGAAAAGAATATGGATTTTGATACACCCGCTTCAAGCAACTTAGCTCCTGTTTTTAACAAATCTATATATAAACAATCAAAACCAATGGAGTAATTATAAAATACATTTGCTTGATTTATTTTTAAAGGTTTAATAGGTTTTTCCTTACTAACATAAATACTCCTCAAAACTATTTATCAACCAAAGAAACTCTTGATAACAATAGTATTTAGAGAATCCAAAGGCGATGTATGCCCATTAGATTACTTTACCTAGCGATACAAAACATCAAAAAGTTTATTTATATCAATTTCCCTAATTAAAGCCTGTTTGCAGTCTAGTTTTGCTTCATTTAGGTAATCAATGTAAGGAGTTGAGTCGTCAGTGATAGCTAAAACTGCTTCTAACTTAATAAATGCTTGTCCAGTACAGCTCTGCTTTTTTTGCTTTAAAATAAATCTTATAGGTATAAAAAGAGTAGGCCTTAATTTTAAGTATCGTAATCAATTACTGTTGGCACTTAGGCGACTGTCAGATTTGGTTAATTCCTATTATTCGAGCCAGTTAGTAAAGTTAAAACTTATTTGATGTCCAGCAAGTATGGAAATCCAATACAAAATCTGGAAAACCATTTTCCAGACCTCAGAAAAGTCCAAATTTCTTTGCAATTTTTCACTTTTTCTGAAAAAGCATTCTAGGTTATGTAAAACGTAGCTTTCCAGACTTTCTTCAGATTTTAAATGTAACAGTACGCCCAGACGATGCGCTAGGCATATTCTGCTTATAACGTTAAAAGCCCTTACTATGTTTTAGTAAGGGCTTTTTTATGCTTAACGCATTTAACCCTATACAGCACAACTAATTAACTCAACTTATTACAAAAAACACATCATAAATACATAATATAAAAACATAACCCATTAATTTAACAGCAAAAAACTTAGACCGATAAATATATAAAAAGTTTCTATAATGTTTTGGCTTTTAGCCATTTTTATAATTAAACTGCCGCGCATTGTTTTCTATTTGAGCTTTTATATGTTTTTACTGCGATCTTTTATTTACTTATTATGCTTAGCAGGTGTGGCTTTTTTAATTCAGCTTGAAGGTTTTGATTTACAGCAAAATGCACTTTACAGTGAAGAAACACTAACAGAACACATGCAAGATATTTTAACGTTTTTAAGTTGTATGCTGTTTTTTTACGCCTCACGTATTCACTCTGATCTTAAAATAGCCGCGCTGTTACTGGCTACATTGACAGCTGCTATGTTTGTTAGAGAATTTGACACCTACCTAGATATATATGTGTTTGATGGCGCATGGCAAGCAATTGTATATACGCTGTTAGGGAGCGTACTACTTTATTTAAAAGCCCAACGAGGCTTTATTTACAGCTCGTTAAAAGCCTATGCGCAAACACCGAGTTATGGTATTTGTCTATCTGGCTTAGTGACCTTACTCGCTTTTTCGAGAATGATGGGCAAGGGCGAGTTTTGGCACTCAGTTATGGGGGAACAATACGTTCGGGTCGTTAAAAATATTATTGAGGAAGGCATAGAAACCCTAGGTTACACGCTTATTTTTATCGCTGCCATTGAGCTTGTATTGTTTTGCCAAAAACACGCTAAACACACGCAGGTCTCTATTACAGAGCAAACAGCCTAGCTGCTAAGTAATACCGGTTTAATTAAGTATTAGCCATTCTAGCGTACAAGATAAAGCGCTAACAGGGTTATAACGCTATTCAGCTATTGCTATAAATGGCTCATAACTTAATACAATTGGTATAAGTGATTTTATGTAGCTTAAATTTGCTAATTGGTTTGATTACTCAATATACTTAGCGTGCCTATTGCTACTCGTATTTGGAAGTTATGATTAAAGACATATTCATGCACCCTTTTTTAGTTTCTGTGCTCGTGCTTGCCATTGCTTTTGTGCTTAAAGTACTGGTTGATAAACTAGCAAGAAACCGCGCAGAAAAAAAAGAAAAAGACATTCGTTACATCACTCATAACATTAAGCACTTTATTAATTTTGTTATGGTGTTGTCGCTGCTATTTGTGTGGTCGACCGAAATACAAAATTTTGCGCTGTCTATTGCTGCGTTTGCTGTAGCTATAGTGCTTGCAACTCGCGAGTTTATACAATGCGTTATAGGCTTTTTTTACCTGGTTACCACCCGCCCGTTTAGAGTAGGTGATTGGATACAAGTGGGTGACTATTTTGGCGAAGTAGCCGAAACAGACTGGGTAAAAACCACCATGCATGAAATAGACATGCACACTTATCAGTTTTCGCGCAAAACAATTTATATTCCAAATAATAAGCTGATCACCAGCTCAATTAAAAACCTTAATTATGTAAAGCGCTTTGTTACTCATCATTTTACTATTGTACGCAGAGAGAGCTTTAACCCTTATGTTATTCATGACGAGTTAGTCAATCAGGCAAAGCTGTACTGCGAAGAGTTTCACGATGTAGCAACACGTTATAATTCGATGATAGAGCGTAAACTCGATGCAAAAATTTCAGGTCCGGCACCGGTTATTCACTTTGGTACTACGGAGCTTGGTGAGTTTAAAGCAAGCTTTACGCTATTTTGCCCAACCAACAAAGCACTTGAAATAGAGCATAAATTAACTGAGTGTTTTATGGCTTTGTGGTACGAACAGGCGAAGAAGAACAAAGAAGAGCAAAGCGAGGCGTAAACCTCGCATTGGTAACCTATAAAGCGCGAATTGCTTCGCGCTTTATTGTTTTATGCGGTGCCACCTACTGTAAGTTGGTCTATTTTAAGGCTTGGTTGACCTACCCCTACAGGAACGCTTTGGCCATCTTTACCGCAGACACCCACGCCTTTATCAAGGGCTAAATCGTTGCCTACCATAGAAATATGCTGCATCACCTCTGGGCCATTGCCAATCAGTGTTGCACCTTTAATTGGCTGGGTAATTTTACCGTTTTCAATTAAATACGCCTCTGATGCGCTAAATACAAACTTACCTGAAGTAATATCTACTTGGCCGCCACCAAAGTTTGGTGCAAATACCCCTTTTTTAACTGAGCTTATAATATCGGCTTGGCTATGCTCGCCCCCTAACATGTAGGTGTTGGTCATACGCGGCATAGGTAAATGCGCATACGACTCACGACGTGCATTACCCGTTGGGTTTACACCCATTAAACGCGCATTGAGCTTATCTTGCATGTAACCTTTTAAAATACCGTCTTCGATAAGTACGTTATAAGCTGCAGGTGTGCCTTCATCGTCAACGTTAAGTGAACCGCGGCGATCAGCCATGGTGCCATCATCAACTACTGTACACAGCTCAGACGCTACTTTTTGCCCCACTTTACCGCTAAATGCCGAAGCCCCTTTACGGTTAAAGTCGCCTTCAAGGCCATGGCCTACCGCTTCGTGTAGCAACACGCCAGGCCAGCCATTGCCTAACACAACTTCCATTGTGCCAGCCGGGGCATCAATTGCCTCTAGGTTTACTTTAGCTTGGCGTACTGCTTCTTCGGCAAAGCCCATCCAGCGCGGCTTGCCTTCAACTAGCTCTTTAAAGTAGCCATAATCTAAGCGTGCGCCGCCCCCTGCACCACCGCGTTCACGGCGGCCATTTTTTTCAAGTAAAACGGAGCAGTTTAAACGAATAAGCGGGCGTATATCGGTAGCAAACGTGCCATCGCTGGCAGCAATTAATACCTCTTCGTATACAGCCGACATTGAACTAATTACTTGCTCAGCATCAGGGGCGAGTTCGCGTATGTAGTTTTCAAGCTCACGCAATAAACTCACTTTATCGCTGTCACTCATGCTTGATATTGGCTGATGCGGGGCAAATTGCTCTTTTGCTTTCACATCGCTAAATACTTTAATGGTTTTATCTTCGCCTGCATCGGCAATGCTACGAGCTGCCGTTGCGGCTTTGTTTAAAGCTTCAAGGTTAATGGCATCAGAGTAAGAAAACCCTGTTTTTTCACCACTAACGGCACGAACACCCACTCCGCGCTCAACATTGTAAGAGCCTTCTTTTACTAAGCCGTCTTCAAGCACCCATGACTCATGATGGCTTGATTGAAAGTATAAATCGGCGTAATCCACTTTATGCTGATGAATATACCCAAGCGTTTTTTCGAGTTCTTCTCGATTTAGCTGGCTGTCGTGTAATAAATGCTGTTCAACCGAATTCATAATAAATGCTCTCTAAATCGTTGATGAGATTGCACGGGCATATCTCTTCTAATTTTATTTAACTGGTTTAGGTCGGCGTAACCGCTTATAAACCCTACTCCACTTTCAAGCGTTGCTATTTGCTCGCCCCACGGTGAAATAATAATACTGTGGCCGTATGTTTGGCGGCCATTTTGATGCGTTCCATACTGCGCCGCTGCAATAACGTAACATTGCGTTTCTATTGCGCGTGCTTTTAATAAGGGCTGCCAATGTGCCTGCCCAGTAGGGACTGTAAAAGCACTGGGCACTAAAATTATTTCAGCCCCTTGGCGCGTAAGTGCGCTAAATAATCCGCTAAAGCGCAAATCATAACATACTGTTAAGCCAATTTTACCAAACGGTGTAGCAACAACCACCACATCATCGCCTGCTTGAGTAAAGTCTGACTCTCGATAGCTGGCGGTTTTATCGGCCACATCAACATCAAATAAATGCATTTTATTGTACGTGGCTACGCATTCACCTTGGCTATTAAATAAGTGCGAGGCCGCAAAGTATTTATTATTTTTGTGTGGCTCAGGGATAGTGCCCGCATTTAGCCAAATATTATGCTTTTTACACAATGCACTTAATTGCTGCTTATAGTGTGTAATACGTTTAGCAACCGCTAGCGTATCATCGCCACTTTTACTAAATACTAAAAACGCCTCGGGTAAACATACAAGCAATGGCCTGGCTGCGGGGAGTTTATTTAACGCCTCGCCAAGGGTTGCCATGTTTTCGTCGGGGTTGGTGCCTGAGCACATTTGCAAAGCAATTATATTGGCGTTTAACGTACTCATTGTGTTGCTGTTACCGCGGCATCTTTAAGTGTGAGTGTACTGGCCGCTTGCGGCTGATTTTGCGCAGCTTGCGGTAAGGTAACTTCTTTACTTTTACGCTCAAGCTCTTGTACCACAGGGTCATTCATTTTGCCGGTTACTTTAAAGTTAATTTCGGAGATCACCCTTGCTGAGTGAATAACCTTATCAAGCGCTAAAGCGGCAAGCCCTGTGACGGGATTAACCATCCAAGCCACTATAACCGGAATACTAGATGTTACTTGCGGTGCCACAGCTAAATCGTAATCTATTTCAAGGGTGTTTAAATTAGCATAGCCGTTAATCGTTAAATCGGCTGGCACGCCATCCATTTTGGTATCTTTTGTGTAGGCTATACCTTTATCTAGCTGCATAGAGCCTTTTAAGCTGTTATAAAAAAAGCCTTTTGAAAATACATCTCTAAAATCGAGTTTTAATTTACGCACTAGCGAGTCAAGGCTAAGTAGCGAAAATACACGTGCCCCACCATCACTTATTTCAGCAATGTGGCCTTCGCCTAAATCCCACTTAACTTCACCGCCCAAACTAGGTATATCAAAGTCATACGGGGCGCCTTGCCAAGCAAGGTTGTAGTTAATATCGGCTTTTGAATCTTTTATAGCGGTGGTGATATCAAATTCATCAAATAGCGCGCCTATATCGTCACTTTTAAGTTCACCATTAAATTGCGTAAAGCCACCTTGCCACTGCCCTTCGGTACGTAAAATATGGTCGCCCTTATCAACCACAAGCTCAGAAATAGTAAGCTTGTCGCCTTCACCGACCAGCGAAGCGCTCACTTTATCAAGCTGATAACTTGCCACTTTACAATCTGCACATTCAAATTCAATGGCAGGTACTGTGTTAAGCCACGCTAGGTTTTGCTCTGGCAGTACATCGGTGATCTCAAGATCTTCTTCTACTTTAGGTGCAAAGTTAAGTCTTAAGTAATCGCTATTTATACGTATCGGCTGGCTTGGCTGAGAGCTGGGAATAAACACGTCAGCACGCAGTTCTTTGGCATTAAGCTTTAAATATAAGTTGTTTTGCTGGGGCGCTAAGCGCATTTCAAAATCGTTAAAAATAATGTCGCTAGCATTAACCTTATCAATATGCGCAACCACTTCATTTAATGGCGGCATAATACCCTCAGACTGCTGGTCTGGCTTAGCTTGAGCGGCTTTAATTATTTGGTCTATTAATTCAAACCATGCTTCTAGTTGCGTTTGTTCAAGGTTGATATTAACGCTTAAATCTTTTTGATTTAGCCCTAAATCTTGCTCACCAAGTACAATATGCATATTACTAAATTGCGGCTGACCGTTTTCTAAAATCGCATTAAAATATAACTGCTGATTAGCATTAGCCGTAATAAGATTTGAAATATCATCGCCTTGCACTATGCCCGTTAACGGCCAAACCTGTTCACTTGTTTTGCCATAGGGCGCTGGTAGCGTGCTCGTCAAGCCACGTAGCTCAGAGCTAACCTGAGCGCGGTAATTAAAGCCTTGCTCGGTAAAATTAAGTGCAAGGCCTATATCAACTTCACTTTGCCCACTCAGGTACCCTTTCAGTATACCTTGCGCCTGGGTTGTTAGTGTATCTGCATTTAGTAACGCCGTTATATCAATATTAGCGGTGTACTGCTGTGCTTCGCTTGCACTATTATAGTTAATGCTAAGCGGCATACCCAACCATGTAGCGCTGGCGTTTTGCATGCTAATTGTATCGTTTTCAAAGCTGAGCTCGCCGCTTAGTTTTTCAAGCGCAATGCCAGGGGCTGCAATATAAACAGGTAAATCGTTTAGCTTTACTTTGCCGTTTACACTGGCTCCACCTTTAAATTTAGAGCCAATTAAAAGTGTTACGCTTGCATCGGCTTGACCTTTACCCTGCACCACTTCAAAAATATTGGCCAGTGGGTTTGCAATCGGCGTGGCTGCAAAAAAGTCATGCAGTTTTTCCATTTGCGTGCGTTTATCTATTTGTACAATGAGTTCATCAGCGTGCATTAAATCGGCAATACTCACTTGCACGCTATCGCCTACTTCTAAATTAACTAACTGGCCTTGCTGGCTGTAAATATCCATTCGCTCGTTGGCAAAGTGCAACTGCACATTGGCGTTAGTTACTGCCGGCCAATTGGGGTCAAACGCGTACGTTGCATTATCTATTTGCGCGAGTACATCAAATTGGCCGCTGCCATCGGTGAAAGGAAAACCTGAAAGCGGGCCTGCAAATAATACTTGCGCCTTAGCCACTTCGCCCCCTTTTATTGCACCGTTTAAGTAGCTTACAAGTTGAGGGCTCATTGCCTTTAACGGAAAGTAGTGCCCAGCTACTGTGGCATCCTCTGCATAGGCTTCTGCGTATAGATCTAAGCGAGGATCGTCGCTAAGGCTTACATTTAGCTCAGCCGCTAAGGTAACTTCGTTATTATCAAACCAAATATTATTACTGCTTACATTCCAGTAATTATCTGTTTTTGCTAAATCCAGATCGATATTAATTTGGTTGTAATCAATATTTTTACTGAAGCTATCGCCAGTTATTAAAGTCCCGTTTTCGCCAAATAGCTGCACTCGCCCGCGCTGCTGATTTATAAGCCCCGAGACTCTAAGCGCCTGCGCTGCAGGAATACCAGACACTTCTTGCCAGCCAATATTATTAGCTGAAAACCATAACTGCCATTGCTCATCTGGATTAAGTTCTAGGTAGGCTTGATCGATAAAACCACTTGGTTTGCGGTTTAAAAGTGGTTGTAATGCTTCAAAATTAGTTAACGACGCCAAGTTACTCAGTAAAGAAAGATCAACCTGCTGCAGCCACACTTTATTTTGCTTACCTAAGTTCGCCTCAAATTCTAGACTTGGCCAGGTTGTGTCGTTATTACTAAATGTCAGACCCGTGCTTTTTAAGTGCCAAGCGTTTGCCTCAGGAAATAAATGAAATCCCCCTTCACTTAAGCTTACTTGTTTAGCTTGTTGGTTGTTTTGCCAGTGTACAAAGCTAGGTAACCACTGCATTTTTACATCGCTGATAAAACCATTTTCGAGCTTAAGCCAAGACTTTAAGTTTATGTCTGTGTAAAGCTGTTGTTTTTCAGTATTAATATATTGCGCCAACCAATTAGACACATCTACGCTATTTGCTTGTACGTAAATATCACCCGCAATTTGCTCTATAGTTTTGCCACTAAGCGCGATACGTGCGTCAAAGCTACCAACACTAATGCCGGGCAAGGCGAGGCTGCCGCTTCCTAAATGTTGTTCATCTTGGTTTTGCCATACTATGTTTTCGAGTAATAGTTTGCGCTCTCTACCATCTTCTAAAATAAAATTAATACTCGAATTTTCAATAGCAAAATGCCCTGTATCTCCTAAAAATAGCTCTTCAATTAGCTCTTTTTGTTCAAACGAGACATCATCGTTATTGGTGTTATTAAATAAATTTTGAATATTTACACTGGTATGAAAGCCATTAATAACAAAGTAATTAGACTTTAACTGAAAGGCTTTAATGCTCTCCCATAGGTTAAGTTCTAGGCTTGTTTTGGCAATAGTAAGCGATATAGGCGCAGTTTCGTTATCCTTAAAAGAGAGATCTTCTAATACCAAGGCAGGGCCGGCGCCATGCCAACTGGCAGAGATTGCGCCTATAGAAAGACTAATGGCAAATTTATCGTGCAGGTAGGTTTCTATATCGCCTTTGTAGTCGTTTGCATAAGGTAAGGTGTACTTTAAAATAGAAACAATCACGGCCAGTAATACTAAAATTATGGCGCAGGTTTGCCATAACTTTCTAAAACAAAAAAAACAGACCGCTTTCGTTTTCATTACATCATTACCACATCAAACTGCTCTTGGCTGTATAAGCTCTCTGTTTGAATATTGACCTGTTTTCCAATAAATAGTTCAAGTTCGGCAAGGTTATGATACTCATCATTGAGTAAGGCTTCACTTACAGCCGGCGCCGCATACACCATGAATTTATCGGCATCGTAGGCACGATTAACGCGCACTATTTCACGCAGTATTTCATAGCATACGGTTTCGACTGTTTTTTGTGAGCCGCGTCCAGAGCAAGCCGGACATACATCACACAAAATATGCTCAAGGCTTTCGCGGGTGCGCTTACGGGTCATTTCTACTAAGCCTAATGCGCTTAAGCCGTTTATGTTGGCTTTTGCACGGTCTTTAGATAGTGCTGACTCTAGAGAATGTAATACTCTGCGTTTATGATCTTCGCTGATCATATCGATAAAATCGATAATAATAATACCGCCTAGGTTACGCAGGCGTAGCTGCCTAGCAATGGCTGATGTGGCTTCCACATTGGTATTAAAAATGGTTTCTTCTAAATTACGATGCCCTACAAACGCACCTGTATTCACATCAACTGTGGTCATCGCTTCGGTTTGGTCGATAATTAAATAACCGCCTGACTTAAGCGTGACTTTACGATGCAATGCTTTTTGAATTTCGGTTTCAACGTCAAATAAGTCAAAAATTGGGCGCTCACCTGGGTAATACTCAAGTGCTTGCGAAAGCAAAGGCACAAACTCTTCAGTAAACAGCTTTAGCTCTTGATAGGTTAGCTTAGAGTCAACCCTAATACGCTCCATATCTTCACCTACGTAGTCGCGCAGGGTCCTAAATGCAAGCGTTAAGTCTTCGTGTAATATACTGGCTTTATTGGTTTTTTTACGACGTGATACAATTTTTTGCCACAGTTTTCGTAAAAATTCAGCATCGTGTCTTAGCTCCGCTTCACTGGCGCCCTCTGCCGCTGTACGAACAATAAAACTGCCATTATCGTCGCCGTATTCTGCCACTATTTTTTTAAGTCGCGCACGCTCTTCTTCGGTTTCAATACGCTGACTAACACCTACATGCGTAGCGTCTGGCATAAACACTAAATAGCGAGAAGGAATAGTGATATCGGTAGTAAGCCTTGCTCCTTTAGTGCCTAGTGGGTCTTTAACCACTTGCACCATAATGTATTGGCCTTGGCGTACTAGCTCACGTATGTCTTGTACTTTTTTGATCGGCTCGTCGTCTACGCCCTCAACTATTGAGGCGCTATTGACTATGTCTGATGCATGCAAAAAAGCGGCTTTTTCTAGGCCTATATCAACAAAAGCAGCTTGCATGCCTGGCAGTACGCGGCTTATTTTTCCTAAGTAAATATTGCCTACGATACCTAGGTTGCCTATACGCTCTAGTTGAATTTCTTGTAATACACCGTTTTCGATTAGGGCAACACGGCTTTCACTTGGCGTGACATTTATTAGTAATTCTGTACTCATGTTACCTTCTTAGGAATGCTTGTAATAATTGTTCGGTCTCGTATAAAGGTAAGCCTACAACAGCAAAATAGCTACCCGCAATGTGTGTAACAAAGCGACCACCTAAACCTTGAATGCCATAACCACCGGCTTTATCTTGTGGCTCGTTTGACTCCCAATAGCTATTTATCTCTTCATCGCTGAGGGTTTTAAAGGTCACATCGGTACTCACTACACAACTTAGTACATCTGTTTGTGTAGCAAAAGCAACGGCAGTAAGTACTTGATGTGTATTACCAGATAAACGTTTAAGTGTTGTTATGAAATCGTTTTTATCGCGTGGTTTACCCAACGATTCGTTATCAATAACAACCACAGTATCACTACCAAGCACTGGACGGTCTGTGTAACCAAGCGCCACGCCTGTTTGCGCTTTTAAGCGGGCTAAGCGCTCAACCAACGCATGAGGCTGCTCGTTTGCAAGTGGGGTTTCGTCTGCATCTACACTGAACTGTTCAAACTCAATGCCTAACTGACTCAACAACTCTTTACGTCGCGGGGAGGCTGATGCCAAATATACTGCGGTTGTCATTACCTGATCCTAAAATGTCTACGGTATTTGCGAAGAAGTAAAAAGACCCAAAACCAGCTGACCATACCGGTCGCCACTGGCCACAGGTATTGTGGATTAAAATAAACACCTAATAAAAAGTGATTTAACCAAAATTGCATTAAGTGATACAAGGTTAAAAATAAGCCCACTAATAAACTTTGCTGCCAAAGCGAAAAGTTACGTATTTTTTGAAAGTTACTTGCGGTCACAAATATACAAATAGAATACGTGAGTGAATTAACTCCTAATGGCGAGCCTAAGGCTAAGTCCATGAGTAGACCAACAACCCACGCGGTACCAATATTTAATCTATGCGGCACTGCCAGTGACCAGTACATTAATACCAGTAATACCCAATCAGGTCTGAAGGGCTCAAACGAAAAAGGCAGTGGCATTAATGCCATAATTAAAGCAAAAAAGATGCTTAGGGCAATTAACAATGAATAACGATTAATCATCGCTGATTTGCTCCTGTTGGTTGCGCCATAAAATAACCAACAAACGAATACGGTCTAGCTGTGCAATAGGCTCTGCAAATACTTGAGCAAATGGGCGCCCTTCATCCCGGTTTATTTCGGTGACAACGGCCACCGGATAACCTTCAGGAAACGTACCGCCAAGCCCCGAGGTCACGAGTACATCACCAATGCGCACATCAAGGCTATGAGGTACATGCGAAAGCTTAACAACGTTAATTTTACCTATGCCTTCAACTACCGTGCGTACGTCGTTTCGTAGTATACGTACCGGCGTAGCATGAGTTGTGTCGGTCATTAGTAGCACGCGCGATGTGGTAGAGCCTACTTTTGTTAATTGACCAACAACCCCCATTTCATCAATTACAGCTTGCCCTTCACTGAGTCCATCAGTAGTGCCGCGGTTAATAACCACTTGATGACTATAAGGGTTTGAATGTACAGAAAGTACTTGGGCTATTTTTTTACGATTAGATTGCTTAGCCGATGAGCCAAGTAAAGCACGTAGCTTTTGGTTTTCGCGGGCTAAAAATTGGTATTGCTGCAATTGCTCGCTTTGTAGCATTTGCTTTTTTTTCAGCGCTTCGTTTTCACTCAGTAACTGATCGCGGGTATGCAGGCTTTTAGCACCTAAGCTAAATATTTCGTAAGGTAGGTTGGCAACGTAAATTAATGGGCTGACAAGTGTATTAAGGCTTGTACGTACAACCGTGCCGCCTTGTGTAAACTTATCGCCCGCAATGAGCACTATGCTCAAAAGCACTGCGACAAAAAGTCGCAGTTGCAAAGAGATGGTTTGTCCAAACAGTAATTTCATTAATCGTAACTAAAAACGTCACCACCATGAACATCAATCATTTCAAGTGCTTTACCGCCGCCACGTGCTACACACGTAAGTGGATCATCGGCAACAACCACAGGAATGCCTGTTTCTTCCATTAATAAACGATCTAAATCTTTTAATAGTGCACCACCGCCAGTCAGAACCATACCGTGAGCTGAAATATCTGATGCAAGCTCAGGTGGAGACTGCTCAAGTGCAACCATTACCGCACTTACAATACCCATTAGCGGCTCTTGGAGTGCTTCTAAAATTTCGTGCGAGTTAAGTGTAAATGAGCGAGGAACACCTTCGGCTAAGTTACGACCGCGTACTTCAATTTCAATTGGTTCGTCAGTTTTAAAAGCAGAGCCAATTTGATGTTTAATATTTTCAGCCGTTGCTTCACCAATTAGGCTACCAAAGTTACGACGCACATAATTAATAATGGCTTCATCAAATTTATCGCCACCAATACGCACAGACGATGAGTAAACAACACCGTTTAGTGAAATAATAGCAACTTCGGTAGTACCACCACCAATATCAACAACCATAGAACCGGTTGCTTCTGATACTGGTAGCCCAGCACCAATTGCTGCGGCCATTGGCTCTTCAATTAGGTACACTTCGCGCGCGCCGGCACCCATTGCTGATTCGCGGATTGCACGCTTTTCTACTTGGGTTGCACCACACGGTACACAAATAAGTACACGCGGGCTTGGGCGCATAAAGTTATTGTTGTGCACTTGTTTTATAAAGTGTTGTAACATTTTTTCGGTTACATAAAAGTCGGCTATTACGCCATCTTTCATTGGGCGAATCGCTTTAATATTACCCGGTGTACGCCCTAGCATTTGTTTTGCTTCTGTACCCACAGAAGCAACACTTTTAGGTCCACCAGCGCGTTCTTGACGAATAGCTACAACTGAAGGTTCGTTAAGTACAATACCTTCTTCTTTTACATAGATAAGGGTATTGGCTGTACCCAAGTCGATCGATAGATCGTTTGAAAAAATACCACGGAGTTTTTTAAACATGAGGCTGGATGACCTTTGAAATACGTTCTTATGTTAGCTGCACTCACTTTAACATGCCTAATTAGATGAGCAATATAAAGCGCAACTACCTTTGTTAATTTGTGAAAAAAGGAAGCTAGGCTTCCTTGGTTAAATGCTATCGTTCGCGGACTAAGCGAAAGCCAATGTAGTTAGATCTAAAATCTGGCGCTAAAATTAATCGTGTTGAAGCACGTGCAAGGCTTGGTGCAAAGTTCCACGCCCCGCCTCTTACTGCAACATCAGATTCGCCCGACTCTTGAGCTGTCCATTCCCACACATTGCCTACGGTGTCGTATAATCCAAATGCGTTAGGAGAAAAAGAACCCACCGGTGCTGCACGTTTGTTTGACCATTCGCTACCACACCAACCACAGTTAGCTAAATTTTTACCTATTTCGTTACCCCAAGGGTATTCTGTTTCTGTACCTGCGCGAGCGGCGTATTCCCATTCAACTTCATTAGGTAAACGGTACTGCTGGCCGGTTTCGCCAGAGAGCCATTCGGCGTACGCTTTCGCGTCGTTAAATGTTAAACACACAGCAGGAAAATCGCTGCTTTGCTCAAAACCTGGGTTACGCCAGTTTAAATTAGCTTCCCATACGGGTTCGCCATTTAAATAATAAGCACACCCTTTGCTTTGCTCTGCTTGTGTTTTATACCCAGTACTTGCTACAAACGCTTCGTAGGCACCTACGGTAACCTCTTTGGTTTGCATAGCAAATGAGCTGGCTATCACTTTTTCAATAACCGGGCGTTCATTTGCTAAACCATTGCCGTTAATATCGCCCATCTTAAATTTACCGGCGGGCACAACTACAACATTATTTTGTACATCAGCAGAGCGATTAGCGCTTGCTGTACGACTTACAGGTTTTGGTTGCTCGCGAGTGTAAGCCGGTGCAGCAATCGACTCAGACTTTTTTACTAAGTTAGCATGAATAGTCTGTGCTTTAGTTAAATCAACTCTTACTTTGTAAGGCTTATAACCTAATTTACGTATTTCTACGTTATGCACACCACGCGGTAAACGCGTAACTAAACGCGTAGAGCCAAAGCTCACCCCATCAATAAACACTTCATCATCGTAAACATTTGAACGTAAAGTCAGCTCAACTTGCTGATTTTTCTCTTTATTTATAATTGATGGATAGTTTTTTTTTGTAGGTGCAGCTTTCACTGAATAATCGCGCACTGGCTGATTGTTCATTCGCGATACAGACACAGTGTCGGTATTATCCGCGGCGTTGCTGAATGTTAACTGACTATCAGAGTAGGTTGTACCGTAACCAGGCTGATACGCTGTCGCGAGTGGCGAGCCATATTCAGAACAATAACGGTTATCTACGTTTAATAAATTACATAGGCGGCTGCTGTTTACTTCGCCGCGCATGGTTACGCTTAAGTTAACGTTGTAATTGCCTTGTCCGCTAAATGCACTGTTAACTACATGGCTACTTAAAATTTGTACTTGTGCGCCTGCCATGTTGCGTTTTGGTTCAACAATTCGCTCTTCTGTTAAATTAGCAAATATTTGATCAACAAAGCGCTTAGTGGCTTTTTGTAAACCCATTTGCTGACCGCGTTGCTCACAAGCTGCGAGCGTTTCGGTACGCTTACAGTTAATTGTGTGGTTTACTTCCAGTGTACCTTCGCGGGTAAACTCATTACGTAAACGCTCTACTCGGGCTGTAGTTAATTGCTCTTTTAGGCTTTCTAAAGTGTTTAAAAGCGTATGTTTTGCAACACGAATTTGCTCTATATCTTTACGATGAGATGCAATTGCCGCCAACTGCATTGAGATGTCGTCTTTATTTTGCTTATGATCAACCACGGCTTTTTGATAGCGCGATTGGGCAGCACTAATATCAAGCGTAGGATCGTCAATTAAGCGGCGATACATTTCGTTCATCGCATCAAGTGCTTGGTTTTTCTCTTTATCAAGCTCTGTAGAGCGAGAACGAAGTAGTTCAAGTTGGTTTTGTAACTGACTTTCTTCTTTTAAGTGTTTTTCAAGTATTTGTGTCGAGTTATCGTATTCTGTTTGTTTAATACTAATCTCTGATTCAATTCCGGTTACTGTTGCTGTGTCTTGTGCAAATGCACTACTAGCTAACAAACTAGCGGAAATTAACAGAGATAAAGGAGCAATTCGCATATATTCCAGTCCCAAAAAGCGGCAATTATTTGGTCGTTATTATTGTTTATTAGAGTGTACTCACTTTTAAAAGCTGAACATTTTTCAACCATCAAAAATCAATACACCCAATGCCTTATGCTATGTACTTGAAGCACAAAACACAAGCTTTGTTCAATTATTATCTTAGTTTACAACTATTCTCTTGTTTCACGCCAGTAAATAACCCGATCATTTCCTCTAAAGCGACCAAATTGCAAAATAGCATGAGGATCTTGCTGTGAATTATCACCAAGCCAATCCCACTTTAACCAATTTTCTGTTTCGTATTCTAATGTAAATGTACCACTGCCATTTGGTGTTGCATAAATAGCATTGTTTGTAGGGTAGCTGCCTGCCTCTAATGAACCCGCTGCACCTGCACCATACTCATAGCTTAATATTGGCGTTGAAGGCGATATTTGGGATAACTGCGGATGCTCAAATACACTGCAGTTATCTTCGGTATTTAATACAAAGCCTGTTCCATCAAAGTACTGAGCCTGCATTGGCACACGTAATGAGTCTAAATCTGAGCCGGCATTGTTGCCTAGCACTAACCGTCCAAAGCGAAAGTCTATTGGCACATCATTTAAACGCACGCTATTGCAATCAGTGCTGCAGTTCGCTTGCGTACTCGGCTCATCGTTAGCATCAATTAACGTAGCGCCTTCTGTATTAGTGACGGTGGCCATAAGATTAACCATAGTAAATGGGCCGTCGGGGTTATTTATAGCCAAGCGCGTTAACATGGCAGTGCTGTCGCTCATTTGCCATTGTCCATCAGCTAGGGTGTTCCAACTATTGCTGCTTATATTGGCTAACCTGCTGGTTAGCGTTGTTGCTGGTACATAATTACCAGCTTGATTGTTTTCGGCATTTATTTGTACTTGGGCTTTTTCAAAGCCTTGTTTGTAATTAGCCATTAGCTGATTGTTATGATTAAGCGCTTGTACCTTAAAACCCAGCTCAAAGGGCTGATCTAAATAGGTTAAATTACTGCCTAACTGTGTACATTGCGCAGCAGCTTGAACACCTAATACTTGATAGTGCGATGGAGCAAACCGCCCTACGTTGTTTAGCTGCCCTTTTACATCGCCCACACCAAAATAATCGCCATCTTGTAAACCCGCAAACACATTTATAATACCCACTTGGTCATAAGCGTACTGCGATATGGATTCACTCAAGCTTCCCGTATCAGTAAAGGCAAAGGTACTTAGCGCTTCAATTTGTCCCTCATTACCAGAGCTGGGTAATACTAAGCTCTGTGTTACTAAAGGAGACTCGCTAATGAAGTGTTTGGCAATGGGATTGCTATGAATAGCGCTATAGTTATCAGGTATCCCGTCATTGTTATTGTCTTGCCCTGCACGCCACTGTACTGCATTCATTTTTAAATCAAATGACTCACCCGTTAATCTAAATAAACTATCGTTTGCTGTTTGGGCATAGCCGTCACTTGCAACTTGCATCGCTAATCCAAAGGGCTTAACTACATATTCGTTAGAGCTGCCGCTTAAGCTTACTGATAAATTAGTTACTGGGTCTAATACAATTGTTGCCCGTGCATTTAAACTTAATTTAGCGGCATCAGGGTAGTTAATAGCAATAGGGGCTTTTGAGTCTTGATCAAAGGTGAGCGAAAAAGTTTGATATGCTTGCTGCACGCTATACGTATTCGCATTATTACTAAGTTGTATTGGATCTGAACACGTAGCGCCGGCACTGCAGGTATAAGCTAAATCTAAATCAACTTGACCACCTGCAGGGAATGCGGCTTCGCATACGCCTGTTGTAGTATTTGTTTTAACCGCTTGAATGGATAGCTCGGCGGCATTAAAACCCTCGCTAGAGGGTTTACCAGATAATTGAGTGGGGATACTCGCTGTATTGGCTGTGTCGTTATTAAAAATAAACCCTGCATCAGAAAAAACCACTTTGCACCCGCCCAGCCCTACGTTACTACCATTAATATAACAACGCAGCGGTGCAGATGGGTCGGCGGTATTATAGCCAAGTGTGACGGTCCCTGTGGTACGCTTTGCAAGCGCTACGGTGGCAGAGCCTGTAAAGGTAACATTTTCACCGTTTACCCAGCTTTGCTGGCCATTGTTATCTGGAGACAGGTCAAGTGCGGAGGGCTCATCGTACAGTAAATCACATGCATCGTTTGCACAGGCGGTTAATGTCATTTCTTTTGCTTGGCAGGTTAAGCCTTGGTTATCACTTAATGATATGCGGTAGTGATCAAGCAAAACCGGCGTAAAAATACCGCAAAATCCAGGAATACTCTCTGGCACTGTTAACGCATCAAACGTAGAGCTGCCCTCGGTTATTACTTGTGTTGCAGCGGTTATAGAGCCCTGGTATGTGACATTTTGAGCAATTCTTACCTCCCCCGTTGCGACAATATATGCAGCAATATTTGCATCGGCCGCAATGGCAACATCACCATCGACATATATAGCTAAATACGCCCCTTCTTCAACCACAATATACGTTTTGCCTATGTTCAAAAATGCGCTAGAAATTAGCGACGATGTATCTTTTAAAAAGATACGGGTGGGCGCTGTTACCTTGTACTCATCTTCCAATAAGTTAAGTGCTAGTTCGTCATAAAAATAATCACCAGCTAACGATACAGGCACATCACCGGTAGAGCTTCCATCGTTTGTGACCGTGGGTACTTGCGCAGCTTGATTTGGCTCAAGGGAGTTATACCCAGTGGCCACACAGCCTTGGCCATTACACAAAGGCGGGTTGGTGAGTGCCGTTGATATTAAATTAGTGGTGGTAATAAATTGTGCATTGCTATCGGTTATTTCCACACCTTGAACAAGCTGCACTTGTCCATCATTGTAGGTAGAAATAGCGCCAGGAAATAAAGTATCGCAATCTAAAATATCGCCATTAAATACAAACGTACTGGTCATGGCTAATATAGAGGCTTCTTCTTTTACGTGGTTACGCTCTCTGTCGCCATCACGGTCTTCATCAACCACCAGCCCTAACCGATCCGCTCTTAAATTACAGCTGCGCAGCCACCCACCGTCTTCTTCCAGTCGAGAATTTTTACTTGCCACCACCAGCGGTGCTTCACTAAAGTTATTGTTAAAATTAAAGTAGTTACATCCATCATTCCAACCATCAACTTCGAACCCTGTAAAAAAGGTCTCCCACGACACTTCTACTCCATTGTCATCGGTAAAGGTGCGATTACTGCCAGGCTCTACAGCCATGTAGGCCACCGTTTCAGTTTGAATAACACCTAATGCGGTTTCTGAGGCCTCTAACGCTATATTTACCCCGCTTGTAGATAAAGAACCACTTTGCACTGCAATGGTTAAAAAAGGCACAAGCGCTTGAGACGGCGGGTTACTATCTAAACTATTTAGTGTTTGTAACGAATGAAAAAAGTTAGGCCTTACCGCAAACTGTTTATTAAAAGTCAGTGATTTGTAACCTTTAGGCGTGATGGGGGCAAACCCCGACTTATCACCGTATTGTAGCTCAAGGCGTAAGTCGGTGTTCCCGACTTCCATAATGGTCCCATCAGGAAATTCATGCACTCCATATTCTACCGCTAAATAGTGCGCGCCCATGGTTATATGCTCACCATCTTCTCCTGATGGCTCAAGTGGCAATGCTTCAAACCCTGTGGTTGTTACATTGCGTATTCTCACTATAGCGGGGTTACCGCCTTGATTAGTGGACAACATAAATACCGCAGGAGGGGTTATGTATTGCTGCTGAAAATTTATTTTTGTCCATATGGGTGAAGTGTATGTGTCTTGTAGCTCTATAAATCGCCCTTCAATTTTAGGCGGTACACCCATAGCGCATCGGCTTAGTAGCAAACTTATTAAACATAAAATACAGAGGATATATTTGCTCATGGTAATGTTTTAGCCTCCACACTTAGAGTACGTTGGGTTTGCCAATATTCCTTTTGACATGCTGCACCGGCAGCACAATCATTGGCGGCGCACGTTGCAGAGCTTTGTAAGTAGTAAATATTAACAGTGCCAGAGCGGGTGCTGCTATCGGGTAAGGCTATGTATTCACTACAGCTCAGTTCAACCTCACAATTGGCTAGATAGAGGGTGCTAAAATTCCTACTGGTGGTTACTGCACTGCATGTTTGCGCAGTGCTATTTAGTGCAAAAATTTCGCTTAAGCCGGTTTCTAATCCGCTTTGGGCTGCCATGTAAGCGCGCGCGCCGTAATACTCAATGGTATTTTGCTGCGCCGCACCCGATAACACTTTAGAAAGCGCCAGCCCTAGTGCCAGCAAAGTGACAATGATCACCAACGTAATTATGAGCAAATTACCTTGCTGCTTTTTAGCAAAACTGATGTTTTTTATATTAGGGGACATTAGGCACATGCACCTCATGGCTAATACTTATTTGTTCGGTGTCGTTAAACCCCATTTGCGCAAACACATTAACAACCGCGCTGCGCTGTAGCGAAATCTCACTTAACGTAAAAAAGGCTCTGCTCGTTAAGTTATTGGCAATATAATTACTCATTAAATCGCGTTTAACACCCGAGCTAACCTGTAAGCTGGCGGCGTTTAATTGGTTTGTAGTAAAGCCGTAGTTGCTATAGCGATACAGTGAATTACCTTCTACACAAAAGCTAACGGGCTGATCTAATAAATAAAGGCGCTTACTCGGTGACTCTTGAGCAAATGCTTTGCTAAATTGCCATGTATCTAGCTCACTTGTAACGGCGCTGTAGCCGCTAACTTGTAAACGCTTGTTTTGACTTTCATCGTATATATCGCTGCTATTTAATGGATAGATACTTGCCCAATCGTTTATTTGTGGCTCAGTTAAATTATTAAGCGCAAAATTAACGGCGGTAATCTCAAAAGGGACACTAGTGGGTAAGTAATCGGTATAGTGAGTGGCAGATAAAAACGGCGTAAATTCTAAACATTGCTGCGTGCTACACGCTCCAATGCTGGCGTTATCGCAATTTAAGCGCAGTGAGTTAGGGGTTGCGTGGCGAAGCTCTTTACTTAATCGGGTCAAAACAAAGCGACTTTGCGCCACCGCTTCTTGGCGTTTCACACCTTGGCTGTAAATATTAAATCCAGCGCTAATAAACGAAAATGACGCTACGGCTAAAATACCAATAATTACCATCACAAGTAATAGCTCAACTAAGGTAAAGCCACGCTTTTGCTTTGCTCTATTCATTAGTAATTACCTTTATATGCACTAAAGCCGTACACTTGCCCCAAGGGTGAGGTTACTTCAATGGTAATTCGTTTAAAGGCAACGCCATCGTTATTGGTTGCCTCGTTTAGGTCGCTGTCGTATTGCACGTTCACAACCAGTGAAAAGTCGCTGTATTGCGCTAATGTATTCCCTAAACTATCACTAATTGGTTGCCCTGTGAGCGCAATGTAATCATCAACATCGTTAAAATCAGCCCGAGTTTCACCGCTATCAGCACCAAGCTCAGAATGAGTACTACAAGGCTGGGCGCCTAAGCTTGTTTCGGAGCAGCGCCTAAATGGTGGCGTGCGCTCGCTATGTTCATCAAATGATTTAGCTAACATTTCGTTCATTAATGCTTGCCCAAGCTCTGAGGCCCTGAGTGCGACAATAGGCTCGGCACTTTGCTTTGCTTGAGGTGCTATAAGCGCTGTAATGATACTTAGCGCAATAGCAAACATCACAATGCCAATAATCAGCTCAATCAAGGTAAAACCTGATTGTATTTTAGGGGCAGGCATAAATAAGCCCTTCACCGCTAATGCAGACCGCGGCTAGACCCAGGTCAATTTTACATTGTACTGTGCAATTTTGATCTGCTCGCCCAAGTGGGTCAAAGTTAATTTGCGTAAACGCATTAGCATTGCTATCTAAGGCATTAAATCGTACGTCGCTGCGCTCGGTATTGATAGCAACAACTAAATGCTCGCTATTATTGGTACTTGGGCCACCAGTACAGGTTTCTGGCTCTGGCCCCGCAACCAAGGTAGGTGAAATATACAGTTTATGGCAGCTGCTTGTTGCAGTATTTTGCATCGCGCGTAATTGTACTGTGCGTAGGGCGTTTAATACCCTATCTCTGTATGAGTATGCTTGCTCTGTTGAACTTCCTAGCAACTTGGGCACTGCCGTTACCGACAGTATGCCCAAAATAACTAAAGTAATAATTAATTCAACCAGTGTGAAGCCACGCAATCGTTGATTACTACTGCTATTCATTTATGCAATTAACAGCCTTCTATAAAAAGCTCAACTTTAGGCGGCGTCACGTTCACTGGCCCAGTAGTCGCCGTTGCTTGAGTGTACTCAATACGACATTTGTCATCTGTAGTTGCATCCCCTGTTGCAGTATAGCTGTTTGGGTAAATAGTAACTTTTGGTACGGCACCAGCATCAGTAGTACCATTAGTACCATTAGACGTTTCTACAAGGTTAAAATCTGCAGAGTCATCAGATGCAAATTCTACATCTAAAAAAGCTTCAAAAGCTGCTTCTGTCGCTGCGGGGTAGCCATAAACAGTGGGGACGTCTGCACCACTATCTACAGAAACCAAATCAGCATCTTTTTTATGGGTACTTGCGATAATAGATTTACCATTAACGATGTTCATACCACTGCGAATTGAGCCTTGCAAACCTTCGAGTGTAGAAGCGTTAGCATCACCCTGCAGGTTTAAAAAACGAGGGGCAGCGGTCACCGCTAAAATACCTAAAATTACAATTACAATTATTAGTTCAACAAGCGTAAAACCTGCTTGCTTATTCATTGGTTGTTTTAATGACTGCGTTTTCATAAGTAAGCCTCTTTATAATTACTTAGTTTTTAAAAATTTGCACTTTGCCTGTTGTTGGAAAGTACGAAAACCCTACTTTTTTAGCCATAACGGCGCCATCGGTAGGTAGGTTATTGGTGTTTAAATTATGAGTTAAATAATAAATACACTGGTTGTTTTTAGTGTTATAACGCACTAAATAACTCACCTTGGTTATTATAGAAACCTCAGTACTTAATGTGCTTGTAGGCGCATCTTGTAAAATTACACTTAATACTTTTTGGCATTGCAGTGCAGTCATTGCGCTGGCCCGCGTATCAGTATTAGTCGTTTTATCACCCGTTGGTGTGCCTCTGTGTCCATCGACACCAACAATGACACCTCCGTAATTAATATGTGTTGTATTATTAACGCCCTTTGGACGCCCCGATAATTCCCACTGACCTTTGACCATCAACACCGCAGAGGCAAATCCACCAGCCACCACATCCACACTCGCATTGTGTGCCTGATTTTTAATGCCTATGTATTGAGGTATAGCAAAAGCCATAATAACTGCCAGTAAAACAACTACTAAAACAAGCTCAAATAACGAAAAACCTGTTGCACGAACACGACCGTTAGTCACAATGGCTACCCTTTAATAGCCGACATCATGTTCCACATCGGCATAAAAATACCGAGTGCTAAAATAAGCACCATAATGGCAACAAACACCGTCAAAATGGGCTCTATTTTTGCGGTTAAACTGCGTAAATCGTAATCGACTTCTCGTTCATAAAAATCAGCCGCTTCTTGTAATAACTCATCTACGCGACCGGTTTCTTCACCCACTGCCACCATTTGCAGTACCAACTGTGAAAATAGCTGGCTACTTCGCGAAGCCCGCAACAAACTGTCGCCTTTTTCGATATCTTGACGCATGGTGATAATGGCTTTTTCCATGTAGCTGTTATCAACTGCATGGGCCGTTAACGACAGCCCGGTCGTCATAGGGACGCCCGAGCGCAGCACCATGGCTAAGCTTTGGCTATAACGGCCAAGTAAGGTGCGTTTTAAAATATCGCCTACAAATGGAATTTTGAGTTTGTGGTGATCCCACTTAAAGCGCCCAGCCGACGTATTTAAATACCGACGCCATGCAACGACTCCACCCACTAACATTAGCGCTAGCAGCCACCAATAATTGACAAAAAAGTTACTGGTGCCAATGAGGATCTGGGTCATTAAAGGCAGCTCTGCATCAAACTTTTCGAACATGCTGGCAAAGGTTGGGATCACAAAAATATTTAATATGATCATCGCAACTAAAAGCGCCAAAATAACAAAAGTGGGGTAACGCATAGCGGCTTTTATGCGCTTACGAGTCTCTTGCTCTTTTTCAAAGTAAATAGCCAGCTGATAAAACGCATCTTCTAATCGTCCCGACCCTTCTCCGACTTTAACCATAGAGATAGTTAAGCGGCTAAACACCTTGTTGTGTATAGCTAACGCACTAGAAAGTTCACGGCCTTGTTCGAGCTGGCGTGTTACCTCAAGCAATACACTTTTAAACTCTTTATTTTGCGTGGTATCAGCAAGCCCTATCATTGCCCTAATAATGGGGATCCCGGCTTTAAGTAAAGAATACATTTGCCGTGAAAACATGATCATGTCATCAAGGGTTATTTTTTCGCTAAATAGGTTATCGAATAACTTTATATTGTTTTTTGTTTCAACTAACGAAATTGAAATAGGTATGTACTGGCGCTTTAATAAGCTATCGGCCACACCGGCCTCATTATTTGCCTCAACACGCCCTTTAACCAGCGCACCTTTTGCGTCTTTGGCTTTGTAACTATAAAGCTGCATCGTCATCACCTACCACTTCAGGTACATATTCAGCCACTTTAAATACCTCATCTAACGAGGTAATGCCTTGCTTTGCATACGTTAAAGCCATATAAGAAAGCGGTGCAAAATTAGCGCTATTTTTAGCCGCTTCACCAAAACGCTGTGTGTCGTTAATACGCAGGGCATCCATCATAGCGTCGTTCATTTCTAACAGCTCAAAAATCCCCACCCTGCCTTTGTAGCCGCTATGGCTACATGCTGTGCAGCCTTGGCCTCGCCAAAACTGTGTGCTGCTAACATCTTCGCCTAAATAGGTAAGCCAGCTTTGTTCTTGTTTATCTGGGTGATACGGTGTTTTACATTCATTGCAAATACGCCTAACTAAACGCTGAGCAATAATAGCGCGTAGTGAGCTTGCAACTAGATAAGCGGGTGCTCCCATATCAATTAAGCGCATTGCGCTTGATATGGCATCGTTGGTATGTAACGTAGAAAGTACTAAATGGCCTGTTAATGCAGCCCTTAGGCCTATATCAACGGTTTCTTGGTCACGCATTTCGCCAACCATAATAATATCGGGGTCTTGGCGTAACGTGGTTCTTAATACACTGGCAAAACTTAAGCCTATTTTGTTGTTTATTTGCACCTGGTTTACCCGTCCAATGCGGTACTCAACCGGATCTTCTACAGTAATAATTTTACTTTCTTGTTGATTAAGCTCACTTAAAGCGCCATACAAGGTGGTCGTTTTTCCTGAGCCGGTAGGCCCAGTCACTAACACCATGCCATGAGGACGTTTTATAATGCTGCGCAGGCGTTTTAAAATATGCACCGGCATGCCCGTTTCATCTAACGATAAAAGCCCTGCAGATTGGTCGAGCAACCGCATCACAACTGATTCGCCATATTGCACTGGCATTGTCGATAAACGTACATCAATGCTGTGCGCGTGCACTTTTATATTAAAACGGCCGTCTTGCGGTAAACGCTTCTCCGATATATCTAACCCCGACATAAGCTTTAGCCTAAGTACTAAAGCAGAGGCTATTTTTACTTGGTTTAATGTGTGCTCTTGCAATACACCATCAACTCGTTGGCGAATGCGTAATAGCCTTTCATCGGGTTCTATGTGGATATCTGAGGCACGTACTTGTACTGCATCTTCAAATATAGATTGCAGTAGTTTTACTACGGTGGCGTCAGAGGTTTCATCTGCTAAGGAATTAAGATCAAACTCTTCTACGTCTTCGTATTCTTCGTGTAGCTTTTCAGCAAAGTTAGTAATATCTTCTGTTCGGCGGTACACATTATCAAACGCTGCCATAAGCTGGCTTTCTTGCACAACAGCAAGCTCAATTCGCTTAGGGGCTAGCATCGGCGCTAACTGATCCAACGCTCTCAAATCAGCGGGGTCACTCATTCCGACTAACACAGAATCCCCGTTATCTTCTATTACTAATGCTCGGTAGCGTCTGGCATAAACCTCTGAAAGTAATTTAGATACATCTGAAGATATTTTGCGCTGCGAAATATCTAAAAACGGTATTTGTAATTGTTGGGCTAAAAAGCGCAATAATTGCGGCTCACTTATAAACTCAAGCGCAATTAATGTAGCCCCTAACTTTCGCCCTGACGCAGCTTGCACATTGAGTGCTTCGCTTAGCTGCGCTTCGGTGATCATTTGCTCATGAACGAGTAAGTCCCCTAAACGCATTTTTAAACTGGGTCTCATACAGCCTCCTTCAATGCGACTAAGCGCTGTAGTGCATGTTGCGTCATTGCGGCATTTAAACCGCCTAAATCTAGGGCAACTTTATAAAGGTGCTTTGCATCAGCAAACTCCCCCAATGCATCTTTTGAAGTAGCTAACGCCAGCCACCATTTAGCCTGCTGTGGTTGAAGCTGTGTAAGCTGTGTAAAACTCGCAAGCGCTATTTGATGTTGCTGCGCATTTTGTGCTGCAGTGCCTTTTAATACCCAAAACTCCAAGTTTGCTTGCGGCTCAAGTTCGGCTATAAGCAGTTTAAGTACGCCTTCGTACTCTTGTTGCATAATTAAAATTTTACTGAGCATTACACGCCACTGCACAATCTCAGGGTTTATTTTTATGCCAGCAACTAATAACTGCTGAGCCATAAGTACATCTTGTTGCTGAAAATACGTTGCCGCGAGTAAATTACGCGCTTCTATATGCTCAGGTTGTGTTTGTAAAATAGCGGTTAAATCGTTAATCGCATCATCATATAAAGCAAATTCCAACGCTTGTTTAGCACGCTTTAATTGCAGTGCTATACGCTGGGCTTTGCTTTGCTTAACACTGGCAGTTTTTACTAATTTATTTTCAGCGGGCGGCTGCTCAGCCTGTGTAATGCTTTTTACTGGTGCACTGCTTTTTGCTTCAACTGGGGCATTTATTTCTGGTCTAGTAGCTACTTGTACGTTTGCTTCTGTGGGGCTTGCTTTTTTGCTCAGTAGCGCAGCTTTGTCTGCAGCGTGTAGCTGTATTACTTCGTCTTTTGGCTGATCAGGTAATGCGTTATTGCTTTGTACCTGCGCCAGCTCTTTTTGCGTATCTGCATTAATATGAGCTGCTTTAGCGCCAGAGTTTTCTTCGCTTAATTGTTTTAAGGGCTTAATTACGGGGGTAATTTTAGCTTGTGCAATTTCAATCGGCTGACTGTTATTATTAACCGCATATGCTTTTTCAGCCGTGTCCTTACTCGCTTGTGGTGCCTGTGCAAAAGGTAAATAAAGGTAGGCTGTAAAAATTAGTACAATCGCTAATAAAACACTCAGCACTTTAAATAATACATCGTGGTAGTCGCGTACAGGGGGAATAGCGACCCCGCCACTTTGCTGATTACGCTGTGCAGTTTGGCGCTGGTCGATATTTTTTAGCATGTTATTAATAACACTCATAACCATTGCCTCCATACCCACATAACTGCAATAACAAAAACACTAATAGCTAATAAGCTGTAAGCCCAGTAATGGTTAGCGTGGTGCTTTTTGCAATCTTCGGTGTCTGCAATGGCAAGATGTATATGGCGCGGTGTTACTTTATTAAGGCCTTCACCGTATGCCTGCAGTAAAACTTTATGGCATAAAATATTGACCAAACGGGGAATTCCTCGACTCGCACGCGCTATTTTTAATCCTAAACGATTCGTAAATAGTGGTGGCTGATTAAAGCCTGCCACCTGTAAACGGTGATTAATATAATAAATAACTTCACTGGCGGTCATTGCACGCAATGAGTAGGAAAAACTGATCCGCTGGCGTAGTTGCCTCACTTTACTATTGGCAAGTTTTTCATCTAATTCAGGTTGGCCAAATAGCACCACCTGAATAAGCTTATCGGTTTCGGTTTCTAGGTTTGTAAATAATCGAAGCGCTTCAAGTGTATCCCAACTCAGGCACTGCGCTTCATCTATTAGTAGTACAACCCGTTCGTTATCTTCTTGCAGCTCTAGTAAGTAATGGTTTATTTGCTGACTTAACGATTGCTGATCTAGGCTTTTATCTACCTCCATGCCAAGTTCTACAGCAATAGCCCAACGTAATTCTTCAGGGCTTAAATAAGAATTAGGTAAATAAGCCACAAAGTAGTCTTCTTCAATTTGATTTAGAAGTTTTCTGCATAGTAAGGTTTTGCCTGTCCCTACTTCTCCTGTTACTTTTATAAATCCCTCCCCCATTTCTAGCGCTGTGGTAAGTACTTGCATCGCTTCGTGGTGCGGCTCAAGTGCACAAAAAAACTCGGTGTTTGGGGTTAAGGTGAAAGGCATTTCACTTAAATTAAAAAAGCTCAAATACATAGTTAGTTCTCATACCATGTATTTAACAGCGCGCGGCTGTGAGCTTGTTGCTTTTTCCACGTGTCGGGCATCACCACCGTTGGCTTGATTAAAATAACGAGCTCTTTTTTCTCTTGGCGCTTACTAATACTTTTAAACAAATTACCTAATATTGGCACATCGCCCAAAATAGGTGTTTTCGATTCTTCATCTTCTGTGGTGGTTTGCATTAACCCACCAATTACGACTATTTCACCACTTTGAGCGCGGATCACCGTGTCAGATTCGCGAATATTACTTTGTGCAAGCGGCAACTCAAAACGCTGATCATCTAATGTAATCACCTTGAGCTGCTCTTCTGTTTCGGTTACCGATGGGTGAACGTGCAAAATAACTGAGCCATATTTATCGATTTGTGGTGTGACATCTAAGGCAATTCCCGAAAAAAACGGAGTTAGATCTATTTCTGGTGACGTAGTCGTTGAGGTGCCCGTTACTGTTGTGCTCGAAACGTTAGTAACAAAGTACTCATCTTGCCCCACTTTAATCACGGCTTTTTGATTGTTTGTTGCAGTTACACGCGGGTTAGAAAGCATTTGCAGGTCGCCCTGCGTTTCAAGCAAACTAATTACGCCACTAAAGTCGCCTTTTTCAATCGTTAACGAGGAGACTCCTCCTAAAGTAGCTGAAATAGAATTACCTATGCTGCCTGCTGTAGTTGCAAACGACACCCCACCTTCTAACCCTCTAGAAATTCGCTCCCAGTTAACGCCTTGTTGGTATTCATCTTTTAAGGTTATTTCGACAATTTTAGCCTCAAGAATAACTTGCCGCTGAAGGTTTTCTTGGCTTTGACGTAAAAAGTCTTTTAACTGGTTTATTTCACTTGGTAATGCATTAACCGTAACCAAGCTCGCCTGTGGGCTGGCAACCACATAACGACCATCGTTTGAACCAATAAGTGATTTAAGAGCAAGCTCAAGTTCCTTCCAAAAGTCGTTTTGGTTAATTGTTTGGATGCGAGAGCCATTTAGCTCGGTATTTTGATTATCGCTGCCAAACTGATTATTTTGGCTCGAATTATTACTACTGTTTGAGCTTGAATTTGAACTTGAGTTGTTTTGTGAAAACTGGCTCACTCCACCAGCAACAACACTTACCGTTGATTGCCCATGGCGCTGCATCATTAAATAATTAACCGGTATAGTTTCTGTGCGCATGACCGCTGGTAACACCTGCACAATACGACCTTCTTGGACAATATCTAACGGGTACATGCGTTTAATAACAGCTATAACTTCCTCAAACGTGACGTTTTTTAAATTTAAAGAAATAACTCCGCTCACCTTTGGGTGTACTGCCACGCTGTATGGAGTATCAGCAGTTAATCCATTAAAAAATGAGCTTATTTCTACCTCTTTTGCGGCTACATCAAAACGCTTTACAGCTAACTCATTTATTAAACTTTGCTCGCTATTAAGTGACGAAAGTAAGCTTTGTGTAAGTGCGCTACTCACCTCTACCGGGGCAACACTTTTAGCATTGTTGCTTATAGGGGCAAGCTCTTGCGCTATGTGTGGCTGAATCTCTTTTCCGGGCTTAAAACTATGGCACGCTGTTAAAAAAGGCGGTATTAAAATAAGCGCAAGCCATGGCTTTGTTATATTATTTTTTAATTTCATAGTCGTATAATTCTAATTTTATTTGCTTATCATCATTTGCTAACAACACTGAATTGGCGTTTATTGTTAGCACCCGAAATTCACCTATTACATCTCCTGGCTTATACACCTGCTTAGAAATAATCGCTTTGTATTGCTTTTCGGTTTTAATAATTGACTGTAACGACAGCGCTGCATTGCTAAGTGCAGCACCTTTTAGTATTGGTGCATTGCTTGGCTGAGTAGGATCGCGCAGTATTTCAGCTGAACTAACAGAGAAAAAACACACGCAACACACACTCAAACTATAAAGCGATAAATTTTTCATTGGCACTCACCGTTGCGATTTGTAATGTTAACTCTGCATTAGGGTATGTTTGCACCTGATAGTTAAACTGCTGTATTAACAACTTTTGCTGGCTAGCTTTAAGGCCTTCTAAATACTGCTGTAAGCTAAAATAACGCCCCTGCAAAGTAACCACCATTTGGTGTTCGAAAAACAAGGTTTGCGTATCGTGCTCACCAAGTTTTTCTACATCAATTGCTTTTGCTGGGTTTACTCTAAAGCCAACCACTTGCACATCGGGGGTATTTACTAATAAATCCTTTAATACAGCAGGTACTTTGTTTGCTGAAATAAAGCCTTGGCTAAACGTGCTTAACTTATTATTTATATCTTCTAGCTCGCGCTGGGTTTGCCCTACCTGATTTCTAAGTACTTTTGTGTAGTCATGCTCTAATGCCTGGGTAAGCATAGAGAGCTGTGCTTCATTTTGATTGAGTTTTTGCCACAATGTATTTTGTTCAACGCGTAAACTATTTACTGCATCTTGCTGTGGAAACACCACAAACCATAAACCTAAATAAACAATAAGAAACAAGCCAACAAACAGTACAGAATACTTTTCCCGCTGCTGTAATGCCGCAAATTGTGCTTGGTATTTAACGAATAATGGCCAGCCTTTATTTTCATTTTGCTCATTCATTGTGCTACCTCACTTGAACTAAGTTCTGTAGCCACATTAAACTCGCTCACGCCATCACTGCTCGACAGCTCCAGCACTGAAAACTCCTTCCCTTTGAAAAAGCTCGAATGCTTGAGATTAGCAAGCCAAATAGGTAAAAATTTGGCTTGCTGAGTACGCCCTTTGAGCATTACTTTTTGGCCTTCAAATTTTATCTGATCAAGCCAAATTTGCGGTTCGTGGTACGCTGCCAAATCGCGCATTACATCGGCATAATCCGTCTTCGTGTGCATGGATGTGTTTTCTAAATAATCAAACACCTGCTGTTTATGCAAAATTTCTTGTTGCAGTACTTTTAGCTCATCTATCAAATGCGATTTATTTTGTTTATCAGCTAATCGCTGCTTTACCACGTTTAATTGCTGCTGCGTTTGCTTTAGATAAGCTTGGCTTTGCGTAAGTAATTGCTGGCTATTGTGCTCTTCGTATAAATAAAACAACCAAGTTAATGCAACCACTAACAATGTACCTAGCCACAGCAACAGCATTCCCTTAAAGGGCACGGGGTCGCGCCTAACCCTAATGGCTTTTTGGTAAAAATTAATCCGTGTTTTCATAACACTGAATCCGGATCAGTTAATTGATACGCTGCGCCTAATGCGTAATAAAAGCTTGGTTCGAGATCCTGTGCTAAATCTATATTAGGTTTAAAATCAACAACCTTTACTTGCAAAAATTCTGCAAGGCCTGCCCTTAACGTCAAAGACGATAAATCATCGCAATGCAGCTGAATGCTTCTGATAGGAGGCTGTTTTAGTTGGCTTTCAAAAAAATCCATTGATCGTTGGATCTCAAGCCCTAAGGCTTCAACCAAACCGTGTGTGCGCTCTTTATCTGAAATGCCTAAAAACCCGTTTAAACGCCTAGCTAATAAAAGCTGACCATCACGAATAATTAAAATACGCGGCTCATGCCCTGCATGTTGCACTATAAGCATGTGCGCGCTTTTATCTTCGCCAAACAAGGTCACTAAAATCATTTCTTCCGAGGTCATTGCTCTGAGCACAGGCTTTATTTTTGAAAAGCTATCAATAAAAGGCAGTAACTGTAGTTTATTAGTAATAAACACATTCATTTTACTGCTTTGCATAGGCTGAATAATGGGGTAATCGATAAAGTCGGCAACAATGTTCTCTGGTGGAATATCAACTAAGTCTTTTGTTGTCCAAGGTAAGGATTGAATGATCTCTTCGTCACTCAGCATGGGTTTATCCATTTGCACTATTTGATAAAAATAATGAGGAACCACTAAATTTACTGGGCACACCTCAGCGCAAACTTCATTTGTGCAAGTTGCAATAGCGACTGTATAATCCGTTTGGTCCTCTACATTCACACTGTGTGAGTTATGTACGTACCACTGCCCTTGATTTTTTTTTAAACACACCGCGTTTACTGTATCTGCATAAGTAGCAATACCAATCGCTGTGCTTGAGTCTAAACTGCGATTTAACCAAGATAACAACGAAAACAGCTTTTTTTTCATATAGCTACTATTGTTAATAAGAGATTAATTAAGTGTCGTACAAGTTTTTTAGTTTGCAAGTTTAAACACGAGAAATAATGCTTAATTTATTCAATATTGAAAAAGAAAGTCCAATACAACAAATAGATAGCGACTGTCTTAAAAAGAGAAACATACGGTTAAGTATAAAAAGAGATGACTTACTTCACCCACTAATAAGTGGTAACAAATGGCGTAAGCTAAAATATAATTTACAGCAAATGCAAGCCCTTAATAAAACACAACTCCTCACCTTTGGGGGGGCTTTTTCTAATCATGTTCACGCCTGTGCTGGTGCGGGTAAACTATTTAATATAAAAACCCACGCCATAATTAGAGGGCCACACTTAGATTCTCAAAACCCCACCCTGCAATTTGCTAAACAGTGTGCAATGGATTTACATGCGGTTACTCGTATTGAATATAAGCAGCGCCATGACCCAGATTATTTAGCCCAGTTGCAAGCACGCTTTATGCACGCCTATATAATCCCTGAAGGTGGAAGTAATACATACGCCCTGCCTGGGTGTGCTGAGCTTGCTAAAAGCTTACCAAAGCATGATTACTTAGTATGTCCCACCGGGAGTGGAGGAACACTTGCAGGCTTAATTGAAGGTAGCCATGAGGCCACACAGCTGTTAGGAATTGCGGTATTAAAACAAGCCGAGTACTTGAATAATGAAATTACAGCGCTCAGTAAAAAAGCAGCTCAGCAATCCAATTGGCATCTACTTACTGAGTTTCATGATGGCGGTTATGGCAAATTTAGTAATGACTTATGGCAGTTTTGCCAACGCATGCAGCAGCAACATAACTTACCTCTTGAGCCTATATACAGCGGTAAAATGATGTATGCACTATGGCAACTTATCGAGCAAGATTACTTTGCTGCTGGTAGTCATATAATGGCGATTCATACAGGCGGTTTACAGGGGCTCAATGGGCTAAAATATCGTGGCCTGATCTAGGGCTATTAACCTCTGGGCATTAAAACATGCTTACTTAGGGCCAGTTTAACCACGGTGCTGTGTGTAACATAGTGAGCTCTACAACCGCTGCTAGAGTGACCCTTTTGGCTGCGCTTAGCTTAAAAGGATTAACTGCCCTTAGTAAAATGTGGCATGTGTGTATTCCTGCAAGGGCTCAGAAAAGTAAAAACCTTGTGCGGCAACTACGCCTAGTTTAGCCAACATAAGTAGCTCTTTTTGGGTTTCTACACCCACCGCGTACACAGGTATATTGAGTAGCTTGCTTTGCGCCACAATGTTTTTAACTTGTTTTTGCTGTTGTGTTTTTTCATCCACATTATGAACAAGCGGATATCCTAGTTTAATACCGCTAACTAATTTTTGAGAAGCAATTTGGTTAATGTGCTCCACATTCTGTACATTATCAATCACCAGCAAACTTTGTAGGGCCGTCAGTTTTTCAAAGGCACCTGCTAGTTGCGCTTGGTACTTAATAAAGTCTGCTTCGCTAATTTCAAACTGTAACTTTCGCTTTGTCGTAAAATCTTTCATATTAGTGACAAACCAGCTCCAAAACTGCTCGTTAAACCAATTACTTATATGCAAATTAACGCTCACCGTTAGAGCACTGGGCTCAGCTAAAATAAGCTTTTTAACTTGAAGTAGCACCGCTTTATCTAACTCAAATGCTTGGTGATTGTTAAAGTCTTGATTAATAAAGTAACGCGCAGCTAATAAACCGTGCGGTTGCTGCCTAATTCTTATTAGCACTTCATGTTGTACAATATCGCCGCTGGTGATCATAAATAACGGTTGAAAGAATAAGATAAATTTATTCTTTTTAATATTTTCAATAACCTGCTTACTAGAAATTAAGTTCCCTTGCTCGTGCTGTAACGCGAGCCTATGCCAGTGCTGAATTAAGCTTTTTTCTGAAAATACTAAAGCTGACTTAGCTAGTTTAAAAATAACGGGTTGCTCAGCCGCATATCGATAATCGCACAGACCAACCTTTATGTTTTTACGCGTTACTGTGCTTCGATAACGCTTACAAATTTGATAAACGCATTCGTGTAGGCTTTCACTATATGTATCTAGCTTTGCTACGGGGATATTATTTAAAGTAATAGCAAGGTTGTTAGCATCAAATACATTAACTGATACTGCAGGAAGCTCTTTAAAATATTTTGCTATCAATACCTTAAAGCTTGCTTGGGTATCGGTATTTTCATCAAACACACAATCACATTTCACTATGGCAAATAAGCTATGACGCGCTGCACTAACACCGTACATAGACTTTACTTCGCAGTTTAATGTGGTTATTTGCGTAGAAAGTTTTTTTGCAGCTTTAGTTTTGCTGTAAGGCAATGGCAGGTTCGCTGCCGGTTTTGTTACTAATACTTTCCACCATCTAACCCACCAGCTAGTGGCACCTAATATAATGATATTTAATAGTAAAAATAAGTAAGCTTGCTCCACCCAGGCAGGCCAGTGGTATAAACTTATGCTGAGCGTTTTATAGCTAAATACATCGTGCTGTATATCAACTAAGTATTTGAAGTGTTCGGAATTTGAGTGTGCAGCCAGCATAAAGCCCTTACTTTGCACCAATGCCTGCACTATTTCTTTATCGGCATTGGCATTAATTTGCAGCTCAAAAATTTGCTGTGTTAACTGCTGACCATTTTTATGAATTTTTTTATGGAGCGTATCATTTAAAAGCACATTAAAAATAATTACCACCAGCGTGAAACTGGTTAAGTAAATTATTTTTTTTTGCTCAGCAATTTTTATTAAGGCTTTATGCATAGTGCTCTCTGTGGCAACGCGACTATTTAAAGTGTTGTTCAAAATAGTCATTAGCACAAGCAGGCAAAGCAAGTTTAAATGTTTATAATTTTGCTAAACAAAAAAACCCCGTGTAAACGGGGTTTTGGCAAATAGTTTATTACTTTTAGGGTTGTTCGCCCTGCGCGTTTAATATCATTTCGCCGTCTTCTTTGTATAGCTCACCTTTAGGCCATTGTGCTAATAGCGTTAAAACTTGCTCACTAGGGCGGCACAGTTTAACCCCTTTTTCGGTGCACACTATAGGTCTATTAACCAGTATAGGGTGCTCAAGCATCGCCTCTAAAATAGCTTCGTCTGTTACGTTTTCATTTAACAAGCCTAGCTCTTCAGCAGGCGATTTACTCACTCTCAACGCTGTTTTTGGTGTTAAGTTTGCTGCGGCAAATAACGCTAACAATTGAGGTTTTGTCCAGCCCTCTTTAAGGTATTCAATAACCGTGGGGTTATAGCCAGCGGCTTTAATAATCTGCAATACATTGCGCGATGTACCACAATCTGGGTTGTGATGAATAACGACCATGACACTCTCCTAGTTAAACCAATGACGCGTTTTATTAGCAAAATAAACTAAGCTAAGCATAACAGGTACTTCAACAAGAACGCCCACAACGGTGGCAAGCGCAGCACCAGAGTGTAAACCAAATAATGAAATGGCTACGGCAACAGCGAGTTCAAAAAAGTTAGAAGTTGCAATCATGCAAGCTGGAGCTGCAATATTATGAGCTAGGCCCATTTTTTTTGCGGCTATATAGGCTATTGCAAAAATACCGTACGTTTGAATAAGCAGCGGAATAGCAATCAATACAATGGCTTCTGGGTTATCTATTAATGTTTGAGACTGAAAACCAAATAAAAGTGCCACCGTTGCCAGTAAGCCAATTATAGAATACGGTTTCATTACCTTTAAAAAGTGATTTAACCGTGTGTGATCTTCACCTTTATCTAACTTTTTGCGGGTAATAGCGCCTGCTATTAATGGAATAAGTACATACAAAACCACCGAGAGTAATAACGTGTCCCACGGTACCGTTATGTCTGTTACCCCTAGTAATAAACCTGCGATGGGCGCAAAGGCAAATATCATAATAATATCGTTTATAGATACCTGCACTAACGTGTAATTAGCATCGCCTTTTGTTAATTGACTCCACACAAACACCATTGCAGTACATGGTGCTACTCCTAATAAAATCATACCGGCTATGTATTCTGTTGCCGTTTGTGGATCAACAAAGTCTGCAAAAATGCCTTTAAAAAATAACCACCCTAGTAAGGCCATGGTAAAGGGTTTTATGAGCCAGTTGATAACAACTGTCAGTACTAAGCCTTTAGGCTTTTTGCCTACATCTTTAATAGAAGAGAAGTCAATTTGCACCATCATTGGGTAAATCATAAACCAAATGAGTACAGCGATAACAATATTTACATGTGCATATTCTAAGCTTGCAACAACACTAAATACATCGGGTACGGTGTAACCAGCGACAATCCCTACCGCGATTGCCAGCGCAACCCACACCGATAAAAAGCGTTCAAATAACCCCACAGTAACCTCCTAAATGTCTTTTTGATTTACGCGTTTACTGAGCTGCTCTGCTGTTTCTACTCGCTCAGAGTATCTATCAACAAAGTAATCTTTTTGGTCGCGCATTAATAAGGTAAATTTTACGAGCTCTTCCATTACATCCACAATTCGATTGTAAAAAGCGGAAGGCTTCATTCGGCCATTCTCTTCAAATTCTAAAAACGCTTTAGGCACCGATGACTGATTAGGTATTGTTACCATGCGCATCCAGCGCCCTAATACGCGTAACTGATTAACCACATTAAATGACTGCGAACCACCACAAACCTGCAGCACAGCCAGCGTTTTACCTTGTGTAGGCCTTACCCCACCCAGGTTTAATGGAACCCAATCAATCTGGTTTTTAAACACACTCGTCATAGCACCGTGTCGCTCCGGCGAGCACCATACTTGCCCTTCAGACCAGAGCATTAAATCACGCAACTCTTGCACCTTAGGGTGCGTCTCATCTTCACTATCTGTTATGGGTAAACCTTCAGGGTTAAATATTTTAACCTCAGCACCAAAGTGGGTTAGCAAGCGTGCACTTTCTTCTATAACTAACTTGCTATATGAGCGGGCTCTTAGCGATCCGTATAACAATAAGATTTTAGGTTTATGAGATGAAAACGTTAACGTGAAATCCTTAACGGTAGGCGGAGTGCTTTGTGAAAGTTCTAAATTAGGTAGCTCGTGTTCAATTGATTTACTCATAATCCTTAACCTTGTAGTTCTATAGTGAACTAAATACATATGAAAAAACGAATATATGAAATTTCACATATCAAAAGGTGTGAGTCAAACCCTATTTATATAAATTTTACGTTTGGCTTTTTAACGTTGCAGGCGTTAAAGCCTGCTATTAAAGGTAGGTAATTGATAAGTTTATTTATTTAAGCAATTAAGTATTGTATCGCGTAATGTTTTAGCTTTTATTGGTTTAGCAACATGTGCATTCATACCAATAGATAGGTAGTGAGTAATATCACCTTTCATTACGTTTGCAGTTAACGCAATGATAGGCATAGAGGCAAGCGCAGTATTGCTGTCACTGCGTATTACTTTAGTCGCTTCTACACCGTCCATAATGGGCATATGAATATCCATTAAAATAATATCAAACGTTTCTAATTTTACGGTTTGTATGCATTCTAAACCATTTTCTACTACGTGCACCTGCGCCCCACTGGCGGCTAATATATCGGATACAATTAACCTGTTTATGGCGTTATCTTCCACAACGAGTATTTTTACCCCTTGCAGTGGCTTTTCGGTGGCAGGTTTATGGGTATTACTTGTAGAAGGGCTAACCACTTTGCTTTTCATCGCTTCAAATAACACGCTGGTAAGCACAGGCTTATGCAAAATAGTTTTAATGTTTATTTTTTTAGCTATGTCGTAAATTGCGTCGTTTTTGCTTGCTGTAAGTACAATAATATTGTTGCAAAGCTGTGGGTTTACTTTGTAAATGCGGGTAAAAAACGTTTCACTGCTCATGGTCGGCATTTCACAATCAACAATAATAATTTTATAAGTGTTTATATTTTCTTTAATTATCTCTATTGCATCACTTGCCTGCGTGCAAGGCGTACAACGCAGTCCCATTGCACTAAGCTGACTTTTAATTAAGCTTAAATCATCTTCGTTATCATCTATTAGTAATACATCAAATGGTTCAGCAAATGATAACTGTGGGCTGTCTTCTATTAATGCTTGGGTGTTTACCTCAACGTTTATGGTAGCAATAAACTCACTGCCTTCACCTTGCGTACTGCTTACAGAAATATCGCCACCCATTGCTTGGCATAAACGTTTACTAATGGCTAAGCCTAACCCCGTTCCCCCGTATTTTCGGGTTGTAGAGCTGTCGGCCTGAGTAAATGATTCAAACAAGTTAGGTAAGCTTTTTGCATCAATACCTATGCCGGTGTCTTTAACACTAAAGCGTAAAACAATACTTTTGGCGTCATTGGGGGCTTCTTCTGCGTCTATTTGCACCGAAACAGCCCCTTTAGAGGTAAACTTAATCGCGTTAGAGCACAAGTTAATTAATACTTGGTTTATACGCACCACATCGCCAACTAAGTTATGTTTCACGTTATCGCTAATATTAACCTCAAACGCAATTCCTTTACTCCGCGCCCTATTTTCAAATGTGGTCGTTATATAATCGACAACCGCGTTTAGCGAAAATGCAAAGGCCTCAAGTTTAATATTTCCTGACTCGATTTTTGAAAAATCTAAAATGTCATTAATAACCACAAGCAATTGATCTGACGAGTATTTTATTTTTTCTAAATATTGTTTGTCTTCTTCAGGTAAGTTTTTGCCCAATAAAATATTTGTCAGCCCTATAATGCCACTCATTGGGGTTCTGATCTCGTGACTCATATTGGCTAAAAATTCAGATTTTGACGAGGTAAGTTGCTCTGCTTCTTCTTTAGCTTGTAATAGCTCTTTAGTGCGTTGCTCTACACGCGATTCAAGTCGTAGCTTTTCTTCGTCAAGCGCGTTTACAAGCTGAATGCGGCGGCGGTTTAATCGTAATACAAACACTAAAAAAGCGCTCAATACAAAAATAGTAATCGCGGCGCTGTAAATTAACACTTTATTTTGTTCAAAGTAACTCGGCTTGTAATAAGCAATAATCGATTTTTCTGGCAGGCTTTGCGGGGCAACATTATATTTTTTTAGCTGTCGCCAATCGTATTTATGAACACTTAAATTTTCATCGCTTATAGTAGGTAACACGTTATTTTCACTGTAAGAAATAATAGCTTCACCCACGCGTTTACCTATTTTCTCACCTGATAAAACATAACCACCCACTACACCTGAGCCCAATAAAACTTCCCAGTAGCTAAAAATGGGGGCGTTACTATGCTGAGCGAGTAAGCTGACGAGCTGATACGGGCTAATCGACTTATTTTCGTAATTTCTAAATATAGGGGTAAATAAAATAATGGCGTCTGAAGGCGCATTTTTTACTTTTGTCATCAGTTCAGCAGCCGGAAGATCAAACCATTGCTCAATCTCTAAATACGAAAAATCTTGGCTGATAATATTGAACAGCCCTGTATAAAAGTTTATACCTATTTCATTTTTAGTATCTAAGATGACAATGAGCTTTTTAGGTTTCATTAAATTAACCGCGCTGGCGGTTGCTTGCTTGTAGTCTAACTTAGCCTGCATTGAGGCATTATTAGTGTTTGCCGGCAGCCTAAACTGTTCGCCAGGTTCTAAATAAATTTTTGGTGTGCTAGTAAAAAAATCATTCAATTGCGATATTAACGTGGCAGCTGAGGGAGATTGCGTGACAATTATATCAATGTGCTTATTTTTATATTTTCGCTTAAGGTAGTCGCTCATTAATTGCGTTTGAGTGGCCTCATCAAAGCGCCCTACATCAATGTTTTCAACAAAAAGCTCATAGTCAAAAGTCCGTGTTGATAGCTCGCTATTTAAGCCCTCTTCAACACTTTTATGCCAAGGCATATGTTGGTTGGTAGAATTTATAAATAAGACATTGGTAATTTTAGAATCCGGTTGAGCGCTTACCGGCAAACTGGCAAATTGAAAAACAAGAAATAAAAATAAAATAATGGCTTTCATGTTTCTCATAGTTGCTTGAAGTAATTAGTACCACTAGAGTAGATGTTAATTAGTTACAAATCAATTAAATGAGATGTAAATTACAAAGGTGTATTTGCGTTTTTTCGCATTTACGCCTCGCTAATTATTGCAGCGCATAAGTTAGCTAAAAGCGCTTTTATAAAGCCAACTCAATTACGCATGCTAAGCTGAATCTCTGCTTGGGCATTAAGTGCCATTTCAACAAACGCTTGCGTGGTAGCGCTGTTGTTAATTTGCTTGTATTGCAGCTGCAAATAAATTTGTGTGTCGACCTTTTCTAACTCTATAAAATGGCACCCCTCGCTATATAATTTACTTACACAATAAGGTGCTATAGCTAACCCTAAACCAGCGGCAACCTCTGTTACTAAGGTTTGCATATGCCTTGGTTGACTAATAATGTTAGGTGAAAAGCCAGCGCGCTTGCAACGAGTAATAATTTCATCAAACAACCCTAAGGCTTCGTCGCGATTAAAAAGAATAAATGGCTCATTTTTAAGGGTTTTCAAATCAATAGTTTGCGCCGATGCAAAGGGATGATTTTTGTTGACCACCGCTACGAGGCGGTCAACGTACATAGTTTCACTTATAAACTCATCGGCTATGGTGCTTGGTAACGGCCGAGAAAACGCAACATCTACCCGTTCGTTTTTAAGGGCCTCTATTTGCTCGGTCGCGGTCATTTCTAGCAAGGTAACGTGAACATTAGGAAACTGCGACTTATACGTTCGGATTAATTTGGCCAAAAATGTTAAACACGCAGAGCTTAAATACGCAATACTCAGCGAGCCTAACTGCCCGCTATCGACCAGTTTAACCTTATTTTTAGCCCGCTCTGTAAGCGCTAAAATTGCCGTGGCATCTTTAACTAACTGCTCTCCGGCTTGCGTGATCGACACCTCCCGAGAGTTACGGATAAACAAGCTAACACCTAGCTGCTCTTCTAACGAAGAAATATGGCGACTTATAGCGGGTTGAACTGTATGTAGCTCTTGAGCCGCTTCTGAAAAGCTCAGGTGCTTAGCCACTGCAATAAAACTTTTTAATATTTTTATATCCATGTGCGACTCAAATTTGCTCTGTATGAGAGGTATAGCAACAACTATACGTTATTTGTATAGATTCCATCAAATTTAAACATTTCTAACATCAAGCTTCTCCCTCTATCATTCGCCTACCTTTTAATGTTGGAGAGCAAAATGACCCAGGTAACGCAAAGCGCCTCGTTAAGTCGCTTTATTTTATTGTTGATGACAACCGCCATTGCAGCAACCGCTGCAAACCTATATTACAGCCAGCCAATTTTACCTCTGATTGGTAACGAGTTTAATTTAACGGATTCACAACTTGGTAGCATTCCCGCATTTACTCAGTTTGGTTACGCTTTTGCCCTATTGTTTATTTCGCCGCTGGGGGATTCTATTGCGCGTCGTCGCTTAATAAGCATTTTATCGGGCTTACTGGTTATTGCATGTAGCTTTGCCGTATTTACACCTAACTTACCGCTGTTATTAATGTCGGTATTTTTAATAGGGGTAAGTGCCAACATTACCCAGCAATTAATCCCTTTTGCGGCATCACTTGTATCTGCTGAAAATAAAGGGGCTACATTGGGCACCTTAATGATGGGTCTAACCATTGGTATTTTACTTTCACGCACGTTAAGCGGTTTTGTAGGAGAGCACTTTGGTTGGCGTGGCGTATTTGTTATGTCTGCAATATTAGCTGCGCTATTTGGTGTACTACTTAGGCTCTTTTTACCCCTAAATAAACCACAAACTAGCTTACGTTACTGGCCGCTACTTAAAAGTACAGTGGCGTTATTTAAACAGCACAAACCACTACAAGTGTTTACTTTAACTGGCGCGCTTTGGTTTGCTGCTTTTAATGTACTTTGGGCTACTTTAGCTATTTATGTCAGTGATGCACCTTTTAACTACAGTGCCCAAGAGGCCGGATTATTTGGCATCATCGCATTAGCTGGCGTAATAGGGGCTAAGTCTTCGGGTAAGTGGGTCAATGCGTTGGGCTCTAAAAAATTAGTCATGATAGTACTCACACTTGCCGCAATTGGTTTTGCTATTACAGGCGTTTTTTTAGGAAACCTAATAGCCCTAATTATCGGTATTATTTTAATCGACTTCGCTATTTTTAGCGCACAAGTAGCCAATCAAGTCCGCGTATTTAGCATAGACCCAAGCGCACAAAGCCGTATTAATGGTGTTTACATGCTCGGCTACTACTTAGGCGGCGCCTTTGGCTCAATTATTGGTGTGAAAGCCTTTGCTTTGTACCAGTGGCCTGGCGTAGTCGTCCTTAGTGTAGTGTTAATTACCATCAGCGCTGCTTTTAACTCTCTCGCAAAAAAATAACCGCCATTAACTCCTTGCAACTAAGCGTAAGTCCCCCTTAGTTGCCCCATTTAAAAACAGAGAATACTTATGAATAAACTCAATAACGCAGGAAGCTACACTTTGCTGTGTATAGCTTGCTTAACAATCATGGTGGGTGCATTGGTTGCACCTGGTTTAATCAGTATATCAACAGCCCTAAATGTTGCTGACAGTGCGGTATTTTTAGTGACCTTACCGGCTTTAGGGGCTGTTATATTTGCGCCTATTGCAGGTAAATTAATTGATAAATATGGCGCTTACCGTTCATTAATTATTGGCTTATTTTTATACGGTTTTTTAGGTGCAAGCGTGTATTGGTTGCAAGGGCCGTTGTTGGTTTTTGCTAACCGTATTTTGCTTGGCGGTGTTACCTCAATTGTTATGGCCGGTTGTACCGTTTTAATATCACAGTGGTACTTTGGTAAAGCGCGCCTAGGCATGCTTGCTAAGCAAGGTATGGCAATAGAGCTCGGTGGCGTTATATTTCTATTTATAGGTGGCCTACTTGCTGTGCAGCATTGGGCTTTACCATTATCGTTGTACCTTATTTCTTGGGTATTTTTAGCCATGTTGCTACTTTTTGTGCCGCGTAATCACCCTCAAGCACAAGAGGCACAAGCAATACAAGAGCACGTAATATCAAATAAAGGCTTATCTCTTAAGCATGTGTATTCGCTGGCTGTGCTTGCAATGGTCACGTTTTTTAGCGCAATTGTTTTACTGCCCAGCACAATGCATGCGCAAAATTATAATGAAGAACAAGTAGGGTTTTTACTCTCTTTCATCTCGTTAGTGGCTGTTGTTGGGGCACATTTTATGCCTCAGTTAACTAAAAAAATGGGCGAGCAAAAAGTACTTGCGCTGGCATTTATAGGCTATGGGGCATCATTTGCTTTCTTTTTACAAACGGGTACAGCCTTATTGGTAATAGGCGCTGTGTTTAGCGGTATTGGCTTTGGTTTTAGCATCCCACTATTAAACCATATGACCGTAGAGCGTAGCGCAGCCTCTGTTCGCGGTCGTAACCTCTCTTATTTCACAATGGCTGTTTTTTCTGGGCAATTTTTAACATCGTTTGTTGAATATATCCCAGGAGGCACTCGCAATATTTTTATTAGCTGTATCAGCTTATGTGCACTCATTGCGCTGTACTTATTTGTTAAAAAAAATCATTCACAATCAGTATAAAAGAGGTTTTTATGTCAGAGTCATTTAAATTAATAGCCGGTAATTCATTTCCAACAGTTACTGCACACTTGCTCGATGGTACAACCGCAGATCTAAGTAAGCCGCACGGTGGTGCCGAGTGGCAAATGCTCGTGGTATACAGAGGCAAGCACTGCCCGCTTTGTATGCGTTACTTAAATTTACTTGAAGCGCAATTACCCGCATTAAAGGAACTTGGCGTAAGCGTTTGTGCTGTTTCTGCAGATAACCGCGCACAGCTAACACAAAGTATGGACACGCTCGCGGTTAGCTTTCCTATAGCTTATGGTTTAACACAGCAGCAAATGAAACAACTTGGGCTGTATATTTCCTCACCTCGCTCTGAGCAAGAAACCGACCACAACTTTGCAGAGCCCGCTATGTTTGTCGTAAATAAGCAAGGGATATTGCAAGCTGTAAATATTTCTAATGCCCCGTATTTACGCCCTGAATTAGACGTGGTTGTAAGAGGCTTAAAGTTTATTAAAGAGCAAAATAACTGCCCTATTCGCGGCACTGTTGTGTAACCATTTAAATTGCAACCGTGGCGTTTATTACCTGACGGCTGCTTTATTAAGGCATAAGCCTTCATGAAGAATTTATTTAGTAATCTTTTAAATTTAGCCAGCGCGCTTTTTATGTTTAAGTTTGCCCTGCCAAAATTATTAGCAGCGCAAGTAAGCGTTAAAACCTTTAGCTACTTTGCACAGGTACTGCCCGTTAACGCTAAAATTTATATGTATAGCGTTGGTTTACTGGAGTTGGTAGTGGGTTTAATGATGCTTGCTCTTTTGTTTATTAAAAATGAAAAGCAAAAAGCACTGTTTATCTATGTTGCGTATGTTTTATTGGCGGGTACGTTAATTGGGGCGCTGTTACATGAATATTTTGTTCGCCCCGAGCCAGTTGCTCAGTTAGTCTCTTACTCAGGCTGCTTTTTAGTTATATGTGCCATTCAATTTTTAGCCTATAAAAAGGCGCTAATAGCGCGTTTTGAGTGACTTTAAGGCGTTAAATGGTAGATAGAAACAGTGCCTTTTGTGCTAAAACGTGTAGTTACAAAAAAGCCGCTAAATAGCGGCTTTTAATATTATTTTTCAACATTTTGTTTTTTGTCTTTGATCAAAACGGAATGTCGTCATCAAAATCTATTGTTGGTTCCATAGGATTTGATGCACCGCCCTGAGGGGCGTTTTGCGGCTTAGGTGCAAAACCACCTTGCTGCTGTGGCGCATTACTTTGCCCAGGAGCAAAGCCACTGTTGTTTGATTGTTGGTATTGGTTATTTTGCTGTGGAGCAGGAGCTGCAGCTGGGCGTTGTGCTGGTGCAGCTTGTTGCTGTGGTGCATAACCACCTTGCTGGCTGTTTTGGGCTTGGTTGTTTTGACCATAGCCACCGCCTTGTTGATTATTTTGGTAACCGCCACCTTGTTGGCCGCCTTGATTACCTTGATAACCACCACCTTGCTGATCGCCACCGCGAGCACCTAGCATTTGCATTTGACCCGTAAAGCCATCAACAACGATTTCTGTTGTGTATTTTTCTTGGCCTTGTTGGTCGGTCCATTTACGTGTTTGAAGTTTACCTTCAACGTAAATTTGCGAGCCTTTACGGCAGTACTCACCAACAATTTCAGCTAGCTTGCCAAAAAATACTACACGGTGCCATTCAGTTTTATCAACCATTTGGCCAGTGTTTTTGTCTTTATAGCTGTCTGACGTTGCTAAGGTAATATTTGCTACACCATTGCCATTAGGCATGTAACGAACTTCAGGATCTTGTCCTAAATTACCAACCAAAATTACTTTGTTCACACCGCGTGCCATGGAACCTTCTCCTATAAACGTTAGATTAAACCAGCTACTTTACGTGCTTGGTCTAGGTCAAATTCTTTATCATTAATCTTTAAATAGCTGCGGCTTTCGTCGCGTACTACTGTTGCTTCTATTACGCCAGGTAAAGCAACTAGCTGAGAAGCAAGTGCTTGAGCTTGCTCTTCAGAACTTAAATTGGTCATTAAACTAATAACTTTACTTTTCGGTGGGACTTGCATTTTCCACGCAATAATAAGCCATATTAACCCAACAAGTGCCGCTGCCGCAAACACAGCTTGCGTACTTGTAGTTTGGGCAACATAACCCCCTAAAATACCACCTAAAAAAGCCCCCAAAAACTGGCTAGACGAATACCCACCCATTGCCGAACCTTTTTGGCTAGCGGGCGCAATACGCGATACAAGCGCAGGCATAGTGGCTTCTAAAAAATTAAATGCTACAAAATAAAGCAGCATACAAATGGCAATGCCAACCACGCTATTCACCCAAATAGACATAGCAAGCATACTAATAGAAAGCAGTGCTACTGAGCCAATAAACGCCTGTTTTTCTTTTTCTTTTTTAATGGCAATAATCATAATAGGGACCATTAAAATAAACGCTAACAGCAATACTGGAATATATAAATACCAATGATGGTTTGCCACTAAGCCATCTTTTATTAGTTGGCTCGGCAGTACCACAAAAATAGTGGTTAGCGTTAAATGTAGCAGTAATACACCTGCATTTAAGCGCGATAATTGCGGATGCTTAATAAGCTTTTTAATATCACTAAAGCTTGCCAAGGTATCGCCTTTGGGCGCTTTGTTTACTGCGTTTGGCACTAAAAATAAAATAATACCAATACCGAACACGGCAAGTATTGCTGTTAACCAGAATACTCCCGCTACACCCCACGACGCGGCAACAATAGGCCCAAGTAACATAGCAAAAGCAAAGCTCATGCCTATGCTCATACCAATTACGGCCATTACTTTAGGGCGCTGTTCGTCGCGGCTTAGGTCGCTGGCAAAAGCAAGCAGCGCACTGGCTATAGCGCCCATACCTTGTAGTGCACGGCCCACTGTAACCATTTGAATAGATTCAGCAAGGGCTGCAATAACAGAGCCCAACGCAAACACAACTAAGCCACCAACAATGACTTTTTTACGGCCTATTTTATCTGACAAACGCCCCATAGGAATTTGCAGTACCGCTTGCGTTAAGCCATACGCGCCAATAGCAAATCCTATCCACATAGGCGAAAAACCATCAAGCGATTGGCCATAAATAGCCAATACAGGCATCAGCATAAACAAGCCGAGCATTCTAAATGCAAACACACTCGCCAGCGATACAGCGGCGCGCTTTTCTCGTGAATTAAGTGAAGATGCGGTCATTATCTGCGTATTCTTACGATATGAAAAATTTAGGCTGGGATTCTACCACAAGCTTGGCAATAATTAATCGCCTATAAGTAAGGATTTTTTCGTTGATCATTGATTAATAATGTTTCGTATTATGCGATACTGGACAAATAATTTTGGTAATAAACGAGATAGCATGGAAAACATTGAAGTCCGAGGCGCCCGTACGCACAATTTAAAAGACATCAGCCTAACCATCCCACGTGATAAATTAATTGTTATCACAGGCCTATCTGGTTCGGGAAAGTCATCACTGGCATTTGATACTTTATATGCAGAAGGACAGCGTCGTTATGTTGAGTCACTTTCTGCCTACGCAAGGCAATTTTTATCGTTAATGGAAAAGCCTGACGTTGATCATATTGAAGGCCTCTCTCCCGCCATTTCTATTGAGCAAAAATCTACATCGCACAATCCTCGCTCAACAGTGGGTACCATTACCGAAATATACGATTACTTGCGTTTAATGTTTGCCCGCGTGGGCGAACCACGCTGCCCAACCCACGACTTACCGCTTGCAGCTCAAACAATTAGCCAAATGGTTGATACCGTTTTAGCACTGCCAGAGGGCACTAAGCTGATGCTTTTAGCGCCAGTGGTTAAAGATCGTAAAGGTGAGCACGTTAAATTACTTGAGCAACTTGCAAGCCAAGGCTACATTCGTGCTCGTATAGACGGTGAAGTATGCGACTTATCAGATCCACCAACGCTTGAGCTTCATAAAAAACACACTATTGAAGTGGTTGTTGACCGCTTTAAAGTAAAAGATGGCCAACAGCAGCGTTTAGCAGAGTCGTTCGAAACCGCACTAGAGATGTCTGGCGGTGTGGCAAATGTAGCCTACATGGACGACAGTACGATAGAAGAAATGCTGTTCTCGGCAAATTTTGCCTGCCCCACCTGTGGCTACGCAATGACCGAATTAGAACCGCGCTTATTTTCGTTTAATAACCCTGCCGGTGCGTGTCAAAGCTGTGATGGTTTAGGCGTACGCCAATACTTTGATCCCAACCGTGTGGTACATAACCCAGAGCTCAGCCTTGCCGGTGGTGCTATTAAAGGCTGGGATAAACGCAGCTTTTATTATTTTCAAATGCTACAGGCGGTCGCCGAGCACTATAACTTTGATTTAGATGTGCCATTTGAAAAGCTGGCTAAAGAATCGCAAAAAATTATTTTAGAAGGCTCAGGGCAAACAAAAATAGCCTTTAACTACCGTAACGACAGAGGCGATTTAATAACACGCAACCACGAGTTTGAAGGCGTGTTAAACAACATGAACCGTCGCTATCGCGAAACTGAGTCAAACTCGGTGCGTGAAGAGCTCGCTAAATATCAAACTAGCCAAGCGTGCCCTAGTTGTCATGGCTCGCGTTTGCGCCAAGAAGCACGCCACGTATTTATAGGTCAAACAAACCTACCTGCTATTACAACTATGAGTATTGGCGAAGCGATGGACTTTTTTGAAGGGTTATCGCTAACAGGTCAAAAAGCTCAAATAGCTGAAAAAATCCTGAAAGAAATTCGCGACCGCTTATCGTTTTTAATTAATGTAGGCCTTAATTACTTATCGCTTGAGCGCAGTGCCGATACCCTCTCCGGTGGTGAAGCCCAGCGTATTCGTTTAGCCAGTCAAATAGGTGCAGGCCTTGTAGGCGTAATGTACGTACTGGATGAGCCATCAATTGGTTTACACCAGCGCGATAACGACCGTTTATTACAAACATTGGTGCATTTACGCGACTTAGGTAATACCGTTATTGTTGTTGAGCACGATGAAGACGCGATTCGCGCAGCCGATCATATTATTGATATTGGCCCAGGCGCGGGTGTGCACGGCGGCCATATTATTGCACAAGGTACACGTGACGATATTTTAGCCACTAAAGACTCAGTAACTGGCCAGTTTTTATCAGGCGTGCGCAAAATAGAAGTGCCACAAGAGCGTAACCCAACCAGCGACAAATGGCTTGAGCTATTTGGTGCCACAGGGAATAACCTAAAAAATGTAGACTTAAAAATTCCATTTGGCTTATTAACCTGTATTACAGGGGTATCGGGCTCAGGTAAATCAACGCTCATTAACGATACACTCTTTAAGCTTGCGCATACCGAGCTTAACGGCGCGACTACAGCAGAAGCCGCGCCTTACAAATCAATTAGTGGCCTTGATCATTTTGACAAAGTGATTGATATTGACCAAAGCCCAATTGGTCGCACACCGCGCTCAAACCCTGCAACCTACACAGGTATTTTTACCGGTATTCGTGAGTTATTTGCAGGTACACAAGAAGCCCGCTCTCGCGGCTATAAAGTAGGTCGCTTTAGCTTTAACGTGAAAGGCGGGCGCTGTGAAGCCTGCCAAGGGGATGGTGTAATTAAAGTAGAAATGCACTTTTTACCTGATGTATATGTACCGTGTGATGTATGTAAAGGAGCACGATACAACCGCGAAACCTTAGAAGTACAATACAAAGGTAAAAACATTCACCAAGTACTCGAAATGACCGTTGAAGATGCGCACGACTATTTTGATAAAATACCTGCAATAGCGCGTAAACTTAAAACGCTAATGGACGTTGGTTTATCGTATATTCGCCTAGGGCAAGCTGCTACCACGCTCTCTGGTGGTGAAGCACAACGTGTAAAACTGGCTCGTGAGCTTTCTAAACGCGATACAGGTAAAACATTGTATATACTTGATGAGCCAACAACCGGCCTTCACTTTGCCGATATTGAACAACTACTTGTGGTACTACATCGCCTGCGCGATCATGGTAATACCATTGTGGTAATTGAGCATAACTTAGATGTGGTTAAAACCGCAGACTGGGTGGTTGATTTAGGCCCTGAAGGGGGCGCTGGCGGCGGTGAAATACTCATTGCAGGCACGCCTGAAGAAGTAGCCGAATGTGAGCGCTCGCATACTGGGCATTACCTAAAACCATTGCTTTAAGATAGATAATAAAAAGTATTCATTAAAAGTTACAAAAATGCCGCTAAATTTAGCGGCATTTTTATTTGCTTATACTAGTAAAGCAATTTATGTACGAGGAATAAACCCTAGTGCATCGTAAACCGATTTAAGTGTTTTTTCTGCACGTACACTGGCTTTTTCTGCGCCTGATTTCATGATGCTATCAAGTAGGTTTTGATCTTCTCTGATCTCTTTAAAACGTGCTTGGATTGGCTCAATCATGCTAACAACTGCATCGGCTGTGTCTTTTTTCAGGTGGCCATACATTTTATCTTCGTACTCTGGCACTAAGTCTTCAATTGAGCGCTTAGTGGCTACGCTTAATAAAGTAAGTAAATTAGAAACGCCTGGCTTTTCAGTGCGGTCAAAGTAAATACGCGCTTGCTCGTCTGAATCGGTTACTGCTTTTTTAAGCTTTTTCTCAATCTTTTTAGGCTCATCTAATAGCATGATGTAGCCATTAGGGTTTTCATCAGACTTAGACATTTTTTTGAGCGGATCTTGAAGGCTCATTACGCGTGCGCCAAATTCGGGAATATATGGCTCAGGTAACTTAAATACGTCACCGTATAAATTATTAAAGCGTGTCGCTATATCTCGAGTTAATTCTAAGTGCTGCTTTTGGTCATCCCCTACCGGTACTTGGTCAGCTTGATATAATAAAATATCCGCTGCTTGTAATACTGGGTACGAAAATAAACCGACGTTTACATTGTTAGCATGCTTAGATGACTTGTCTTTAAACTGGGTCATACGGTTAAGCTCGCCCATTTGTGCGTAACAATTTAGCACCCATGCTAACTGCGCGTGCTCTGGCACTTGCGACTGTACAAATAAGGCCGATTTTTCAGGATCTATGCCACATGCCGCATATAACGCTATACCATCTAATACACGAGAGCGAAGAAGTTCAGGCTCTTGGCGCACGGTAATCGCGTGTAAATCAACAAGCATAAAGAAACTTTCGTGGTCTTCCTGTAGCTTTAGCCACTGGTTAATAGCGCCAACATAGTTGCCTATTGTCATACCACCGGTTGGCTGAATGCCACTTAAAACTACTGGTTTACTCATGATTTTCCTTTACTGTTTAGTTAATTAAAAATTTTAACGCTGTGTTAGTGTTGGTATTATATCTAAGAAGTTATCGCATAGGTACTGTGGATTATAATCCTCAAGATTTTCGCCTTGGTTATAACCATAATCCACCGCTATTACATCAATTTTAGCGGCATGTGCTGCCAATATATCGCTTTTTGAATCGCCAATCATAATAGCCTTACTCGGCTCAACATTCAGCTTTTTACATGCATACAATAAAGGCGCTGGTGAAGGCTTTTTAGCCATATCGTCTCCACACACTATCACTTCAAAGTGACTGGTAAGGGAAAGCTTATCAAGTAGTAGCTCGGTAAATAGACGCGCCTTATTAGTAACAAGTGCTTTTGGCATGCCCCGCAAAGCACTGAGCCCTGTTTCTACATGCTGATACAACACACTATACTTGCCCACTAGCTGCTCATAATGTTGGTAAAATAAGGCAATGGCTTTTGCACTAAGCGCTTCATCTAAATGTTCGCTAATTTGCATATCGCCGCTGAGTGCACGCTTGACTAGGGTTTCAATACCGTTGCCTATCCAGCTTTCAACCAAGCTTTGGCTAACAATAGGAAACGCTAAATCACTCAGTGTTAAGTTTACTGCTAGGTATAAATCGTAAACGCTATCAACAAGTGTGCCGTCAAGGTCGAACAAAGCTACATCATATTTCATTACTTTACGTTTCCTAACTGCTCACGCATTTGATCAATAACAACCTTGTAATCAGGCTCATTAAAAATAGCAGACCCTGCTACAAACATATCGGCTCCTGCTTGCGCCGCTGCGGCTATGTTATCAACCTTAATACCACCATCTACTTCTAGGCGAATATCACGACCCGACTCAACTATACGCTGCTTAGCTTGAGCTAGTTTTTCAAGGGTGTGGGGGATAAAGCTTTGGCCGCCAAAGCCTGGGTTTACCGACATTAATAAAATAGTATCTAGCTTATCAATAACGTGATCGAGGTAGCTAAGGCTAGTGGCAGGGTTAAATACTAAGCCTGCTTTACAACCATGGTCTTTAATGAGCTGTATGGTGCGGTCTATATGCTCGCTGGCCTCAGGGTGAAAAGTAATTATTGATGCGCCGGCCTCTGCAAACAAAGGGATTATACTATCGACTGGTTTTACCATTAGGTGCACATCTATAGGCGCTGTTACACCGTAATCTCTAAGCGCTTTACACACCATAGGCCCAATAGTGAGATTAGGCACGTAGTGATTGTCCATGACATCAAAATGTACTACATCAGCGCCTGCAGCGAGTACTTTATCCACATCTTCGCCTAATTTTGCAAAATCGGCTGACAAAATAGAAGGCGCAATTAAGTATTTTTGTTCAGGGTTTAACATAGTAATCCGTCAATCAGTAAAGTATGCCTTAATGTACCGTAAATGCTGAGGTTTCCCAAGTAATACACTGTAAATTAGGCATAACTAAAAATATCGATTTAAATATATAAGTATTTATTTATGAAAAGCTTTAGGGCGTGTTGAGCTTTAGTGGTTGAGTTTTGGGCAGCATGTTTAATTTTTGGTAAGGCCGTGAGTAGACGCACAAGCTTTGCTTACATGATGTAAGCTATTAGATTAACGTAAGAGCAGTTATTGTGCCCACTCGATTACAAACTTCGGGGCGCGATTTAAAAACTCTTAGCTTGAGAGCACACTTTAACTCGCAAGTTTCAACAGGCCTTAGCTATTACAGGTAAATATTAGTTTGTTATTTATACAGCTTTTGTTATTATTAAAGGAGTAACTTAATTTTAGGCTAATATTATGCGTGCATTTAAAACAGGGATCTTAATTGCGTCGGCATTGTTATTTATTGGGGCATTTAGTTTTGCGCCAAGTTCTGAGCAAGATTTAAGCTTAGTTAGCAATTGTCAGCATCAGGCAAGTAGTAAAAACGCTCCAAACACCTTAACGTGTGCGAAAGTAGAAGAAGACTCATCGTGGTTTTCGTGGCTAACAGGCGATAGCCGCAGTGCGCAGTTTCATTATTTAGATTTATTAGAGCTGTTAACTAGCTCAGAAGACGCTAAGAATACGCCTTCAATAAAACCTCTATTTTAAATAATGCTGCACTTTATTAGCGCGTTGCAAAGTGTGCTAGCAGCATTTTTTGGTGTGCAATCAGAGCACAAACGCCAAGCCGACTTCCAACAACACTCCCCTCTTTTTATTATTGCTTTAGCTGTGCTGTTTTTTGTTATTTTTGTAGTGACAATTTACGCAGTGGTTGCTTGGGTGCTAAATACATAGCCATTAACTCGTCGACCTTGTTGCGTGATCCACCTTTAGGGCTGATAGTTCGTTTTACCTGAATTTTACCAAGTGTAGCTTGGCTATAAATTTTTCGCGTCCATACGGTATCGTGGTTAGATATAAGCACTGGGGTATTGTTTTTAAACGCGGCTTGCTCGGCTAAGTTTGCCAAGTTTGCTTGATCGTCTAAATTAAACCCGCCTTTAGCATAAGAGGTAAACGACGCTGTTTTACTTAGCGGTACATAAGGCGGATCGCAATAAATAACCGCATTGTTTGGCACAAGCTTAAACACATCATCGTAGCTTAGGCAGGTAAATGTGGCTTTTTGTGCTTTTTCGGCAAAAAAGTACATTTCTTTTTCTGGAAAATAAGGCTTTTTATATTTACCAAATGGCACGTTAAAAATGCCTTTGAGGTTATACCTACACAGCCCATTGTAACCATGGCGATTCATGTATAAAAAGAGCATTGCGCGCTCATATACATCATTGCTTTTATTAAACTGTACACGGTATTCGTAGTAAGCGTCTGGGTGGTTATTTAAATCAACAAATAGTTTTTTAGAGTCGCTTATAAACTCATCAGGCGAGCGCTTGAGCTCTTTGTATAAGTTAATTAAATCAGCATTGATGTCGTTGAGTAAATAGTGTTTAAAATTACTATTTAAAAATACCGAGCCTGCACCTACAAAAGGTTCTACCAAGGTTTCAGCGTGTTTGCTGGCTTGAGATAAACGTGCATTAATATCTTCAACTAGGCTGTATTTACCGCCAGCCCATTTAAGGAAGGCTCTACTCTTTTGTTGCATTGGTTCTTAACTTCAATCTGCTGTAGCGCGATTTTACACTAAAGTGAGTCAGTTTACTGATCAAGTCGTGCAATTTCTTGTTTTATTTTGCTGATTTTTTTATAAAAAGGCTTGTTCTTTCTAAGCGCACTCGACAAGGCAGACAACGCACTTTTAGCATCAGCGAGTGATGCATAACTGCCAATAGTAACCACCCACCACACTTTATTATTTCGCTTAGTTTGATATACCTTAGCGCGCTGGCTTAAATTATGTTGAATAATAAACTCACGGGTGATTTTTTCCTGTGTAACAGCTAGCAGCTGCACAGTTGTATTATTATCTGGCTGTGCTAAATACCAAGCGTTATCTGATACGTTATTTGAGGTTTTAGGCTGCGGGCTTTCTTTATCGTCACTTTCGATTGGCTCAATAGTCTCAGGAGTGTTTAAGCTTTGTGGTAACGCCTCACTTTGTTCACTTTGCTCACTCTGAGCGCTTAGTTGAGCTTGGTGCGTTAGGCTTTGCATTATCGCCGGCACATCGTTTTTATGAGGCGCTACATTACCTTGTGATTTATAGCTGACCGGCTCTAAAGGCAAATCCGCTTTTGAAATATCAGCATTCGCATTACTGACTTCTTTATCCACGCTCGGGATAGCGGTAATTTTAGAAGCAGGAATAGCGGTATCTATGACCTGGCTTTGTTGATTTTGATAGTACGTTTGCCACCACTGAGTCATATCATTTTTATACAGCAAACCAATGATAAGTAGCATAATTATAATTAACAACGAGATTAAGTGTACTCGCCACGACACTTTATCTTTTTTTACAATATCAGCCACATGCTCCGTTGGTTGCCATGCTAATAATAAGCTGGGGTTGCCATTCGCTTCATTTAAAAATGCGCTAAATACGGGGTCTTCATCGTACGGTAAATTAGGAAAATACCAGCTCATTAGCTGTTTAGATTCAAGTGCAGATAAAGGCTCTAAGTAAATTTCAACGGCATTATTAATAGCTAGCTTTGATTGCGAAGCTAGCATGATATAAAGCGTTACAGGGCTGTTTTTGGCAAGTAACTCTAATTCCTGTAATAGCTCTTCAGATAGGTGCCTTGCATTATCGAGCACCCACAAACAAGCCTCACACGGCTGCTGCTGCAACAATTGGTAAAAGTTTTCACTTAACGATAAATCGTGGTCAATCAGCGGAGAGTTAAAGCTTTGCTCTAATATATCACTCATCAGTGATACATCATTTACACTGGCACTTACTTGTACAAATGCTTTATTAAAACTGTTGTATTTGTCGGTGATGAAGGTTTCGAGCATATAACTTTTGCCTAGGCCAGAGGTGCCTAGTAATACAATTAAGTTTTGCCCGTATTCAAATTGCAGAGCGATTCTATCCACCAACGCCGCACGGCTTGGTAAAATTTGCGCCTGCATTATTGCTCGATTAACGCTCTAACTTGGTCGTCTGATACGTCATCTACCAATGCGCATTGACCAAATTGAGTAGGTAAAATAAAGCGGATAGTGCCTTTTTTATTTTTTTTGTCTTTGCGCATATGCATTAAAAACTGCTCAGCAGTCATTTCACTTGGGATCTCAGTCGGTAAATTATAAAGCTTGAGTAGCGTTACAATTCTATCTACCTCAGTTTGCGATAAATCACCGCGTGTATGCGCTAATTTAGCAGCAAGTACCATTCCGGTAGCAACAGCCTCGCCATGTAGCCATACACCGTATCCCATTTGCGCTTCAATTGCATGCGCAAAGGTATGCCCTAAGTTGAGTAATGCACGAAGGCCATTTTCTTTTTCATCTTGCGCCACGATAAGCGCTTTAATTTCACAACATCTATAAATAATATGCTGCAAACTTGCTTCATCTAGTTGCTGTAGCTTTTCTACATTTTGCTCAATAAAAGCAAATAGCTCGGTATCGTAAATTAAACCATACTTAATAACTTCGGCCATACCCGCTGCAAATTCGCGCGCCGGTAAAGTGTGAAGTGAATTAGTATCAATAAAAACCGCTTGCGGCTGATAAAACGCCCCAATCATGTTTTTACCCAGTGGGTGATTTACCGCTGTTTTGCCCCCTACAGAGGAGTCAACTTGTGATAGTACCGTGGTCGGAATTTGAATAAACGGTACACCGCGCTGATAACATGCAGCAACAAAACCTGTTAAATCGCCAATAACGCCGCCACCTAGTGCAATTAAGCATGTGTCTCGGCCGCAATTATTTTGCAATAAAAAAGCAGATATTTTCTCAAACCATTCAAGCGACTTGTATTGCTCACCATCTGGAATGACAAAAGAAAGAGGGTCTAGATCAGCTAACGAATCAAGCAGTCCTTGTAAATATAAAGGCGCAACTGTGTCGTTAGTGATAATGATAGGCCGACAATCACCAATGTGGTGAACAAGGCGGCCATTATCTTGAAGTGCAGATTGACCAATAAAAATAGGATAACTTCGCTCGTCCAAATTAACAGTTAATTCAAGCATGCTTTGTTATTTCCTTTATTATTGGTTTTTAAAAATCTAATTTCTCGATGATTTGGTTAGCAACAACTTTAGCGCTTTGCTCATCGGTGCGTACAACAAAATCGGCAACTTCTTTGTATAGTGGCTCGCGTTCTTCTGCTAAGCGCTCTAGTACATTACGAGGTGCTTCTTCAGTTTGCAGTAATGGGCGACGCTTGTCGCGTTGCGTGCGTGCAACTTGCTTTTCTATAGGTGTCTCTAGGTATACAACGATACCACGAGCCGAAAGCTTGTTTCGAACTTCTTTACTCATTACTGAACCACCACCGGTTGCAAGTACAATACCTTGCATTTCGGTTAAGTCGCCAATAACAGATTCTTCACGAAGTCTAAAGCCTTCTTCACCCTCAAGATCAAACACCCAGGCAATATCTGCACCGGTACGGCGTTCGATTTCTTGATCAGAATCGACAAATTCAAGGTGTAATTGGTCAGCGATGTGACGACCAATCGTGCTTTTGCCAGCCCCCATGGGGCCAACTAGAAATATATTACGTTTCTCAGCCATATCTTTTAGTACAAACGAACTCTAAAATTTGAAATAAAACCCCGCCTAACGACCTGGCCCCAAAATTAAGGAGGGGATTATCTCAGTAATTGGCCGGGTATTTCAAGTCTATTACAATAAAAAGCCATATAACGAGCAATTATTATCAATAAACACTCGTTGACGAACATAAAACCACTAAATTTTAATCTATTTGTATTTTCGGTGTCACGAAAATAAGTAATTCACGTTTCTCATTAAACTCGCTGGTGCTCTTAAATAAGCGTCCAACATATGGAATATCACCAAGTACAGGTACTTTATTTGTGGTATTAATTATTTGCTGCTGAAAAATACCACCCAGCACAACGGTTTGGCCGTTATCAACCAGCACTTGTGTTTCAATTTGTTGAGTGTCTATCGAAACCGCTTCACCTGTTCCGGTTTGAACCGTTTCGCCACGAGTATCTTGTGTAATAACTAAGTCTAAAATAACTTTGTTATCAGGCGTTATATGCGGTGTAACCTCAAGGCTCAATACCGCTTTTTTAAAGCTTACAGTAGTAGCGCCACTTGAGGCCGATTCGGTATAGGGGATTTCAGTACCTTGCTCAATACGTGCTTTTTGCTGATTAGCTGCAGTAATGCGCGGGCTCGCAATAATCTCACCTTTATTTTCTTCTTCTAAAGCACTAAGCTCTAAATCAATTAAAGTGCCATTAGCCAACTTAGCTATGTGTAAACCAATACTTGCCGCAGGGTTAGTAATAGGTAGGTTTACATTAAGACGGTCTGATAAATCAGGAATAGTGCCATTTGAGATAGACTCAGCTCCTTCAAGCGAGCCAGATATACCATCACTATCTTGTTGATCACTAAACCCCCAACGCACGCCTAAATCTTCTGTGACGTTATCGCGCACTGTTACCATACGTGATTCAATAACAACCTGTTGCACTGGAATATCGAGTGTTTCAATCATACGACGAATACTCTCAATGCTCTTCGCTGTATCTTTAATAAGTAATGTATTGGTACGCTGGTCAACCGATACACTGCCTCGGGCAGAAATGATGCTGTTAGTATCGGTTTTGAGTAAATCCGCAAAATCTTCAGCCTTAGCGTAGTTTAAACGAATATACTCACTGTAAAGCGGCTCTAAATCCTCGACCTTTTGTTTTGCTAGTAAATCTTTAGCTTCACGTGCTGCGAGCTCTTCAGCTGGCGCAACCATCAATATAGAGCCATCCATGCGCTTATCAAGTCCTTTAATACGTAGTACAACGTCTAAAGCCTGATCCCATGGAACGCCATCTAAACGAAGCGTAATATTGCCGGTTACTGAGTCACTCGTTACTAAGTTAAACTCGTTATAACCCGCTATGATTTGCAGTACAGCTCTAACCGAAATATCTTGGAAGTTTAAGGTCATTGGACGACCTTGATATTCTTTGCCGCCATCTAAATAGGCATTTTGCGTTTCATCTTTTTCAATGGTTAACGTTAAAATGTTATCTATTTGCTGGTAGGTAAAGGTAAAAGCAGCATTAGGCTCAATAACTACACGGCTTAAGCTATCTTCTTTAAAGGTTTCGATGGTACTTACTACAGTACCAAAATCAAGCACATCTAATTCATACAGTAAGTCGTCTAAAATATCTGTGTGATGAAACTCTGCAATTATTTTTCCACCACTTTCATGTACTTCTATTGCAGCTTGCGTGTCTTGTAAAAATACTAAAACTTTTGCTTCACCTTTTTCACCACGGCGAAAATCAATAGATTGAATCCGATTAATATAAGCGCTTGAGGCATCATAACTATTGCTGCTTTCATCAGAAGCTTGTTCAGTCAGCGGGTTATCAGATACGCGCAACGACACTAAGTTATTATTAACTTCTGTTTCGTATATTTTTAAACGCTCTAAATTTACCGTAACTTTTAAACCCTGCTCTGTTAGTACGCTGCTTACACTGTTAATACCTGCGTGATCGACCGGCACATTTTCAAGGCCCTGTTCTAGTTCTGCACCATCAAATAGCATTTCTATGCGCGCTGGTGTGTTGTGTACTTGAATTTTAGGTTGTTGTGTTAGCTCTTCGTCAAATACAAGTTGTAACTCTGTCTCGCCTTTTAGCAAGGGGTTATAACGTACATCATAAAGTAGCGGCGCTGCACTGGCTGTTTTTGCGACAAAAAGAGCCAATATGACAAATAACACCGTTTGAAAACGATGATGCCAAAGTACATCTTTATGCATGTGTGTTTTACCTTTTTTATTATTAATTTGCGCCATTATTTGCCGCCTCTAACATTTCCAATTTAGTCAGCCGCTCTTTCCAACAACCCGACCCATCAGGGATTAATTCAACTAGTTCTACATAATCACTACTTACAGACTTAACTTTACCGTCATACGTTCCTAAGTAATTATTTACCGTTACCCTATGCAGCGTTTCATCCGCTGCGGTGATCAGTGCCCACATTTGCCCGTTAGAGCCTAATGTACCTTTCATTGATAGGTTATCGAGCGGGTACTTTTCTAGTGGCTCTCTCACTCTATCAGGGTCAGGGTGTAAACAATTTTTAATTTGCGTTAGTTTATTTTGAATAATTTCAGGCTGCGGAGCCACAAAAGGACTACGTAACTGCGATGCATTATATTCAAAATGTTCAAACTGCGTTAATTCAGGTATTTCCTCAACTTTAGGCGTGGTGCTGGCCTTAACTTGGTCAATAAATTCTTTTTGCTCCGACGTATCGTCGTTACAACCTGCCAACAATAAAACTGATAATGATAATAAAGGGACTAATCTCACTTTTTAACCCCTTCTTCATAACGATATGTTTTTGCTACCACACTGAATGTTAGTTGCTTTTCGCCAGATGATACAATCGAAAAGTCGTGTAAACTTACAATTCGTGGTAATTGGGCTACTTTTCCTACAAATTCACCAAATTCATGGTAAGTGCCTATTACTTCAATTTTTATTGGCAGCTCAGTATAAAACTCTTTTTCGACTTCAGGTAACCAGCCAATTTTCAAAAATGTTAAACCGCTAGTAGTACCTACATAAGATAAATCGTCTAACAGGCCTGGGGTTTCATTTGAGGTAGGTAATCGCTTTAGTAGTTGTGAAAACTTATCTTCCATTTCAACCATTTGCTGGCGGTATATATCAAGCTTACTGGCTACGGCATACTTTGTTCTGTAGGTACTGCGCAGCTCTACTTCTTTAGCTACCGCGCTGTGATAGCTGTCAATTTCATCAGATACCAATAGGCTGTAACTAAAAAACAACACTAAACCGGCTATAAATAAGCAACAAATTGCTTTTACTGCAACGGGCCACTCGCCAATGTTGTCGAGCTCAATTTCATTCCAATCTATTTCATTTAAGGCTTTTAAATCAAGGTTCATCACTTACCTCACCAATTTCATCAAATGGTTTTACGTAAAACTCCATATTAAAATCACTGAGTAACCGTGATGTTTGATCGCCTGCCACAATGCCTTGCATGGTAGGTCTTTCTAATAAATATGAGCCTTGCACCTGACGCAGCATAGTAGATAAACGATTGTTTGATTCACTGCGCCCTAGCACATGTATTTGACTACCGCGGCGCTCAAGCTTAGTTAAATACACGCCTTGAGGTACAATTTTAGCTACTTCATCCATAATTTGAGTACCTAAATTACGGCTGCTTTGTAGCTCTTCAATTAATCGCATACGTTGTTGTAAATTTTCTTTTCGCTTATCAAGATTTCTAATTTCACTGATTTTTTTATCAAGCATGCTTATTTCTGAGCTTAAATAATTATTTTTTAAATTTTGGCCATCTTTTAAACCCGCGTAAAAAGAGCTAAGTAAGTACATACTTGCAAAACAGCAAATAACAACCGCAACTAAAATTGTTATAAATTTCTTTTTTGATTCTTCACGCTGCAGCTCTCGCCACGGCAATAGATTTATATGTGGCATGATGAAAAGCTCCTTAATGCCAAACCAGTAGCAATTGCAAACTGCGTTCTATTTCGCTGCATTACATTTCTGTCTACTTTTGGCGAAACTTCCATATTTGCAAATGGTTCAGCAACCACAGCATGAATACCTAGCTCTTCAATTAACAACCTATCTAAACCGTCAATCATCGATGTACCGCCGGTTAGCACAATATAATCTACTTGATCTTTACCTGTAGTTGTTAAAAACATTTGTACCGCACGGCGCACTTGTTGCAATAATGATGTTTGAAACGGTGCCAGCACTTCAAAAGTATAATTAGGGGGTAAGTCACCCGTTGTTTTGCCTATTTCAGCCTCATCAAAGCCTTTGTTATAGTAAGACACAATGCTGTTAGTGTATTGGTCGCCACCAAACACTTGGTCACGGGTATAAATTGTTTCACCTGCTTGAACAACACTGACCAACATTAAAACAGCGCCAATATCTACCACAGCAACACACTTATTAAAGGCGTCACTTGGTAATTGCTGATAATACACATCCATTGCTCTACTTAACGCATAGCTTTCAACATCAACCACTTTAGCGGTTAAGTTTGCCGCCTCAAGTGCGCCCACACGGGCTTCAACACTTTCTGTACGTGCAGCAGATAACAACACATTCATTTTACTCGGGTCGGCTTCGTTGGTAGAGAGCTTTTCAAAATCTAAACTCACTTCATCAAGGGGGTAAGGTATTAAGCTGTCAGCTTCTATTTCAATTTGCGACTCTAATTCAGCGTCACTTAATGAAACATCCATAAAAATAACTTTAGTGATAACGGTTTGCCCTGATACAGCCACTGCCGCTGATTTTAAAGATTTTGGTAGTTTTCTTTTTAATTTTGTAATTATGTTACCAATTGCTTCAATATCCTGAATAGAGCGCTCGCTCATTGCGCCTTTTGGCATAGGTTCAATTGCAAGTGCTTCTAGTCGAAATCCCGTTTCAATTTCACTTAAAAGCACTGCTTTGATAGAGTGCGATCCGATATCAATTCCGACCATCGCAGTGGATGGCTTTTGAAATAGTTGACTTAGCATGTTTGCAACTTGACCTTTGTTTTAATAATAAACAAGTTATAATTTTTTTAGTAAAAAATATTATTCATTTTTTAATCAATATATACTAGCAGTCTAAACTCGCAATTGGGAGTCCATTTAGGGAAATATAAGTGATTTTATTAAAACGAACATTACAATTTTTTATCATTTGCACGTTATTTGGTCTGATCACTTTAATCAGCCTTTATTATTACGTTAAACCTGATATCCCCAGTGTGCAAGTTTTAAAAGACGTGCAATTACAAACCCCTATGCAAGTCTTTACCAAAGATGGACTCTTAATTAATCAATTTGGTGAAAAACGCCGCATCCCCGTCACTATAGACGAAATCCCCCAGCCTTTAATTGATGCTTTTTTAGCAACAGAAGACAACCGTTTTTATGACCATATTGGTATAGATCCTATTGGTATTGTCCGCTCTGCTATTGTGTTAATTTCAACAGGTGAGAAAAAACAGGGCGCGAGTACCATTACTATGCAGCTTGCTCGTAACTTCTTTTTAACACGAGAAAAAGCGTATATTCGTAAAGTTAAAGAGATTTTTATAGCTCTACATATTGAAAGTGTATTAACAAAAGACGAAATTCTTGAGCTGTATCTTAATAAAATAGAACTAGGTAATCGTGCATTTGGTATTGGGGCTGCTGCTCAAGTTTACTATGGTAAAGAGCTAAAAGACCTCACTCTTGCACAAATGGCAATGATTGCCGGTTTACCTAAAGCCCCTTCGGCGCTTAACCCGATTCGTAACCCAATTAGAGCTAAAGCACGTCGTAATGTAGTGCTTGGTCGCTTACTTACTGAAAACTATATTACGCAACAGCAATACAACGATGCGGCTAACCAGCCTATCACAGCTTATTTTCACGGTGCTGAGATAGACCTTTACGCCCCTTATATCTCTGAGATGGTTCGTGCTCAGATGGTTGAGCGCTACGGTGTAGAAAAAGCATATAACTCTGGCTTTAAAATATTTACCTCTGTGGAGTCTAAAGTTCAAAAGGCTGCGCAAACAGCTTTAGTTAATAATTTACATAACTACGATATGCGTCATGGCTTTCGTGGGCCTGTAGACGTGTTGTGGGATCCAGAAACACAGCCTGCCTTAAGTGAGCAGCAAATTATAGAAAAGCTAAAACCTGTTAAAGAAATAGCTGATTTGCATGCTGGCGTGGTGTTAAATGTGGCAGAGAAAACCGCTGACGTTATTTTAAAAAATGGCCAGCGCACCACACTTGATTGGGATAATTTAAAATGGGCGCGCAAATACATTACTCGCTACCGCCAAAGTTTTGCCCCTAAAGCTGCTACTGACATTCTTACCCCTGGCATGCAAATATGGCTGCGTAAAAATAACGACAACAGTTACCTACTAAGCCAAATACCAGAAGCTGCCAGTGCACTTGTTTCACTCGACCCACAAGATGGTCGTATTAAAGCTATAGTAGGTGGTTACAGTTTTGAGCAAAGCCAATACAACCGAGCGGTACAAGCTAAACGCCAAGTTGGCTCTAATATTAAACCCTTTATATATTCTGCTGCGCTCGAAAATGGCTATACATTGGCCTCTATTTTAAACGACGCGCCAATAAACCAGTGGGATAAAAGTTTAGGTGTAGCGTGGCGACCAAAAAACAGCCCAGCCGTTTATAATGGCCCTATACGTATTCGCCGTGCACTTGCACAATCTAAAAACGTTATTTCTGTGCGCTTACTTCGCGGTGTAGGGTTACAACGCACCGCCGATCACTTGCTTAAGTTTGGTTTTAAAGATGCTGATATTAACCGCAGTGAATCGTTAGCATTAGGCAGTGCATCAATCACGCCATTAGAGCTTGCTCGCGGCATGAGCGCATTTGCTAATGGCGGTCACTTAATTGAACCTTACTTTATATCTGAAATTCAAGATGCCTATGGCAATGTACTATTTAAAGCAAACCCGGCTCTTGCTTGCGATGAAGACGAGCTATTACCCGTCTCTAAAGCAGTGGATAGCTTTGCCAACAATAACCTAGATACCGACATAACAGATGATACAGCCACGCAACCACGTTGTGCACCACGTGTTATTTCAAAGCAAAATGCTTTTTTAATTGCTGAAGCAATGCACAGCGCAGTATGGGGTGGCGGTAGCTGGACCCATAAAACAGGCTGGAGCGGGACAGGTTGGCGTGCGCAAGCATTAGATAGACGCGATCTATCGGGTAAAACAGGCACAACCAATGACTCTGTTGATACTTGGTTTAGCGGCTTTAACCGCAATGTAGTAACGTCTGTATGGGTTGGTTTTGACAACCCAGGTAACTCGTTAGGACGCTCAACCTATAATAACAACCTAGATAGCAGTCAAATCTCTGGTGCTGAATCGGGCGCCAAAACGGCACAGCCTGCTTGGGTTGATTTTATGAAAGTGGCGCTTGAGGGCACACCAGAGGCGCCAATAGAGCCTCCTGAAGGACTAGTTTCAATTCGTATCGATTTAAAAACAGGTTTGTTAAGTCATAAAAACGACTACACCAGTCGCTTTGAATATTTTGAAAAAGGCACTGCGCCTACAAAATATGTGCTGTCTCAGCCAACTGATATTTTTGAAGAAGATACAAAAACAGAAGAAGAGTTATTCTAAAAACAAAAACGGCAGCTTACACAAGCTGCCGTTTTACTATTAATATTTGCTGCGCTATTTTAAGTTTTTAACTAACCAATATAAATCAGAGTGCACGCCCGCGGCGGTCACTTCTTTGCCTGCCCCTGGGCCTTGTATTACTAAGGCATTTTCGTTGTACCACTGGCTATTAATAACAAAGATATTATCGCCAGGTGTTAAGTTAGCTAAGGCGTCCCCTTTAGGCGCATAAGTTATACCTACCTTCGCCGATACTTTACCCTGCTCTAATGCTAATAAACCAGTATACCTAAGTACAGCATCTTGCGCATTTGCCGCATCGGCATGGTGTTTAATAAAGGCATTTAGCTTATCTTTATTCGCTAAAAAGTCATCCCATGAACCTTGGGCTAACTCATCAGGCATTAATGCTTGTAAGCTTATATCATTTAAATCTAATTCAATGCCAAGCTCGCGCGCAAGTATTAGCAATTTACGTTGCATATCGCGGCCCGATAAATCCTCGCGAGGATCAGGCTCTGTAAAGCCCATTTTTTGCGCTTCAAGAACAAGGTCAGAAAATGCCACACTGCCATCGTATTTGCTGCATAGCCACGAGAGTGTGCCCGAGAAAACACCTTCAATACGGGTAATTTTATCGCCACTATTTTGTAAATCAGCTAACGCAAAGTTAATCGGCAATCCAGCCCCAACACTGGTGTTGTAGCGCCAATGCAAGTTACGCTCGCTAATACTTTGGCGCAGCGCGTTATACCAATTAGATGCAGCAGTGCCCGCGTACTTGTTAGCACTTATTAAATGGCAGTCTCGCTCAACAAAGTCAGTGTATAATTGGCTAAATTGCTCGCTTGCCGTTATATCAACAACAACTTTGTGCTCGTAATCAAGTTCGTTTAATGCACTTAATAAATCCGCCTGCTCATAAGCAACGGCATTATGCTGCCATTGTTTTTTCCATTGCCCAAGCGTAATACCCGAGGCATTAAATAGCATATGTTGCGAGCGAATTAACCCAACTAGCTTAATACTATAATCGCCCGACAAACGCTTAAATTGAGCATCTAGCTGGCTTAAAAATTCATCGCCTACATTACCTAAGCCAGCCACAACCAGGGCAACTTCTTGGCCTTTATTAATTAATTTTTCGTGCAATAAACTAAGTACATCGCTTTCTATTAACTGATCAGTTAACAGCAATGTATAGCCTGTATCTTGATGAATAAAACGAGGGTGAATACTTTGCTGATTTAAAACCTCAGCCGCTAATGTACTTAATGTGTAAACATCTTGCGTAGGCGCAACCACCGCGCAGCCATTTAAATTAGACTCGCTTATATTTGCTCGCCCAGCAAAATAACTCACTACTTGATGCGTTGCACCCGCGGGCACAACTAAGTATGTACCCCCGTTATGTATAAAATGATGAAGGCTGTGCTGAATAAGCTGGCTAACATGCGCCACTTCACCCGCGTTAAGGCCTTCAACGAGCAATAAATCAACGTTTTGTAATGTAGTAATAAAACGTTTTTGCTTAGCTTTGCCTTGTTTTACAATATCGGTAGGAGCAGTTTGCACATCAAAACTACTACGTACAGCCAGTTTAATATTACTGTTTTTTAAAGGCGAAAGCGTTTTAGCATGTAACACAGGGTTACCCAATCGAGCTAATAAGTTAGCTTGTTCACGGCACACCTTGTTGTACTTAATCGCCTTTTCAACTTTACGTGGGTCGGCACTAAAGACCCCTGGCGTATCAGTCCAAATACATACATTTTGTGCGTCGCAATAATTGGCCAATAAGGTGGCGCTGTAATCACTACCATTGCGCCCAAGCGTAACTGTTTTACCATCAGCACTTGCTGCGATAAACCCTGTTACTACGTTAATTTTATTTGCATCAATAACTTGGCTGCATTGCTGTTTGTTTTGCGCATGCAAAAGCTCCCCGCTTGTTACACTAAACAGCGCTCTAGCATCATGAGCACACGCTTGAATGTTTAATTGCGTTAAATAGGCTGCTAATAATCGCGCAGACCACAGCTCACCATGCGCCAGTAAGGCCGCCTCTTGCAACTGCTGCTTGCTGGCTTGCTCCGCTACATCACTTAGCTCTTGCGCTAACACAGCTAAAGCCGTGTGTTTAGCATCGGCTTTTAATAACTCTTCAATTAATGCCGTTTGGTGATTACTCAATTGCAGCAAAATATCAGCAACGGCTTGCTTATCTTGTTGTTGATAACTTTGCCACAGCGAAACCAATGTATCGGTGGTTTTACCCGCAGCAGATACAACCACGCAATCGCCAGGCTGTGTGTGGCCAATAATTATTTTTGCCACACTTTGATAGCGCTCGCCCGAGCTTAAGCTCGAGCCGCCAAATTTATGTACACTTTTTACCATACTCAATCACCACAAAGCTGGATGAGCAGCCTGCTGCTTTACATCACCATTGGCATTGCCTGCAGCTTTACCAACACGCCCTACATTTTTATTTTGACCAGGTTTAACTAAGTTAAATACACGTTCGAAATCAGCCAGTAGGTCTTCTACATCTTCAATACCGACCGAAATACGAATTAGCGTATCGCCCACACCCGCCTCTAAACGTGCTTGAGCTTCCATACCTGCGTGAGTCATGGTCGCAGGATGACAAATTAAACTCTCAACCCCACCTAACGATTCTGCTAAGCTAAATTCTTTAAGGCTTGTTAAAAACGCCGCAGCATCATTCACATCGCCTTTAATATCAAAACTAACCATACCGCCAAACCCAAGCTGTTGGGCTTTAGCAAGCGCATGTTGAGGATGCGATTCAAGGCCTGGGTAGTAAACTTGGCTAACATACTCAGAGCTTTCTAGGTATTTAGCAATTGCCAGGGCATTTTCTTGGTGCTGCTTTAAACGCACATTTAAAGTACGTAAACCACGTAACGTTAAATAGCTATCAAATGGTGCGCCGGTAATACCAATGTTATTGGCCCACCAAGCAAGCTCATCACCAAGCTCTTGTGTTGCAGCAACAACTGCACCGCCTACAACATCAGAATGGCCGTTTATATATTTAGTGGTTGAGTGCACAACAATGTCTACGCCAAACTTAATTGGGTTTTGTAATGCCGGTGATAAAAAGGTGTTATCGGCGGCCACTAATGCACCGCACTGTTTTGCTATATCCGTCACGGCTTTAATATCCGTTAGGCGCAGCACAGGGTTACTTGGTGTTTCTATCCAAATTAATTTAGGTTTAATGGTTAAAATTTGTTCTAGGCTTTCTGGTTTAGTTAAATCAAGTACTTTAAGTTTAAGCAAGCCGCGCTTTTCTAAAGACGTAAATAAACGGTAGCTGCCGCCATAACAATCGTGAGGAATAACCAATGTATCATCGTTATTTAATAACTGTGTGGCTAAGTGCACTGCTGCCATGCCCGTAGCAGTAATAATTCCGCGTGCGCCACCTTCAAGCTCTGCTAGAGTGTCAGCTAAAATATCGCGATTAGGATTACCACTGCGTCCATAGTCGTATGCGCGCTTAGTATCAAAATCGGCAAACGAATAAGTCGTCGATAAATAAATTGGCGGTACAACGGCGCCATGATGTTTATCGGCATCAACCCCATTTCGTACAGCAATGGTTGCTTTGTTTTTTTCGCTCATATTCGTCACCTGATTAATTTGGATGTTTAGACGTCTAAAAGAGTAAGTTATCCATTATAATAAGTCAAAGAATTTAAAGCTCTAGATGGCTAAAAATAACAGACGTGTAAAACTTCAATGAGGCTGTATTTACTATTACAGCCAGCTTATTAAGATAGATTGCTATCTATTATTTGACTATCTTTTTTAAAACGATAGAATTTCACGCATATTTACACGCTTTTTACGCCGTGTGAGAAATTAATAATCTGAGGCAACGATACATCTTATGGCTAAATGGAATGGTGAGTATATTCACCCATACGCAGAACACGGGAAAAAATCAGAGCAAGTTAAAAAGATCACCGTTTCGATCCCGCTAAATGTATTAAAAGTATTAACTGATGAGCGTACACGTCGTCAAATAAACAACCTGCGTCATGCAACAAACAGCGAGTTACTATGCGAAGCGTTTTTGCATGCCTTTACAGGCCAGCCATTACCTAATGATGATGACCTACGTAAAGATAACGCAGAAAAAGTACCTGAAGAAGTTAAAAAAATAATGCAAGAAATGGGTTTAGAAGTGCCTATTTTAGACGAAGAATAAAACGTCTTTTTAAACAAAAAAACCTCAGCATGCTGAGGTTTTTTTGTTTAAGCGCTATATATTACGCCATATAATTTTCCGGTAAGTCAATTTGTGCCACGCCCGATTCAACAGCAGCAATAGCAACCGCCTTGGCTATACGTGGTAATAAACGCGGGTCCATAGGTTTAGGAATAATGTAGTCTGCACCAAATTCGAGCTTTTCTACACCCGCTGCTTTTAATACTTGCTCAGGCACTGGCTCTTTAGCAATGCGACGAATAGCTTCAACAGCGGCTATTTTCATTTCATCGTTAATTGCGCTTGCACGTACATCAAGTGCACCACGGAAAATAAACGGGAAACATAAAACATTATTAACTTGGTTAGGGAAATCAGAACGCCCCGTTGCCATAATTAAGTCTTTACGTGCACTGTGCGCAAGCTCAGGTGCAATTTCAGGATCTGGGTTTGAACATGCAAACACCACTGGCTTATCGGCCATTAGTTTTAGATCTTCAGGTGCAAGTAAGTTAGGACCCGATACACCTACAAACACATCAGCATCAGCAATTACATCTTGTAGAGTACGCTTATCTGTATTGTTAGCAAAAAGCTGTTTGTATTCGTTTAAGTCATCGCGGCGAGTATGAATAACCCCTTTGCGGTCTAGCATATAAATATGTTCGCGCAGTGCACCACACTTAATTAACAGCTCCATACAAGCAACCGCTGCTGCGCCTGCACCTAAACATACAATAATGGCATCTTCTATTGATTTGCCCTGCACTTCTAAGGCGTTAAGCATACCTGCCGCAGTTACAATAGCGGTACCGTGTTGGTCATCATGAAAAACCGGAATACTGCAACGCTCAATAAGTGCTTTTTCAATTTCAAAACACTCTGGCGCTTTAATATCTTCTAAGTTAATACCACCAAACGTGTCGGCAATATTAGCCACTGTATTTATAAAGTCTTCGGTGGTGCGATGCTTAACTTCAATATCAATAGAATCTAGGCCAGCAAAACGTTTAAATAAAAGCGCCTTACCTTCCATAACAGGTTTAGAGGCTAATGGCCCTAAATTACCCAAACCTAAAATTGCCGTACCATTACTGATTACCGCAACCATATTACCTTTACCGGTATATTTATATGCATTGGCTGGGTCTGCTGCAATTTCGCGCACAGGCTCTGCAACACCGGGGCTGTATGCTAATGCTAAATCTTGCACCGTTTCGGCTGGTTTTGTTAGCTCAATGCTGATTTTGCCTGGAACGGGGTGAGAGTGGTAGTGTAATGCTTGTTCACGAAAATCTGACATAACGCGATGGTATCCTGCAATTTAAGTTAAGTGAGAGGGAGTATGGGGCTAAGATACTCTTATTATTTTTAAATTCCAAGCAATATCAGGTCTATCCTGTTATATGCTATATCCGTTAATTTTAAGTGATTTATCAGCAACTTCGCTAAAAGTTATCAATATTAAACAAATAAAAATTCATTCAAAAAGTGCTTTTTGAGGTTCATTTTGCCCTGCCAATATTTTTCTAAAATAGCAGAATATTAAAATAGTAAAATGCACCAATATGGCGCGTTTATCACCGTTAAAAACAAATATCGCCACGATAAGCACTTTTAGCAGCTTGGTTAAAAATTAACGTATAAAAAATATAGAGAAGAATTGTGAGTTTGTCTGCAAAGGTTTATGCATATTCAGAATAAGAACAGGAAATAGTTATGCATACGTAGTACGGCAACAATCGGTGATTTTTTAGTAAAAATGATGAATTTTAGGCACAAAAAAAGCACCCGAAGGTGCTTTTTTTACTAAACAGCAATAATTACTTCTTGCTGCTAAGTGCACCGAAGCGCTTGTTGAAGCGATCAACACGGCCGCCAGTGTCTAAAATCTTTTGCTTACCAGTGTAAAACGGGTGACACGCAGAACATACGTCTAGGTGAATGTCTTTACAAAGAGTAGAACGAGTTTCGAATTTGTTTCCGCATGAACATGTTGCAGAAATTGCTTCGTACTTAGGGTGAATACCTTCTTTCATAGGAACCTCTAGTTAAGGCCGCATCGCTCTCCAAACCCGAAGTCTGGCACCATACGTCGTTAAAACAAATTTATAGGCCGCGGATTTTATCCAACTAGCTTGCCCCGCACAAGCTTTAATTACGCTTTTTGCCAAAAAAGTAACCAACCAGCGCTACCGCATCCATTTGTATGTAGGTTTTTAGCCTTATTTTTAGTACATTAAGCTATTACCCTTTATCACATGAGTTGTTATGCGTTTTGTTGAAGTTGCTATTAAAGTTCCGTTACCACGCACCTTTGATTATAAAATAGATGAACAACTCATCTCGCCCTCGGCGCCTATTATGCCAGGGATGCGTGTTTTAGTGCCTTTTGGCAATCAAAAGAAAGTAGCGGTTGTTCTTGCACTTAAAACGCATACCGACGTGCCAGAGAACAAAATTAAAGCGGTTACTGAGGTTATTGACCAAACCCCTATTTTATCATCACAGCATTTAGAACTGCTTAGCTTTACTGCACGCTATTATTGCTATCCGCTCGGCGAAACCATACACACTGCACTGCCAGGTGCGCTTCGCCAAGGTGAAAACCCAGATAAAACCAGCATTAACATGGTTAGCCTTACCGAAAAAGGCGCAAAGGTTCCATCGTTAAAAGCGAAAACTCAGTTAAATTTACTAAAGCAACTCGCGCAATCCGGTAAGTCGTCGGTAACCGAGCTAAAAGCGCTCGGCTTTAGTAAAAAAACAATAGATGCCTTAATAGATAAAGAGCTTATAACCCAAAGCATTGAGCATGATAATCAATGGCAAAGCGTTGCGCCCACAGTCGGCACCAAGCCAGTACTTAATAAAGAGCAAGCCGTAGCGTGCACTACAATAAATCAAAGTGTTGGCTTTAAAAGCTTTTTATTAGAAGGTGTAACAGGCAGTGGTAAAACCGAAGTATATTTACAATGCCTAGAAGAAGTCCTTAAACGTGGCGAGCAAGCCTTAGTATTGGTGCCTGAAATAGGCTTAACGCCACAAACTGTTAACCGATTTCGTCGTCGCTTTCCCGATACGCCAATTATGCTATGGCACTCTGCCCTAACCGATAACGAACGCTTGCAAACATGGCGTTTTTGCGAAAAAGGCAGCTGCGCAATTGTAATAGGTACCCGTTCGAGTATTTTTCTACCTTTTTTAAAGTTAGGAATGATAGTGGTTGATGAAGAGCATGACTCTTCATTTAAACAGCAGGATACCTTACGCTACCACGCACGCGATTTAGCAGCTTATCGGGCATTTCAGCACAAAATACCGCTTATTTTAGGCAGTGCCACCCCTGCGCTCGAAACACTGCACAAAGCTATAAACAACAAATACCAACTTTTAAGCCTTACAGAGCGCGCACAAACTGCGACCGATAATCAGTTTATGTTGCTTGATATGAAAGGCCAGCCCGACCAAGCGGGTATTGCACACGCAAGTCTTGCCACTATGCGCCAACATTTAAACCGTGGTAAGCAAGTTATGGTGTTTTTAAATCGTCGTGGCTTTTCTCCTACGCTAATTTGTCACGAATGCGGTTGGCTGAGTGAGTGTAATCGCTGCAGCACCAGCGCAACCTTTCATAAAGCCATTGGCCAAATGATTTGCCACCACTGTGGGGAGCAACACCCGGTACCTCACCAATGTCCTGATTGCGGTAGCACACAAATTTTTCCTAACGGTAAAGGCACCGAACAAATTGAAGAATTTTTATCGAGTGAATTCCCCGATACACCCGTAACCCGCATCGACCGCGATTCAACCCGCCGTAAAGGGAGCCTAGAAAAAGCCTTAGAGGAGATAAACCAAGGCGGGGCGCGTATTTTAGTGGGCACACAAATGTTGGCTAAAGGTCATCATTTTGCCGATGTTAGCTTAGTGCTTATATTAGATGTAGATAGCGGCTTGTACTCGTGCGATTTTAGAGCCACAGAGCATTTAGCCCAGCTGGTAACTCAAGTTGCTGGGCGCGCGGGTCGCTCTGGCGAACCAGGCCAAGTATTACTGCAAACCCACTTTCCTGAACACCCTTTATTGCAAGACTTAGTAAATAATGGCTACCAAGATTTTGCCCGTTTTGCTTTAAGTGAGCGTGATGATGCCGACCTTCCACCCATTACTAATATGGCTATAGTTAGAGCACAAGGGCACAGTATTAAGCTCGTTGTCGATTTTTTGACGGATTTGGTTCCTGTTAACGGTGTATCTGGTATACAATTGCTCGGTCCAATCCCTGCCCCACTAGAAAGAGTGGCGGGTATGTACCGGTTTCAATTGCATATTCAAGCGCAAGACCGCAAAGTATTGCATCAGTATCTTGCGCAAATGGTCGACTATTTAAGCACCAGCAAACTTGCACAAAAAGTGCGCTGGAGCCTTGATGTTGACCCTATAGACATGATTTAGGTTAAAGCCAAATGGCACAGCACGATTATATTAATAAAAAACCAGCGGGTAGAAAAAACACCAAGCAAGCCCCTGCTAAAAAACCATTTCCTATACTTTTAGTTGTTATTACTGTTTTGCTTGTAAGCGGCTTTGCTTACGGCTTATGGTTTATTAAAAATAACGCCGACCCTGAGCTTGTTGAGCAGCAGGCGCACCCTAAAACAGCTGAAAAAGTAGAAATAGCTAAACCTCGCGCTCCTAAGTTCATTGAAGAAATTAAAGAGCACGAGATCCAAGTTGAAGTAAGAGAAATTGAGCAAAAAGGCCCCTATGTTATGCAGTGTGGGTCGTTTAGAACACACGCACAAGCCGAAACCCTCAAAGCTAAGATTGCCTTTGAGGGCTTAATTTCTGAAATTAAAAAGACCACAGGTACTAATGGTGTTTGGTATAAAGTGCGTTTAGGCCCTTATAAAACGAAGCGCCAAGCCGAAAGCGACAAAAACAAACTCAAGCGAGTGCATGTTGTTAGCTGCGGAATTTGGGGCTGGACTTGAAATTAGTCCATTCACCCATATAACCTCATCATAATCGTTTTTTACAAGCTGCCCCCGCAGCTTGATGATGAGGAATAACATGACCACTATCGTAAGTGTACGCCGCGACAATAAAGTAGTAATTGGTGGCGACGGCCAAGTTTCACTTGGTAATACCGTAATGAAGGGCAACGCCCGTAAAGTTCGACGCCTTTATAATGGCAAAGTAATTGCTGGTTTTGCCGGCGGTACTGCTGATGCCTTTACCCTTTTCGAACGCTTTGAAAGCAAACTAGAAATGCACCAAGGTAACCTCACTAAAGCCGCTGTAGAAATGGCCAAAGACTGGCGTAGCGACAGAGCCTTACGCAAGCTTGAGGCACTCCTTGCGGTTGCAGATGAAACTGCTTCACTAATTATCACCGGCAATGGTGATGTAGTGCAGCCAGAAAACGATTTAATAGCCATTGGTAGCGGTGGTAACTTTGCTCAATCAGCAGCCACTGCCCTATTAGAAAACACCGATTTAAGCGCTCGCGATATCGTAGAAAAAAGCCTGACCATTGCTGGCAACATCTGTGTATTTACCAACAACTTCCAAACAATCGAAGAATTATAATAGGACCCATTATGTCTGCTATGACCCCAAGAGAAATTGTACACGAGTTAGATCAGCATATTATTGGTCAAGCTAATGCTAAAAAAGCCGTGGCTATTGCCCTGCGTAACCGCTGGCGCCGTATGCAACTAAACGATGACTTACGCAGCGAAGTAACCCCTAAAAACATTTTAATGATTGGCCCAACCGGTGTCGGTAAAACTGAAATTGCCCGCCGTTTAGCTAAGCTCGCTAATGCGCCTTTTATTAAAGTAGAGGCGACTAAATTTACTGAAGTGGGTTATGTTGGTAAAGAAGTAGAGACTATCATTCGCGATTTAGTTGATGTATCAATTAAAATGACCCGCGAGCAACAAACTAAAAAGTTTAAACACCGTGCAGAAGAAGCAGCAGAAGAGCGTATTTTAGATGCACTTTTACCACCGGCTAAAGATCAATACGGTGAAACACAGCGCGATGACAACTCATCTACTCGTCAAACATTCCGTAAAAAATTACGCGAAGGTCAGCTTGATGATAAAGAAATAGAAATAGATCTAGCGCAAGCACAGCCAAATGTAGAGATTATGGCGCCTCCTGGTATGGAAGATATGACCAACCAGCTGCAAAGCATGTTCCAAAACATGGGTGGCGACAAACGTACTAAGCGTAAGTTAAAAATTAAAGAAGCCTTTAAGTTATTAACCGAAGAAGAAGCCGCTAAATTAGTTAACCCTGAAGAGCTAAAAGAGCAGGCTATTTTTGCAGTAGAGCAAAACGGCATTGTGTTTATTGATGAAATAGACAAAATTTGTAAGCGTGGCGATTCGTCAGGCCCAGATGTTAGCCGTGAAGGTGTACAACGCGACCTACTTCCTTTAATTGAAGGCTCAACCGTTAATACTAAACACGGTATGGTGAAAACCGACCACATGCTATTTATTGCATCAGGTGCGTTCCAAATGGCTAAACCATCAGACATGATCCCTGAGCTACAAGGTCGTTTACCTATTCGTGTAGAGCTTGAAGCACTAAGTGCTAATGACTTTAAACGAATTCTTACCGAGCCACATGCTTCACTTACTGAGCAGCAACGTGAACTGCTTAAAACTGAGCAAGTAAATGTTGAGTTTAACGATGATGCAATAGAGCGCATTGCTAAAGCCGCTTGGCAAGTAAACGAGAAAACCGAAAACATTGGTGCTCGTCGCTTACATACGGTAATGGAAAAGCTAATGGAAGAAATTTCATACGATGCATCTGAACAAGCAGGCTCTACCCTTACTATTGATGCCGCTTATGTAGAAAAACATTTAGGCGCATTAGTTGAAGATGAAGATTTAAGCCGCTTTATTTTATAAGGTAGGCAAAAATACTATACTAAAAGCCTCCATATTGGGGGCTTTTTAATGGGACATATAAAATGAAACACGTAACAAAAGTGCATTATCATAGCGTGAGTAAAAACCTAGATGTTTACTTTGATGATGACAGTATGGCTGTATTTAGCTGCGAGTTTTTACGCGTTCACTCTCCCTCGGCCGAAGTGCAAGGGCATGGTGCAGAGCCAATGAAGTTGGTACTTAATAAACAACATGTTGGTATAAAAAAGATTGTACCGGTGGGGCGTTACGCACTTAGATTAGACTTTGATGATGGTCATAACAGCGGGCTATTTAGCTGGAGCTACTTTGAAACACTACAAGCGCAGCACGAAACCTTGTGGGATAAATATCAAGCGCGTCTTGCCGAGCACGAACAAAACAAAGATAGCGTACCAATAAAGTTTGTTCCTTAAACCTTATTGGCTTTTTAAACGCTACACTGTATTACACTTTAAATTTATCAATAGCCGCAAATAATACGCGCGCTTGTTCAGAGACTTCTTCACTGGTTTGCGCATTATTAACTGCATGCTCAGAGGCATCTTGGGCAATGTCTCTGATGCGTACTACATTTTTGTTCACCTCTGATGCCACCTGACTTTGCTCATCAATAGCAACGGCAATTTGAGTGCTCATTTCCATTATGGTTTGCACATCTTCGGTAATAGCGCCGAGTAAATCACCCGCTTTAATAGCTTGTGAAGCACTTTCATCACCTTGCGAGCGACATTGATGCATAATACTTACTACCTCTTGCGTGCGCTGCTGAAGCGTATTAATAATGCCTTCAATTTCACTGGTAGACTCTTGTGTACGTTGCGCAAGCGAGCGTACTTCATCCGCCACAACAGCAAACCCTCGCCCTTGCTCACCAGCACGAGCGGCTTCTATCGCAGCATTCAATGCGAGTAAATTGGTTTGCTCTGCAATGCCTCTGATTACATCGAGCACAGAGCCTATGGTTTCACCGTCTTTTTCAAGTTGCGATACCACACTTGATGCGTTACCTAACGACGAAGATAAATCGCGTATCTGCTTAACCGTAGAGTCTACTTCATTTCGCCCTTGCTGCGCGCTTAAATTGGTTGACTCTGCTTTTTTAGCGGCAGCTTCGGTATTATGAGAAATATCTTGAATCGTTGCCTGCATTTGCGTAGCCGCAGTGGCAACCATATCCGCTTCGTGTAACTGCTCTTGCATGCCTGAACTTGTTGCAGAAGTACTTTCAGATAAGTGCTCTGTTGCCACATTTAACGTATTAAGCGCGGTATTCACTTCGTTTATGAGGCTTTTAAAATCGCCTATTAAACTATTAAAGTCCGAGGTCATAATGGTAACTTCATCATTACCTGTTTGCTCTATCATTACGCTTAAGTCGTTATTACGGCGTATGTCGTTTATGGTGTGATATACCCGCTCAATAGGCACAATAATCGAGTGGCTAGTAAAGTACACCAGCGCCAACACTATAATCCCCGAAATAACAAATACAACGATGGCAATAAACTGCGCTTGGTCAACGCTTTTCTCAACTTCCAGCTTAGTTGACTCAACAATTTGACCAACAACTTGATCGCTTTTTTCTACGTTAATACGCATAACGCCTAGTGCGCCAGAGTCTAAATCGAGCCCTAACTGCGTTTGTGCCTTTACAAGATTTTGAAAAGCACTTTGATACGTATCTATTAAAGGGCTTATTTGCGACTTATAACTACTTTGCAAATCAGCTTGGGTAATTTTTTGTTTAAACGTACTAATAAGTTCGTTAAAGCGAGTTAAGTATTTTGCATCAAAGCGCAGCATAAAATCTTTCTCAGCGCGTCGCAGCTGTAGCATTGCCGATAAAAGCTCAAAGTTATCTTGCTCTTTTAATAGCACCTCAACTTCGTGCACTGCAGTTCTGAGCTTGCCATACAACCCATCTTTAGGGTTTAAGCCTATCTGTTGCTGTAACCTAACAACCTCTGAAAAATTGTTATTGTAATTAGTAATAAGCGTATGAAAATGCTCAATTTGCGCTGTGGTAATGCCCTGCTGTTGCATTACCTCCTGCAGCTTTTTGATTTTAGTGCTTAGCTGTTTAAAATCCTTATCAAATGATGTAAGTGCTTCCTGCTGCTTGTAAAAAAGAAAGTTTTTTTCATGCTTTCTAAGCTCTAGTGCATGTACGTTGAGCTCTTCTGCAAGCTGAATTGTTTTATTCAGATTGAGTGTTACGCGCGACTCATAAATTATCACACACAACAAAATGACCATTGCCAGACCGACTACCACTGCATTAAGCTGCAAACGCCTTTTAATGGTTAAGTTTTGTAAAAAATTCATTGAAAACACCTATATTTAATATGCACTAATAGTGTAGTACGTTCTGGCGCTTTATATTGAACTTTTTATTAACTTTTTATACATATAACTCATGCTTTCAGATTAACATTCCCCCATAAATTTTTATGCAATGAGTGAGTGTCATGCCACTGTTTATTAAGTAGCCATTTAACCAAAGGGGCAGGATCACTGGGAAAATTAATTTGTTTGTTTTGCGGGGCACTATTCCAATCATCCAGCGCTTGCGGGTTTAAATAATTCATTACATGGGCCATTTTCATCGCCCGCAATGTTTGTGCATTTGCATCTTGTTCAAACTGACCATCGAGAGGTTTAAGTAATAATTTTTTCCCAAGCTTTAAGGCCTCACTTGCCAGCTCAAAGCCTGCATTACCAATTACGCCACTGGTATTTGCTAAGTCGTTTAAAAACCCCGCTCGTGAAGGAGTGCGCAAATGAATATGCCCGAGGGATTTATCCTGCGCATGCGGGTGGTAACAGTAAAACTCTTTTTCTGGGAAGTCCTTTAGATAATCAATAATGTTGTCGAGGTTCTCAAAGGGCAAATACACCAGCACTTTATTCATAACGGCGACAGGATTGCCATGGTCATGGTTTGCAATAAAGGGCGGTATAATATTATCTGCAAAGGGCTGCCAATGTACGCCTAAATAGGTGCTTGCTGGCGCGTAGTGCTTAATGAGAGATTTTCTAAATAAACCACGGCCAAACATAGGCACACTATTAGATAAAAAAGCCGCTTGGTGACTAATACCAACTACAGGCACGCCTGCGCGCTTTGCAGCCCAAGCTGAAATAGGCTCAAAGTCATTTAAGACGAAATCGTATTTTTTTACATTAAATGATTTTATATCGTTAACTAACTTACACACTCGGGCATTTTTTAATGTTTGATAGCTTTTTACTTGGCCGTTTTTAGTGCTAAACGATAACCCCCGAAAGGTTTTGTAATCAGCAAATTCCTGCATATCAAAGTAGTCTTTTTCAGGGCGTCCTGAAAAAACGTAATCTACATCTATACCTAACTCTTTAAAACAACTTGCCATAACACGGGCGCGCGTAATGTGGCCATTACCTGTGCCTTGTATGCCGTATAATATCTTCATACAGGCACCACCAAAGCTAGCGCAAATAAACCACATGAACTGCCAATAACGGCGCCTATTATTATATCTGCCGGAAAATGTACGCCTAATACTACGCGAGAAACCGCCACCCCCGATGCCCAACTAAACCAAAGCCACGCATACTCTGCAAAAAAGTGACTCAATATTACCGCAACTAAAAATGCTGCTGCACTGTGTCCCGAAGGCAAACTAAATTTGTCACTAGGCACAATATACGCATTACTGACTAAGCAATCACAGGGGCGGATTCGGCCAAAGCTACGTTTTGCTAAAAAATAAATAGGCCTTTCAATTGCAAACCCCAGTAACACTGATATTGGCAATAACTGATGCTGCTCATTGGTACTTAGCCACCAAATAGCGCCACACATAAGTAAATATAAACCACCATTACCACTTTTAGATAAACCAAGTGCAGCCGTTTTCAGCCATTTGGGTGAATTATAATTAAACAGAGTTAAAAAGAGTTGTTCATCCATTTGAGCCATTTTTTTAAGCACGTTATTGTCGTTCATTATTTACCCTTAGCTGCACAATATCTAACCATAGTTAAAGCTTAGTGGCAGAAAATAACAATTGAGTGACGCTTTTAAGACACTATTGTTGCCATTTCTAATTTCGGTATTTTTTGAATAAATTTACTGCTATTAAGTCGTTGTTATTGCATATAAGGAGGGTATACTGAGGGTAACTTATGTACCCTTTGAGGATAAAATAATGGATTACAGCACTTCTGACTTATGTGACTTTTTTGCCGATGTGGTTGACGTGCTTGAACCGATGTTCATCAACTTTGGTGGTCGACACACGTTTGGCGGCCGAATTAAAACGGTTAAATGTTTTGAAAATAATGAACTGATCCGTGAAATACTCTCACAAGACGGTACTGATCAAGTACTACTTATCGATGGTGGTGGCTCAACACGACGCGCCCTTATCGACATTGAACTTGCAGAGCTTGCGCTTGATAACAACTGGAACGGCATTATTGTATTTGGTGCTGTGCGTCATGTAGATGAGTTAGAAGAAATTGATTTAGGTATTCAAGCGATTGCATCAATTCCTGTGGCCGCCGACAGCGAAGGCGCTGGTGAAGATGGCATTGGCGTTAACTTTGCTGGTGTGTCGTTTTTTGATGACGATTTTATCTATGCAGATAGTACTGGCATTGTATTATCAGCAGAAGAACTTGAACTAGAAGTTATCGAAGAATAAAGTAACAAGCAGTGCTCAATAGAGCACTGCTTACGCCACCACGAATAATTTTTGCTGCTCAACACGGATTCAACACAGTGCACCCTACCTTAAAAGTGTATGATGAAAACGCCGTTAAACCCTATTGCTCCACACGCGTTAACGAAACAAAAACTTGGCAGTCTGTTGCCCTATTAGACACCCATGTAAATGTACAACAAGCCCTTAACGATGCAGCGCAATTTGGTATTCGCTACGTATTAATTGGTATATGTGAAGATATAGGCCCTCGCGCTAATTTAGGCAATGGCGGCTCACATCAAGCTTGGCCCGCTTTTTTACAATACTTTTTGAACCAACCAGTTAACCAGTTTAACGCGACCCAGCAGGTATTGCTGTTAGGCGAAATTGACGTTGATGATGTAATGGCGCAAGCCCAAGGCTTAAATAACCAGCATGCTGAAGAGCTGGCTCAACTACGCAAACTATGCGCAACAATAGATGAGCGAGTAGAGGCGGTATTAACGCTTATATTTAATGCGGGCCTTGAGCCTATTATTATCGGCGGTGGGCACAATAATAGCTTTGGCATACTCAGTGCTTTAAGCAAACATAGTGGGGCTTCAGTTAACGCTATAAATTTTGATCCCCATGCAGATTTACGGCCTTGCGAAGGTCGCCACAGCGGCAATGGCTTTAGCTATGCCTTGAAGAAAAATGCATTGCAGCAATATCATATTATTGGCCTGCATGAGCAAAAAAATAACCAAGCCATTTTTGACTTAATCGCGCAAAATCAATGTAGTTTTCACAGCTATCAAGCTATTAATGTACGCCGAGAAATATCACTAACCGATGCCGTACAGCACGCCTTAGCAGCGTTTAATAATGCGCCACTTGGTATTGAACTCGACTTAGACAGTATTTCATTTTTACCGGCCAGCGCGTATACATGCTGCGGCTTTAGCGTTAGTGATGCTGAGCATTATGTTTATTTAACAGCAAAACACAGCACTGCCCGCTACCTACATTTGTGTGAAGCTGCACCGCTAAATCACCCTGCTGGGTTAACAGCAGGTATGCAAAGCTGTGGGCAAATTATTAGTGCATTAGTTAATGCCTACTTACATGCAAAAACGCGTTAATTGTAATTAGCTTAATTAATCGCTGCATTTTTTAAGGCCGCCAAATTGCCTTACTGGCTTAGCTAATAATGGTGAGTTAATTGAGCTTACTATTGGCAGGTGTATAACTCACTTTTGCACGCTATACGCTCATAAGTGAGTAATCTTATCGCAGCGAATTGCAGAATTTTCCTTACAAAATAATTATTGCAGCTTGGAAAACTTATTGAGTTTGGTGAGCCTGCCACTGCTTTAGCCAACTCATTAAGCCAATGCTGCTTAACGGGTGGCCAAAATAATAACCTTGTGCTGCGTGCGCTTTTAAACTTTTTACAAACTTTAATTGGTCTAAGGTTTCAACGCCCTCAAAAATAACCTTGGTATTTTGTTGGTTATGCATTTCAACCATACCGCCTACTAGGCTGCGAATATTATTTTGATTGCTAAAATCTGCAGTAAGCGATGGCGCCACCTTAATGTATTCAACAGCTAGATTTGGCAGCTTAGAAAGAACAATGGGGTTATCGCCTAGCCCATCAACGCATATTTTTAAACCTATATTATTTAATCGGGCAATCATCGCACGACCCTTATTATCTAAATCTGTGAATATATGCAGCGGGCATTCAACAATTAAATCTCCGTGCTGTAAGTTGTGCTCACTCACCACACTATCTACAAACTCAACAAACTCTTCGTTCAGCATTTCGGGGCCAAATAAGTTAATGCTCAGCGGTATAGCAATTCCCTCTATACGCAACGCCATGGCAAGCTCTGCAGCTCGCTCTATAACAAATTTAGCCAGTGGGTAAGCTAAACCCGCAATATGAATATCATCAATAAATCGGTGGGCAGATAAAATACCTTGTTGAGGGTGCTGCCAACGCAACAGAAGTTCTAAAAACTCAATTTGGCCGTCGTCATTGCGAATAATAGGCTGAAAATAAAGTTCAAGCTCGCTTACAAAATCAATATTAGCCAGCTCTTTTAAACGGGCTTGCTGCTCAAGTTGCTCAACCATCATTTGTTGATGGTACACAACCACAGCTTTTTTAGGCTGACTATCAAGGGCTAAGTATGCACACGATACTAAGTTATCAAAGTTAGCGTCTTGCTCATCGCAATTAACGTAACTCGCCCTTGCTTTTACCTCTACGGTACAATTAGCAACGTTAAACGGCTTAAGTGTTGCGCCAATAATTTGCTCAATGATGTGTTCATGGCTATGTTTGTGCACAGCTAAGCTGCAAATAAAGGCAAAGTTAAGACCGCCTAAATGCGCCAATTTTTCTTGGCCACCTAAATCAATCACGTTGTCGTTATTTAGTAAGTCTTTTATTCTGTTGGCCGATTGAGCCAACAACAAATCACCAAAATCTCTGCCTATGTGCTGATTAACTTGCTCAAACCCTTCTAGACGAACAATCACCAGTGCTGCTTCTAGCTGTTTTTCTTTACACCAGCTGTAATAGCCTTGGCGTAACTGCTGTTTATCTGCAAATGCAGCAAGAGGAGAGTCATCTTGGTACGGCTCAGGCTCATTAATGTTATGCGAATCTTCAACTTTGGGCTCTTCTTCCTCGCTCATTAGCCCTACAACCGCTAGCAGAATAATAGCCACCACCACCCAAAATAGGGGCACATCCATAAGTAAATGCGCTGAAAACAACACCACAAATAGCAACCCTGAAACGGCGCTTGTGATAATCATGCTCCAACTATTACGCTCAAACGCTTGCCATAAATGAAAGCAAAAACCAAAAGCGAGCAATATTGCTAACCAAGCAGCCCCGCTACTTAAAATGGCTAAACCGACAGCGCCTGTACATAAGTAACTAAATTTAATACTGGTATTTTTAACCGCAAATAACGTAGCGACCATCGCCATTAACAGCGCGCCGCTAAAAAATATTGGAAAGTTACTGTCAGTCAAAATACTCAAGCTTACGCCACTCCACTAGCTATAAAATTTAATAAAAGCATGTTAAATATGGACAAAAATAATACAAACTAATTAATTCTACCCAAAATCCATAGATTTAACAGTTTATTTACGCCAAATTGGTAACTTAATTGTGCAGGGTGACCTATTTGCCAGTGCGCAATATCAGCCCTTGCACCAACCTTTAGCACGCCTCTGTCTTTCAAACCTAGTGCCTGCGCTGCATTGCGGGTTACTCCCGCAAGGGCCTGCTCAGGGGTGAGCCTAAATAAAGTACATGCCATGTTCATCATTAATTGCACAGAACATAAAGGCGAGGTGCCTGGGTTAAAGTCACTGGCAATAGCAATAGGCACATTGTATTTTTGCAGCAAATCGATGGGAGGGAGCTGTGTTTCTCGTAAAAAATAAAAAGCCCCAGGTAATAAAACAGCCACAGTGCCAGTATCTGCCATGGCTTTTACGCCGTTTTCATCAAGGTACTCAATATGATCAGCTGAAAGGCCTTTATATTCAGCCACCAGCTGTGCGCTCTGCTGATTAGAAAGCTGCTCAGCATGGCATTTTACCGGCAAGTTATGTTTTGTAGCTGCATCAAACACTTGTTTTGTTTGTGCAAGACTAAAGCCTACATTTTCACAAAATACATCCACAGCATCGGCAAGGTTATTAGCCACTACCTGCTCAAGCATCTGCGTACATACTAAATCAATGTATTCATCTGCACGGCCTTTGTATTCAGGGGGTAGCGCATGTGCACCTAAAAACGTGGTTTTAATATCAATAGGATGGTGCTCATTCAGCAAACGCGCCACTTCTAAAATTTTTATTTCGTTTTCAACATCAAGCCCGTATCCCGACTTAATCTCAGCAGTCGTTACGCCCTCGGCAAGTAAAGTGTTTAAGCGATCTTTTGCATCAACAAATAGCTGCTCATGATCTGCCGCGCGAGTGGCCTTAACAGTACTGGCTATACCGCCACCTTGCGCAGCTATTTGTTCATAGCTTACACCTTGTAAGCGCTGCTCAAACTCCTCAGCTCGGGAGCCTGCAAATATTAAATGTGTATGGCAATCAATAAGCCCAGGTGTTAACCATTGCCCTTTAATACTTAATGTAGGGGTAGCAAAGGCATCAAAACTGGGTAAGTTTGATTGCTCACCTAACCATACAATTTCGCCGTTTTTAATCGCCAGTGCCGCATTTTCTATAGCCCCATAAGGTGCATCTATTGTGCTATCCATGGTTGCTATGTTGGCATCAGTTAATAATAAGTCGAGATCTTCTAAGGTGTAACCCGTTGTTTTATTTTGCATACTTAGCTCCCTAATGCGCTTAAAATACAGTCTAACAATACACCTTGTATATACAAGATAATTATGCCATCTTTATTAAATAGTTTATTTTAAGTACAACTAATAATAGTAATGACCACACCTAAATTTGCACAAATAAAACAATTTATTGTCGATAAAATAAAAAATGGCGCATGGCAAGAAAACCAACGTGTCCCTTCAGAAAACGAGCTTAGCAGCCAATTTTCTGTAAGCCGTATGACCGCACGACGTGCACTGAGCGAATTAACAGATGCCGGTATTTTAACGCGCAGCCAAGGGTTAGGTACGTTTGTAGCAAGTTTTAAATCGCAGTCGTCACTACTTGAAATTAAAAACATAGCCGATGAAGTAAAAGAACGTAACGGGCAATACAGCTGTAGTGTGCAAGTGCTTGAATCAATCAATGCGGTAGCACCCATAGCCATTGCGCTTGGCGTTGAAGTAGATAGCCTGGTGTATCGCAGTGTGCTTGTACACAATGAGAACGACAAACCACTGCAAGTTGAAGAGCGATTTGTAAACCCAGCTTTAGCCGCGGGTTATTTACAACAAGACTTTAGCGCCCTCACCCCGCATGAATACTTATCGAGCGTAGCGCCGCTCACACAAGCGCGCCACACAGTGGAAGCGGTTATGCCTAACTCGCAAATGTGCCAATGGCTTAACCTGTATAACGAAGAGCCCTGCTTGCAGGTTATTCGTCGTACTTGGTCTACAAAAGGCATAGTAAGCTTTGCTCGCTTAGTATCACCGGGCAGTAAATACCGTTTGGGCGGGCACTTAACATTTAAAAAATAATAACAACGTAACGCTCAAGGGCGTTTTTTTGTAGCTGATCATCTTGTATATACAACAGGAGAAATTCATGAACAACCGGCTCGACACACACCGAGAAATCCGCGCGCCTCATGGCGATAAAATTAGCGCTAAAAGTTGGCAAACAGAAGCCGCTAAACGCATGTTAATGAACAATTTAGACCCTGATGTGGCAGAGCACCCTCACGCGTTAGTGGTATATGGCGGTATTGGCCGTGCGGCAAGAGACTGGCCAAGCTTTGATAAAATAATTGAAACCCTTAATAGGCTCGAAAACGACGAAACCCTGCTTGTGCAATCGGGTAAGCCCGTGGGCGTATTTAAAACCCACGAAAACGCGCCGCGCGTTCTCATTGCTAATTCTAACCTGGTGCCACATTGGGCAAATTGGGAGCACTTCAATGAGCTCGATAAAAAAGGCTTAATGATGTATGGGCAAATGACCGCGGGCTCTTGGATTTATATTGGCTCACAAGGCATAGTGCAAGGCACTTACGAAACCTTTGTAGCAATGGCAAAGCAACACTTTGGCGGTAATGCAAAAGGTAAATGGGTTTTAACAGCAGGCCTTGGCGGTATGGGAGGCGCACAACCACTCGCCGCGACGATGGCAGGTTTTAGCGCATTAGTTGTGGAATGCGACGAAACCCGTATCGATTTTCGAATTAAAACCGGCTACGTTGATGTAAAAGCCACGACACTTGAGCACGCGCTTGAGCTAGTTACCGATGCTTGCATTAAAGGTAAGGCATTATCGGTAGGCTTATTAGGTAATGCTGCCGATATTTTTACTGCACTGGCAAACAGCAATATTACCCCTGATATAGTGACCGACCAAACCTCAGCGCACGACCCACTCAACGGCTACCTACCGCAAGGTTGGAGCATGCAACACGCAGCAAAAATGCGTGAACAAAACCCACAGGCAGTGGTTAAAGCCGCCAAGCAATCTATGGCAGTGCAAGTAAACGCCATGCTAGCACTTCAAAAAGCCGGTGCTGCCACTACCGACTATGGCAATAACATTCGCCAAATGGCATTTGAAGAAGGCGTTACCAACGCATTTGATTTTCCGGGCTTTGTGCCTGCTTATATCCGTCCGTTATTTTGTGAAGGAATTGGCCCATTTAGATGGGTTGCGCTTTCAGGCGACCCCGAAGACATTTATAAAACCGATGCAAAAGTGAAAGAGCTTATCGCAGAAGATACCCACTTACATAACTGGCTTGATATGGCGCGTGAGCGCATTCAATTTCAGGGGTTGCCAGCGCGTATATGCTGGGTTGGTTTAAAAAACCGGGCTCGCCTTGCACTGGCCTTTAACGACATGGTTAAAAATGGCGAGCTTAAAGCGCCGGTTGTAATTGGTCGCGATCATCTCGACTCTGGCTCTGTAGCAAGCCCCAACCGTGAAACCGAAAGTATGCAAGATGGCTCAGACGCCGTTTCTGATTGGCCGCTACTTAATGCTTTGCTTAATACTGCGGGTGGCGCAACGTGGGTGTCGCTGCACCATGGCGGCGGAGTGGGCATGGGCTTTAGCCAGCACGCAGGCGTGGTTATTGTTGCAGATGGTAGTGAACAAGCTGCGCAACGCATAGCTCGTGTGCTTTGGAACGACCCTGCTACCGGCGTTATGCGCCATGCTGATGCAGGCTACGACATTGCAAAAAATTGTGCGCAAGAGCACCACCTAGATCTCCCTATGCTAAACAAGGAATAGTCATGATTTCACACACTCTCACACCAGGGCAGTTAGATTTAAGCACCCTAAGAAAAATTAATGACTCAGCTGTCACACTTAACTTAGTCGATGGCGCCAGTACACAAATAGCGGCCAGCGCACAAACTGTTCAAAACGTAATAAACAAACGCCAAACGGTGTACGGTATTAACACCGGCTTTGGCTTATTAGCCAATACAAAAATAGCAGATGACGAGCTTGAGCTACTGCAGCGCAGTATTGTACTTTCGCATGCTGCCGGTATTGGGGAGCTCATGGACGACAGCACTGTAAGACTAATGATGACCTTAAAAGTAAACTCTTTGTCTCGGGGCTACTCAGGGATACGCCTAGAGGTGATCGCATTTTTTATGAAACTACTGTGCAGTGAAGTGTACCCGTGCGTACCACAAAAAGGGTCTGTGGGTGCTTCGGGCGATTTAGCGCCTCTTGCTCATATGTGCCTTCCACTATTAGGTGAAGGCAAAATGCGCCACAAAGGTGAAATTATAAGTGCTGCTCAAGGGCTGAAAATTGCCAATCTTTCACCTATTACATTAGGCGCAAAAGAAGGACTGGCACTGCTAAATGGTACACAAGCCTCTACCGCGTTTGCGTTACAAGGGCTTTTCAAAGCAGAGGATTTATATGCACAAAGCTGTGTTATAGGCTCTATTAGCATAGAAGCCGCAATGGGTAGCCGTGCGCCCTTTGATGCACGCATTCACGAAATACGGGGGCAACGCGGCCAAATTGATACGGCCAGTGTATTTAGAGAGCTACTTAGTACTGAATCACAAATTAGCCAATCTCACGTAAACTGCGAAAAAGTGCAAGACCCTTACTGCCTTCGCTGCCAACCTCAGGTACTCGGCGCGTGTTTAACACAAATACGCCACGCCGCAGAGGTGTTGTTATGTGAATCAAACGGCGTTACCGATAACCCGCTGGTATTTGCCGATGTGGGCGATATTATATCCGGTGGTAACTTTCATGCAGAGCCCGTTGCTATGGCAGCTGATAACTTAGCCATTGCGATTGCCGAAATAGGCGCGCTGGCAGAGCGAAGAATCGCGCTACTTATTGATTCAAACCTCTCTACACTGCCACCTTTTTTAGTTGAAAACGGCGGAGTTAACTCAGGTTTTATGATTGCCCAAGTAACCGCAGCTGCGCTTGCCTCCGAGAACAAATCGCTTGCGCATCCCGCCTCGGTAGACAGCCTGCCAACATCAGCAAATCAAGAAGATCATGTCTCTATGGCAACCTTTGCAGCAAGGCGCTTAAAGGAAATGGCCAATAACACCCGCGGGGTATTAGCAATTGAATGGCTTGGAGCTGCTCAAGGGCTTGAGTTTAGAGCCCCACTAAAACCTTCACCGCAAGTAGAAAAAGCAAAAGCTCTGCTGCGCGAGCATGTAAGTTACTACGATAAAGACCGCTACTTTGCCCCCGATATAGAGGCAACCAATACGCTTTTAGCACAAGGGGCATTGTGCGACTTTATTCACCACAACCCACTACCATCGCATTTTAAATTCCATGCTGATAGCTAAAACCTAACGCCTCAATTGCTGAGCCAAGTACTTTGCGCTCAGCACTTTCATTACTGGTAAAGGTTGGCATTTCGCCGCCATGCTCTGCACACTTTTGTGCATAAAAATTCGCTTTAGTTGGGTGCGATGGATTTACCACGTTATAAATATTTTGCCCCGAGTTATAGTTTTCTATTACCGCAAAAATGGCGTTTATCACATCTTGTTGATGCACCATATTAACCACCTGCTGGCTCGATGAATTTAACTCTTTCCCAGCAACAAAGCGCCCCGGCTCGCGGTTAGGCCCTAATAACCCTGCTAAACGCAGTACTTTACCATCTTGCTCAAGCACCTTTTCTTCGCCATCGTATAGTTTTATTTGTCGCTCATTGGTACAACTTATTTCACTGCTTTCAGTGTAAACACCTGGCTCTTGGTCGTACACACCGGTAGATGAGCACAAAATAAAGCCCTTTGCATTTAATTGTTTAGAAAGTGAAAGTGCAGTGCTTAGTGTTTCTGGGTAGTTACTTTCACTGTGTCTGCTTCGTGGGGGGATTGCACACACCCAGTAAGCATCGTGTAAATCTATTTGGTGTATTAGTTGCCCATCAATCAGTACAAATTGACGCTGAAAATCCTCTGTATGCTGATCACTTCTATGCGTACCTTGTACCTGCCAACCCGCCTGTTTAGCTTGTAGGCACAAAGTATGACCCAACCAGCCTGCGCCTAATACTACTAATTTATTAGCTTTTGTTTCCATTTTTGCATAACCCTTCATTTTAAACGCATAATTAGTGCTTTTTATCTAACTTCATAGAGATTTAAAGTAAGATATGATTAGATACAACCTACTAAAAAACAATAATACGTGCACTTATGCTAAATAATTTATCATTACGGAAGAAAATATTATTATTGATTGGTGGCACCATCACCATTTTGCTAATTATTGCTTCAACATTTTTTGTAAATCACATCGCTAACCTTTCCAGAGTAAACATTGAGCGCGAAGCTCAAAGCTACCTACAAAGCGAACAACTTTCAATGCAAAGCTACTTTGCAAAGTATGGCAAGCTGGTTTCTACGTTTGTTAATAACCCGCATTTAGTTAATTTTTTTGAAAATTGGGATACTCGCGACCAGCCGATTAAAAATGCCCCCGGCTACAACGAAGTTAATCAAGACTTTGTACGCATTAGCTCAAATGACGAAAATGTACTGTCGGCGTTTTTCGCATCAGCAACCACCGGTGAATACTTTAAAGAAAACGAGCGTACCAGCCATTACAATGGCCAACCTTACTACGCCTATAAACGTGGTTGGTGGCAAGAAGCTCTGCAAATTAATAAACTTTACGTAGGCCCTATATCGGTCGATTTAACCACTGGGGTTGCCTCAGCAGTTGTACAACAGCCGGTATACAACGCACAGCGTAAACTTATTGGTATGGGCGGCGTTGATTTACAGCTTAATAAAATCAACGATATGGTTGAAGGTATTCGCTTTAACGGCCAAGGCTATGGCTTTTTACTCGATGGCAATCAAAAGGTTGTACACTTTTCAAATGCTACCGGCCATAAGCTGTCTAACACCGACGAAGGCCCTAAAGGTAAAGAAGGGCTAGATGGCCTTGAAAGCCAGTTTAATAATACTTCAGGCTTTACAGAGCTTAACGCACAAATGCGTAATAACCTCGAAGGCAGCCAATTGGTGACCTTAAAAGGAGAAGAGTATTATGTGGTGTACCATCGCTTACAACTAGAGCAACCTTATCTAGATTGGTATGTAGGTATACTGATCCCAACCAGCATGATTGAAGCCCCCGTTAATGAGGCGGTTACCACCACAACCACCGCAGTGGTGATTATTTTAGTGATCATTCTAGCGATGATATTATGGGCAACCCACATGATCTCGCAGCCTATTACCACTTTAACTAATATAATGCGTGATATTGCATCGGGCGAAGGCGATTTAACCCAAAAGATTAATATTACCAGCCAGGATGAGGTCGGCCAGCTTGCCAATCACATGAATACATTCATTGATAAGCTGCGCGCCATGATGTTAGAAACAGCCGCACAAGCTGAACAGTTAACCAATGCCGCAGCGCAACTTAAAAACGTATCTGCTCAAACCAACACCGAAATACAGCAAGAAAAACAACAAGTAGACAGCGTAAGTGCCGCCGTGACCGAAATGGCCAGCACTGTACTTGAAATATCGCGTAACGCGCAGCATACCAACAGCGCCGCCGAAGAAGTACAAGCTATTACTGCCGAAGGGGCTGACCGCTCAACTCAAGCACAACGTGTGATGACCGAACTTGCGCTACACATAGGTGAAGCGTCTAAAGTGGTAGCAGGGCTTGAGCAAGAAAGTAATAACATTGGTGCATTAGTGGATGTAATTAACTCCATTGCCGATCAAACCAACTTACTTGCTCTAAATGCCGCCATTGAAGCTGCGCGTGCAGGTGAGCATGGCCGTGGTTTTGCGGTAGTTGCTGATGAAGTACGTTCACTGGCAAGCCGTACGCAAGAATCAACAGACGATATTCGTAATATGATTTCTCGCTTACAGCAAATTGCCCAACAAGCGTCGGTAATGATGCTACAAGGGCAAGAGCAAACTGAAGGCTCAGTATCGCAAACAAAAGAAGTGCTAAGTTCATTACAAAACATTGCTCAGTCGGTAACTAAAGTGCAAGACCAAAGCCACCAAATTGCCACTTCAACTGAGCAACAAACCGTTGTCGCAGAGGATATTAATACCAGCCTTGCAGCAATTAATGGCTTAGTAAACAGCACCGCTGATCACGCACACATTTTAGCAGATGAAGCGCGCGATTTAAGCGACCTTGCTGTTGCCTTAAACAAAACGGTTAATCAGTTTAAGCTTTAAATACATAGCGTAATAAGGTGGGTAACTAAGTATAAAATTAACCCACCTAGGGCGTGTTGAGCTTTGTGGATTGAATGAATTTTAATCACCCAAGGCCCGCATGCCCTAGCACTCTTGTTTTTAAATTTTTTAACACCATATCTTCACAACTTGCTGCTATTTTTTAGCGTAATTAAATCAGTTAAAGTGGTTTTTACGCATCAGATCAAATTTTTCTGTTTTTAATACACATCTTTTAGTTGAGATAGTTTGTTGTTTGGCAGAGTCTGGTATAGTAGCACACGTATTAAACAGTGCTTTGAGGCTCTTTAATACAAAATTGCTAATTAATATGTTCTACAGGTTATGTAAAAGTACATATTAATTACCAATTGTAAAAAATGGGTTAGCCGACACTCGGTTAACAAAGAATACATTGTAACGGTTTTATCATGATATCTAATTTATTTACCAAGATTTTTGGTAGTCGCAATGACCGCACTATTAAAAACCTAAGAAAGACGGTCGCGCTAATTAATGCGCTAGAAACGCAATTAGAAGCGCTTTCTGATGAAGATTTAAGAGCTAAGACAGCTGAGTTTAGAGAACGTTACGATAACGGACAAAGCCTTGACGACATTCTACCAGAAGCATTTGCTGTGGTACGCGAAGCGTCAAAGCGTGTAAATGGCATGCGTCACTTTGACGTACAGCTATTAGGCGGCATGGTTTTACATCAAGGTCGTATTGCAGAAATGCGTACCGGTGAAGGTAAAACCCTAACAGCCACACTTCCAGCCTACTTAAATGGCTTAACAGGCAAAGGCGTGCACGTAATTACCGTGAACGACTACCTTGCTAAACGTGATGCTGAAACAAACCGCGAGTTATTTGAGTTCTTAGGCCTAACTGTGGGCTGTAACGTACCAGGCATGATGCCACAACAGAAAAAGCAAGCTTATACTGCTGACATTACCTACGGTACAAATAACGAATTTGGTTTTGACTACCTTCGTGACAACATGGCATTTAGCATTGATGAGCGCGTACAGCGTCCATTGTTTTATGCCGTAGTGGATGAAGTGGATTCAATCTTAATTGATGAAGCGCGTACACCACTTATTATCTCAGGCCCAGCTGAAGATAGCTCTGAGCTATACATCGAAATCAATAAAATTGTGCCGCTTTTAGAGCTTCAAGAAAAAGAAGACGAAGAAGGCATTGAAGGCGATGGCGATTACACAATCGACGAAAAGTCTAAGCAAGTTCATTTAACTGAGCGCGGTCAAATTAAAGTAGAAGACCTACTTACTGAACGAGGCTTAATTGAAGAAGGCGACTCGCTTTACTCAGCCGGTAGCATTACCTTACTGAGCCATGTGTATGCCGCACTTCGTGCCCACAAGCTTTATCAAAAAGATGTTGATTACGTTGTTAAAGAAAACGAAGTTATCATTATCGATGAGCACACAGGGCGCTCAATGGAAGGTCGTCGTTGGTCTGAAGGTTTACACCAAGCTGTTGAAGCTAAAGAAGGTGTAAAAATTCAAAACGAAAACCAAACACTGGCTTCAATCACTTTCCAAAACTACTTCCGTTTATACGAAACTTTAGCCGGTATGACAGGTACAGCCGATACTGAGGCATTTGAGTTTCAATCTATTTACGGCCTAGACACGGTTGTTATGCCAACTAATAAGCCGATGATCCGTGATGATCGCGCCGATTTAGTTTACCTAACACAAGAAGAAAAATACGAAGCTATTTTAGCCGATATTAAAGATTGCCAAGAGCGCGGACAGCCTGTGCTTGTAGGTACTATTTCGATTGAAAGCTCTGAGTATTTATCGCAGTTTTTACGCAAAGAAAAAATTAAGCACAACGTACTTAATGCTAAATTCCACGCGCAAGAAGCTGACATCGTATCGGATGCTGGTTTACCAGGTACTGTAACAATTGCAACCAACATGGCCGGTCGTGGTACCGATATTGTGCTTGGTGGTAACTGGAACAGCGAAGTTGAAAAACTAGAAAACCCATCAGATGAGCAAATTGCTGAAATTAAAGCGGCGTGGAAAATTCGTCACGATGCAGTAATTGACGCTGGCGGTTTACACATTATTGGTACTGAGCGTCATGAATCGCGCCGTATAGATAACCAATTACGTGGCCGTGCTGGTCGCCAGGGTGATGCCGGCTCTAGCCGTTTTTACTTATCGATGGATGATGCGCTAATGCGTATATTTGCCGGCGAGCGCATGACTAACATGATGCGTAAACTAGGCATGCAACGCGGCGAAGCCATTGAGCACCCTTGGGTTAACCGTGCAATTGAAAACGCTCAGCGTAAAGTAGAAGCACGTAACTTTGATGTACGTAAACAATTACTTGAGTACGATGATGTAGCAAACGATCAACGTCGTGTTGTTTACTCTCAACGTAACGAGCTGCTTGAAGAAGGCGATATTTCAGAAACCATTACAGCAATCCGTGGTGATGTACTTGCCGGTGTTATTGATCAATACATTGCACCACAAAGCCTTGCTGAAATGTGGGATATCCCAGGCCTTGAAGAGCGCTTAAAACAAGACTTCCTGATTGAGCTGCCTATCACGCAGTGGTTAGCTGATGACAATAAACTATACGAAGAAAAACTTCGTGAACGTATTGAGCAAGCGGTTGAGCAAGCTTACAAGCAAAAAGAAGAGCAAGTTGGCGACTCTGTACTACGTCAGTTTGAAAAAGCGATTATGCTTCAAAGTCTTGATCAGCACTGGAAAGATCACCTTGCTGCAATGGATCATTTACGCCAAGGTATTCACTTACGTGGCTATGCACAAAAGAATCCTAAGCAAGAATACAAGCGCGAGTCGTTTGAGCTATTCACCGAAATGCTTGAAAACTTAAAAGTTGATGTAGTGGGCATTTTAAGTAAAGTACAAGTTCGTGCCGAAGAAGATGTTGAAAAAGTAGAAGAGCAACACCGTAAAAGTGAAAATGCCCCTCGCGAGTACCAACACGAAGAAGCTGAACATGTAGGCGGTGAAGCACCTCAAAGCGCAACTGTAATGGCAAGAACAGCGCCTAAAGTTGGCCGTAACGATCCGTGTCCGTGTGGCTCAGGACAAAAGTTTAAGCAATGTTGTGGTAAATTAAAGTAACGACGCATTGTATGTAATTAAAAAGCGACGCTAGCGTCGCTTTTTTTATGGAGAAAAAACATGACAACAAAAATTGTAAATGTAGCGGTAGGCGTAATAAAAAAAAATAACGCCATCTTTATCTGCAAGCGCGCCGATGAGCAACATCAAGGTGGCTTATGGGAATTTCCAGGCGGGAAAGTAGAAGCTGGCGAGAGCGTATTTGCTGCACTTAAGCGTGAATTAAGTGAAGAAGTTGGCATTACTATTCATAGCTCTAGCCAACTTATGGTAATTGAACATGACTATGGCGATAAATGTGTAAAACTTGATATTCACGTTGTGAGTAACTTTAGCGGTGAAGCACATGGCGCCGAAGGGCAACCAAGTGAATGGGTCGCTATTAATCAGCTTAGTAACTATGAGTTCCCTGCTGCTAACGCTGAGATTATCGAAAAAATACAAGCGCGATACGCCTAAAGTACATGAATACAGCAATACAAAATAAATTAAGTGAGCTATTAGCGCTAAACCCTGAGCTTACTCAGGTGAGCTCTTTAGGCAGCGGACATATAAACACCACGTGGCTGTTAACTAATGCTGCGCAGCAATTTGTTGTTCAAAAGCTCAATACTCATGTATTTAAAAACCCAGCACAACTGGTCAATAACGCCCAGTTAATTGAGCAGCACCTAAGCGCTAAACAACAAACAAATACTTACCCGCTCGACATTGTTAAGCATATAAGTACTTGCCAAGGTGAATACCTTATTACAATTAACAACGCGTACTATCGCGTGCTTAATTTTATTAGCCAAAGTATTAGCGAAGATGTGGTTACAGAGCCCCATCACGCACAGCAAGCCGCATTTGCATTTGGCACCTTTACACGTGCCTTGCTCGATTTTGACGCATCAAGTCTCTACCCTGTTATTACTGACTTCCATAACTTAGCTATGCGCTTTGAGCAGCTTAATACAGCCATTAGCACCGCCACTAAAGAGCGGCTGCAGCAGTGTAAAAACGACATTGACTACTGCATTGCACAACAGCATTTAGTAAAAGAACTCGCTGACGTAACAGCCGATTTGCCCACCCGGGTATGCCACAACGATACTAAAATAAATAATATGCTGTATTGCAGCAATACATATAAAGCAAAAGCAGTTATCGATTTAGATACATGTATGGCAGGCTTTTTATTGTATGACTTTGGAGACATGGTGCGCACATTTTGCTGCGCTGAGCCAGAAGATTCGATTAATATTGATAAAGTGGTTATTCGCAAAGAGGTATTTACAGCGCTTGTTAAAGGCTACCTTGCCCCCCTTAAATCGGCTATTAGCAACAAAGAGCAAGCAAGTTTGCTACTTGGCGCTAAAGTTATGCCGCTAATGCTCAGTGTGCGGTTTTTAACTGATTACTTAAATAACGACGTGTACTTTAAAACCACCCATGCAGAACATAATTTAGAACGTGCGCAAAACCAGCTGGCTTTGTATAAAAATATTTTAAGCAATCAAAGCTGGATGCATAAAACACTCATGCAGTAGCCCTAAATTAAGTATTATTGCGCATTGGTATTAGTACTCAGTATTTAAATATAAAAAAGCCAGCAAGCTAAACACTTACTGGCTTTTATTTATCAACCTAAATGCGGGGTAATTTATCTCTTAACCAGATTCAGGTTAACTAACAGGCTATCAATTACCAAATTTTTACGCGGTCTTCTGGTTTGATATACATTTTGTCGCCTTCTTTTACGTCAAACGCTTGGTAAAACTCAGGCATGTTCGACAAGATACCGATAACACGGTAGTGACTTGGTGAATGCGGGTCTGTCATTAAGCGGTTACGTAGCTCTTCATCGCGGTACTTACGACGCCAAATTTGTGACCAACCCATAAAGAAACGCTGATCGCCGGTGTAGCCATCAATAACAGGCGCTTTGTTCTCACCTAACGATAATTGATACGCCTTATAAGCCACCGTTAAACCACCTAAGTCGCCAATGTTTTCGCCAAGGGTAAGCTCGCCGTTAACACCCGCATCTTCAAACGGTTTATATTCGTTGTATTGCGCTACTAACGCGCCGGTACGCTCTTCAAACTGTTTAAGGTCAGACTCACTCCACCAGTTACGTAAGTTACCGTCACCATCGTATTTAGCACCTTGGTCGTCAAAACCGTGACCTAGCTCATGGCCAATTACTGCGCCAATTGCACCGTAGTTTACAGCGTCATCGGCTTCTAAATTAAAGAACGGTGGCTGTAAAATAGCAGCTGGGAATACAATTTCGTTATTTACTGGATTGTAGTAAGCATTCACTGTTTGTGGCGTCATGTGCCACTCAGAGCGGTCCACTGGCTTGCCTAATTTAGCAATCATATCGCTATAAGCCCACTGGCTGTAACGTATGTAGTTACCCACTAATTCATCAGGGTTAATGCTCAGCTGTGAGTAGTCTTTCCACTTATCTGGGTAGCCAATTTTTGGGGTAAATTTGTTTAGCTTTTCTTGGGCTGCAAGCTTGGTTTCAGGGCTCATCCACTCCAGGTTTTCAATAGCAACGCCGTAACCTTTAATAACGTTATCTACCAGCTCTTCCATACGTGCTTTTGCTTCAGGCGGGAAGTTATCTTTTACGTATACTTTACCTAAAATTTCGCCAAGTACGCTGTTAGATGCATCAACCGCTTTTTTCCAAAGTGGCGCTTGCTCTTTTACGCCGCGTAATGTGGTGCTGTAAAAATCAAATTTAAGATCAACCAAGTCAGTGCTCAGTAACTGCGCGTAACCACTTACAAAATGAAACTTTAAGTAGTTTTTCCACGTTGCTAAATCTGTTTCTTTGTACACATCAGCAAACCCTTCTAAGTAGCTTGGCTGACGTACAATAATGTCTGAGGTATCTACCCCAGCACTTTTGAAAAACGCAGCTAAATCAAAGTCGCCTGTTAGCTTATTTGCCTCAGCTACGGTCATTTTATTGTATGACTTAGTTGCATCACGGCTTTGTACTCTACTCCATTGCGCCTCAGCTAAAGCGCTTTCAAATGCGATAACGCTTTTCGCGGCATCAGCGGCATTTTCAACGCCTGATTTAGCTAAAATATCGGTTATGTATTGCTCGTAAGATGCGCGAATTTTAGTAAATTTTTCATCATCTTTTAAGTAATAGTCACGATCAGGTAAGCCAAGTCCAGATTGCGATAAGTACAACGCGTATTCACTTGAATTTTTAGCGTCGTTATTTACAAACCAGCCAAATGGTAAGCTCGCACCTTGCTGCTGAATTTTAGCCATTAAAGGAGCAAGGTCAGCTTTTGAATCTAGGCTATCAATGGTATTAAGTGAAGGTTGTAAAGGTGTAATACCTAACTCATCACGTGTGTCTTTATCCATGTAGCTTTTGTAAAAAGCACCAATTTTGTACTCATCGCTGCCTTTTTTAGCACTGCTATTATTAGCGGCACTTTCAAGCGCTGTTTTCATCGCTTTTTGCGACTCGTCGTATAATTGTGTAAACGAGCCGTAGTTCGACTTATCGCCAGGGATCTCTGTTTTAGCAAGCCACTGTCCATTTACATGGTAATAAAAGTCATCTTGTGCGCGAACCGACTCATCCATATTGGCAAGGTTTACACCTAGCTCAAGCGTTTTTTCTGCCGGTGCTGTAACGGCAGCGGTGTCGGCCACTTGCGTTTCTTGTTGTTTTTCACCGCAACCTACTAGGCCCAGTGCAAGTGCGATACTTGCAGCGGTAATAGTTACTTTTTTCATAATTATTCCGTTTGTTAGTAAAGAATAAAATATCTATTTCATTAAACTATTGCATGCCAGAGAAAAAATAAAAGCGCCCTGCGATGCTTTCACTTAATGAAATTAATATTTAGGCGGTTAAAACAACACGCCGAATTTGTATGATAAACCCCATTAAAGAAACAATAAAATAGAATATGTAACAAAGTATTTTCTATGAGACGAGGTAACAAAATAGCCCTACCAACAACCATAATCGCGCTTTTGCGAGTTATTTTTTACCATGGCGAGCAAGGCGCTCTAGCTTTTCTTTCAGCGAAGGGGGCGCTGATGCGGCAATGGCATTAAGGTAATCTGAAGTTTGCTGGCTCATTTTTCTTGAATTGCCAGGTGCTTTACCTGCGTGGCCGGGTTTATCTGCAGTTGGGCTTAAGCGCGCTGTTGCTTGAGGGTTTGCAACAATTTTAATTTGTCCGAGCTCTGCCATGCCTGCCGCTCTAAAATGCGACTGCATATCCATTTTTAAATAATTAAGTTTAAGGGCAATTGCCGCCGATACAGCTTCAATCATCAACGTGCCATCGCGGTAATTACTCACACGGCATTTTTCAGCAAGCTTTGGGCCTAAAAACTCTTTAAGCAACACCTGTTGCTTATCAAGCGCTTGGCTTTTACCTGCATAGGCCGATAAGCGATTATTAAGGCCTGCCATAATGTCAGTCAGGGGTTTTGGTGCGTACCTATCTTTAGCCATTCAACACCTCAAAAATTTAAATAAAGCACGTTTAAGCCAAGCGTTTAAATGCTCGGCTTAAATAAGTGCTTTTATATTATACCAATTCGCTTAATTACGTATTATTGCAAATTGCTATTATGCGCCTGCTATTTGCATTTGCTCTATAAGTACTGAGCCGGTTTGAATGCCGCCTCTGCGCTCAATATCGCCCCCTATGGCCGAAATACCTTTAAACATGTCTTTTAAATTTCCGGCAATGGTAATTTCACTAACAGGGTACTGAATTTCACCGTTTTCTACCCAAAAACCAGCCGCTCCACGCGAGTAGTCACCCGTAACGGTGTTTACGCCTTGCCCCATCAGCTCGGTAACTAATAAGCCTGTTCCCATGGTTTTTAATAAAGCCGATAAATCGTTGTGCGTTTGCTCAACTAACCAGTTATGAATACCGCCTGCATGGCCTGTTGGAGCCATATTTAGTTTACGCGCTGCATAACTTGCTAATAAGTACGTTTGCAGCTCACCGCCTTGAATAATTTCACGGTCAATCGTTTTTACCCCTTCGCTATCAAAAGGCGACGACGCTAATCCTTTTAATATATGAGGACGCTCAGCAATATTAACGCTCTTACTAAATACTTGGGTGCCTAGGCTGTCGAGTAAAAAGCTCGATTTACGATAAAGCGCCCCGCCGCCAATTGCCGACACTAAATGGCCAAACAATGAGTTGGCAATATCGGCTCTAAAAATAACAGGGACTTTCATAGTACCCAGCTTTTGGCTATTTAGTTTAGCCAGAGTTTCGGTGGCGGCTTCTAGGCCTACCGCAGCAGCGTCGTTAAGTCCGCCCTGATCGCGAGCAACAGTATAAGCAGAGTCGCGCTGCATGTGCTCGCCTTCTTTGCCTATTACCATCGTGCTAATGCTGTGGCGCGTACGTGGAAAACCAGCAATTAAACCATGGCTATTACCATACACACGTAAGCCTTGGTGCGATGAAAAACTTGCACCATCTGAATTAACAATACGCTCATCAGCATTTAAAGCGGCTTGCTCTGCAGCGTGACATAGCTCAATCCCTTGCTCAGGGCTTACATCCCACGGGTGATATAAATCAAGGTCCTTAGGGGCAAACTCGAGTAGTTCTTTATCGGCAATACCATTAAAAGGGTCGTCTGAGGTAAATTTGGCAATATCAATGGCTTTTTCTACTACCGTGCGCAGTGTTTTTGGGTTTAGATCAGCAGTAGACGCCGAGCCTTTATTATTCCCTACATAAACACTGATACCTAAACCACCATCTTGGTTAAACTCTATGGTTTCTACTTCACCCATGCGTGTGCTTACCGATAAACCCGATGTACTAGACATAGCAGCTTCTGCGGCAGTGGCACCCAATTTTTTAGCATGCTCGAGCACTTCAGCTACGGCATCTTTTACTTGAGAGATTTGAGAATAAATTGGATCGTGTTGTTGGCTTTTCATAAATTAAGTCCTGAGCCTTAAGGCAATATTGCACGCATTTCTTATCTTTAAATGCTAACACACTCACTGCACCACATCAGCTAATATTAATCACTAAAAGAATCGCGTATAATGGCAAAAGTTATTTTTACTTAAGAGCACCCCATGGCGAAGAAAAAAGGCAAGCCTGCTGAAATTGAAGAAGAAATTATTTACGTATCAAAAAGTGAACTAAAGCGCGACGCGCAAGAGTTTCATCAGTTAGGTTCTGAAATTGCTAAAATGGGGAAAAAGCAACGCGAACGCTTACCACTCAATGACGATTTGAAAGCAGCCATGGTAGTTGCTGATAAAATCAGTAATAAAAGCGATGCGTACCGCCGCCACTTAAATTACATTGCTAAAACGCTACGCACAGTAGAAAACGTTGAAGAAATTAAAGCCATTATTGACGTAATGCTTAATAAAAATAACCAAGCTGAGGTTTTAATTAAAAAAATTGAGCAATTACGTACCGACTTAATTGAGCAAGGCGATGATTTAATTAACGAAACTATTGAGCAATACCCAACCCTTGAGCGCCAAAAAATGCGCCAATTGGTACGTAACGCCGCTAAAGAAGTTAAAGCTGAAAAGCCAGGCAAGGGCTATAAAGAATTGTTTCAATACTTAAAAGATGCCCACAACATAACGTATTAACAAAAAATACTCTTTTAAAAAGGTGCTTAGGCACCTTTTTTGTTGTAGATCAAAACCCCTCCCTTAAAAGCTTTTTATACTCAACACCTCATTAATACATAAGGTGCGCGTGATGATAAAGCTTCCAAAATGGGATCAAACTCTTATAAATAAGTATAACGTGTCAGGGCCGCGCTATACCTCCTACCCTACCGCTTTATCTTTAAGCGAGGGGTATCAGCAACAAGACCTTGTTAGCGCTATAAAATCATCCTCTAGTCGCTCACTTTCTTTGTATATTCATATCCCATTTTGCAGTGAGCTTTGCTATTACTGCGGATGTAACAAGGTGATCACACGCCATCAGTCTAAAGCCGATGTATATTTAGATTACTTAACAAAAGAAATAGCAGCGCATGCCCCTTTATTTAAACACTACGCAGTGGAGCAATTACATTTAGGGGGTGGTACGCCAACCTTTTTAACTGTAAAGCAAATGACGCGCTTAATTAACTTATTAGAGCAGCACTTTCACTTTACCCGCAACACTGAGCGAGGCATTGAAATAGACCCACGCTCCCTTGCAAAAGATATGCTTATACACTTACGGGTTTTAGGCTTTAACCGCGTATCCTTTGGTATTCAAGATTTTAACGATGAAGTACAACAAGCGGTTAACCGCACACAGCAAGTAGATACCGTTAAAGCCCTGATAACTCAAGCCCGCGAGCTTGGCTTTAAGTCTATAAATGCAGATATGATTTATGGCCTGCCTAAACAAACACCCCAAAGCTTTGAAAAAACAATAGCGCAATTAATTGCCTTAAGCCCAGACAGAGTTTCTGTATTTAATTACGCGCATTTACCAGAGCGCTTTGCAGCACAACGTAAAATAAAAGAGGCTGACTTACCCAGTGCCCACGACAAGCTAACCATGTTTAAAAACACCTTGGCGCAAATGACCTCTGCAGGCTATCAGTTTATTGGTATGGATCATTTTGCAAAAGCCGATAACGAACTTGCAGTCGCGCAAAATAAAGGGCAGCTACATCGCAACTTTCAGGGCTATACCACCCACGGTAATTGCGACTTATTAGGTTTAGGGGTCTCGTCTATTTCGCAAATTGGCACTGCCATTTTACAAAACCAAAAAGTGCTTAAGCATTATTATCACGCAATTGAAACGCAAGCCGGCAGTGCTATACATAAAGGAATGCATTTAACGCACGATGATGTAATACGCGCGGAGGCTATTAAATCACTTATTTGCCAGTTTGAATTAGACACGCACGCATTTGCGAAAAAGCATTCTATACATTTTAATGAGTATTTTGCGGATGCGCTGTTAGCGCTAAAGCCTTTAATAGACGATGACATGGTGCATATAAACGATAAGGTAATACGCGTCACGCCTCGCGGAAATCTATTTATTCGTATTATATGTATGTGCTTTGATGCTCACTTACAAAAGCAAATAAGTAAAACCCGTTTCTCACGTGTGATTTAATTAGTGCTATACCATTTCGCTTATCACGTTTGAGGTGGTAAAAACGTGTCGATAAGCAGGCATAAAAAAAGCAGACCTGAGTCTGCTTTTTGTATTTTCTATAGGGTTTAATTAAACACGATGTTTTCGCTGCCCGGCGCAGCTTTAAACTCAACAATGATTTTGTCGCAATCGGCTTTAATCTCATCACTAAAGTTTTCTTCAGCTCGCCAACGTGCTGTATCTTGCTTAAAAATCTCTTTTTTAGAGTATTTTTTGCGTGCATCGTGAGTCGGCATTTCTTTCACAACGTTATACATTTTATAAATGCCTGGGTACGCTAGCGTTAAATCTCGCTCATCTTCAAAAGCGTACTGAGACATTAAAACCCAAATTCGTAAACAGCCTTCAGAGTACTCACATTGCTCTTCAGCCATTGCACGAGCAATTAGATGAATGCTATCTGCAAGTTTAGCGTTACGCTTTAAGCGCGACTGCTTAAGCTTTTGCTGTTGCTCTGCTTGCTTTTGCGCAATTAACTTTTTTTGCGCGTTAAGCTTATAGAGCAACTGACCTGCATAAAATGCTAAGCCAGCAATAATAACAGCACCTACAAACAAGGCTACAATCACTGCGGTACTCATTAAGCGCCCTTACTATTTGTCGTCATCATCATCTAGCCACTCATTGGCTAAATCATCAGAAAGGTACTTATCGAAATCTGAGTTACCGTCGCTTTCGAAGTTATCTTCAAAATCATCTTCAAACTCGTCTTCATCTTCGATACCTAGTAACTTACAAAGTACTTGGTGGCGAGCAATACGGCTATTAAAGTACTTCGCATCTTTACCCGTCAGCATTTCACCTTGCTCATGGCGCTCAACGAGCTTAAGTAAACGCTCATCGTTTTCAAGCGCTTCTAGCTCTTGCTCAGGCGTAAGCTCTGGCTCTGTAACCTTTTTAAGCTCAACTGTTGGCTTTAAGTTACGCTTCATTTCTACTTGCGGCTGTGGTGCACTAGCCACTAAAGGCACGGCTTTTTTACTGCCGACGCGCTTATCTTTTGGCGCTGAGTTTGCTTTTTTAGTATCGCTATCTAATAGCTCAGGTGCATTACGAGAACCAGGCTTAGCGCCCTTTGGCTTTTTAACTCGTTGCTCTTTTAACGCACGCATTTCTTTAAGCTTATCTTGGCTTAAACGAACAGGGCCGTTTGAAGGAATTTTGCGTGATTTTTTCTTTCTACTCATATCTTGATCATCTCACTTAAGAGGTTTTGAGCGAGGCACATAACATGAGCATCGCAGTGCTGGCCTAGCCAGAAGAATTCGATTTGCGCATTAAAGCTTGGGTTGCTCGTTGAATTAGCGCATTAGCTTATTGCTAAACGGTGGGTATTGTAACAGGACAAATAAAAAGGCGGTAGAGAAAACATCTCTACCGCCTACTAATCTGAGCGCCATTATCTGGACACTTCTCCCTTCGACTTTTTTTAGTCTTTATTATTTTTATTATTATCAGTCCGTATTGTTATTATTTTAACCTTCCTTGTTACATTCCATTTTGTTTTTATTATTAAACTTCCTTGAGATTTTATTATTTACGGTCATCCTGACGCTTTCTTGTTATTTCCTTTTGTAGCACCTTCAATGTGCTATTCAGTCGTGTCGCGCCATTTTCCTTTAGCATAATCCATGTTGTTATTGTTGTTTTGCGACAGTGGTTAATTTACCCGTTAATATTTTTGTTACAACTGGTTTATATAATTTTTCTTACATAGAGCATATATAAAAAACAAAAAATTCATAATAAACATAAGTTTAACTGTAAAAATAATTTTAAAATAAGTTATTTCTTACAAAACAGCATGGCAAATATCTCACAAACTAAAGGGTGATATCGTTAAAATGTGGACACAAAAAAAGCAGCGCAAGCTGCTTTTTAATCATATTACATAGTATTACACTAGCTAATACTAGATAAATACGACTTTAGTGTAAGCCACCTAAGTATTGAGATAGTACTTCAATATCTTTATCAGTTAGCTTTTTCGCTATATCTTGCATCATACCGTTATGGTCGTTTTTACGGGTTCCATCACGAAACTTCTCTAGCTGAGCTTTAATGTACTCTGGGTGCTGAAAAGAAATTTTAGGAAACTTAGCAAGAGACGAACCATTGCCTCGCGGACCATGACACGCCGCACAAGCTGGAATACCACGTTCAGCATCGCCTGCTTTGTAAAGCATTTGACCAACTTCAACCACCTCTTTAGGGGTGGCGCCTTCAGTCATGTTCAATGAAGAAAAATAAGCAGATAGGTCTTTCATGTCTTGTTCGCTAAGTGGCATAGCCATCGCGCTCATTACAGGATCCATACGGCCTTCTTTACCGCCTGAAGTCATACCTAATTTTAAATCCTTAAGTTGTTTAAGGATGTAATCTGGGTGCTGGCCTGCAAGTTTAGGGTAAATATTAACCGGTGCATTACCGTCTGGGCCGTGACAAGCCGCACACGTTGCTGATTTTTCTTTACCTGCGTTTACATCGCCATCAAATGCTGTTGCGTTGCTTGCTGACAACGCACCAAGCAATATTGTTAAAGATAGTGCTATTTTTTTCATGGTGAATTCTCTGTTTCCGACCCTGTATCATCTACAATATGGATGTTGTAATTCATGTATTCTACACGATAAAAAATTCTCTGGCACGTTTTCTACTCATATTAAGCTTATAATTTATAGGGTTTTGACCTAGATTAACCTTTAAGCAGCTTTAATAGTGCCATTTATAGAGTTTTTAGGTGTTTAAATACGCTTTTTAATACATCCTTTATAGTATAAAATACGCGCCCTGAGTGAATTTAGCTCAATAAGATTAACTTTTACGTTTTTAGGAGAGCCTGTGCTCAAATCTCGTATCAAATATAATACTGCGTCTTTTGTAACAAGCGCGCCAGACATCACTAAATTACCTGCTGATACGGGAATTGAAGTCGCGTTTGCAGGTCGCTCTAATGCAGGTAAGTCAAGTGCTCTTAATGCACTGACAGATCAAAAACTTGCTCGTACCAGTAAAACGCCAGGTCGTACGCAGTTAATCAACACCTTTGAATTAGGTGAAGTAGATGATATGCGCTTAATCGACTTACCCGGTTATGGTTTTGCTAAAGTACCTATTGAAATGAAAAAGAAGTGGCAAAAGTCACTGGGTGAGTACCTACAAAAACGTCAAAGTTTAAAAGGTATTGTTATATTAATGGATATTCGCCACCCATTAAAAGATTTAGACAAAGATCTAATTAACTGGGCTATTGGCAGCGAAATCCCGGTATTAGCGCTTTTAACTAAAGCCGATAAGCTCAAGCAAGGTGCACGTAAAGCACAAGTACTGCAAGTACGCCGTGAATTAAGTGAACTAGACGGTGATATCACTGTACACGCTTTTTCATCACTTAAGGGAACAGGTTTACCAGAAGTCGCTAAAAAGCTAGATGAGTGGTATTTAGGGCCAATTGTGGCTGTTGCACCGCAAAGTGATGAAGACAGCTCAGACGCTTAAAAATAAGCACCTACGAAAGATAAAATTTTCCCCCTGCTGATTTTATAAAATAGCCGCGCTCATCAGCGTCGGCTATTTCAGCCCACTGATAAAACACACTCCGTGATACCCGCGCGCTACACCCATAAGGTAATTGCAAATAAGGCACCGCTGCATTTTTATAGTTTTTTATATAAAGAGGCTGCTCAGCACTGATTAACCATTGCCGTGCTAAATTATCTACACAACACATAACCTGCCCTTGCGCTGTGCTCTCAATATGCCAGCTTACGATAACGAAAGGCGCATCTTGCACCTCTATCGCTATTTTTTCGATGGGTGTTTTTAAATAAAACTGCTCACCTTCTTTGCATAAAACACTGGCAAACAGTTTTACCATCGCAGGGCGAGTAATTTCGCTGCCATCGTAAAACCACTGCCCTTGCTCGTTAATCATAATCGGCAGCTCACCACACTGGGCAGGCTGCCAACTATCAAACGGTTTGCTAGGCTCGCTTAATTGCTTACTAAGCGCTGTTAACGAGATCACTGTTTTTTAAGTGTTAGCGCAAAAGTAACTGGTACGGCTGTAGCAACTCCAGGTAAACCAGCTAATTGCTGTAGCTTTTTAACGCCTTCTGTCACACCGAAGTCTTGGCTATTTACAATCACAGGCGTAAACGACGACACACTTAAATCGCCATTTTCGGCACTGCTAACAAGTACATTTATTTTTAATGGCTTTTTATTACCATGAAAATCAAGCTGCGCATCAACCTCTTTTAATACATGCTGGCCCGGTTTTTTAATATTACTTAATTGCTTTTTTAAATCCGCAGTTAAAACTGCATGAGGAAATTTAGTCGCTTCAAATACAAATTGAGTTAAACGTTCATTGCGAATAGGGATCAGTGTTTCTGCAGAGGTTAAGTCTATATTTACACTAAAAGCACCACTGTCTGAAAGTGTTCCTTCTAGGTTAGTAAAATGATGTGCCTCAGCAATCGAGTCTTTTTTGATAGAAACAAAACTTAATTGGCTCTTGTCATTGACTAGCTGCCAATCTGCATGAGCGGCATTAGACAAAGCAACACTTGATAACGATAAACCGATAATGGCTAACGTTTTAAACATAACGCACTCCTAAAATAAAATGAGAATAATAGCGCTTTCGATACTATCACCTGAAATAGGGGCAAACCACCTCAAATTAAAGACGGCGCTAAATTACTTAGCCCGTACTGTTATTAAAAAATTAATAACGATATAGCAGCCTATAACTGATGCTTTTTAGGGGCGTAGCGCAACATCCACGCTAATCATTGCGTGAGATAGCTTTACTTTCCTACGTTTGCTTTATAACTGCTTTATACATATACCCGTTTGAGGGCGCGCAAGGTATGGCACAAAAAATAATAAGTATAAATGAGCATAAAGTGTGAATAGTAAAAAAGCGCTTTGAGGTGCTATTTAGCTTTAAAGGGCAATCTAATGAGGAAGAAAAAGCAGCCTGCTTAAAACAAGCAGGCCGATATAGCAAACTGGGGAGAAGCTATCAATTTGTTGCACCTTTTCAGATGCATCATCAACAGGATGTCCTACAGGATGAGGACGCGCGCACTTTAGCAAAAGCGCGCATAAAAATACAATGATATTCCGCCAAAATAGTTCGAATTGACGAACATATAACTATTTAATACAAATAGTTGCTTAAATTAACCTACTTTTAACTAAACTTTGTTTACGCGTAGAAATGCTTATATCGATTCGCTTAATTGAGTGAGTTATTTAGAGGCAATAAAAAAGCGCCTTGCGGCGCTTTTAAAATGTAAGCATGTTTTAGGTTAGTGGGCTTGTTCCCAGTTTTCACCTTCGTCAGCTTCTACAATTAAAGGGACATCTAAGCTAGCCGCTTGCGACATTAGCTCACAAATCTGCTTTGTGTATGCTTGCGCACAATCGGTTTTAATCTCAAACACCAATTCATCGTGTACTTGCATTAGTAACTTAATGGTATTGGGAGCTTGTTGATTAACCCAGCTATGCACGCTCAGCATTGCTTTCTTAATAATATCAGCGGCTGTGCCTTGCATTGGTGCATTGATTGCTGCACGTTCGGCGCCTTTACGGCGAGCTCCATTACGTGCATTAATTTCGGGTAAGTGTAAACGACGCCCAAAAATAGTTTCTACGTACCCGTTCTCGGCGGCTTTTTCGCGGGTTGTTTCCATGTACTCAAGTACCCCAGGGAAACGCTCAAAGTATTTATCTATGTAGTGCTGCGCTTCGTGGCGTGGTACATCAAGCTGACGCGCTAAACCAAAGGCTGACATGCCGTAAATTAACCCAAAGTTTACTGCTTTAGCTTTACGACGCATATCTGTGGTTACATCCTCTAGCTCAACCCCAAATACCTCAGCAGCGGTTGCACTGTGCACATCTAACCCATTAGCAAAGGCATTTAGTAGCCCTTTGTCTTGTGATAAATGCGCCATAATACGCAGCTCAATTTGACTGTAATCGGCAGCCACAATTTTATAGCCTTGTGCCGCTACAAATGCCTCACGTATACGACGTCCTTCTTCAGAACGAATAGGGATATTTTGTAAGTTAGGATCGGTAGAACTCAAACGCCCTGTGGCCGTAACAGCTTGATGATAAGAAGTATGCACGCGCTGTGTTTTCTCATTAACCATTAGTGGTAATTTATCGGTGTAGGTTGATTTAAGCTTAGATAAACCACGGTGCTCAATAATCACCTTAGGCAATGGGTAGTCATGGGCAAGTTCTTGTAGCACTTCTTCAGCCGTTGAAGGTGCACCTTTAGGTGTTTTTTTAATGACTGGCAGCTCAAGTTTTTCAAATAAAAGTACTTGCAGCTGCTTTGGCGAGCTTAGGTTGAATGGTTCGCCAGCTATCTCAAACGCTTCTTTTTCAAGTTCAAGTAAACGCTCGCCTAAACGCTGGCTGTGCGCCGCCAGCATGTTGCTATCAATTGCTACGCCGGTACGTTCAATATCAGAAATAACATTCACTAATGGCATTTCTATTGTTTCAAATACTGACTTTAACTTCTCATCAGCTTCTAATTTTGGCCAAAGTACTTGGTGTAAACGCAGTGTAATATCGGCATCTTCTGCTGCGTAAGGCGCAGCTTGCTCAAGCTCTATTTGATTAAAGGTAAGCTGCTTTTTCCCTTTGCCGGCTATATCTTCAAAGCTAATGTTTTTATGGCCTAAGTATTTAAGAGCTAATGAATCCATGTCATGGCGAGTGCCCACGCTATTAAATACGTACGACTCAAGCATAGTATCAAACTTAATGCCATTGAGCTCATAGCCTGCATTAGCCAGTACGCTCTTGTCGTATTTTAGGTTTTGCCCTACTTTAGCTTTGTTAGCATCGGCGAGGATTGGCCCAAGCTTTTGCATTACATATTCAAGGCTTAATTGCTCTGGTGCACCCGGGTAGTCGTGTGCAATTGGTAAGTAAGCAGCTTCGCCTGCTTTTACAGCAAAGCTCATACCTACTAACTGCGCTTGCATGTAATCAAGGCTGGTTGTTTCGGTATCAAAAGCAAATAACTCAGCGCTATTTAGCTGCTCAATAAGCGTATCAAATTGTGATTCGGTTAAGATAGTTTCGTAATGTGCATCTTCTACTTTTGGCAGTTCATTTGCCTCAGTAGGGAGCGCTTTTTCTGCATCTTTTGGATTATCAAGCAGCTCAGCTAACCAGCGGCGGAACTCACACTCACCATACAGTGCAATAAGCTCATCTTTATTTGGCTCTTGTACTTTAAAGGTATCTAGGTCTGACTCTACCTCAACATCACATTTAATGGTGGCAAGCTCATAACTAAGTGGTAAATGATCAAGGGCGTTTGCAAGCTTCTCACCAATCTTGCCTTTAATGTCGCCGGCATTATCAATTACACCTTGAAGCGATCCATATTTTTGAAGCCATTTAACAGCTGTTTTAGGTCCACAGCCTTCAACACCTGGGATGTTGTCAACCTTATCACCCATTAGCGCTAAATAGTCGATGATTAGCTCAGGACCCACACCAAATTTTTCAACAACGGTTTGAGGATCTGAAATGCTGTCGGTCATGGTATTGATTAGCGTAACATGCTCGTTAACTAGCTGAGCCATGTCTTTATCGCCTGTAGAAACCAATACATGGCGCTTTTGCTCAGTTGCTATTCGTGAAAACGTACCAATAACATCATCGGCTTCAACCCCTTCAATACTAATTAGCGGAAAGCCCATCGCTTTAATAATACTGTGCAGTGGCGCTATTTGCGTTCGTAAATCGTCAGGCATAGGCGGACGGTTAGCTTTATACTCGCTATACATATCGTTTCTGAACGTTTTGCCTTTGGCATCAAACACCACCACCATGTGGCTCGGATCATATTGTTTGATCAAACTTTTAAGCATGTTTACCACGCCATAAATAGCGCCAGTTGCTTCACCTTTAGAGTTGGTTAAATGCGGTGGAGAATGATAAGCACGAAATAAATATGAAGAGCCATCAACTAAAATTAGCGGGTTTTCGGGGATCTGAGCCATGGTGAATTTGGATCCTAAATACAAAAAAGTAATATTATTACAAGCATGCCATAAGGTTGTGAATAAAACGACAGTGAATTACGCTTAGTAGCCATAATTATTGCGGAGCAACCTGTGGATAACTTTGTAGATAACAGCCACGAGCTATTCCTCCAATGCATAATAAAATGCTTAGAAAAATAAATAACTGCTTGTTTTGTTTAAAAAAGATAATACGAGGTTCTTTTTTTATTATTTTAAAACCAATGTGGAAAAAGGTTTTCTAACTGATACATCCGCTGTGAGTCACTTTAGTTATTTGTATCCATTTAAATAACCGGAGGAGTATTCTAGCATAATGGATCAAAGATCATAGCGATCCTTTATAATTTTTTTTATGAGCGCACAGGCAAAAATGGCATAAACCGCAATACAACTTGCACTGCGAATACTTTTTAAACTAAAAAATTATTTTAGTGTGTGTTTTGGCCCGTGTTAAACTTCATCCAAACGACTTATTTAAAATACTTAAGGAGCACAAAAGCATGAAAAAGATAGCTGTAATATTAGCCGGCTGTGGTGTGTACGATGGCAGTGAAATAAACGAAGCAGTATTAACACTGCTGCACATAGCTAAAAACGGTGCTGCATATCAATGTTTTGCTCCTGATATAGAACAACTTCACACTATTAATCACCTCACCGGTGAAGAAATGCCAAGCAACCGTAATGTACTCACTGAGGCAGCACGCATTGCCCGTGGTGATATAAAATCATTAAGCGAATTAAAGGCATCTGAATTTGATGCGTTAATAGTACCAGGGGGATTTGGCGCCGCTAAAAACTTATGTGATTTTGCCGTTAAAGGCGCTGATGCGCAGATAAACGACCTAGTATTAGAGGCCTGTAAACAATTTGCTAATGCACAAAAAGCCGCTGGCTACATGTGTATTGCGCCGGCTTTAATTCCGTTTATATATCCCAATGCTACTTTAACCATAGGTAATGATGAACAGACCGCAAGCGCTTTAACCCAGCTAGGCTCTACACACGCAGCCTGTGCGGTTGATGATATTGTGATTGATGAGGACAATAAACTTGTTACCACCCCTGCTTATATGCTGGCGCAGTCTATTTTAGATGCCGATGCGGGGATCGAAAAACTGGTTAAAAACGTACTAGCATTAGCTTAAATAGTGATTTACTAAGCCACCGATTATAAATGTTTGTTAACTGAAACATGCAATTTTATTGCGTTAACGCAAAAATTAGTCAGTTTTATTGATAAAAACACCAGTGGGCGTTTTATAAATTGTTACACAAAGGTATAATCGGTTTAATTTCCGTCATCTATAATCGTGATTGATCACGTTCAAATCGAAGTGAGCAAGGCAAAATGAAAAAACTATCAGCTGCAGCATTATTAGTGCTAGCAACCACCGCATACGCACAGCCATATGATAACTCTATGACTGAAGATGCGATTAAAAAACGTTTAGCACCAGTTGGCGCTGTTTATCTTGAAGGCGAGAAAGCTGCTGCAGCCGCAGCCCCTACTGGCCCTCGCTCTGGTGAGCAAGTGTACCAAGGCGCATGTTTTGCCTGTCACGGTACTGGCGCACTAGGTGCACCTAAATCAGCTGATGACTGGGCACCGCGTATCGCTAAAGGTAAAGATGTACTGCTTGATCACGCTATCAACGGTTTTAATGCGATGCCGCCAAAAGGAACATGTATGGATTGTTCTGATGATGAGATTAGCGCAGCTATTGATTTCATGACATCTAAATAATTTAATTAAACCCCTGATAACTAGGGTGATTAATTTAAAAAGGCCTATTTTTATAATAGGCCTTTTTTTATTCCTAAAATAATCTTTTTAGTTGCTGTTTTAGGGCATTAGTTACTTGACGATCGCAACTAAAAGTGAAATTATACGTTTAATAAACATACAATAATAAAATAATATGATTCATGTCATCGGAAGATAAGCCCGCGGCACCGAGTAAACTAGCGCACCAAAATAAACGTCTTAAAGCGCTATTAGAAAAGTATAAGCAATCTCACCACTTACAAAATGCCCTGATCCAGCTATCAGAGCAAGCAAGCTCTGTTGCCGAATTAACCTTACTTTACCCCGCTATCCATGACATTTTACAAGCATATCTACCTAGTAAAAGCTTTTACGTGGTGCTTGCTAATCAATATACTCATGCCCTAGAACTTTCTTATTTTTGCGATGAAAAAGATGGTATATCAGTCGCCCTCAATCAAGATAATAGTTTTGAAGAAGGCGCTACAGGCTACGTTTATAAGCTTGGCAAAACCACCTGCTTTACCAAACAAGAAATGCAAAGCGCTGCACAAAACGGCTTATTTAAAGCACTAGGCTCACCTGCTGAGTACTGGGTTGGTGTTCCTATTTATCAAGAGCAAAACATTATTGGCGTACTTGCTGCGCAAAGTTACGATAAACACCAAGATTACAGCAGCCAGCAAGTGCACTTACTCGAAGTAATGTCTTTATACTTAGCCACAGCCATAGAGCGAGTTAAAAAAAGAGAGTTGCTCGAATCTGAAGTAAAAATTCGCACCCGTGCGCTCACGCAAAGTAATGATGCGTTAAACCTAGAAATTGAACAACGAAAACGCGCACTGCAACGCCAACAAATTTTGTTTAAAATATCGGAGTTGGCAACACAAGCGCAAAACTTAGATGATGCCTATGTAAAAATTCATCAAATTATAAAAACCATTACATACGCAGAAAACTTATACATTGCACTTTATAACAAAGAGACTGGTTGGATTAGCTTCCCGTACTGTGTGGATGAATTTAAAGACAACACCGAGCCGAGGCCGTTTGCAAAAGGTTATAGCGAACTGGTTATTAGCAGCGAGCAGACCCAACTTATACACCCTAGTAGAGCCAAAGAGCTATTAGAAAGTGGTGATGTACAACGAAATAAGCCAGTACCTGAGGAGCAAATGGCCACCAGTTGGCTAGGTGCACCGCTTAAAACATCGCAAGGGGTTATCGGCTTAATTGCATGCCAAGCGTATAATAATAATCATATTTTTAGCAAAGACGACTGCGAGCTTATTACTTTTGTATCACACCAAATTGCCACGGTTTTACAAACAAAGTTAGCCACTCAAGCACTTAAATCTAGCCACCAAGAGTTAGAGTATCGAGTTAACGAAAAAACAAAAGCGCTGCAGCAAGCTAACCTACATTTACAAATGCAAATTGATGAGCGTAAAAAAGTAGAGCAGCAGCTTTATCATGATGCGCATCACGACTCATTAACGGGCCTGCCTAACCGCAGCTTGTTTTTAACCCAGCTAGAAAAAACACTGCAGCATTACCATCGTTTTCCTGATCATCACTTTGCTGTGTTATTTATTGATTTAGATAAGTTTAAAGATATAAACGATCAACTAGGTCACCATGCCGGCGATCAATTTTTAATAAGTGTGGCTGATTTATTTTCGCATTGTATTCGCGAACACGATTTACTCGCTCGCCTTGGTGGTGATGAATTTGTAATTTTGCTTACCCACTTAACAGAGCTACAACAAGCAGAAGATGTAGCTGATCGCATTATTAATATAATGAAAAAGCCATTTTGCAGCAAAGGTACCTGCATTCAAAGTGGTGCAAGTATTGGTATAACGTACTCAAATTCAAGTTATCAGCATACTGATGAAATTATTCGCGATGCCGATGCTGCTATGTATTATGCTAAAAATGCGGGGCGCGACCGCTATGAGCTGTTCCACCCGTTATTAACGCAAACACTAACAAGCGCAGAATCTCCAGCACAGCACCATCTTGATTCACTTCCGATGAGTTTTAGAAGTGCAGATATTATAAACCTTGATGAACAACAGCAATCAGAATCATTGTTTGAAGCCTTTGGTGAACACCCTGTATTAGGCTATACCAGTTTTGAAGTGCTGAAAAAGTTTGCAACCGATAAAGAGCAGCACCTCCAAGTTGAATTAGAACTATTGCAGCACGCCTACGCCCATGCCTTAGCGGCAAATGTAGCCATGGTATTGTTGCCATGCTCAGGGTTACTTTTAGAAGCGCTTGAATTCAATTTATTTACTGAGGTATTAAGTAAGCTGCAAGGGCAAAGCCAACTGTGTTTATTGTTTGACGACCAAGAAATACGTTACGCCTGTGCAACTCAGCTAGAAAACCTTAAAAAGCTCTCGCAGCTTGGCTACAGCATTGGCTTAAATAACTTTGCAAAAGACCGCTGTGAGCTAAATGCACTGACCGACATTACCTTCGATTATGTACTACTTAGCTCAACCTTTAGTAAACGCGTACTGCAACAAGAAAGCTTTAACTTGCAATTACAAGGTGTACTGGCAATCACTCAGCTAAAAGGCATAAAAGTCATTGCCAAAGGCCCTTCTATACTTAACTTTAGAGCCTTGCTAGATAAATACGGACTAAACTTATTTGTTGCTAAGCAGCAAGGCTTATCGGAGCCAGTAGCGGCTAATAACAACGCCGCGCAGTCTATTAACTAGGTTTTTTCAGCATCGCCCTTAAGTTAGCGACCCGTGCTTGGCCTTTTTCCATGCGCTCAGCTTGCGAGCTTGGGGCTTTTTTGTTTTCAAACGCTAGGTCATCTTGCGGTAACTCTTGCACAAAGCGGCTTAGCTCTGTTTGTGAGGTTTCGCCAAACTGACGACGTATTTTTGCATACGTTAGTGTCAGCTCTTGCTGGGCCCGTGTGATCCCTACGTATGCTAAACGGCGCTCTTCATCTACGTTTTCTTCGTCAATACTTACTTGGTGTGGCAATAACCCCTCTTCCATACCAACCATAAATACGTACGGGTATTCTAAGCCTTTAGATGCATGCAAAGTAAGTAACTGTACCGCATCAGACTCATCTTCTTCCTCGTTACGCTCTAGCATATCGCGAAGCGTTAATTTGCTGACCACTTCAGGTAAGGTCATCGGTTCGTTATCGGCATCTCCGGTGAGCATATCGGTGATCCAACGATACAGCTCTGAGACGTTTTTCATGCGCATTTCTGCCGCTTTGGCACTTGGCGATGACTCATATAAATACGCTTCGTAGTTAATATTACGTACCAAGTCTTTTACCGCTTCGAGTGTATCGCTACGCACTGCATTATCTGAAAGCTCAACAACCCAACGTGCAAACCCCGAAAGCGCATTTAAGCCACGCCCTTTAAGGCGGTAGCCTAGGTCGTTATCAAAACAGGTGGCAAATAAGCTTTGGTGCTTTTCGTTTGCAAGTGTGCCTAGCTTTTCAAGTGTAACGGTGCCTATTTCACGGCGCGGCGTATTAACAATGCGTAAAAAAGCGTTATCGTCGTCTTGGTTAACCAACAAGCGTAAATACGCCATAATATCTTTAATTTCTGAGCGCGAAAAAAACGACATTCCGCCACTAATTTTATAGGGAATGCGGTTACTCATTAATGATTTTTCAAAACCGCGTGCCTGGTGATTACCACGATACAAAATAGCGTAATCTTTATAGCTGGTGCGCTTCATAAATTTATGAGAAATTATTTCAGCAACAACTCGCTCGCACTCATGCTCTTCATCCCTACAGCCAATCACTTTAATCGGCTCACCGTAACCAAGCTCACTAAATAGCTTTTTTTCGATATCGTGCGGGTTATTGGCAATTAAAATATTTGCTGCTTTTAGAATGCGCTGGGCACTACGGTAGTTTTGTTCAAGCTTTATGAGCCTAAGGCCGGGGTAATCCTTACTTAACAGTACCAAGTTTTGGGGGCGGGCTCCGCGCCATGAATAAATAGATTGGTCATCATCCCCTACCACAGTAAAACGCGCTCGCTCGCCTACTAATAACTTAACAAGCTGGTACTGGCTGGTATTGGTATCTTGATATTCATCCACCAGCAAATACCTAAATCGTTGCTGCCAACGCTCTCGTGAGGTGGCATTACTACTCAGTAATAAGGTGGGGATCATTATTAAATCGTCAAAATCCAGTGCGTTATATGCTCGCAGCTGATTTTGATAACGCGCGTAAAGCTGCGCAAATAACGCCTTTTGCGCATCACGTGCTTCGCGTATGGCTTGCTCTGGCAAGATTAATTCGTTTTTCCAGCTGCCTATTTGCATTTTCAATAGATTAAGTAGGTCTTTGTCTTTTTTAAGCTCGTCTTCGGTTAAATCACCTAGCAGCTGGTTAGTATCTTGGTCATCAAACAGTGAAAAACCTTCTTTAAAGCCAAGCGTTTTGAGCTCTTTTTTAATTATTTCAAGCCCTAGGGTATGAAAAGTTGATACCCACAGCCCTTTCGCCTCTTGCTTATTAAGCGTTTGTAATACACGCTCGCGCATCTCTTTGGCCGCTTTATTCGTAAACGTTACCGCAGCAATATTACGTGCTTTGTACTCGCACTTTTGCACCAAATAAGCAATTTTGTTAGTGATTACGCGGGTTTTACCTGAGCCTGCACCCGCGAGTACTAAACACGGACCACTAATATATTTTACTGCTTCATCTTGTTTTGGATTGAGTTTCATAACGACCATGGAGTTTTAAAAGGCAGCTAATTTTACCGTAACCACAGATACAGGCATAGCCATTAGATTAATTAATTCCATTGTGGTGATCATGTATTAAATACCTTAGGTATAAGGTAATATTAGTCATTATCATTTTAGGGCAACAGCAAGGGACGATTATGATCAATCCAGCAAAACTTGAAGAAATTGCTAAGCAAATCACCAACAACATGCCGCAAGGTGTAAAAAACCTAGCAGATACACTGGAAGGTAAAACCAAACAAGTTTTACAAAATAAGCTGGCTGAAATGGACTTTGTTAGCCGCGAAGAATTTGATGTGCAAAGCCAAGTACTTATTCGTACTCGTGAAAAACTCACTGAGCTTGAAGCAAAAGTTGTGTTACTAGAGCAACAACTAAATGCTAAAAATAACGCCGAGTAGCACGTACTACATCTGTATACTCAGCCACAAAAAAAGCAGCTAAGGCTGCTTTTTTTGCTTTTAGTTTTAACTAAAAGCCCACTATGTATCAAAAAGTGCCTCTAATACATAGTATTGCAGTGATTGTTGCTGCGCTAAACTTACAGCGCACATTTTTAGCGCCACTTGCTTACCCGTAATGGGTTTATAACGTTTTAAAAAAGGAAGTTGAGTAATAACAGGTAACACAAATGCGCCTATTTGCTCAGCTATTCGTGTATCGTTTCGCTCACCCATTAATAAAGACGGCTGGAATATACTTACTTTTGCAAAGCCCAGCGTTTTTATGTGCTGCTCAAGCTCGCCTTTCATTTTTAAGTAAGGGCTGATGCTGTGCGCATTAGCGCCGCTTGATGACACTAAGCAATAATGGCTCACTGCATTGTTTGCCGCCATTTGCGCCGCAATAAACTGATAATCAAAATCAACTTTACGCTGCGCCGCGGTTGAGCCAGCCTGCTTTTTAGTAGTGCCCAAACACGAAAAAAACACATCCCCTTTAAATAACGCGCAGTAGTTAGTTAAACAATCAAAATCAATAACCTGATTAGTGAGCTTAGTATGTTCAACGTCCAGCTTACGGCGAGTTATAGCAATCACATGGCCAAACGCAGGGCTCTGCAGTAAAAGCGTTAATAGCTCACTCCCCACAACCCCTGTTGCCCCTATGATTATCGCCGTTTTAGTCATTGCTTAAATTACTCGCAACCGGCTTTAGCGAGTACATGTGCAACGGCTTTTTTATACACATCGCCTTCTTCATCGGCGCAGGTTACAACCGATGATAAGTCGTGCAAGTGGCCGTTCTCTAATCCATATACCCAACCATGAATCGTGAGCTCTTGGCCTTTATCCCATGCATCTTGAACTATGTTTGTTCTGCACACGTTGCGTACTTGCTCAATAACATTTAGCTCAATTAAGCGGCTTAAACGCTGTTGCTCATCCATTGCATTAAGCTGCTCTAAGTGTTTTTCTTTTACATCGCCAACATGGCGTAACCAATTATCAATAAAACCAAATTTGGCGTTATTTAATACCGCTTGTACACCGCCACAGCCATAGTGGCCAACCACCATAATATGTTTTACTTTAAGCACCTCTACCGCGTATTGCATTACCGATAAACAGTTATGGTCAGTATGTACCACCACATTAGCTACATTACGGTGTACAAATAATTCACCCGGCAGTAAATCAACAATTTGGTTGGCAGGAACACGCGAGTCTGAACAGCCAATCCACAAGTACTCTGGGTTTTGTTGCATTGATAATATTTTAAAAAACTCAGGGTTGGCTTCGGTTGTACGTGCAGCCCAACGTTTGTTGTTTTCGAATAAATTTTTTAGCTTTCTCATTGCATCTCTTATTTAGGACGGGATAGAAATTACACCCCAGAAAAGACAAATAATGAGCGCCTTTTTAGTTGGTGTTTGCAAGAATTAAAATATTGCGAGGAGTTAATTGTTTCTCACAAAAGGTGGTAACTGAAACGTGATAACCTTGCTGTTGCAAATATAAAGCACGATCGAGCACAAGCCAAACTTCTATTGCTCTTCTAAACACATGTCGAACCAGTTCGATTCGCTCTGTTACTTTTTTACGCGCCTTACCAATTAATAAAAACTTATCGTAATCAGTGTCTTGAGGGATACTTATAGACTTTTTATCCCCCGCCCAAGCACAAAACTGTGCAAACGTATCAGAAAACACGGCTTTGTTAACTGAAGGCACACTCACGTAATATTGTTCATGAGTGAGTGACTTTCGAAGTGCGTCAAACCCTAAGCGCCATTCCACCTCAGTTTTTCGTATTTTAGCTACACGTGAAGGGGCTGTAACTGTTTCTTGCAGCGCCAGTTTTAGATCGCGGTGCGTTAAATTAAGCTTACTAGCAAGGGCAAGCTCACTCATTGCCTGATAACGACTATCGGTAAATAAGTGATAACAGCACGGCGAAAAACTAATACGTTTTACCCTAGCGGCGCTGGCCTGTTGCATAAATGTTTGGTGCAGTGCGCCACATGCATGCAGTGCAACCGCATGTGTGTCGGTATTAAAAAAATGGCGTGTTTCATCTTCAAGCACATTAGCTTGGCTAAATTTCATCGCCAAACCTTGCTTGCGTGCACTGTGCTCTCCTTGCTCGCAAAGATGCCTTTGTAGCTCAACACTGTGCACGCTTTGCGCGCCGTTATAAGCAAGCATTCGGCCTAAATGCCCTTTACCTGCGCACCATTCTAGTACAGGCTGTGTGTTACTCGTTAATGCTGAAACAAAGTCTTGCAGTTGCTCAAACTTACGCCCTTTAATACCGTTACTTATCCAAAACGGGTATTCACTACGTTGCTGCTGGCTTTTTGGTAAATTACACAGCTCAGGTAGCTGCTCTACCCCAGCAATAAACGGGCTAAAAAATTGATAAAGCTGTTGCTGATCGTTATCAAGCCTTGCGACATCTTCATCTGATAAGTTATTTAACACAGCTTGTAGCTCAGGCCACGGTAATTCATCAAAATCAAATGCTGTACATTGCCAATATTCGCGGGTATTCATTAGCACTGCATCGAGTGCTGCAAACTGCTCAGCTAGGTTCATAACAACTTAAAATAGTAAAAAGACGTTTAATTATACCAGTTGCGCAGAGCTGCATTAAGCGGTTATTTTTTTCCAAGTATTAAACGCAAATAAAGGGGGATCGAAATAATACTCACAATAAAGGCGGCTATTAGCATCCACGACAGTTGTAATCGCTCTGGCTCTTGGTATTTATAAACAAACCCAGCTTTGTGCTCGTCAAATTGCGTTTGCTTAATGCCATAATAATCTGCAATTAAGCGCCACTTAGCCATCGACATATTCCCTAAATGGGTCGTAGGCGGCATTATGTAGTCTTTCAATACTTCGGCTTCATAAGCTAGCTGATGAAAACTTTTGTTTGGCGCATACACTTGCTGAGTAATTGCAATGGCTTCATCCATATTCATCATCGCATAGCGCCAACCTTTTAAGCTCGCTTGGTAAAACTTTTCGACCGTTTGCGGGTGCTTTTTAAGCATTGATTCGCTGGTAAATAACACATCACCATACACATCCATACCATAGCGCTGTGGGCATATAAGGCGGTGCGATACCCCTTGCTGAGTCATAAAGTAAGGCTGAGTGGTGACATACACTTGCATTGCATCAAGTTTGTTTTCTTGCCACGCTTGTAGCGCAGGCTCATCGCCTTCGTATACCTCTAAGGTGGCAATATCAATACCGCTGCGTTTAAGCATAACTAGCAGCTCGGTACTGTCTTTTTTACTCACTTCGGTAATACGTTTAGCGGTAAAATCGCGGGGGTGAAAAATATCAGAGCTGTCTTTTACCATCCAACAGTAAGGAGAAAACTGTAAAATAGCCGCCATTGCTACAAACGGTTGGCCGTTTACTCTTTGTTGTAAAATACCCGAATGCGCTACGCCAAATTGGGCTTCTCCACTTGCTACAGGCGTGAAAGTGTCAGGCATTTTAGGATTGGCTTCGCGTATGGTTACATCAAGTCCGGCGTCTTTGTAATAGCCTTTTTGCTGAGCCATGTAATAGCCGGCGAACTGAAACTGGTGGGTCCATTTTAATTGTAAAGTGACTGATTCTTGAGCCATTAGTTGGCTGCAAAAAAGCAAAATTACAAATATTAATCCTTTAATAAGCAACTGGGTGTTCCAAATAGTAGTCATTAGCTGTAACTATATTTAAAACACACGATAAAGCAAGCATGCAAACGTGCATACTTGCTTATAAAAACCCTAAGCTGAGGCTAAATTGTCAACGTTTGGGCTTTGTGGCTGAGAGGTTAAAAACTGCGTAAAACACGGGTTATGTGTTTCATCTTGTACACTGTAACCTAAGCGATTTAAGTGCTCGTTAAACATATCAAATTGGCTTGGCTCAATAGCAAAGCCCGCAAGTACATTTCCGATAGAACCCCCATGATTGCGATAATGAAATAAAGTAATATTCCAATTGCTACCTAGGGTATCTAAAAAGCGCGCAAGGGCTCCTGGGTATTCCGGAAATTCAAACCGTAATAACCTTTCGTGTAACTGCTCCGGTGCTTTACCCCCTACCATATAACGTACGTGTAATTTAGCGAGTTCGTTATCTGATAAATCGCAAAATTGGTAGTCGTTATTGGTTAGGTCTTGTTTTAACTCGTTGAGTTCTTGCTCACCCTGGCGCAGGGCAATACCTACAAATATTTGCGCTTCACCTGGGCCTGCATAACGATAGTTAAACTCAGTAATAGCCCGACCACCTAAAGAGGTGCAAAACTGCTTAAAGCTGCCTTTTTCTTCTTTAATGGTCACCGCAAGTAGCGCTTCGTTTTTTTCACCTAGCGCAGTACGCTCAGCCACATAACGTAAGCGATCAAAGTTTAAGTTAGCACCCGAAAGCACCGCTGCTAAATGCAGCCCTTTTAAGCCCGATTGCTGGCTCCACTTTTTAAGCCCTGCGGTTGCAAGTGCACCTGAGGGCTCTGAAATTGCGCGAGTAGAGACAAAAATATCTTGCATGGCGGCACAAATTTCATCGCCACTGACAGTTACAACTTCATCGCAAAATTTTTGCGCTAAGCGAAATGTTTCACTGCCAATAATTTTAACCGCTACGCCATCGGCAAAACTGCCAACACGGTCAAGCTCAACAGGCTCGCCCGCTCTAAGCGCGGCTTGTAAACATGCACTTTCGTCAGCTTCTACGCCAATGACTTTTATATCGGGGCGTAATGATTTGATATAAACCGCCATACCAGCAAGTAAACCACCACCGCCAACAGGGATAAATACCGCATCAAGCTCGTTGAGTTGCTGCATAAGCTCGCGAGCCACTGTGCCTTGCCCCACAATTACGTCAGGGTCATCAAAAGGCGGTACAAATACGCCATTGCGTTGCTCTGTTAGTTCAAGTGCATGTGCTTTTGCAGCATCAAAATGATGGCCATGTAAAACCACTTCACCGCCCAGCGCACGTACCGCACTTACTTTTATTTCAGGCGTGGTAACTGGCATAACAATAGTGGCTTTATGGCCAAGATGTGAAGCACTAAGCGCCACACCTTGTGCATGGTTACCCGCAGATGCCGTAATAACAACAGACCCTTTTGGTAACTTGTTTAATTTATTATAAGCACCGCGTAACTTAAACGAATACACGGGCTGTTGATCTTCACGCTTTAACCAAACATGGTTGCCTAATTTATCACTGAGGTCGCGCATTTCGCTGACCTCAGTCACTTTAGCTAGCGGTTCCATATTGGCCTGAATAATAGCGCGAAAATAATCGAGCTCTTGAGAAACCATAATTAGCTAAGCTCCTCCAGTTTGGCTAAATCACGTACTGCGCCTTTATCGGCACTGGTTGCAAGTAATGCATACGCTTTTAATGCCGACGATACATAGCGGTCACGATCAAGCGGCTTATACGCTTGCTTACCACGCGCTAATTGCTTTTGTTTACGTGCTTCTAGCTCTTCATCACTTAATGCAAGGGTGATTTCACGTGTTGCGATATCAATGATAATTTTGTCGCCATTTTCAACATACGCAATGGCACCGCCACTTGCCGCCTCTGGCGATACGTGGCCGATTGATAAACCAGAGGTGCCGCCCGAGAAACGACCATCGGTGATCAGGGCACATTTTTCAGCAAGGCCTTTTGATTTTAAGTAGCTCGTTGGGTAAAGCATTTCTTGCATACCTGGGCCGCCTTTAGGGCCTTCGTAGCGAATAACCACAACATCACCGGCTTTTACTTCGTCGTTTAAAATGCCTTCTACTGAATCATCTTGTGACTCGTACACCACGGCAGTGCCTTCAAAATGCAGCATTTCGTCCACTACGCCTGCGCTTTTAACAATACAGCCATCAACCGCTAAGTTACCTGAAAGCACAGCTAAGCCACCATCTTGTCTAAAGGCATGTTCAACACTACGGATACAACCATGCTCTCGGTCGTTATCGCCTTCATCCCAGCGGCACTCTTGGCTCATTGCTTTTGTAGTACGAATACCGGCAGGGCCTGCACGGTAAAACTTTTGTGCTGCTTCGTTTGTAGGATCAGTCGCATCCCACTTTTTAACAAGCTCACCCATCGTCATACCCGCTACGTGGTTTACCGATAAATCAACTAAACCCGCTTTACCTAGCTCACGTACAATTGCCATCATGCCACCAGCGCGATGCACATCTTCTATGTGGTACTCAGGTGTAGCTGGGGCTACTTTACATAAAAATGGGGTTTTACGAGAAAGCTCGTCAATGTGCGACATATCAAAATCTACACCAGCTTCTTGTGCTGCTGCTAATAAATGCAATACGGTATTAGATGAACCACCCATGGCAATATCAACCACCATAGAGTTCATAAAGGCTGTTTTGTTTGCAATTGCACGCGGTAACACGTCGTGGTTGTCTTTTTGGTAGTACTCGCGGCACAAATCAACAATGCGAGCGCCGGCTTCTACATACAGTTGCTTACGATCTTTATGCGTTGCAAGCGTTGTTCCGTTACCCGGTAGTGCAAGGCCAATAGCCTCTAATAAACAGTTCATTGAGTTGGCAGTAAACATACCCGAACACGAGCCACAGGTAGGACACGCAGAGCGCTCTACTTGCTCTGAATCAGCATCACTTACTGTTTCATCAGCGCCTTTTACCATGGCATCAACTAAATCTAGTTTAATATCGATGTTAGCAAGTTTGGTTTTACCCGCTTCCATTGGCCCGCCCGATACAAAAATAACCGGTATATTTAAACGTAGCGCTGCAAGCATCATCCCTGGGGTGATTTTGTCACAGTTAGAAATACAGATCATCGCATCGGCGCAGTGGCCGTTAACCATGTATTCAACAGAGTCTGCAATTAAGTCGCGAGAAGGGAGTGAGTAAAGCATACCACCGTGGCCCATTGCGATACCGTCATCAATTGCGATGGTGTTAAATTCTTTTGGTACTCCGCCCGCTTGCGTGATTGTTTCAGCCATTAGCTCACTAAGCTGATTAAGGTGTACATGCCCTGGTACAAATTGCGTAAACGAGTTAACTACAGCAATAATAGGTTTACCAAAGTCGGTGTCGGTCATGCCTGTTGCGCGCCATAATGCACGTGCGCCTGCGCGTTTACGTCCTTCAGTTGTTGTTGCACTTCTTAATTTAGCCATAGTTACCTCTGTTTTGCCGCTGTATAAGCGGGCATTCCTCATTCTAAAAATTGTTGAGTTACTGAAGGTTATATTCAGTAACGCGTAAATGTGTTTCGTTAGCAGTTACACTGCTTGTTGCTGTAAATTTTCTAAGCTGATTTCTTTCACGTCTACCAACTTATTTAGCTGGCTGGTTAATAGATGAATAGGCTTATCGCTATCGACCGTCATTGCTATCGTATATTGAGCTTCATCGGTATTAAGCTGAAAATGCGTAAGGTCAAAACCACGGTGACGTACAACACGTAAAAAGCGCTCCACCGCAATACTTTGGTTTTTCAATGCAATAGTTAAGCTGTGTTTCATTGTGCTTTCTCCGTAATCATTTCGTCATTTGCAGCCCCTGGTGGTACAAGCGGCCATACGTTTTCTTTATCATCTATACAGGCATGTAAAATATACGGCCCTTCGCTGTTTACCAGTGCAGTGATTGCATCGTCTACTTCGTTGGCTTTAGTAATAGTTTGCCCAGGAATACCAAATACCGCCGCTAACTGAACAAAATCAGGGTTATCTGAAAGATTGGTTTCAGAGTAACGCCCTTCAAAAAACAGTTCCTGCCATTGACGAACCATACCTAAGCGTTGGTTATCTAATATTAGTATTTTTACTGGTAAATTGTTACGACGTATAGTGGCAAGCTCTTGAATGTTCATCATGATTGAGCCATCACCCGACACCGTTATTACAAAATCGTCTGGGCGTGCTACTTGCGCGCCAATAGCCGCGGGTAAACCAAAGCCCATAGTGCCTGCGCCACCACTACTTAAGTGATTACTTGGGTGGTTAAATTTCATATGTTGCGCCACCCACATTTGGTGCTGGCCTACATCGCAGCACACTACGCCTGTTTTTGGCATACGCTGGCTTAACTGGTTCAATAAATACGGGGCAAATACTTTTTCGCCTGGGTAGTCGTAACGCCATGCGTGTTTTTCGCTCATGAGCTTATTTGTATCGCACCATGCTTTAGGTGTTACAACACACTCAAGTGCGGGTAATGAGGTTTTTAGATCAGCAATTAAGGACGCTTTAGCAGGTTTGCGTTTACCTACTTCGGCCGCGTCAATGTCTAAGTGAATTACTTTTGCTTTGGCTGCAAATTTGGCTAAGTTGCCCGTTACGCGGTCATCAAAGCGCGCGCCTATACATACAAGTACATCACACTCTTGTACTGCTATGTTAGCCGCTTGTGTGCCGTGCATGCCTAGCATTCCTAAGTAGTGCTCGTAATCTGGTAACACACTGCCTAGCGCTTTTAATGTTGATACCGCTGGCATTTGTGTTTTGTTTAAAAACTGCATTAACTCATTTTGCGCATCGGCGGCTTGTACGCCACCACCTACATACGCTACTGGCTGCTTTGCTTCAGTTAATAACTGGTTTGCAATGGCTACTTGGTTTAAATCAAGTTGTGGTAAATATTCATCAGCAGCTAACCAAGGTTTAAAAGGCACTTGCGCCATTTGAATATCTTTTGGAATATCTACAAGCACTGGGCCTGGGCGACCACTTTGAGCTAAGTGCATGGCTTCTTGTAATATTTCAGCTAAGTCTTCTGGGCGCTCTACCATGTAGCTATGTTTAGTACACGACAGTGACATCCCTAGTACATCGACTTCTTGAAATGCATCTGAGCCAATAGCGGCAGTCGGTACTTGGCCTGTAATTGCTAATAATGGCACTGAGTCCATCATTGCATCGGCAAGAGCTGTTATTAAGTTAGTAGCGCCAGGGCCTGAGGTAGCAAAACAAACGCCTAATTTGCCTGTGCTGCGAGCATAACCCACTGCGGCAAAGCCAGCACCTTGCTCGTGGCGAGTAAGGTAATGCTTTACAGGCGCGCCATACAGCGCATCGTAAATGGGCATAATAGCTCCGCCAGGGTAGCCAAATACTTCATTTACGCCGTGCTTGGCTAATAAATCGATTGTTAGTTCTGCGCCTGTCATTAATTAATCCTCATTCCTCAGTGACAACCCAATTACCTACTTACTTAAAAACTTATAGCTAATACCAATCCGCAATAATACTTAATTATTTTTAGGGGGCTAAAAGTGTCGCTATTTGCGTTAAAAAATTCTCATTTAGAACAACTAAATAGCGAATTTTTTGCTAGATCACTTAATTAAGCGAATTGGTATAAAATTTTAAAACTTTGTGCTTAAAACTAAAAAGCCCTCCGAACGGTTAGGTGCGGAGGGCTTTTTAATGCTTAAGTTTATAGCACTACGAAGCCCTCGCGGGAATAATCACCACGATAATAATCAGGACTAGGTTAAGTGCATTTGTAAGCATGTAATTAATACCAAAATGTGTTCATTTGTTACGAAGTAATACTCTTCGCTCTGTATATGTATTTGTACCGCGCTGAGGCGAGTAAGTCAACACCAAACTTAATTCAACAAAAGAGCAAAAAGCGACTTTAAACGGATTTTAAATTCACAAAAAAAGGCTTAAATGAAAAATCTATACCTTAATTTGCATCAAGTAAATTCACTAGCCACATAATAGCCATATAGGGCTTGATTAATTTTTGATACATTGTAGTACAAATAACAGCGCTGTACGGTAAATAACTTAAAACTTTGCTAATTAGGCAGGTTTACTCCGCGAGCCCTATTACGCACCACTCAATTACATTCACCCAATTTAAACAAGGTGCCCTAGTGCAACTAAATTCATAAGCGTATTCAAAAGTGTTTAATATAATCAAATAGGTTTATTAAAGCGCTTTAATTTAAGCTAGTATTTAGGCAACTCAATTAGATTTAAGGACAAAATATGCAAGCCCTCTCTCGAATTAGTCAGTTCTTTATACTGGCACTTTTTATAGCAACTAGTTTTAATAGTGTCGCAGCGCCGGCATTATTTAAAGTAGAAAAAAACGGTACTAGCTCTTACTTGTTTGGCACGGTTCACGTAGGCGACGCCAGCATGAAAGGCTTACCAGAAAAAGTAACTAAGGCTATAGATCAAAGCGAGCAAGTTGTTGTTGAAGTAGATATTAGTAAACTCACGCCTTTGCAAATGCAGCAGCGTTCAATGCCCTTTATGATGCTTAAAGATGGCAAAACATTACAAACAGAACTCTCAAAACAAAACTACAATAAGCTTAAAGACTACTTTGCTAAAAAATCGATTGATATAGCTATGTTTAATGGCCTCAAACCTTGGGCTGTAATGGTAACCATGATGCAGATTGAATTTCAAAATGCAGGGTTTTCTGACCAAACAGGCATAGACAAGCAAGTACTTGCTTACGCTAAAAAGCAAAATATCACGATTGGAGAGTTAGAAACGCTAGAGCAGCAACTGCAAATGTTTGATGGCATGGCTTTGCTCAGTAATGAAATGATTGAAGAAACGTTTGAACAGCTTGCCGATATTAATACTTATTTTATTAAGTTAGTAAACGCCTGGAAAAATGGTGATATGGATACGCTGACTGAATACTACAACATGAGTTTTGACGAGAGTAACTACGGTGAAATAAGCGAGCAAGTTATGCTAGTTAATCGTAATAATAAATGGGTGGAGCAATTAGTGCCTCGCTTAACTAACGAAAAGCTATTTATTGCTGTAGGCGCGCTGCACTTACCGGAGCAGCATGGTTTAATTAAACAGTTAACTGATGCAGGCTTTACCATTACTCGCCTATAACGTGGCGTTAAAGGTTGGGCATATTCAGCCCAGCCTTTAATTAAAATCTTCCATTTTTAAATAATGCTCAATCCCTTTAATTTTGTCTGCCGCATGGTGATTTACATAAATAACGGTGCTGGTATTTGCGGCACAAATTTTCTCTATTAAAATTAGTACTCGCTGTCTATTTGCCTCATCAAGCCCTAAGCAAGGTTCATCTAAAATAAGTAACGTGGGGTGTTTTACCATAGCACGCACTATTAATAGCATGCGCTGATCGCCGTATGAAAGTTGCGTAAATGAGCTATTTTGTTTATCGCCTAACCCAATCAACGCTAACCATTGCTTAGCTGTATTTACCTGTGACTCTGTTGGCTTTTGATATAAGCCAATGCTGTCGTAAAACCCTGAAATAACTGTATTCAATGCCGATATACTTACTCGATAATCCATATGCAATGCATTTGATATATAGCCAATATGCTGTTTTATATCCCAAATACTTTCACCACTTCCGCGCTTAAAACCAAATACCTGAATATCATTGCTGTAGCATTGAGGGTTATCGCCAGTTATTAAATTTAATAAGCAGGTTTTACCTGAGCCATTTTTACCACTCAATTGCCAGTGTTGATGTTTATTAATTTGCCAATTGAGATTTTTAAATACATCAACCCCAGCGTAGCTAACCTTTGTATTACTAAGCTTAACCAATGTATCGGCGGTATACTCTGCACGGCCTTGGGAGTCATCCGGTTGAGGTATTTCTAAAGCGGTATGGGTTAAATGCAGTAGTTTAAGCAAGTCAGCACGCTGCTCTGCGTTTGGATTATTAAGTACATGCTGCAACTGCCCCTGATTTACATAAGCGTAATGAGTAATAAACGGTGGGATTTCATCAAGCCTATTTAACACAAACACAAAGTTGATTGTTGAGCTAAGTGTTTCTAATAAAGTGTTTAGCACCTCACACGAATGTTTATCTAAGCCATCATATGGCTCATCTAGTACCACTAAATCAGCATGACTACTTAGCGCATTTATAAGTAGGAGTTTACGGGTTTCGCCGGTAGAGAGATCTCTAAAATGCCTCTCTAAAAGGTCGCTGTAATTAAAGGCATCTATTAGTTTTTTACGTAGCTCATGGTTGTAGCTACTATTTTGAGGGAAGATAAAATCTTTTACTAAGCTGTGATGTTCATGCTCAATTTCGTTTTTGATTAACTGCTTTTGCACATCAGATGACACAAGCTGCGTACTATTAAAGGTACTTTTAAAAGTACCACTTTGCTGCTTAGCTTCACCCGTTAATGCGGCGCCCAATGCCGATTTACCTGCGCCATTAGCGCCTAATAAGAGCCAGTGCTCACCAGCATTTACTTGCCAACTTAAGTCATTAATTGTGTAACGGCTTTTACCTTGCCCTTTTAAATAACCACTAAATTGTTCAAATACAATACTTTGCACAATACTGCCTTCACCATAAGCTAAATAAACAACTTAACGTATAGTAAATTGCTTTAGCAAGCGTATTTAATTGCGTATTAATTTATTTCATTAGCTATGCATACATTTACCAATGCATCAGCCACTGCCTGCTTACTTATGGGCTTATGAATATGCTCACTCGCGCCATATTCATAAATTAAGTCCATGTCTTCGGCTGAGGTATTTGCTGTAACAACGATTATGGGCATGGTTTTATTTAGCTCTTTGCGTATTTTTTTAGTCGCTTCAAAGCCATCCATGACCGGCATGTTTAAATCCATAAACACCACATCATAGTCAGCCTTACCTACCTTTTCGCAGGCTTCTAGGCCATTTACAACGCATTCATAGTCCACACCTAACGTTGCCAAAATACGTGTGAGTAACAAGGTGTTTAATTCGTTGTCTTCAACCACAAGGCAAAAAAGCTTTTTTTCGACTTCTCTTTCTGTTTGCTGGTTAGTAATTTCAATCGGCAAGTTAAGCGTAACATGAGCGCCACACGCTGCGTTGTTTTTAAATGAAAGCGAACCATGCAGCGCTTTAACAACATACTGCGCCCGTGTTAATCCCGTTCTTAGGCCTTGAAAGTGGTTAGTTTGTTTAAATGAGTCAAACTCTAGTTCTGTTATTTCGCTAGAAAAACCACACCCACTATCATTAACGGTTAATTGTAATTGCGAGTTTTGCATGTTTGCAGCAACTTCAACCTCGCCCTTGTCGGTAAACTTTATTGCATTGCTAATTAGCTCGGTTAATACATGCTGTAAGCGCTGATGATCTAACTTACAAAAACAATTAAGAGACTCATCAAAATGAGTGATTAATGTTAGCCCTTTTTGCTGCGCTGCATACTCATACGCCAACACCACTTTGTTTATGGATTCTAAAAGGTTTTCGTTTTTAAGAATTGGCGCCCACTTTCCTGTGCTTAGTGCTTGTAGGTCTTGTAGCTCATCAAGCATAGATAGAAGTCTAAGGGCGCAGTAGCTTGCTTGCGTTTTAATATTTTGCTGTTCGGAATCGATGGTTAGCTCATCAATCGACGTAATTAATCCCTGTAACGGTGTTCTAAATTCGTGGCTTGCTCTGGCAATAAAGTGCTCTTTGTTTTGGCTCATTTGCGCTACAAAGTCCTTTTGTTTTTGAAGAGCTGTTAAGGTGCGTTCCACCTCTTTTTCCATCGGCATAAACACAAATCTTAGCTCAACGAGCAATAACACCATGGCGACTAACCAGCACAGCAATTCTAAATTAGACACGCGGTTAACTTTTTTCACTGCATGTTGCTCAAATAAAGTAACCGCGCGGTCAAGCTTAGCTAGCAGGTTTTCTACATGTGCTACGTTGAGCACCTGTGTGTCTACCTCGCCTTTTTGATACAGCAGCCAGCTAGCTTGGGCAATAAATTCATTCACTTCGCTATCTAGATTAGCTGGCTCAGAAAAGTATAACTTTACTAATTCTGGCGTTAAATAACGGTAACTACTACCTTGCTTGGTAAGTAATACCTCATGAGCTGTTTTAAATTGTGCGAGAGAGTGTTCGAGGGAATTGGTATGGGTAGCAACATCGATTCGTGATGAAAGAAGTGCATTGCTATGCCAAGCAATTTTTTGCGAGAGCATGCGCTGCTTACCTGCCATATTAATAATTTTAGCATCGTACTTTTGTACAGAAAAGCCATACTGCAGCAATAATGCTGAGCCACTTATTAACAGAGCAATAGCAATAAGCGCCCATCGGTAACGCTGTCTTACATTGGCAATAATTTTAAACATACAAGGCCGCTTTTTTATTTTAAGTGTAGCCTATATATAGAAAACTCAACATCAGCTTTAGTAATTATATAAATAAAAAGCCCAGTAACATGACTGGGCTAAATGTATTAAGTGTGAGGCAAAAAGGGCAATACTTGCGACACTTTTGTAATTACCAGTTAGCGATTTTCTAATCGGTTGTAGTCAAACATACCAAATTCAACGCCGCGATACTCTTTAGCTACTTGGTGCATTATGTCGCTGTATTTCCAAAACTCTGGATGTGAGCGACGAATACCAAATTTTACTTTTAATGCAGCATAATCTGCTTCAATTTGCATCATAGGTAATAGCTGTGCAAACTCACCCACTTCATTTTGATCATTTAAATACCAAATAGCCGCAGGGTAATCGCCAATAAAACCTGGCACTAGGGTGGCGGTATCTTCATCATAAGCGCGCTGCCCATCTTCATTTAATAAGCTGGAAATATTGTAATGCGCGTTGTGATGAATAAGCGTGTAAGCTTTATGTGAAGCATCGTCTTGCTTAACCAAAATATACGATAACTGCGGTAATAAATTTATAGCCTTAGCTGGCATATTGTTCAGTGCATTTAATGGCGTGGGTACTTTTGTGTAGTCGTAGTGCTCACTCAGTACTGGCGCTAAAGTTTGCTTAACTAACCCATACAGCTCGTGTTGTGGGTCATCCGTTTTATATTCAATACCGCTAGGTTGGCTAAACTCTCGATTGTTTTTAAAAAACTTAGATAAGCTTGGCGGAGACTTTCTATACCAGCTTTTTTTAATTTGATGGCGCTTCGCTTCAGGTAATAAAGCCAAAAAGTTTTGCTCACCCTCTAAACGTAAAAAGTCCATGTATAGGCGGGTCACTAATTGGTGGCCGATATTTCCGTATACATCAAAGCCTGCAACAAGTAAGTAATGAATACGCTCAAATAGCGCATAATCTAACACCCACATAGTTTTAGGCTCTTGACCAATAAAGCCTTTCACTACCGTAGCACTATCAAAGTGGCGAAATATTGTAAGCGCTGCATTTTTGTTATGGCCTTCACCTTTCCACAATAGGTCGGTGGTTAAATGCTCTCCGTTTTTAAACATCTCGTTAGCCAGCTCAACTTTGGCTTGTAAGTACTTTTTCTCACGCACTGAGTATTTAACCCAGCTAGAGATAGGCAATGCATTGCTTTCTTCTGCTGCAGGTAATTCAAGGGCTTCTTCGTGCTGAAGTAACATATCTTCCACTGCTGGAGTCGCGACTTTTTCAGGGTCTGCAAAGGCAACCCAAAAATGATCGTTAATCACATTAAGTGCAATTTGGCCGCGGCATACAGGGCCCTTAATAAAGCCCATAATAATTAGCTCAGCTTCATCAAGCATAAATTGATACTTAGAATTAATAGGAATTACTTCAAACGTTTTAAAAGGATTAGATGCCGCCTCGCTCTTATAACTTGGCATTTTAGTAACCGTATAATCGGGAGCTATAAATTGCTCATAAATACGTGCAAGCTTTGCATCATCAAGCTTTAGCGGTAAATGTGTTTTTGATAAAACAGTTGAGCGGTCTTGTAGTAAACGGTAATACACACGGCTTACTTTAGGGTCATCGTATGGTCGGCGCGTATTAATTAGCTTAATTTCTTCGCCTGGCGGCGTACTTGAACGAACCAGTTTAAAAAAGCTCTGTGGTTTATCAGAACCAAAATAAATATGGGCTAAAAACCAATGCTCGTAAATATAACGTGCGGCTAATTGGTATTTTAAACTGTCTTGATTTAAAAACGCTTCCCAGTTTTTAACGTTTGTTAGCTCGGCTTTGGTGGGCGGTTTAATATGCGCCATTTTTCCACCGTCTTTAAGCCACTTTTGTAAATGATAAAATTCCTGGCTAGACACGCCCGGTAAACCGTAAGGCATACCGCCATGAGGCTGCTCTGCAGCTAAACGATCGAATTCTCCCATAGTGGCGCATGTTTGAGAGCGGCTAAGTGAAAAGTCAAATTCGTCATCAAGAATTTCATTCTCTGGTAAGGGTGCACTTTGCTTAAGCACTAATGAATTAAATAACACCCCACCGGCAAGGTGTGCTTCTGGGTTTTGGTCACGTTCGTTAAGTACCGGAGTAAAGCCCTTTTTACGCCATTGCTCAGTGCTGGTTGCATCAAATAACAACCGGCTTGGTGTAGTGGCTAACAGCCGTGTACCATCATAAACAAGCTCTTTGCTTAGCCCTCTATCTATCCCTTCAGGGGAGGAAAGCTTTAGCTGGCATGGCGCATCATAACAGCCATGGCATACTACACAGCGTGTATCTAGCACAGGCTTTACATCTTGCAAAAACTCGGCACCAGCACCTGTATCATGCGGCACTATACGCTGCTGCGTTTGTTCATCACCAAATAAGTCGTTGTAGTGAGCATTGCCTAAATAAGCACACCCGCTGAGGATAATAAGAACGAATGTACTGATCAGAATTTTTTTCATTCTTCATCCTCATCACCCAGGTCGAAGGTTGGCATCATATCCATTTGTGGAGAGACAAAAGTTTGGTTGTCGTGGGTATTTAACACCACACTTAACAGTGGGCCGTGGGTCAGCGTTATTTGTGCATCGTGCTCTTGGTTTAACAACGCATTAAATTCGCTGCTATGCGGCGCAAGCTCATACTCTTTTAAACTAATAGCGATACTGCTATCAGGTGCTGGGTTTTGGCATATCTGCGTCAGTAGCTCATCATCAAGAGCAAATGAAATGTCTAAATCGGGCTTTTCTACATCTCGCTCACTAAGCGACTCATTTAAAATAAATAACGGTAAGGTTAATTTACTATCTTGTTCAAATTCCATTGTGCTCTCTTGCTGACTGAGGGTGTAATTACCCGCCATTATAGCAAAAAAGCACATAATTACTGCGCCTAAATAACCACACTAAAGTCTAAAATTTAGCCTTAAGCGCTGTTAATGACTAAGCTTTAATATCATCCATTGCCGATTCAATAATAGAAAATACAGCCCCTTGAGGGTCGCAAATAACACTAAAACGCCCTACATCAGGAATATCTGTAGCAGGTACACACACTTGCCCTCCAAGAGTCGCCGCTTTTTTTACATAGCTATCGCAGTTATCCACGGCGAAGTAAATCATCCAATGGGGAGGTACGTCTTGTGGCCACTCATCAGTCATTTGTAGCATGCCTGCTACCGGCTTACCTGCAACTAAAAACAAGGTGTAATCCATACCTTCCATAGGCTTTGTTTCACTTTTCCACCCCAGTAGTTCACAGTAAAAATCACGGCTTGTTTCACTATCGCGCGTTGCCATTTCATGCCAATAAGGCGTGTTGAGCTCACAAGGACGCTTACATCCTATATGCTCTTTACCTTGCCACAACGCCACCGTAGCACCCGCTGGGTCTTTAAGCATTAACATACGCCCTGCATCCATAACATTATGAGGGCCTGCTATAATTTGCGCACCGAGCTCTTGCGCCTTAATTGCACATGCATCAACATCATCTACGGCAATATAGGTAAGCCAGTAGCTAGGCGTAGAGGCCACTTGCTCTTTAGGCATTTGATACATGGCAGCAATATCGTCACCTTGCTTTTGTAGCATAGTGTAATACTCATCATCGCCAATGGGCTGATCGTCATTTCCCCATTCAAACAACGAGGTATAAAAAGCTTTCCCGTCTTGCCAATTATGAGTACACAGTTCAGCCCAGCAAAATATACCTTGCGGATAGTTATTTTTATTATTCATCGCCCATTTCCTGTTGTAAATTTAAGCCATTTTTAGCTTAGGCTAATACCCTGTAAGTGTCGATAGTTATTCACTGAATAAGCACCTCCTTATACATCAGTGACCACTTCTACTCGGGCTTTGTAAAGCCAACCCAAACAACATTATTTACATTAACGCCAAGCAGCTAAAAGTTGATAGCTAAAAACTAATCACTTTTTTTCAGGCAATAAAAAAGGCCACCGAAGTGACCTCTATTTAGTATTAATTAGCTAGGCTAATTATTACTCATTGAACGTTGCTACATAGCACCTACGCCTAAAGGTAATAGCGCCACCTTCACATGACGTAAATTTCAGGCATTAAAAAACCCGAGGCTAAGCTCGGGTTTTTATAGTATTAATTAACTTAAACGTTAACTATTACTCTACGATAGTTGCTACAACACCAGCACCTACAGTACGGCCACCTTCACGGATAGCGAAACGAAGACCTTCGTCCATCGCGATTGGCGCGATTAGAGTTACTGTCATCTTAACGTTATCACCAGGCATTACCATTTCTACGCCTTCTGGTAACTGTACGTCACCTGTTACGTCAGTTGTACGGAAGTAGAACTGTGGACGGTAACCTTTGAAGAAAGGAGTATGACGACCACCTTCATCTTTAGAAAGTACGTATACTTCTGAAGTGAATGTAGTGTGTGGGTTGATTGAACCAGGCTTAGCTAGTACTTGACCACGTTCAACGTCTTCACGCTTAGTACCACGTAGAAGTGCACCAATGTTCTCACCAGCACGACCTTCGTCAAGAAGCTTACGGAACATTTCAACACCAGTACAAGTAGACTTAGTAGTCTCTTTGATACCAACGATTTCAACTTCGTCGTTCACGTTGATGATACCAGCTTCAACACGACCAGTTACTACTGTACCACGGCCTTGGATTGAGAAAACGTCTTCGATAGGCATGATGAATGGCTTATCGATGTCACGCTCTGGCTCTGGGATGTAAGAATCTAGTGCTTCTGCAAGCTCAACGATCTTGTCTTCCCACTGCTTTTCGCCTTCAAGTGCTTTAAGAGCAGAACCTTGAATTAGTGGTAAGTCATCACCTGGGAAGTCGTATTCAGAAAGAAGTTCACGAACTTCCATTTCTACTAGCTCAAGTAGCTCTTCGTCGTCAACCATGTCACATTTGTTCATGAATACAACGATGTAAGGTACGCCAACCTGACGAGAAAGTAGGATGTGCTCACGCGTTTGTGGCATAGGGCCGTCAGTCGCAGCTACTACTAAGATAGCGCCGTCCATTTGAGCAGCACCAGTGATCATGTTTTTAACATAATCGGCGTGTCCAGGACAATCTACGTGTGCGTAGTGACGAGTTGGTGTATCGTACTCAACGTGAGAAGTTGAGATTGTGATACCACGCTCGCGCTCTTCTGGAGCGTTATCGATTGATGCGAAATCTTTAGCAACACCGCCGTATACTTTTGCAAGTACGTTAGTGATTGCTGCAGTTAGTGTAGTTTTACCGTGGTCAACGTGGCCGATTGTACCAACGTTTACGTGCGGTTTTACGCGTTCAAACTTTTCTTTTGCCATGACGTAACCTATCAGTTTTG
>NZ_LKBC01000005.1:0-21195 GCF_001400005.1 Pseudoalteromonas sp. P1-30
ACAGCTTACAGCTTACAGCTTACAGCTTACAGCTTACAGCTTACAGCTCAACCATCACTCGTAATCTTATCTATCAGCTCACTAAGTACTGCTTCGGCTTTGCTGGTTTCTACTTGGCAGGTGCCGGCGTTTAAGTGGCCGCCACCGCCGTATTTAAGGCATAACTCGCCCACATTGGTGTTTGAGCTGCGGTTGGTGATTGATTTACCAATGGCAAATACTACGTTTTGTTTTTTAAGGCCCCACATTTTGTGAATTGATATATTGCAGTCGGGGTACATGGCGTAAATAACAAAGCGGTTGGTGGCGTAAATAGTTTCTTCTTGAGTTAAATCTAGCACCACGAGGTTTTTATGCACGGTTGCGCATTGTGCTATTTGCTCTTTGGCCTTTTCGTTATGCTCGTTATAAAGCGCAACACGTTCGGCTACGTCTTCCATTTTTAAAATATCTTCAATGCTTTGATCTTTACAGGCATCAATTAGCTTCATCATTAATTGGTAGTTTGAAATTTTAAACTCGCGGAATCGGCCAAGGCCTGTGCGTGCATCCATGATAAAGTTCATTAATACCCAGTCTGTTGGGTTGAGTATTTCGTCTTTTGAAAACTGCGCTGCATCGCCTTTATCTACCGCTTCCATCATGTCTGTGCTGATGTTTGGAAATTTTTCTGCGCCGCCATAATAATCATAAACAACGCGTGCAGCAGAAGGGGCTTTAGGGTCAATTACGTGGTTTTTAATATCGCTTGCGTTACGTACGGTTTCGCTTAAGTGATGGTCAAATGCAATATGACAGCCAGCAACGTAGGGTAGGTTAGTTGTAATGTCGTTTGCAGTTATGTCTATTTTGCCATCTTGCATGTCTTTTGGGTGTACAAATAAAATGTCATCAATTAGGTCTAAGTCTTTGAGCAGTACGGCACATACTAAGCCGTCGAAATCGCTGCGGGTGACTAGTCTAAATTTATTATTGGGCATAGCTTTTCCATCTTGTTGTGATTGAGTAATCAAATAAGTGTAACAGCTAAAATAATTTTTGAGAGGTTATAGCAATCGAATTAAAAATTTAGTCATTCAAACGTGCTAAATAAAGCGTAAACGGCGTTATAAATTTTTAAGTAGAACATATGCCTATCGAAAATTAGGCCTTTGTTATTACTCTGTTTATCTGTTGCTATCAATACCTCATAATTTAACACAATGGGTATTAGCGTTAAAAAAGCGCATAAAAAAGCCAAAACGACTGTTTTGGCTTTTTGTTAGCAAGTATGTATTTGTTTTATTGCTGTATAAAAGTTAAGCGCCTGGTCCGCATTCCATACAGCTGTTAATAATATCTGGGCCAAATTTAAGTCTGGCATTTAAATCGCGAAGGGCAGTGCGTAAACCTTCTTCAATTACTGGGTGGTAAAATGGCATATCCAGCATTTCTGGTACGGTCATTTTGTTTTGCACAGCCCATGCTAATAAATGAGCAAGGTGTTCGGCTTGTGGGCCAATAAATTCTGCACCTAAAAATAAGCCTGTGCCTTGCTCTGCGTAAACGCGCATGTGGCCTTTATTTTTAAGCATTACTCGGCTGCGGCCTTGGTTTTCAAAGCTCACTTCGCCTACTTCAAAGCAACCACATTCACCTAGGCGGTCTGTAATTTGTTTGAAGCTTTCGCCAACCATTGCTATTTGTGGGTCGCTAAACACTGCGGCAATTTTTGCGCGGCGAAGGCCAATGCGTACATCGGGGAAGCGCCCAGCATTTTGTCCGGCAATGGTACCTTGATCAGATGCTTCGTGTAGCAGGGGGATCATGTTGCTGGCATCGCCCGCTATAAATATATTTGAGTTACCACATTGCATTGTGTGCGGGTCGGCGTGTGGCACACCGCGCTCATCAAGCTCTATGCCGGTATTCTCTAAACCTAGCTTGTCTACATTGGGTACTCGGCCTGTGGCTGCAAGTACGTAGTCAAATTGCTCGGTGTGTTTAGCACCGTCTTTATCGGTGTAAGTAAGCTGGGCTTTATCTCCAACTTGCATCATGTCAGATACGTTTGAGTCGGTATCTACAAAAAATTCTTCAGCAAAAACAGTGTTTGCATAGTCTTTAATTACTGGGTCGGTAAGTGGGCCAATTGCGCCGCCAACACCAAATAATTTTACGTTTACGCCTAAGCGGCTAAGTGCTTGGCCAATTTCTAGGCCTATTACGCCTGGGCCAAATACAGCCACTGATTTTGGTAGGTCGTCCCAGTCAAATACATCATCGTTAATAATTAGCTTGTCGCCAAAGTTATTAAATACACCTGGGTATGAAGGGCGTGAACCGGTGGCAATAACAAAACGTTTAGCAGTTATAATTATGTCATCGTCGATTTGTACGCGGTTGGCGTCTAAAAACTTGGCGTAGCCACGAATTTTATCATCATCAGGAATGCCGTCTACGGCTTCTACTACGAATCCTGCAAAGCGGTCTCGTTCGCTTTTAACACGTGCCATAACTGCTTTGCCGTCTATTCGTGGCTTTGAGCTATGTACACCAAATGCAGGTGCCATTTCAATTGAATGCGCGGCTTCGGCTGCGGCAATAAGTAATTTACTTGGCATACAACCAACGCGTGCACAGGTAGTACCGTACGGGCCTGATTCAATCATTAAAACGTTAGGGGTGAATTGTTTTGCGTTACGGTATGCGCTTAAGCCTGCAGTACCTGCACCTATAACAACAACATCGGTTTGTAATTCTTTCATAGTGGTATCCTTTATTATTTTCAATCTGAGCGATGAGATTGATATAGAGGGGCGCGTACGCCCCTGCTATTTTTTTACTTAATTAAGCAAAGTATTTTTCTAAATCGTCTGAGCCGCCAATGTGTTGTCCACCAATAAATATTTGTGGAACAGTGTCACGGCCAGAAATTGCTTTAAGGCTTGTTAATGTAGCGCCTGCACCCATAACAACTTCTTCAAATGCGTAGCCTTTTTCTGTTAGTAGCTCTTTTGCTTTTTTACAGAAAGGGCAACCAGGCTTAGAAAATACGGTTACTGGCTCTGGCTTAGTTTGTTTTGGGTTGATGTAGTCAAGCATTGTGTCTGCATCAGAAACTTCAAACGGGTCGCCTGGTAAATCTGGTTCGATGAACATTTTGTCGATAACGCCATCTTTAACTAGCATAGAGTATCTCCAGCTGCGCTTACCAAAGCCTAAATCATTTTTATCTACTAACATGCCCATGCCGTCAGTGAATTCGCCGTTGCCATCAGGTAATAATGTGATGTTTTGCGCTTCTTGATGCTCTGCCCATGCGTTCATTACAAATGTATCGTTTACTGATACACATACAATTTCATCAACGCCATTTTGCTTAAGTACACCGGCTAACTCGTTGTAGCGTGGTAAGTGAGTTGATGAACAGGTTGGTGTAAATGCGCCCGGTAGTGAAAACACAACAACGGTTCTGCCTGTAAAAATTTCGTCTGTGGTTACTGATTTCCATTCGTCGTTTTGACGTGTTGCAAATGTAACGCTTGGGATTGTTTGACCTTCAATATTCTTTAACATAGTTTGTTCCTCTTGATTTGTTGGAGCCATTATGGCGAGAATTTAAATATAGTTCCAATCGTTTGTTTGTATTAAACTAATAGGTATAGCCTATCAGGTGGAGATGAATTTGAACTTAAAAGATTTAGAGTATGTAAAAGCAATAGCGCACCACAAGCATTTTCGCAAAGCGGCCGATGCCTGTTTTGTTAGCCAGCCTACACTAAGTGGGCAAGTAAAAAAGCTTGAGCAAGAGCTTAATGTTGTTTTATTTGACCGCTCAACTAAGCAAGTTACATTAACAGCGCAAGGTGAACGTTTGTTGACACAGATAAACGTTATTTTAGAGCAAACAGAAATCTTAAAAGAGCTGGCGGCTACTTCTAACGGGCCGCTACAAGGTAAGCTAAGAATTGGTATTATTCCTACTATTGCGCCGTACTTACTTAGCGCTTTACTGACCTCTATGAAAGCGGCGTTTAGCGAGAGCCACTTTTCGTTTATAGAAATGCAAACAGCGACTATGCTAGAGGCGCTTGATAACGGCGAGCTCGACTTTGCAATTTTGGCCGATGTTCCCGAGCTTAAAAACTACCATACGGTTAATGTGTACAAAGAAGACTTTATGGTGGCTGTTTCAACCGATAACCCATTATCTAATTGTAAAAAAGTAGCGCTAAGCGATTTACAAAGTTGTAGCCTATTAATGTTAAGTGATGGTCATTGCTTTAAAGATCAAGCCCAAAAGTTTTGTTTTGCTGCAGGAGTGGATGTATCAAATCAATATCAGGGCAATAGTTTAGAGACTTTATTGGCGCTGGTTGCGATAGATGACGGGGTGACATTTGTGCCCAAGCTTGCGTGTACACAGCGTGTAGGGATTGATTATTTAGCTATTTTTCCTAATCAGCAGCGTAATGTGGTATTTGCTTGCAGAAAACACTACCCGCGTTTGGCGGGCGTTGAGCAATTAGCCCAGTGGCTGGTAGAGCACCCAAATTTAAAACGGGCGCTTATTTAGCGTTCTTGGCTTGCAACCTCTACCACATCGTTTATTTGTACCCCAGGCAAAGGCTTATCGTTAAGGCTGACAGCAATTGCGCTTTGTTTATAAAGTTGCTCAACCACAATGGTGTTAAGCGTGGTAATGGTATGCGGCATAGTATTGCCTTGTGCATCGGTTAAGTAGTTATGGTGCGCAATGCTTAATAGCTGGCCTTTTTTAAGGCCATGATCTTTGCCTAGGTTTATCACCAATTTGTTGTTCTCCATGTGCATTATTTTTCCTTTAGTAGGAAAACACGCCATAGCCGCTTGTATATCGTAACTGACCGTTTGATTTATATCGCTAATACTTTGCCCAAAAGGTGATTGCCAAAACCTATCACTATTTACATCAACTATGGCTGTTTTTTCAAATGGCCATACAGCTTGGGTGTGATAGCTGTTTTGCCATAATTGTTCGTACGTGGTGCCATCAAACAACATAAACTCAATAGCGTAGCTGCGCTGGTAGGTTTCGTCTTGCCAAAAGGCGTAGTCGTTGTTGAGTTTATCGCTTGGCGCTAAATTGGTTATTTGGCTTAATAAAACATATTGCGCGTTGCTTCTGGCTGAAAGCTCTTCTAGTTGTGCATTTGAGTAGTCGTGCTGCTGATTAAAGTAATTGTCTACATTAATTGCTTTATTGTAGTAAGCAACGGGCAGGGCGCTCATTTTTGTGCTTTGCAAAGCGCTAAATAACTTTTTACTAATGGCTTTATTTACGTCAAATATTTGACCCATTAAGGCATGCTCACGATGAACAAGCTGGCTTTGGGTTACAGCAACAAATTTATTAAAGTTACTTTGTGGGCATTGCTCTGTTTGGGCAAATACATCAAGCCTAAGCGTAATGGCAAATTGTTGATTTTGGCGTTGCTCGCTCACCAGCTCTATTTTTTGTATTTCGCCGTGGCTACTAATTTTTAGCTGATCTTGCGTTAGCACGCCATCTACCAAGGTTTGTACCGAGCTAACCCGGGCGCCAGAAAACACTAATGCTTGTGTAATTGCATCTTTAATTGCGGCCGATTTAGCACTGCTTATGTCGCCATTTTGTATTTGTGCATGGCCGGTAGATTCAAACCATTGTGCGTAAGTACTGGTAGAAAACGTTAATAATGCAGCGCTAGTAACACCTGCAAATAGTGATGATAAAAACGTGTTCATACTGGTACTCCACATAAAATTAGTTAATTACGCTTTAGCTAAGCAAGGACTGCACCAATATGAGGACTTTATAACAAATGGCATTAAACCTGCATTTATTTGCGCAATTAGTTTAAAGGGTGCAAATAAATGCGTGCAATTATATTACTTACTTTAGCAGGCCTTAGTCTTGCCGGTTGCAGCAACGTGTTTGATAAACATGTTGAGTACAAATATGTAGAGCCAAATAATTATCCCATACTTAAAGCGGTTGGTTATGCTCCTATTAGCTTGCAGCAAGGGGCTAATAAATCACAAAAGCAATTAATGGCAATTAAGGCCTCTAAGCTTGAGGCGTACCGTGAACTGACTGAGCAAGTTTATGGGCAAAAAATTACAGCGGGCACGTCTGTAGCAGGTGCTATTGCTCATAACGATTACATGGAAAGTAAAGTGCAGGGCATAATTAAAGGTGCGCAAATTATTAAAACTTACTCAGTTGACGATGTATACGTTACCGAGCTTGAGCTAAACATGAAGCGCGTGCACGATTTATACATAGGTGAAATTAAGCCGCGAGAAGTTAAAAAAGTGACCTACTACTAAGTAACTGGCCAGTACTTTAAATAGTAAAGCTACATTAAGCTGCTATTTTAACGGTTGGTTTTAGCGTTAAGCGCGTGGAATATACTCGTACAGCAATACATAACTTTGCTATTTACGGGAGCGTTTTTCTGTAAATCTAGGGTTTGATAAATCAGCTTTAAATACAACGATGGTTTAATACGTTAGTTAATGTATTAAGCAATGTTGAAATGACCGCGTTAAAATTTAAATCTAGTAAAAAAACACATACAAAATATCTCATCCTTTTATATTGAGTGCTATGCTGTTGTTACGAATAATATTTGAACAAGTAGTGTAGCGTTTGGTGTATGTTTTTAATTTTTCTTTTTTTGGGCTGTGAATGACACTTAGGCCCACTCTTTCCTCAAATAAGCTATTTTTTTGGTGCAAAAGCAATTTGCGCTATTTACTGCTATTTTTTTTACTTTCAAGCGGCGTGTTTGCGAGCCGTTTAACTATTCAATTTAATACCTTTATAGAATTAATGGGGCAAAAATATGGCCCTGCGCGAGTCACTGTGGCGCGTAATTGGCAAACTATGTTGGTGCGCACCCAAAATAAACCAGAACAACAACAAATTTTAATTGTTAACGATTTTTTTGCACGCAATCTTCGATACCAAACCGATATACAGCTTTGGAAGCAAAACGACTATTGGGCTACGCCATTAGAAACCCTTGGCCGTGGTTTAGGTGATTGTGAAGATTATGCCATTGCTAAATACATTAGTTTACGCGCCTTAGGCGTAAGCGACGACAAGCTTAGGCTTATATATGTAAAAGCTAAGCTTGCTGGTACAAACAAAACACAAGCACACATGGTATTAGGCTACTTTGCTACGCCTAATGCTCAGCCGCTTATTTTAGATAGTTTAATAACAAAAGTGTTACCTGCAGCAAAACGCGTTGATTTAAGCCCGGTATTTAGTTTTAACAGCCAAGGTTTATGGGCTAATAACTCGACTAAAAGTGTAGCCAGCCCGACAGCAAGGCTATCGCGTTGGCGTAAAATTTTGGAGCAGACATCACAAGAAGGGGTTATGTGGTAATGGCGTCATTTTCCTTATTTAAGTTTTTCAAAAAAAGAAAAATCACTCTTAGGCAAGAGCTGTGGATCACCTTGCTGGTGGTGATTTTTGTTGGCTTTATAAGTAGCGTATTAATAAGTACTAACTCTGCTAGAAACTATTTTTCTACGCAGCTGTATTTAAAAAATGTTGATAATGCCAGCTCCTTAGCGCTGATGATTAGTCAGCTTGAAAAAGATCCTGTAGAGCTTGAGCTGTTAGTGTCGGCCACTTTTGATACCGGTCACTACAAACGCATAGAACTGCAAGACCCAAATGGTGAGGTTATTGTAAAGCGCGTATTTACCGACACGTTAGAGAATACCGCACCAGCTTGGTTTAGAGCGGTATATGGGCTAAATGTTCAGCCAGGTGTAGGGCAGGTTAACAACGGTTGGCAACAATTTGGCACCTTATTTGTTGAAAGCCACAGTCAATATGCTGAGCAAGCGTTGTGGGAAAGCGCCCTTAAACTGTTTTTTAGCTTTTTAGTGGTGGCCTTTTTTGCCTGTGCCATAAGTGCGTATTTATTACGTAGAATTTTAACGCCTCTTGATGATGTGGTGTACCAAGCTAACGCCTTTGGCGATAAGCGTTTTATTAAGTCAAAAGTGCCAAAAACCTTTGAGTTTGCACGCCTTGTGCAGTCGATGAATTTATTATCGACACGGTTTAGTCGCATTATAAAAGAAGATAATAAACGCTTAGAGGAGTTGCGTTTTAAAGCCCAGCACGATGAGCTAACAGGGCTTGCCAATCGAGAGTATTTTAGTGCCACATTAGAGGCTCATTTACAAAAAGTGAAAGATCATGCCCATGGTGCTTTGTTTTTATTTAGGGTGGTTAATTTAGATAAAATAAGTGAATCGATTAGCCGTGTAGAAATGGTTAACTTTTTGCGCCGTTTTTCTCAGGTGTTAACACAGTTTTTAGAGTCGAATCAGGCGCACTTTTCAGAAAACTATATTGCGCGTATATCACATACCGACTTTACTGTGTTGTTTAGCGATACTGATGATATTCAGGCGCTTAGCGAGCAAATAACCGCACTGCACAAATCGATTGTTGATGAATACAAAAATATTGATTTGGCCATTGTACACAGTTGTACCTACATAGAGAAAAACGACACCCGCTTTGATTTATTACGCCGTGTAGATGGTTTATTAAAAACAGCAGGTAACAAACCTGGGGTGCAAGCAAAAGTCATTGATAATAAACAAAAGAGTGAAATTTTTGATGACTCTACTGGCTGGCAAAAGGCTATTGAGGATGCGCTTGAGCAAAAAACTATACAGTTAAATTGTTTAGAGGTTATGGGTTTTAACGATACCTTGTTGCAGCATCAGCTTAGTTTAAGTTTAGAATTTGGCGGCCAACATTATAAATCAAGCTACTACTATCAATGGGCTAATCGCTTAAACCTATTAGCGCGTTTGGATTGGAGTTTAATCAAGCAAATTGTTAAACAGTACGGTGAAGCGCCGCCAAATGAATTGATTGCTGTAGAGCTTTCGGCGCAAACATTAATGGATGATACCGCGCTTGCCTCGGTATTAACCTATGTGTCTGCCTTTCCTGATTTGGCAAAAAATATATGTTTTGATATACGCGAAAACATTGTCGTAAACGAAAAGGATATATTTAAGGAATTTTGTGAGCAGGTGCGTTGTATGGGCGCTAAAGTGGCACTTAAACGTGTGGGGCCTGAATTTACTAAGATTAAGAACATTCAAGAATTTGGCTTAGAAATGCTTAAAATAGACAGCATTTACGCGCATAACATTAGTTACAGCCAAGACAATCAAACCTTCTTACGCGGTGTTTGCACATTAGCACATTCTATTGGTATTAAAGTGGTCGCACAGGGCGTAACAAGCCAAGACGATATAGATACACTGGTTAATCTAGGTTTTGATGGGGTAATTAAAGAGTCGTAAAGCGACTCTTTAATTAAAAGGGGAGCGGTTTAATAATGGCGGCGAATAGGTAAATGCAATTCAGTATTTAACCTATAAGCCGTTGTTTAGTAAGTTTAACTATAACTGGCGAAGGTTTTATTATTCTAGCCTAGGTTAGTTACCTTTAACGGCTAACATAAGTTGTATACGGTCACGCACTTTTAACTTAGTGAAAATTGAGCTCATGTGCTCTTTAATTGTCCGCTCTGTAATATTTAGTGACTCAGCGGCTTGTTTATTGGTTGCCCCTGTTATAACTATATCAACAACTTGGCGCTCGCGTTTAGTTAAGCTTTGAATATCGCACGCTTGGGTGTAATTTATTTGCTGCTGACTTAGTGCCCCAACAATATTAGATAGTAGCTGCCCAGGTAACCACAGGCCGCCTGAGCAAATAGTCTCAAGTACCTGTTGTAATATTACTTTAGATGCAAGTGCTTCTACATAGCCTCTTGCGCCCGCTTGCAGGGCTGCTCTAAGTTCCTCTATTTCTAGATTTGTGGTCATTACAATAACTGGCAAGCGTTTTTGGGCATATTTTTTTACCAGTTCAAGCCATCCCGAAGTGCCCGCCAGAACCCATATAATACTTGATGCATTAATTTGTTTTGGTTCTTTGGTGCATATTACACAACCTGCAAACGCACTTCGCCAGTGGCTCGATTCAAGTTCGGGTTGTGTAATAAATATACTTTGACGCATTAATTTACTCCAATAAATTCAGTTTAGCGTTCTGTCATTGCTTGCGATGTAGCTCTGAGTACGGGTTTAAGTAAATATTCCAAGACGGTTTTTTTACCAGTAATAATATCCACTTGTGTGGTCATTCCTGGAATTATAGTCAACTCTTCTGAAAAGTTATTTTTAGTGGTTTTTAATTGCACTAAATAAAAAGTATTTTCTCTGTCGTCGGTAATTGTATCTGCACTTATATGCAGTACCTCGGCTTCTAGTCCGCCGTATACCGCAAAATCATAGGCGCTAAATTTAATCATGGCGGGCTGCCCTGGGCGTAAAAAGGCAATATCTTTCGGCGGTATTTTTGCCTCAATAATAAGTTGATCGTCTAAAGGGACTATTTCTAAAACGTCACTGCCGGGTTGTAGAATGCCGCCTACGGTATTAACCAATAAACGTTGTACCGTGCCTTTAACCGGTGATTTGATCTCAGTTTGGGCCACTTTGTCGGCAAGCCCTGATTCGGTTTCTTTTATCGACTCTAAACGCAGCAATGCCTCCGAAAGCTCGTTGTTCCAGCGGTTGATCATCGCAAGTTCGACTTCTGTTACTTTGTTTTTAGCTTCGTTGATAGCCGATAAACTCCGGTTAATAACTGCTTTAGTACGGTTTATTTCGCCGTTTAAATCAACTATTTCACGTTCTAACCTAATGATGTCTATATCAGATACAGCACCGGTTCTTAACAGTGGGCGTGTTACTTGCAGCTCACGATTACTTAGCCTTAGAGCGCTTGTATGCTGTTGCAAAGCGGCTTTTGCTTCAATGTGATCTTGTCTGCGTTGTTCTAGCTGGCGTTTATGAATTGCCACTTGCTGCTCTAATTCTTGGCGATTACTTAAATATATTGAGCGCTCATGAGCGACCGCCTCGGGTACTTGCTTAACAAGCTCATCAGGAAAAACGAGATCTTCTTTTCTGGTAAGGGCTTGTAACCTGGCTACTTTTGCAGTGAGTGATTGCACTTTAGATTGGTTTTCTCTAAAGCTTGAAATAAACCGAGTAGGGTCGATTTTTATTAATACGTCACCTTCTTCAACAATTTGCCCTTCTCGAATATTTATTTTTTCTACCATACCGCCATCATAAGATTGCACTAATTGTAATTTATTTGATGGGATAACGCGTCCTTCACCACGGGCTACCTCATCGAGTGGCGCAAAGCCTGCCCAAATGGTAAGCAAAATAAATGCGATGCAAATGAGGTATAACAAAAAACGTGCGCTGGCAGGCTCTTGCTGCATTTTTTCCCACTGCGCATCGACTACCCAATCTTGTGATTCAGGAGGCGAAAGCCAGCCTTTAAATAAGCGATTAAAGATTGAAGGCTTACCTTTTTTACGTGCTTCTATCGCTTTACTTACCGATTCAAAAGAGCGCTGCTCTAGTGGCTTTTTATTGTCACTCATGATGCTTGCTCCACTGTTTGGTTATTCAGTGCGGCAATTACTTTTTGTTTAGGCCCATCGGCAACTATTTTTCCGTTATCGAGCACGATGATGCGATCAACTAACGAAAGTAAAGATGAGCGGTGAGTAACTACAATTAAAGTTTTGTCTTGGGTGGCGATTTTTAAATTTTGAATAATTTTATTTTCACTATTGTGATCAAGCGATGAGGTAGGCTCATCTAACAGCATAATAGGGGGGTCGTTTATTAATGCGCGCGCTATACCAATTGCTTGTTTTTGGCCGCCAGATAGCAGGCGACCTTGCTCACCAACTTGTAGGTCAAACCCATCGGGGTGAGAGTTGATTAACTCGAATAACTGGCTTTTTTCGCATGCGCTAATAATTTGCTCATCTTTAGCATGCCATGCGCTAATAGTGAGGTTGTCTTTTAAACTACCAAAAAACAACGCTATATTTTGGGGCACGTACCCTATGTTATGACGAAGTTCTGCGGGGTCTATTTGTTGTATATTGTTGTTATCGACCATTACGGAGCCTGCGGTTGGGTCGTAAAGGCCTAAAATAAGTTTTTCGAGGGTGCTTTTACCCGAACCATTGCGCCCCAAAATAGCCACTTTTTCGCCCGCTTTTATTTTAAAACTAATATTACTAAGCGCATCGGCCGCATCGTCTTCATACTTAAAGCATACGTCTTTAAATTCTATTTCGCCGTTTAATACGGGGTGGCTTAACCAATGTTTATTTGGCGGGCGCTCAACGTCTTTCTCCATTATTTCGTTAAGCGATTGCATAGCAATAGCAGCATGATGATATTGCGCAAGTACGGCGGCGCATTGCCCAAGCGGCCCCATTGCCCGCGATGAAAGTAAGTAAGCGGCTATTAATCCCCCTTGCGTGAGCTCGCCTTCAATAACTAAATGAACACCGATGATCATAATGATCACGCCAACACATTGTTGTATCCACGCTGCGCTATTAGAGATTGAGCTTGAGATTAAGCGACTTTGCGCATTAACCTGAGCAATATAAATAGTTGATTTTTCCCATGTTGATTGGGTTTTGCATTCGCTGTGAAAACTTTTTACATCTTCAATGTTGGTTAAGCTTTCTACAAGTATGGAGTTGCGCATTGAGCTTGCTTTCATGGTTTGCTCTGACAGCGCTTCAAGTTTTCTGTGGGCTGCTATGCCATAACTTAAAAGTATTAGGGCACCTGCGATAATGGGTAGGCTTAGCGGTACACCTATTATTGCAATAACAATTAGGTATATAGCAACAAAGGGTAAATCAACCAGCGCGACCAAGGTTATTGAGCTAAAAAAGTTACGTACGGCTTCAAACGATTGTATGTTACTAGCAAATGACCCCGCTGATGAGGGCCTATTTTTAAGCTTCATACCAAGTACGCGCTCCATAATAACCGCAGACACTTTTACATCTATACGGCTTGCCGCAAGCTCTACAAAGTAGCTGCGTACTAAGCGCAGTACAAAGTCGGCGGTCAGTGCTATTAAAATACCGATGGCTAAAACCCAGAGGGTTTCTGTTGCATGGTTAGGAACTACGCGGTCATATACATTCATTACAAATAAAGGCATGGCAACAGACAAAACGCCTAATGCAATGGCGGAGATTATGACGTCTTTGTACAGTGCGCGGCATTCTTTTATTACGCCCCAAAACCAGCCGTCTTTAGAGAGCTTTTCAAGCACTGGGGAGCGCTCATCAAACATAAACTCTGGATGAGCATAAATAATTAAACCTGTTGATTTTTCAATTAACTGTTCTAGGTCTTCTTCTACAACAGACTCGGTTAGCTCGGGGTAAGTAACTTGCGCTGTTTGTTTTTGGTTATCAATAGCGGTTACCACGCACGCTTGGTTATTATTTAAAATAATAATGGCGGGTAATAAAGCAGTATTAATTTGATTAAGAGGCTTATTTACAACTTTTGATTTAAAGCCCACACGTTTTGCAGCACGTGCAAATCCTGAAGGCGTTAAGTTTCCATCTGTTAGTGGGAGGCCATTTAATAAGGCCTCCCTTGAAAAATCTTTATCATGAAAGCGGCACAATACTGCAAGGCAATCTACCAGTGCGCCGCCATGATCAAGTACATCATTTAATTCCATATACCATCCAATGTTATGTAAAACATTTTAAATTTATTTGTTTTAAGCACCTCTTAACTATCGGTAATAACCGCCTCAATACGGCGGTTTGCCGCATTAGCACGTACCGAAATTTCATTAACTCGTGGTTGATCAATACCATAACCAAATGATTGAACACGATTAGGCGCTATACCAAATTGCTCAATAAGTAATTGTGCTACGGCAAAGGCGCGTTGCTCTGAAAGTTTGCGGTTGTATTTTCTATCGCCATCTAATGAGGCGTGACCTTGGATCTCTACCTTTTTGTCAGGGTTATTTTTTAAAAACTCCGCGAGCTTTTCTACTTCTTGCAAGTACTCTGAGCGCACTTGGCTTGAGTCGGCTGAAAAGGGAATGCCTATTTCAACTGAGTCGGTCGCTTGGTCATACAAAGTACACCCAGATAGGTCTACATTTGTACCCGCTGGTGTGCTTGGGCAGGTGTCTTGCTCGTTAGGAACGCCGTCGTTATCGTCATCTGCAAAACTCGATGCGCTAGGGGTTTCTGGTGGCATTTCTAAATACCTAGGCATTGCTGTAACGCTCATGTAGGCGTTATCTTGCTTGGCTTTTTTTTGCAAAAAAGCTTTGCGTTTAAAGGTGGCAGCTACATCGTAACTTGGGCATATATTTTGTGCGTTATGCACGATTGGGTCATCTGTTAACTCTGTTAATGTTGGGTACTTGTCAGACATAACATTTAGAGCTGGCAATAGTTTACCCATTTCGTTAAGCATAGTTAAAATGGCTGTTTGTCTATCGTATTGAGCAACAATGTACGAGCGGTTAGATTGAAATGCTTCGTTTTCAGCGTCAAGTACATCAAGCAAGGTGCGTTGGCCAATATCAAATTGGTCTCGGTAGGCTATTTTTACTCTGTTTGACGAGTTTTTATAGCTTTCAAGCGTGGGTAGCTTTTGCTCTATATTGTTCACATTATGATAGGCAATTTGTAGGCTTTGACGAATATCAACACAAGCTTGATCGCGTTGATACTTGGCAATATTTACATCTTGGTATGCTTGTTCAAGGTTGGCGCTATCTAGGCCCCCGTTGTACAGGTTATAGGTTATGTCTATACCTACCCGTGCTTCGGTTCTTGTTTCGTTTAAACCTAGCTCGTCTCTGTCTTGTGTGCCGTAACGGGCAGATAAGTCTACGTTTGGATGAAACGCTGCCTTTTGTGCCTGAGCATTGGCTTCTTGCGCCTCTATATTATAAAGCGATGCGTAAAAAGCAGGGCTGTTTTTATAGGCTATATCAAGCGCTTGGTTAATAGAAATGGGCACGTTTTGCTCATCTAATTTGGCTTGTTTTATATCATTAACGGGTAGCTCGCCAACAACTCTTAAATAACGCGCAGTTACATCGTGCAGGTTAGCGTACTCGGTTAGCACATTAGATTGCGCTAGCGATAAGCGCCCGCTAATTTGCTCTAGATCTGCTGCTCGGGCAACACCGGCTCCTACACTTTGTTCAATTTGTTGGTATACAGACTCGTGTTCTTGCAGGTTTTCTTCAGCGAGTGTCACAAGTTCTTTAAATTTTTGCACATCTAAAAATGCAATAGATGCATCTAATGCAGTTTGCTCTGTTTGTGAGAGTAATTCAAAATACCGAATGAGCTGAATACGCTCAAACCTTTCAACGGTGTTAGATGTTCTAAACCCGTCGTAAAGCATTTGAGTAACACTAAGCTCTGCAGTGTTGCGGTTGTATTCGTCTTCTATACCGTAGTTTCGGCGCTCATAACCTGCGCTGGCAGATACATCAACGCTAGGTAAGTAGCCTGAGCGGGCTGCATCTACGCCATAAATTGAGGATTTAAATGTATGCCATGCTTGTTGTACCTCTGGATTATTTTCAATTGCTTTACTGGTGACGTATGTAAGCGGTGCCACAGAACTGTCATCGGCTTTTACCACGTGAGTTGCGCCAAGCGCACTTAGCGTTAAACCTATAAGCAGCTTTCCTTTTTGCTTTAGTAAAGTATTTTTTGTAATCATTTCTTCCTCTTAGGGTTACTTGGGCTATCAATACCTACCATATGGTTTAGTCAATAAATGCATATTTCGCAAATAATCGTTTTGGCTAGCATAAAATTTATTATCTACCACTTTTTTATTTTTAATGTTTTTTTAAAAACTGTACTTGAGTACAGTATCTAATGCGTTTTGCTGTTCTACATTTTAATTAATAGTTTTTAATTCTTATGTTTGAGGTAAGTAAAATGGAATCTAATCAATTATTAGTAATAGACTTAAAAGGGTCTGCTGGTGTTGTTTTAGAAGATGGCACAATTAAGCCACTTGAAGTGGGCGATACTATTACTGTGGGCGATTTAGTGGTTACCGCCGATAATTCATCGCTAACAATTGATGTGCAAGGAGAAACACTGTCGATTCCTGCTAATCAAAACGTAAAGATCACCCCTGATTTATTAGCACAAGAAACCCGCGATAGCAGCGAAACCACCGTGTTTGACGAAAGCCTAGATGCGGCCATTGCAAGCTTAGAACAAACTGATAATAACGATGGCCAAACGGCGGCTAATTCTGATGTTACTGACTTTTTAGATGCCTTAGAGGGCGATGGTGATATTTTAGATAATTTAGAAGCAACGGCCGCAGGTGGTGCTGGTGGGGCGGGCTCTGGTGGAGGAAGCTCATTTGTTCAGCTTACACGTATTGCGGAGGGGGTTAACCCTAATAGCGTTGCATTTGATTCAAGCTTTGATCCTGATTCTACAGAGGCGCTAAATATTCGCGACACCTCTGATGGGGTAGTTCCTGATGATGGCACTGCGTCTATATCATTAAATGAGGTAGGTTTAACTAATTCATCTCAACCAACAATTAGTGGTACAAGTGAAAACTTAGTGGGTGAAACAGTAAATATTACTGTGACAGATGAAAATGGTAACTCTCAAGTAGTAAGTGCGGTTATTGGCCCTGATGGCACGTTTGAAATTACATTGCCTAACCCGATAGCCGATGGACCCGTGAGCGTAGTTGTAGAAGCCACCGACCCTGATGGTAATGCGTTTAACGATGCTATTTCTATTGAAATAGATACCACCGCGCCAGTAATTAATATTGACCCTGTTGCAGACTCTGCATCTCAGACAGTAACGGTTACGGGGTCGGTAGCGGGTTTGAATACTGGCGACAACGTCTCTGTAACTCTTACCGATAGCACAGGCACACAACAAACAATTGTTACACAAGTTGATGCACAAGGTAATTGGAGTATTACCACTACATCACCTTTAGCAGAAGGGGAGTTTAATGTTAACGCAGTAGCAGTTGATGCCGCTGGTAACCAAGCAATCGACCAAGCAGTTGCGAGTATTGATTTAACCGCTCCAGAAATTACAGTTACAGTAGCGGGTGAAACTAATAATGCTACGCCACCATTAACTGGTACTACAACCGGTGTGCCACAAGGTACTGAAGTAACAATCACAGTAACCGACAGTGCAGGCGAAGTGCAGCTTTTAACAGCCATTACCGGTGAAGATGGTAGTTGGGCTGTTGATGTGGGTGTGGCACTACCAGAAGGTGATTTTACTGTTGATGCGCAGGTGAGTGATAGCGTAGGCAACCAAGCACTAGCAAGTGATGCTGGAGTTATTGACTTAACGGCGCCAATTGTAGAAATTAATGCGATTGCCGATACGCAAGATACAACCCCTATTATTACTGGCTCTGCGCAAGATGTGCCAGCAGGCTCGGTAATTACCGTGGTTATTACTGATATTAATGGGCAAGTTCAAACGCTGTTAACGCAAACAAATGATGATGGCAGCTGGTCTGTAAGTGTTTCTACACCTTTAGCACAAGGTGAGTTTGAAGTTAATGCAACCGTGACCGACACTGCAGGTAATGAAGCACAAGCTGTAGAGCAAGGGTTAGTTGATTTAACTAGCCCTGAGATAACGGTTACGGCCATTGCAGACACTAATGACACAACCCCTACTTTTGTAGGCCGTGTTGAAGGGGCACCAGAGGGCTCTGTAATTACTGTTTTAGTAACCGATAGCGACGGTAATATACAAACCTTAACAACGACACTTGAGGCTGATGGCACGTGGAGTGTTGAATCGCCCAACGCTATTCCTGGCGGAGAGTTTAGTGTTACCGCGACAGTGAGTGACCCTGCGGGTAACGAAGCATCCGCGCAAACAAGTGGTGAAGTTACATTTGCCCCTATTTCTATTCAAATTGACTCTATTGCAGATACAAACGATACCACGCCATTTTTAAGCGGTAATACCGGTAACGTGCCTGCTGGTACCACTATAACCTTAACTATTACTGCAAGTGATGGCAGTACTTTTAATCTTTTAGCGGTCACTCAAGAAGATGGTTCTTGGAGCGCTCAAGTTACAGAGCCTCTGCCTGAAGGGGATTTTACCGTAGTTGCAGCCGTTATAGACGATGCGGGTAATGAGGCACAAGCAAGTACGGTCGGTAATGTAGATTTAACCGTAAGTATTAATTTTATTATTGATACTAATGATACCACTCCAACAATTAGTGGTACTACGCAAGATGTTGACGCAGGTGCGGTTGTTACTGTTACCTTTACAGGCAGCGATGGCGCAACAGAAACTGTGCAAGTAACCACAAATGCAGATGGTTCGTGGTCAATCGAAGCAACCGATGAGTTGGTAGAGGGTCAATTTACGGTGGTTGCAACAGTAACCGATGCTGCTGGCAATACAGCCTCTGCTACTGAAGTAGGGGAAATTGATTTAACTGATCCTGCGATTACTATTAACCCTATTACAGATACAAACGATACAACACCGAGTGTGACAGGTAGCGTAGTAGATGTACCCCAAGGTACTGAGGTTACCTTATTAATAACAGATAGTGACGGTAATCAACAAACTATTACAGCGGTTACTAATGCCGATGGAAGCTATAGCGCCGATATACTTAATGAGCTTAGCGAAGGTGACTTTACAGTTACTGCAAGTGTAAGTGACGAAGCAGGCAATAGCAGTACAGCGACGGTTACTGGCACCATAGATTTAACCGCACCTAGCGTAACTATAGATAATATTGGTGATACAAACGATACAACGCCTACTATAAGCGGCTCTACTCAAGGTTTAGCAGCGGGTAGTGTGGTTACAGTGATTGTGACTGATAATGCTGGCGCTGAGCAGCAATTTGTCACTGCTATAAATGGTGATGGCACATGGAGTATAGATGTCCCACAAGCATTAGCTGAGGGTGAGTTTAGTGTGGTGGCAAATGTAAGTGATAGTGCTGGTAATAGCGCGCAAGACTCACAAACTGGCACTATAGATTTAACCGCACCAACTATTAGTGTAAATGACTTTACTGACTCTAACGATTCAACACCTGTATTTAGTGGTACCACAACTGGTGTAGAGCCAGGTAGCTTGATCACTGTATTAGTAACAGACTCTAATGGTGATTCGCAAACCTTAACGGCAGTTGTTGCAGAAGATGGTTCTTGGCAAGTAGGTGCAACGACTGCAATTGCTGAGGGGGAGTTTACAATAACGGCCACAGCCACTGATGCAGCTGGAAATGAAGCCTCAGCCACAACTACAGGCGTTATAGATACTGCAGCGCCCACACTAACAATTGATCCGGTGGGTGATACAAACGACACCACACCCACTATTTCAGGGTCTGCCACGGGCGAGCCTGAGGGCACAGTTGTTACGATTACCGTGACGGATGAAGCGGGTAACCCACAAACCATTACTACCGAAGTGCAAGCCGATGGCACTTTTAGTGTAGATGTACCCAATGAACTAAGTGAAGGCAACCACCACAGGTGAAGTAGATACCGCAGCGCCCACAGTGTTAATTGACCCGGTGGGTGATACCAACGACACCACACCGACTATTTCAGGGTCTGCCACGGGCGAGACAGAGGGCACCGTTGTTACGATCACCGTGACGGATGAAGCGGGTAACCCTCAAACCATTACTACCGAAGTGCAAGCCGATGGTACCTTTAGTGTGGATCTAAGTGAAGGTGAATTTACCGTTGAGGTATCGGTAACCGATAACGCAGGTAATGAAACCACGGCCACTACCACAGGGGAGGTTGATACAACTGCGCCGGTTGTGAACATAAATGCGCTAGGTGATACAAGTGATACTACACCAACTCTATCAGGTACGGTAAGCGGGGAACCTACAGGCTCAACTGTTACTTTAACTGTAACGGACGCTAATGGTGCAGTGCAAACAATCACTGCACAAGTCATTGCAGATGGAAGTTGGACAGTAGAAGTACCCGTAGCTGTAGCTGAAGGTAGCTATACTGTTGATGCTACTATTAGCGATAGCGCTGGCAATGAAGGTACTGCAAGCGCCTCTGGTACTATTGATACAAGTGCGTTAACTATCACTATTGATGTGATTGGTGAAACCAACGATCAAACCCCACAAATAAGCGGTGATACATTTAATGCAGAAGTAGGTTCGTCTGTTGAAGTTCAGATCACAGACTCTACAGGTGCGACTATTACCTTAACTACGGTTGTTGATGCAAACGGACAGTGGAGTGTTACTCCGCCAGCCGATTTACCTGAGGGAAGTGTATCAATCAGTGCAACAGTAACTGATTTAGGCGGTGGTTCAGCCATAGCAGAACTTGATGCCGTAATTGATATTACGCCGCCAACCATACAAATTAACGATCTAGAAACTAGTAATGATACAACACCAATTATTGCTGGTAATACTACAGGCGTTGTATCTGGCACTGTAATAAGCTTGACTGTTACAGATTCACAAGGAGTTGTTCGCTCGTTTAATACGACAACGGATGCACAAGGGAATTGGAGTGTAGAGCTTTCTCAAGAGTTAGCTTCAGGGGATTATACAGTACAGGCTGAGGTTTCTGATGCTGCAGGCAATAGTGCTTTAGATACAGCAACCGGTAATATTGATACTGCGGGGCCAAGTTTAACCATTGATTTTGATGCTGTAACCAATGATACAACACCGACTATTTCAGGTACGAGTGATGCCGATGTAGGTACAACGATTACTGTAGTGATCACCGATGAAAACGGTGTTGAACAAACACTAACAACCACAGTAGATGCCAATGGAAGTTGGCAAGTAACCCCTCAAACAGACTTGAATGAAGGTGATAACACCATCGAAGTGAGCGTGTCTGATGAAGCAGGAAACACAACAACAGTAACCGATACAATTACTTTAGATACACAAGCACCCACATTAACCATGCAAACTGTGGGTGATGTAAATGACTTAACCCCGACATTACAAGGCACCAGTAACGAAATTGGCGGCACGGTAACACTCACCGTGACCGACAGTGACGGCGCTGTGCAAACCATTACCACCACCGTTGGTACGGATGGGCATTGGGATATTGAAGTGCCCAGTGCGCTGGCACAAGGTGACTTTACTGTAACGGCCAGTATTACTGATGCCGCCGGCAATGAGAGCACCGCCAACAGCAGTGGCAATGTTGATACCATTACC
>NZ_LKBC01000005.1:21227-135014 GCF_001400005.1 Pseudoalteromonas sp. P1-30
AGCTACAGTGTACAAGCCAGCATTACGGATGCGGCGGGCAATACAGGCGGCGCTACGCAATCGGGCACCCTTGATAGCCTTGCCCCGACACTGACACTCGACACTGTAGGCGCTACCAACGACAGCACGCCAACCATTAGTGGTACCACGAATGCACCAGCCGGCACGGTGATTAGCATCAGCGTTAGCGATGGCATTACCACCGAAACCTTTACAGCCACAGTCCAAGCGGGTGGCAGCTGGTCAGCCGATGTACCAAATGCACTGGTTGATGGTGAGCTCACCATTGAAGCCAGCGTGAGCGACAACGCCGGTAACACCACCACAGTTAGTGAAACAGCCACGCTGAACACCACCGCGCCAAGCATTAGCATTAATACCTTGGTTGATACCAACGACACCACGCCAACCATTAATGGGACAAGTGATGCAGCCGATGGCACCACCATTAGCTTAACGTTTGTAGACAGTTCAGGCGCTGAAACCACCACAACCACCACAGTAACCGGTGGCGTATGGAGCGTTGATGCACCGAGTGAACTAGCTGAAGGTGAATACACAGTGACCGCGGAGGTAGACGATGGTCTGGGTAATATCGGCAGCGCCACAGAAACCGGTATTATTGACACCACTATGCCTGCGATTGAAGTGAATGAGTTAGTTGTTACCAATGATACAACCCCAACGATCACCGGCACCGCGAATGCACCGCAAGGCAGCACCGTAACTGTAGAGATCACCGATAGTAATAATATGACCCATACGGTTACAACGACCCTAGGAGCTAATGGCACGTGGAGTGTGGCTGCCTCACAAGTAGTTGCTGAAGGCAGTTATACCGTAAGTGCAAGCGTAAGCGATGCAGCGGGTAACACAGCGACCGCCACAGGCGCAGGGGAGGTTGATACCATTGCGCCAACACTTGATTTAACTAGCCCAGGTTCAAGTAACGATGTCACACCAACCCTAAGCGGCACCAGTGATGCGGTTGAAGGCACCGTGATCACCTTTACGGTTATCGATGATTTAGGGGCAGAGCAAACCTTTACGACGACTGTGGATGCGAGCGGCAACTTCTCAGTCGAAGTGCCAAACGCATTGGCTGAAGGCCCTTACAGCATTGAAGCGACTATTAGTGATGCGGCGGGTAACAGCACTGATATCACCGGCACCGGTAACATCGATACCACCGCACCAAGTGTGAGTGTAGATGCACCAGCGCTCACCAACGACAGCACACCAACAGTTACGGGCACCAGTGATGCACCAAACAGCACCGTCACGGTAACCTTTACCGATGCAGCCAATGCCGTACAAACTATTGATGTACAAACCGATGCCAATGGTAATTGGAGTGCCACCTCAGCGACTGATTTAGCCGAAGGGAGCTACAGTGTGAGTGCGAGCATTACCGATGCAGCAGGCAACACTGGCACAGGCAGTGATACGGGCGAAGTGGATGTAACTCCACCGACTTTAGAGATCATTCCTTCGTTTGCCCTAGGCAATTTAGTCTCTCTTTCTGGGGATTCTGATTTACCAGAAGGGTCAGTGATCACAATTACCGAGTATTTAGTCGGTGGTTTAGTGGGCGCAACGTACACTGCTACCACGAATGCTGATGGCACATGGGGACTTGCCAACATAACAGTACCTTTGCTTAGTCTTGCGTATGTTACTGCAACTGCAAGTGATGCAGCCGGTAATGTTGCGAGCGTCAACTCACTTAATTTTGATAATGAAGCACCTGCGCTCACTGTGACTGTTGATGCCTTATCGAACGATGCAACGCCTGTGATCTCTGGTGTTACTGATATGGTTCAAGGAACCGAGGTAGAACTAACCGTCGTAGATAGTGCAGGTCAAAGCCAGCAGTTTACGGCCATAGTTCAAGCTAATGGAAGTTGGTCTGTTGAAGTGCCAACCGAGTTAGCACAAGGGCAATACACTGTTACCGCAGAGGTAAGAGACGATGTGGGTAATTTAACCACTGAGCAAGCACAAGGTGAAATAGACAGCATAGCACCTACTCTTAGCGTTAATCCTATCGACACGACAGCAGATACAACGCCAACCCTATCAGGCACCAGTGATGCCATAGGTGCTGATGTAATAATTAGCATTGATGGCCAAACCTTTTTTGCGGTAGTCGATGCTGATGGAAATTGGCAGGTAGAGATACCAACTGCACTCACCGATGGTAACTATACGGCGCAAATTAATGTTGCTGACGACGCCAATAATATCACTAACACAACAATCGACTTAACAATTGATACTCAGATACCAATAGTCGCATTGGACGACATAACCGTATTTAACACAGATACGCCAGTTATTAGTGGTACATCTGGTGAACCTACTGGCACAAATGTAGATATTGTTATTACAGATAGTAATGGTGATACGCATACGTTAGCCGCTACGGTTGATGCAAATGGTAATTGGCAAACAACAGCGCCTAATTTACCTGAAGGAAATTACAGTGTTGTTGTTAGTATTACCGACGATGCTAATAATACAGGCTCAGCGACTGGAACAGGGCTTGTTGATACTCAAGCACCAACCATTACCATTGACGCATTAGGTACAATTAATAGCAGCACGCCTACTATTTCAGGTACATCTAATGAGGTTGAAGGTACTACAATTAATGTCACAATTACTGATGGTGATAGCACTGATACCTACACAACGACTGTGGGGGCAGGCGGGGCCTGGAGTGTTGATGTAACCACGCCATTAACTGATGGACAAGTGACAGTTTCAGCAAGCATTACTGATACTGCAGGTAACAGTAGTGAAGCAAATGCTACTGCCACGCTTAATACTAATGCACCTACCATTAATATAAACACTATTGTTGATACAAACGATCAAACACCTACGCTTTCTGGGTCGAGTAGTGCTGCAAATGGTACGCTAGTTACGGTTACTATTACCGATGTTAATAATGTCTCGCACACGGTTACAACAACTGTAACTGATAATACATGGAGTGTAGATGCGACAAATATCCTTCCTGAGGGCACGTTTACTGTTTCAGCCAGTGTGACTGAAGGTGGCTTAACCAGCAGTGCAACAGATACAGGGCTGATAGATTTAACAGCCCCAGAATTGAATATTACACCGCTACTAACGAGTAATGATACAACGCCTACAATTTCAGGTACAAGTACAGCCCCACAGGGCGCCATAGTCGCTATTTTGATTACAGATAGCTTAGGCGCAGAGCAAACAGTTAATGCCACAGTAGGTGCAAATGGCACATGGTCAGTTGCAGCTCCTTTATCGCTTAGCGAAGGCACGTATACTGTTACTGCATCAACAAGTGATACCGCGGGCAACCCTGTAAATACTAGCACTACCGGTGTGGTTGATATAACCGCACCAGTGGTTAGCATTAACAATATTGTAGGTAGTACAGATTTAACACCTAGCGTTTCTGGCAGTGTAACAGGTGCAGCCGTAGGAGATGTGGTTGCTGTGGTATTTACCGACTTCCAAGGTAATGCGCATACAGTCAATACAACGGTGCAAGCCGGTGGAACTTGGTCAGTAGAAGCAAGCAATAGTCTTTCGCAAGGGGCATATTCAGTAGAAGTATTTATTACTGATAATGCCGGAAATACAGGCAGCAATATCACTAACGCAAATATTGATACAATTGCGCCAGAAATTAGTATTGATCAAAGTTCATTAATACTTACCCAAGACAGCACGCCATTAATTAGTGGCACATCAAACGAGCCAAATACAAACGTTTTCGTTACGTTTACTGACTCAGCTGGCGCATCGCATCAAATTACCGTACAAACGGATGCTAATGGAGACTGGCAAGCCGCTGCAGACAACGTATTAGCAGAGGGGGTTTACAGTGTTTCGGCAACGATTACTGATAGCGCGGGAAATACCTCTGTTGATAGTAAAACAGGTGGCGAAGTAGATACAGTAGGGCCAGAGCTTACTATTGTGCCTTCGTTCGTATTAGGGCAGCTAGTATCTTTATCTGGTACTTCCGATTTAGGTGAAGGTAAAACAGTCACCGTTAATTTAGAATTAGCAGGTGATTTGGCTAACTTAACTTACGATGTAACCACCGATGCCAATGGAGATTGGGAGTTATTAGGCCTAGCGGTTAATATTATTGGCTTATCAGTTGTTGAAGCCTCCGCAACTGATGAAGCGGGTAACACCACCACTATAACGACGGCAGATGTAGATGCTTCAACGCCGTTACTTAATGCGGTGGTTGACTTTGTAGCTGGCGAGGGTGATTTACCAGTAATTAGCGGTACGACCGACCAAGCCCCAGGCACCGAAGTGCTAGTGAGAGTGGTAGATAGCGATAACATAGCACAAGATTTGGTTGCTATAGTGCAGGCAGATAATTCATGGACTGTACAGGTTCCTCAATCACTTGCTGAGGGCGTGTTTACTGTAACTGTAAATGTATTAAGTGAAGTCGGGATCACAGCTACACAGCTGCTAAGCAGTGTAGTAGATACCATCTCGCCAACGCTTAATTTGCAAGTGATTGGTACAACGTCAGATTCTACTCCAATTATTCAAGGGAGCAGTGATTTAATTAATGGAGTGGTAGAGATTCAGCTGGACGGAGGTTCAGTACTTACAACAACAGTGAATGCAGCAGGGCTATTTTCACTGGAGGTTGATGCGCTGACTGAAGGGCAGCATGTTGCCAACGTGAGTATCACTGATGATGCCGGCAATGTAGTAACACAAACGCTCGAGTTTGTTGTTGATACGTTAGTGCCTGTGGTAGATATTTTACCGTTGAGCATCAGCAATACTGACATTCTAACTATTTCTGGTACTTCTGAAGAAGCTCAAGGCACAGACATTGATGTAACTGTGATAGATATTAACGGCAACGCAACAGTATTTGATGCCCTTGTTGGTAGCGATGGCACGTGGTCATTAGTAACCACTAGCCTACCTGATGGTATATATAGTGTATTCGCAAGTATTACTGATGCTGCGGGTAATCTAGGCCAGTCTGCTACTGAGCAAGTGACGATTGATACCATACCGCCATCGTTAGAAATAGACGCCTTTGGTGTACTTAATACATTAACGCCTACTATTACTGGCACCAGTGACGAAGAAACCGGTAGCTTAATCACGGTTAATATTACCGACTCTGCAAACACACTTTATGAAGTTACTACAACAGTATTAGGAGATGGCACGTGGCTTGTTGTTGCACCTTTACTTGCTGAGGGCGATTTAACCGTCGAGGCTATTAGTATTGATAACGCAGGCAATATAGCAACGGTGACGCAAACGGGCGTTGTGAGCACCACTTTACCGAGTCTATTAATTAACCCAATAATAGATACAAGCGATACAACCCCAACTATTAGTGGTACTACCGATGTACTAAACGGTAATGTAGAAGTTGTTATTACAGATAGCAGTGGTAATGCAACAACCTATAACACTCAAGCTATTGCTGGTGTATGGACATTAATACCGACCACTCCATTAGCTGAAGGTGCATTTACGGTTGATGCAACAGTCGAAAACTTAAACCTTACAAGCTCTACAAGTCTTAATGGCATAGTTGACTTAACTCCGCCTACAATTGAAATTAATGAACTTGCAGTTACGAATAACTCACTGCCAATCATCTCAGGTACAAGTGATGCTCCGGCAGGTACAACCATAAGCGTAGTACTTACTGATGCTAATAGTGATTCGCAAACATTAACTGCGCAAGTGGCAGGTAACGGAACTTGGTCAGTCACAGCTGTTACGCCGCTTAGTGAAGGCGGTTTTAGTGCTACTGCAACAGTGAGTGATGCTGCAGGAAACTCATCAAGCGATACCATGGTTTCAAGTACTGATTACACAGCACCTATTGTATTTATAGACCCTATTGCAGTAGGCCAAGATACCACACCGACTATTACAGGCTCGGTAACCGGAAGTTTTGCGGGAGCTGCAGTTATGGTGATGTTTACTGACGCACTAGGTGAAACACACAATGTTTCAACAACAGTAAACACAGATGGATCGTGGAGTGTTACAGCTTCGCAGCCTCTTAGCGAAGGGAATTACAGTGTTGATGTAAGCGTACTTGATAATGCAGGTAATATTGGCGAGCAATCTATAAGCAGCATAGTTGATTCAGGCATAGTAATTAACTCTGGTTTAGAATTAACAGCCGATAGCACACCTAAGATCACCGGTACCGCAGGAGCAAATGAAGATATTACCGTAAGCTTTATAGATGAAAGCGGTACTGTTGTAACCAAGGATACAACAGCGGGTGAGACAGGTGTATGGAGCGTATCACCAGACAATGCTTTACTCGATGGAGCATACACTGTAACGGCTACCGCTACTGATGAATCTGGAAATGTTACTTCAAGTGGAAGCTTATCTGGGTTAGTGATTGACTCAACGCCGGTAGACTTCGAAGTGTCTAACTATTACTGGGGCTTACTAGGAATAGGTTTAACTGCAGAAGGCACAGTAGAAGAAGGAAATAGTGTATATGTTGTAGGAGCAAACTTACTTGGCCTTGAGGTGTTAAACCTAAACTTAAATGTGCTAGAAAGCGCTATGGAAATTCAACCTGATGAGAATGGAAATTGGAGTTCATTATTATCAGTTCTTGATTTAGGTTCTTGGTCTGATTATCGCTTTATCACAGTTGATGAAGCCGGTAATTATTTAATTAAGGATATTAATGACAATATTATTGACCAAGGAAACGACCCACAACTTGCTAGCGCAGGAAGCAGTGCAAGTGCCACCGATACAACATTTGGCTTAGAAGGAGCCGCTGAGCCGTTTAGCGAAGAAGCAGCATTAGGCGCCAATATACCAAATGCAGCAGTAACCAGCGATGCTTTAGGAGAAACGGTTAATTTAAGTAATGTAAGTGCTTTATCGAGTACAGAGCAAACGGTGTCAATGAGCTCTACAGAGCCCCTTAATATCAATGATGTAATTATTGACGAAGACACCGAGCAACTCGTTGCTCTTAATACTGTGATTGACGATGAAGGCTCTGCAATTGCTTATAGCCCTGCACAAAGTGGCGGAAGTACCGATGAAGCTGCGCCAGCAGTTGATGTTCAAAATCAATCAGAGGAAATGATTAAACACTTAATTGAAAATGGTAATAACCAAACAGATATTTAAATCAGTAACCCACTTCAGTTAAATAACTGAAGTGGGTTTCTAAAACTCACTTAATCAAAAGTGTGGTTATTATTTTGTGCTAAGTAGTAAACCTAAAAAAGCCCTTATTGAGACTTCAATAAGGGCTTTTTTAATAAATTAGGATATATAAAAGCAGTTAAGCTTTTAGGTTACGAACCAGCTTGCTGTCGGTATTAACCACACTACCGCCTTGGTCGTAAGTCATACTAGTTGGGGCGCCAATTAAAATATCTTTTAATTGTTTTACACTTAAGTGTGCTTGGCGGGCAGCATGTGAGTTTACTTTATTTTGTTTTTGGCACTGCGCTAACTGCGCTTTAACTTGCGCTACTCGTTCAGTCACTTCAGGGGCATTTTCATCATTTGCAGCAAAAAGTTTATTCAACTCTTTATCGAGCTGCGTAAGCTTAGTTAAAAAAGACATTTTTTGTTGGGCAAGTTCTTTTAAACCTTCACCTCTACGAGAGGCAATAATACTAAGCTCTTCGTTTAATAACGCATATAATGAATCCAAGCATTTAACTTGTTCATTTAATTTAACGCTAATTAAACTATTGTGATCAGCCATATACGTTAAACTCAAAATCAGCTAAGTTTTTAGTCAGCTTTTCAGCATCAATTTGGTATTTACCTTCGGTAATCGCTTTTTTAAGCTCAGCGACCTTTTCACTATCAAAGCCAGATGATTGCTGTGCTTTATCTTGCAGTGTTTTTAACTGCTGTGCTTGTGGCGTCAGGCTCACTGAATCGCTCGCCGCTTTAGGCGAAGGAGTCTGTGTTGTTTGTGTACTTGCAGCGTTATCTTTTTTAATATCAACTTGTTGCTGTTTAGCGTTTGTAAGCGCATTAGCTTGTTGATTACTGCCATTAACTTGATTAACCATAATAATAAACCTGTATATTACCCAACTTATGCCAAGTTATCGGCATATACATAGGATACTTTAGTATAAATCGAAATTAAATATTAACTTGTACAGACTCTACACCATCTACGCGTGCATTCAAAATTTTACCGGATTTTTTATTCTTGATCTGTACTTGCTCACCAAGGGTGCCATCTTCAAGTGCTATCCCCGTAGTTTTTATTCTAAGTCCTTTAATACTCGCATAAATATTAACAGCGTCGCCTTTGCAAACCATACAAATTTGGTTGAGCAAAACCGGCATACCGCTTCTTATATTTCGCTTACTGCGGCTGCCAATAAGCATTAAAGGGTTATCTAAATATTGTACCCTAACAAACTGCGAAGGCTTCATTTGTACGCTTAAATGAGACTTAGTAATAACTTCACCACGGGCTAGATTTGCCGTGGCAACCACAACGGGCGCCATTTTAACGATTCTTACATGGACATATTGAGTCCAGCTTTGCGCATCGTTACATTTTATTTGTACAGTCACCTGGCGTGTAAATGGCGGCTCATTTGGCACGACTAATTCTGGCTCGTTTTCGCATACCCTATCAGGAATACGGCTATCGAGGGCAAGCGCGGTAATCTCCACATTTTTTTCAAGTGGAACGGTAACTTGCTCTGCAATATGAGAAATTGCTATTTCTTGTAATAAATCTTTACTAAACACTTTTGCATGCAAAGGTGTTGCTAAGCAGAGGCTAGCAAGAAAATAAAAAACACTGTATCTTCTGACTTTTTTTAACAAACTCATAATGTTTCGACTATGCTTATGGTTTCAAACAGGGTATAAATATTTTGCGTCAAAAAGTAGACGCTCCCGCGATGTTATGTAGCTTTATAAACAGAAAGCAATTATCGTTCCGCATTATTTGTTTTCTTTAGGAGATTTGAATGGCAGGCATTTTAGACTCAGTAAACCAACGCACCCAGTTGGTTGGGCAGAACCGCCTAGAATTACTATTATTTAAGCTCAGAGGGCGTCAGCGTTTTGGGATCAATGTATTTAAAGTAAGAGAAGTACTACAATGTCCTCCTTTAACGAGTATGCCTAAATCAAATGCATACATTCGGGGTGTGGCGCATATTCGTGGTCAAACTATTTCAGTTATCGACTTATCAATGGCCGTAGGCGGCCGACCTATTGAAAATGTTAAAGACAGCTTCATAATAATTGCAGAATACAATCGTTCAGTGCAGGGCTTCTTAGTTGGTGGCGTTGAGCGAATCGTTAATATGAACTGGGAAAAAATAATGCCACCTCCGTCGGGAGCAGGGCGTTACTCTTATTTAACTGCCGTTACCGAGATTGAAAACGAACTAGTCGAAATTCTCGATGTAGAAAAAATCTTAAACGAAATTTGTCCAGTAAATACCGAAGTTAGCGCCGACCTTGCCGCCGATAGTGCAATACAAAAAGACTTAGGCGAGCGCATTGTATTTATTGCCGACGATTCAGCTGTTGCACGTAACCAAGTAAAAAGAGCACTTGAGCCACTTGGCGTGCAAACTGAGCTTGCAAAAAATGGTAAAGAGGCTTTAGTTAGGCTTAAAGAAATAGCCGAGCTTGATTGTAAAAATGATATTACTGAGCGCGTAGGTTTACTTATCTCTGATGTTGAAATGCCTGAAATGGACGGCTATACATTAACAGCAGAAATTAAAGCAGATCCAAAATTAGCGCCTCTACATGTTATTTTACACACTTCTTTGAGTGGGGTGTTTAATCAGGCGATGATCGAAAAAGTAGGCGCGGATGACTTTATAGCAAAATTTAACCCTGATGAATTGGCAACAGCAGTTAAAAAATGGGTTCATTGCGACTAAACAACAATAGGTGTTATTAATTTGAATAATAAAGATTTGCAGCAAAGTGACTACGATCAGTTTCGCTCATTTTTAGAGCAGCAATGTGGTATTGTGCTAGGCGAAAACAAGCAGTATTTAGTAAAAAGTAGGCTTGCGCCGCTTATGGCTCGTTTTAATGTTGAATCTTTATCACAATTAGTGAGTAAAACGCTTGGCCCTCATGAGCGGCAACTTAGAGCCGCTGTAGTTGATGCCATGACCACTAACGAAACCTTGTGGTTTAGGGATCAATACCCATTTGAGCTTTTAAAAAATAAACTGTTTCCAGAGTTTAAAGACGCCCGCCGACCATTAAAAATTTGGTCAGCGGCCAGCTCTTCAGGCCAAGAACCATACTCTATTGCCATGTCTGTTGCTGAGTTTCAGGCCAAGCAACCGGGCGTGTTGCGTATGGGGGCACAAATTATTGGTACTGATATTTCTAACACAATGCTGGATATGTGTAAAAACGCCGAATATGACGCGCTGGCATTAGCGCGAGGCCTATCTGCAGAGCGCCGTAAAAAGTACTTTATGGATAGCGGCAACGGCATGGCAAAAGTTGTCGACTCAGTCAGAAAACAGGTGAGCTTTAGACATTTAAACTTGCTTGATTCTTACGCCTTAATGGGGAAGTTTGATATTATTTTTTGCCGCAATGTCCTTATATATTTTTCACCAGAGGTTAAAGCAAAAATAATTGGTCAGTTTGCCCAAGCACTAAACCCAAAAGGGTATTTATTTTTAGGTGCGTCGGAGTCGATGACGGGCTTAAGTAATGAGTTTGATATGGTTCGTTGTAACCCTGGAATCATCTACCAAAAAAAATAATCCTATCACTTTGTTATTAAAAAACGACGTTCTTAGCGTCGTTTTTTTATTTAATAACAACCCTCTATAAAAAAATAACGTAACTAAAAACTACTGGCTTATAAATTGCTTTAACTTAAGCAAGTCAATTTTTTGGAGAACGTTATGGCTATCAGTTTTGATAAAGCATTAGGTGTGCACCCGCATGCAATGTTGATCCGCTCACAGCGGGCAGAAGTACTTGCCACAAATATAGCGAATGCTGATACGCCTGGCTATAAAGCAAAAGATATCGACTTTGCCTCAGCATTAAAAGCGGCAAGGTCAACTCAGCAAAGCGGCAATAGCATGGTTACTACCAATGAAAAACACATCGCAGGCGGTACTCGAAGTGTAGGTGGTTCTGAATTATTTCGCACTCCAAATCAAGGAGATACAGGCGATGGTAACTCAGTTGATATACAGGTGGAACGAAACTTGTATACACAGAATGCGATGGAGTATCAGGCAAGCCTGCAATTTTTAAGTAGTAAATTTAAGGGCCTGAATAAAGCGCTCGGTAGTCAAGGATAATAATTATGAGTTTATATAACGTTTTTGATATTTCAGGCAGTGGTATGAGTGCACAAAATGTTCGCTTAAATACCACCGCGAGTAATATTTCGAATGCTAATACAATTAGTTCATCCCAAGACAAAACTTACCGAGCACGCCAACCTGTATTTGCTGCCGAGCTGACGAAAGCGTCTGCCTCAGCCAGCAACCCTCAGGGCTCCGCTGTTGGTGTTAAAGTGCTGGGAATTGTTGAGAGTAACAAACCACTACAAATTGAATATAACCCTAATCACCCAAGTGCGGATGAAAATGGCTATATCTATAAACCCAACGTTAATGTTGTTGAGGAGATGGCAAATATGATCTCTGCTTCTCGCTCTTATCAAACAAACGTGCAAGTTGCCGATGCAGCTAAGCAAATGTTAAGCAAAACGCTGTTACTTGGGCAGCGATAACCGAGGGTAGGTTATGAGTAACGATATTAGTACTAGTTCATCTTTTTTGGACTCTATAACTTGGCAAGAGACCCAAGTAGCGACAACCACTGAAGAGAGCGATGCATTAACGCAGGAAGATTTTTTCTCGTTGCTAACTCAGCAGCTATCGTATCAAGATCCGAGTAATCCGGCTGATAACGATCAGATGATTGCGCAAATGACTAATTTTACCATGGCGCAAGGCATCACAGATTTAAACACAAATTTTGAATCACTTGCCTCGTCAATGACCTCAAACTCTGCCTTACAAGCATCAACGCTGGTTGGTAAGCAAGCGCTTTTAGAATCTAATACGCTTGAGCTTGGCGAAAGCGGAGAGGCAAAAGGGTCTGCGGTTGCTGAAGAAGCCGTTGATAATTTAACAATTAAAGTCACAGATGCTTCTGGGCAACTGGTTAGAACTATCGATATGGGTTCGCAAGCAGCGGGTGCAGTGCGCTTTAGCTGGGATGGTAATAATGAATCCGGTGAGCGCCTACCAGAGGGCGAATACACCATTACTGCAGAGGGCAGTACCAACGGCGAGTTTTCAAGCTTACCGGTGGCAACATTCAAAAACATTGAAAGCGTTAATATCAATGGCTCTAGTGGCATTATTATTAACACTAAAGAGGGTGCGGTTAGGTTGACTGATGTCGCAGAGATCGCATAACCAATTAAAAAGTATTTCGCCTGCTAGCAGGCTATTAGATTAAAAGTTAGAGGTGAATTATGAGCTTTAATATCGCACTTACAGGCCTAGCTGCCGCTCAAAAAGACTTAGACGTAACAGCAAATAATATTGCTAACGTAAATACCACTGGTTTTAAAGAATCGCGGGCTGAATTTGCTGATGTATATGCTGCATCTGTGTTTAGTGCAGGTAAAACCAAAAATGGTGATGGTGTGCAAACAACCATGGTTGCACAGCAATTTCATCAAGGCTCACTGCAATTTACTAACAACTCGTTAGATTTAGCGATTACCGGCGAAGGGTATTTTGCAATGACTGATGATATTTCGTCGCAAGATTTAACCTATACTCGTGCAGGTGCATTTAAGCTTAACCAAGATAACTTTATGGTTGACGCCAAAGGTAATTACTTACAAGCTTTTCCGGTTGATGCATCAAGTGGGGACACCACATCGGTAAGTCTAAGTACAACTAACCCAATTCAAATTCCTGATTCATCTGGTTCGCCTCGCGCAACCGAAAACGTATTTTTATCGTTCAACTTAGATGCAACAGCTGATGCAACAGGCCTCGATTTTGATCCGACATCGAACGGTACCTATAATTCGTCGACGTCTACTACTGTTTACGACTCATTAGGTGAACCACATATTCTGCAATACTTTTTTGTAAAAGAAGAAGATGCAGCTGCAGGTGGTACAGACAATAGCTGGGAGGTATACGCTACGCTTGATGGTAAAGTGGTAGACGGTACATCTGGTGCAGAGCAAACAACTACACCATATACACCTATTACCACACTTGGTTTTGATTCTAGCGGTTTACCCGCCACAACAGATGGTGTAGCAAATACTAACACCACCACGTTTGATGAAATTAATTTACCGGCAGGTGCAGGTACTGGTTTATCGTCAATGCTTGATAACGGCGCAACATTCCCAAGTACAGGTATTGAGCTAAACTGGCGTGATGAAAACAACACAGCTGGCCGTATTCCAACTCAGTACTCAAGTGGCTTTGAAGTAAAAGCACTTGACCAAGATGGTTCTACAGTGGGTCGTTTAGCGGGTATTGATATTGGCACAGACGGTAAAATTGTTGCCTCATACAGCAATGGCGATTCAACCTACTTAGGCCAAGTTGCTATGGTTCGCTTTCCAAACTCTCAAGGCCTTTCGCAAGTAGGCGATACCAGCTGGAAGCAAAGCATTGACTCTGGTGAGCCAGTGGCCGGTGAAGCAGGCTCGGGCACTTTTGGTAGTATTAATTCATCCGCGCTTGAGCAATCAAATACTAACTTAACAAACGAATTAGTTGATTTGATTACCGCTCAACGTAACTACCAAGCGAACTCAAGAGCGCTCGAAGTTAACTCAACAATTCAGCAAAGTATTTTGCAGATTCGATAAGTTAACCTTATTTTTGGTTAAGATTTTAAGGCTGCATTTTTGCAGCCTTTTTTGTAGCTATGTAGCTGAAACTAGCGTAGCTGAACCGTTCAATACCTTCCTTATATTGCGTCAAATTTAATCTGGCATCTATTTTGCATTTATCAACTCAGAGATTTTTTATGTGAGTCGATGTTATGGACAAAATGGTCTACATTGCAGCCTCTGGCGCTAAGCAAAGCCTACAAGGGCTTGCACTTAAAGCCAATAATTTGGCAAACGCAAACACCACAGGTTTTAAAGCTGACTTTGCGCAAGCGCGCTCTATGCAAGCATTTGGCGAGGGCTTACCAACGCGCGTGTTTTCAATGCAAGAGCGACCAGGTTCTAACATGACCTCTGGCGGCATAATCGAAACAGGTCGTGATTTAGATATTGCCATGAGCGATAACGCCTGGCTTGCCGTTCAAGATGACTCAGGAAACGAAGCCTATACAAAAGTAGGCACGCTAAACATTACTGCACAAGGTATGTTAGTAACGAGCCATGGTCGTCAAGTTATTGGCGAAGGTGGCCCCGTAATTTTACCGGTTCCTATAGAAAAAATAAGCTTTAGTGAAGATGGTGCCATACAGGTTCGCCCGCAAGGGGCACCAGCCAATTTTTTAGAAGAAGTAGACACGCTGCGCGTTGTTGAAGGAAACAGCAGAGAGCTTGAAAAAGGCAACGATGGTTTATTTAGACCTGTACCTGGGCAAACCGTCGATACCTCTGCAAATGTAAAAGTATTAAGTGGTGCACTGGAAATGTCTAACGTTAATCCAGTTCACGAAATGGTCGATATGATCAACCACCAACGTCAATTTGAGTTACAAGTAAAACTAATGAAAACAGCTGAAGAGATTGACGAACGTCAAGATCAGTTGATGCGCATAGTTTAACTTTAAAATGAGGGCATACTTATGAATCCTGCATTGTGGATAAGTAAAACAGGGCTAGACGCTCAACAAACTGATATTTCAGTTATTTCAAATAATTTGGCGAATGCCAGTACCGTAGGTTACAAAAAGAGCCGCGCTATTTTTGAAGATTTACTGTATCAAAACATCAACCAGCCTGGCGGGCGCTCTTCACAAGATACCGAGCTGCCATCTGGCCTAATGCTAGGTGCGGGTGCAAAAGTGGTTGCTAACCAAAAAGAGTTTACGCAAGGTAATATGCTCACCACCGAAAACTCACTCGATTGGATGATTTCAGGCGAAGGCTTTTTTGAAGTGCTGCAACCCGATGGCAATATAGCGTATTCGCGTAATGGGCAATTTACTACCGATGAAGACGGCCGCATTGTTACCTCAGGTGCAGGTTTTGTTGTTCAGCCCGAAATGAATGTACCCGATGATGCGCAATCAATTACAGTCTCTCAAGATGGTGAAGTATCTGTACGCGTTGCAGGGCAAGCCGATAACGTGGTAATTGGCCAGCTAACAATTAGTGACTTTATTAATCCATCGGGTCTTGAGCCAATTGGTCAAAACCTTTACACCGAAACCGCTGTTAGTGGTGCGCCTGTTCAAGGTAATCCAGGCGTAGAAGGCTTAGGTACTATTATTCAAGGCTCACTTGAAACATCAAACGTTAATGTAACGGAAGAATTGGTAAACCTTATCGAAACTCAACGTGTTTACGAAATGAACTCAAAAGTAATCTCGGCCGTTGACGAAATGATGAGCTACATCAATCAACAGTTATAACCGTGCACAAGGGGATAGTTATGCGTAATGTTATTTTATTTGCAGCAGGCACCTTATTTTTAAGTGGCTGTGTTTCTACGCAAAATAGTGAAGTGGTTCAAGATGACCCCTACTACGCACCCATGTACCCAGAGCCTGTAGCAGAGCCTGTTGTTGCAACGGGTTCGTTGTTTAACACCAATACATTTAATGATTTGTATTCAGACAAAAAAGCACTTAGAACCGGCGATATAATTACCGTTAAGCTTGAAGAGTCAACACAAGCTACAAAAGCCGCTAAAACCGAAACCGATAAAGAAACCGAAGCCAGCCTAGACCCCGTTATTGGGTTAGGTGGTTTACCAGTCAATATAGGTGGCGACAGTATTCAGTTTGGCATTGGTAGTGATTCATCATTTACCGGTGACTCTAAATCAAATCAGTCAAACAGCTTAGTGGGCGACATCTCGGTGAATGTTATGCGTGTTTTACCCAATGGTAACTTAGTTATTCGTGGTGAAAAATGGCTAACACTTAACACCGGCGAAGAGTTTATTAGGCTCGAAGGCCTTGTACGTCCGCAAGATGTAAGCGCCGATAACACGGTTGAGTCGAATAGAATTGCCAATGCCCGAATTCAATATTCAGGTAAAGGACAAACACAAGAAGCGCAAAGCCCAGGGTGGTTAACACGTTTCTTTAGTAGCTCGTTATTTCCGTTTTAGAGGATAGTAGTATGAATAGCATTAAAGCGTTTATTTTGATCATACTGCTAGGCTGGCAATTTTCTGCCAGCGCCGAGCGTATAAAAGATGTCTCTATGGTTGAAGGTGTACGTGCTAACCAATTGGTAGGCTATGGTTTAGTGGTGGGGCTACCTGGTACAGGGGAGCAAAACTCTTACACACAACAAAGTTTTAGAGGCATGCTAAACAGTTTTGGTATTACGCTGCCTTCAACACAAAGCCCTAAAATTAAAAACGTAGCAGCAGTGGCAGTCCACGCTGAGCTTCCGCCGTTTAGAAAGCCGGGTCAAACAATTGATATTACGGTATCTTCTATTGGCAGTGCAGGCAGTTTACGTGGCGGCACCTTGTTACAAACTTTCTTAAAAGGGGTGGATGGAAACGTATACGCTATAGCACAAGGTAGCCTAATTGTGGGTGGTTTAGGAGCACAAGGGCTAGATGGCAGTAAAGTGGTCATTAACACCCCGACGGTTGGCCGCGTACCTAACGGAGCCACTGTTGAGCGCGAAGTTAAAAGCCCTTTTATGCAAGGCGACTACATTACTTTTAACTTAAACCGCCCTGACTTTACAACGGCAAAACGTTTAGAAGCAACAATTAACAATTTGGTAGGCCCTAATAGTGCACAAGCTATTGACGCTGCCTCAGTACGCGTTATTGCGCCACGTGATGCATCGCAACGAGTGTCTTATTTATCAACGCTTGAAAACCTAGAGTTTAAGCCTGCTGATACCTCAGCCAAGATTATTGTTAATTCACGTACGGGAACGATTGTCATTGGCAAAAATGTGAAGCTACAGCCTGCGGCAATAACCCATGGCGGCCTAACAGTCACAATTGCTGAACAGCAAAATGTAACGCAGCCTAATCCGTTAGCAGAAGGCGAAACTGTTGTTACACAGCAAAGTATTATTGACGTTAATCAAGATGATTCTCGTGCGTTTGTATTTAACCCCGGCGTTAGCTTAGATGACTTAGTGCGTGCTATAAATGAAGTAGGCGCAGCACCTGGAGACCTAATGGCTATTTTAGAAGCGCTTAAAGAAGCGGGTGCAATTAACGGACAGCTTGTTGTTATTTAATTATTTTTAAGAATATTTACCCTTCTACATAAAGCTTAAGTACTCAAAAGGTACTTAAGCTTTTTACTGTTTACCTTTCTTTGGCTTAATTTTTGCATTTCTTAAAGCATTATTCATTTTTGTGTCAAAAAGCTGATGGAAACAAATCACCTCGATAAGCAAAACTTTTTTGATTTAAGTAATCTTAATACTTTACGTCAAGACGCTTTAAATAGCGGTGATGCATCTACTGATGCCTCTAAAGCGGCGCTAAAAAAAGCAGCGGCACAATTTGAAGCTATTTTTACACAAATGCTTCTAAAAGGGATGCGTAAAGCCAACGAAGCATTTGAAGATGAAGACAGCCCGTTTAACTCAAGCGGTGTAAAGTTTTTTGAAGAAATGCACGATCAGCAGCTCTCTTCTGAGCTTTCATCAAATGGGTCTTTGGGCTTGGCTGATTTAATTGTGCAGCAGCTCTCTCCAGAGGCTGAAAACTTTATGCCTGGCTCAGTGTTAAGAACAACCAACGACTTTATCAGTGATAAACGCGCAGGCTCTGAACTGCCTCATGAAAAGGTGCACAGTGTAAAGCAAGCAAATAAAGATGACTCAGCAGTCAGCAGTGCGGCAACACAAACTAAAACCACAACACAGCCTACACAGCAGTCGTCGTTTAATAATGCTGAAGAGTTTGTTAGTGCAGTGTGGGAGCATGCTAAAACAGCGGCCGAAAAAATTGGTTTAAACCCTGCAGTAATGGTGGCCCAAGCGGCACTTGAGACTGGTTGGGGTAAGCATATTATTAATAAAAGCGACGGGAATAGCTCAAATAACCTGTTCAATATTAAATCAGATAAAAGCTGGGAAGGCGATAAAGCAAGTAAAGTAACGCTTGAATTTGAGCAAGGTACCCCTGTTAAAAAGCAAGCAAGTTTTAGAGCTTACGATTCTATAAAAGAAAGCGTGAACGACTTTGTCGATTTTTTAACGCAAAACCCACGCTACGAAGAAGCATTACAAAAAACAGCACAGCCAAACGAATTTTTAGATTCGCTACAAAAAGCAGGCTATGCAACCGATCCTAATTACGCGAGTAAAATAAAAAAAGTGCTAAATAGCAGTGAGCTTAAAAATATTGCAACAAGCGCGTTTACCCAAGGAGTGAAGTAATATGTCGTTTAGTTTATTAAATATTGCCAGTGCTGGGGTGCGTTCAAGCTCTGAGCTGTTGCAAACGACCAGTAAAAACATCACCAATGTAAATACAGAAGGCTACGTACGTGAGCGCACTGAATTTACCACTATGGTTGATAACCAAGTAGGTCGCGGCGAAACATACAGGTTATTGAACGAGTTTGCCCAGTCGCAGTTAAACCGCGACACCTCAAATAAATCGTTTTTTGATCAATTTGTAACAGAAGCCAACCGTGTTGATACTATTTTTTCAGAAGAGTCTAATAACTTATCAACGGGTATAAATTCATTATTTAATAACGTGCAAGAGGCGCTAAACCAGCCGTCTTCAACAGTTGCTCGCTCATTAGTAATGACCGATGCGCAAAGTTTAGTTGATCAAATGGATAGGCTTTCGGGTATCGTGCTTGAGCAACAAGGTATAGTAAATGAGCAGCTTGAGATTTTTTCTGAAGAAGCCAACTCACTCATCCAAAATATAAATACGTTAAACCAAGAAATTGCAGTCGTAAATGGCACAAATAACGCCTCTGACGCAAGCTCTATTTATAACCAGCGCGACTTAGCGATTCGTGAATTATCAGAGCTTGTTGATATAGAAACACTTGATGGCCCTAATGGCGAAAAACTCGTCTTTATGGGCAGCGGTGAATCTTTAGTTATGGAAAACGGTACATTTAACTTGTTTTCACTGTCGGGTGACCCCGATCCTAATTTTAAAGAATTGACGCTTGACGTTAATGGCGGCAAAGCTGTGCCGCTAGAAATAGATGCAACTAAATTAAAAGGCAAAATTGGCGGCTTGTTGGCTTTTAGAGACGACATACTCGTGCCTGCACAAAACCAAATTGGCCAAATGGGATTGGCAATTGCTGATGCGTTCAACGAGCAAAATAAATTGGGTATGGATGCTAACGGCGAGCTAGGCGGTGATATATTTAATATACCTACCGTGGGTGCTTATGCATACCAAGCTAATACCGGCGGCGCCAGTTTAACTGCCACGCTTGAGGCTGGTAAAGGCAGTGAACTGCCTGCCAGCGACTTTATTGTTACTTATACCGCTAATGCAAATGAAGTGAGCATTCAGCCTATAGATAATAAAGGGGAGCCGATAGGCAGCGCCTCTTTAGCGACGATACCGCCATCTGGAGTTATTGACTCAGACGACATTACGAGTGGGGAGTCGTTTGGTTTACAAATTGATGTAGCAGGTACTGGTAATACAGGTGATCAGTTTCAAATTAAACTTAACTCAGAGGCGGCAACCAGTATTTCCCTTGCGACAAGCCGCGGTGAAGACTTAGCACTGGCATCGCCTATTCGTACAGCTAACAGCATAGATAATGTAGGTACAGCGACTATTTCAGCCGGAGAAGTAACAAGTGTTACCTCGGGTGGCTTTAACACTACCCCTGGTTTAGCCAATGGCGATATCACGTTAGTTAAAACAGGCACTGCAAACGAATATCAAATTACAGATGCAAATGGCACCACGACGTTTACAGTAACGCCTCCAGCAGAGGGCGTGCTGGCTCAGGCTGGTGCACCTTATAGCAACTATGGCTTTGACTTTGACATTGAAGGCACGCCAGCCACTGGAGACACTTTCACCCTTGAATTTAACGAAGGCGGCTTTGATGATAACCGCAATGGTTTAAAACTCGCTGATTTACAAAATGGCGAATTAGTGCGTAAAAATGTAGTGACAACAGCCAGCGCCGACAATCACGAAACGTTTAACCAAGCTTATTCAGGTTTAGTGAGTGATATTGGCGTAGTAACCGGTCAAGCCATTACCAGTGCCAGCGCATTTGATGCGTTAGCCCAGCAATCAGAAGCGTGGTATGAGTCGCTCTCAGGTGTAAACCTAGATGAAGAGGCTGCCAATTTACTGCGTTTTCAGCAATCATATTCAGCATCAGCTCAAGTACTAGCTGCGGCCCAAGAAGTTTTTGACACCTTATTAAGTGCAGCGAGGTAATTATGCGTTTATCAAATAACTTAATGTACCAAAACAACATTAATAAAATACTCGATAGCCAACAAAGTGTTGCTAATGCACAAGAGCAAGTAACGACAGGGCAGAAGTATTTAACTACCTCAGAAGCACCTGCTGTTATTTCGCAAGGGATGCTTTACTCAAATAAAATACAAACAAATGAGCAGCACGCTAAAAATATTGACCAGTTGAATAACCGTCTTAATACAGAAGAAGTTGTATTAAGCAGCATAACTGATGCAATTCAAAAAGCACAAACACTGGCAATCCAAGCGGGTAACGGTGCCCTCAGTACGAGCGACAAAGCATCTATTGGCAAAGAGTTAGAAGAATTACAACAAACTATTTTGAGTTTAATGAATACCCGCTCAGAAGACGGTAAATTTATTTTTTCAGGTTACCAAGACAGCACTCAACCATACCAGTTTGACTCTAGAACAGGTGAGTACACCTATAATGGGGATCAAGGCCAGCATGTAATAACCATTGCTGAAGGGGTAAGTATTAAATCAAGCGATAACGGTTTTGATACATTTGAGAAAAGCGACGCAAGGTTAGATGTTACTGATAATCAAGCTGCGATTCCGGTAACTACGCCTGCAAATAATATTACTGCAGGGACGGTTTATGTAGATGGCCAAACAGAGTTCGACCGTTTCCATCAAGATAACTACAATGCTGATCCAACCGCAGCGGCAACAGCGAACACGTATAATGTGGTAATAACACCAGGCGCTACCGCCACCGACCCTGATACTTATGAAATTTTGCGCGACGGTGTGTCGCTGAGCCCCGCACAAGTAGGTGAGGTAACGGATGAGCCAATCGATTTTGCAGGCATGAAAATCGAATTTGAAGGCGCAGCACCAGGCCAGCTTGATTTTACCCTCGAAAAGCCGCACAAAGAAAACGTGCTTAATACATTACAATCGCTCATTACGGGGTTAAATGATGGCACACTTGAAAACGATGATTTTCAGCAAGTATTAGCCGATGGTGTAGTACAGCTTCAAAATGCAAGTGAGCAAGTTGTGTATACGCAAGCGAGCTTAGGCGGGCGGATGAATGCGGTTGATAGCGTGAGTGACTCAAATCTTGCGCAAGACATTCAAAACAAAAGTAACCTCTCTGATTTAGTAGAGGTAGACATGGCAGAAGCCATTAGTGAACTCACTAAACAAGAAACCGCACTGCAAGCGTCACAAGCCACGTTTGGCCGTTTAACAAACCTTTCTTTATTTGATTACTTATAAACAGATTATAAGCAGAAATACCTTGCCGCTTTAGTTAATACAAAGCGGCAAAAACCTCCCTCAAAATAGCGGCAATAAATTGTCGTCACTCCAGATAACCAGATAACTTATTATTAACGTTTAATATTTTGATTGAAAATACTTTAAAAACATGTGGTTATATTTATTTGAAAGTTGGCACAGTAAATGCTTTTCTAATAATTAGAAATTATCGAATAGTGGTTCCTGTTAAAACGTGTTGAACCACACTCTGTTTAAACCTAGGAGATGGTAAAATGGCATTAACAGTAAATACAAACGTTTCGTCGCTTAACTCTCAGCGTAATTTAAGTAATTCAACAAATGATCTAAGCACTTCATTTGAACGTTTATCTTCCGGACTAAGGGTTAATAGCGCTAAAGATGATGCGGCAGGTCTTCAAATTGGCACCCGCTTACAGTCACAAGTTAATGGGCTTAACCAAGGTGCACGTAACGCTAATGATGGTATTTCAATATCACAAACGGCTGAAGGGGCGCTTGATGAAACAACGAATATGCTTCAACGTATGCGTGTTCTTTCAATTCAATCGGCTAACGGGTCAAATTCAGCATCTGACAGAGCAGCGCTGAATAAAGAGTTTGTTGAGTTGAAATCCGAAATAGATCGTATTGCAAGTGATACAACATTCGGTGGTGTTAAAGTTTTAGATGGTAGCTACGATGTTGATTTTCAGGTGGGTGCTGATGCTAACCAAACAATTGGTGTTAGTATTCCGACTAATATGAATCAAACGGGTTTAGCTTTAAGTGGCATAGATATAGATACAGCATCAGAAGCACAGGCAGCAATCACTGCTATCGATGACGCATTATCTACTGTAAATGAGGTTAGGGCTGATTTAGGTGCAAAACAAAACCGTTTTAGTTCAACTATTCGTAATTTAGAGAATGTCGCTGAAAATGTGTCGGCGTCGAAATCTCGTATTATGGATGCAGATTTTGCGCAGGAGAGTGCTAATTTAGCGCGCAACCAAGTACTACAACAAGCTTCGAGCTCTATGCTTGCACAAGCTAACCAACAACCTCAAATTGCGCTTTCATTATTACAATAATTTTTGACAACTACGTAATATAATCAGTTAGGAGCCAGAGTAACGCTCTGGTTCCTAACTGATTGAAATTTAGTATAAAATAAAAATTATAAAAAAAAGTTAAAGTATCACAATTAAGCGCCGATAACTTAACTGCAGGCAGGAATCATTGAGCTAAATTACAATCTGTAAAGCCAGGTTCCCATCTAGTTAAATTATTAGGAGGCTATTATGGCTTTAAGTGTTAATACAAATGTAATGTCTATCAACTCACAGCGTAACCTATCAAATTCATCAAACGATTTGTCAACATCATTCCAACGTTTGTCATCTGGCCTAAGAATTAATAGTGCAGCTGATGATGCTGCTGGTATGCAAATTAGTACTCGTTTACAAGCGCAAACTAATGGCCTTGATCAGGCTGCCCGTAATGCCAACGATGGTATCTCTGTTGCTCAAACAGCAGAAGGGGCCTTAGATGAAACTACAAACATGCTACAACGCATGCGCGTATTATCTATTCAATCAGCAAATGGTTCTAATTCAGCCTCTGATAGAGCGGCTCTTAATAAAGAGTTCACAGAATTGAAAAGTGAAATTGATCGTATAGCTGACGATACTACATTCGGTGGTGAAAAGTTACTTGCTGGCACTTATACCGCAGATTACCAAGTAGGGGCAGATGCCAACCAAACAATTGGATTATCAATTGCAACAAGTATGGGAACGTCAGGTCTAACTGTTGATGCTATTTCTATAACTACAGCTGCTGATGCTCAGGCAGCAATAACAGCAATAGACAATGCTCTTTCAACAGTAAATGGTGTTCGTGCTGACTTGGGTGCGAAGCAGAACCGCTTTAGTTCAACGATACGTAATTTAGAAAACGTATCAGAGAATGTATCGGCTTCTAAATCACGTATAATGGACGCTGATTTTGCTGCGGAAAGTGCAGCACTTGCTCGTAATCAGGTTCTGCAACAAGCATCAAGCTCAATGTTAGCTCAAGCTAACCAGCAACCACAGATTGCGCTTTCTCTTTTATAATTTATAAATTTTAAACTAAAATTAGAAGGACTTGTGTGCTGGTTTTACTGGTGTACAGGTCCTTTTTTGTTTTAGAGGTGTCAAAATGGATAATATAAATACTAACCTCAATAAAGACAGCTTTGCTACTATGCCTATAAAAGAGTCTGAGCAAGAAGTAATTGCTAAAGCCATGAATCAACAAAACTCGGTGAATGATGAAGCAAAGCAGATTAATAAAATAGGTCAAGTTAGTGAAGTGGAGCAAAGTTTGCAAGATTCTGTTGAAAAGCTAGAATCTTTAGCGCAACTAAACTCAAAACAGTTTAAATTTCATATTGATGAGCAGACAAACTCTTCAGTCGTTGTTGTTACAGATACTGAAACAGATGAGGTTATTAGGCAAATACCAAGTGAGGAAGTATTAAAATTGGCTGGCAAAATAGATGAACTGCAAGAACAGATATTTGGACAGCCCCTTGGTGTTTTTTTTGATCAAAAAATTTGAGGAATAGTGTATGGCTAGTATAACTTCAGCGGGTGTTGGCTCTGGATTAGACCTAGAGTCGATAATAACTGCGACACTTAATGCTGAGCGCAGTGTTAAAGAAAATCAAATTAATGAGCGTGAAATAAACTACACGACTGAATTATCGGGAGTTGGTACTTTTAAAGCTGCATTGGATACATTTAACGAAGCACTGGCTAAATTAGGAGATGATGAAACTTACAACTCCAGAAATATTAATTTCAGCAATAGCTTGGAAGATGATGAGCAAGCATTTTCAGTCGAGGTTGATAGCTCTTTGCAAACTGGTGATTTTACTGTTGAGGTACTTCAGCTGGCAAAAGGTTCAAAGTTACAGTCATCTTCATTAGGTGAAGCAACAGATACAGTAGGTGCCGGAAATTTGACGTTCAAAGCTGGAGATAATGAGTTTACTGTAGCTGTGGGAGCTAGTGACACTTTAGAAGATATCCGAGGTAAAATAAACCAAGCAGCAGAAAACTTCGGCATAAGCGCAAATATAGTAAATAGTGATGCAGGTGCCGTTTTTACCTACGATTCGACAATATCTGGTGACGGTAATACATTAACGGTTACGACAGATGACGACTCATTAGCTTCAATTGCTACAAACTCCCCAAGTAGTGTATCCGGAATGACTGTAACCCAAAATGCTCAAAACGCCCAAGTAAACATTAATAATCAGGCTGTTTCCTCTTCTACTAATGTGCTTGACAATAAAATACAGGGTGCAACCTTAACATTAAATAAAGTTACAACTGAGCCGCAAGAGTTTAAAGTTGAAGTAGATAGTGACGTGATAAATGAAAATGTTCAGCAATTTGTTGACGCATATAATGAGCTTCAGGGGCAATTAGATACCTTATCCAACCCTAGCAGTGGATTATTAGCATCAGATAGTACTGTTAGAAATGTGGAACAACAATTGCAAAGATTATTTACTAATGACCTTGGCGGTCAAACTCAAATTCAATCTTTGTTAGAGTTAGGGTTTTCATTCAATAGGGATGGGGAGCTTGAAGTTTCTTCAATGGGTATTGGCTCATTACCTAGTGGAGAGGAAACATTAAACACGGCAATCAGTTCAAATTTATCTGCGTTTCAAAGCTTTTTTAGTGATGATGACGGGCTTGTTAATCAGGTTGGAGATTTGATTGATTTATATACCGGCACTGGTGGGTCGTTGATTAAAAGAGAAGAGTCGCTTAATGAGTCACTAGAAACAATAGAAACGGATCGTGACAAGTTGAATAACAGGCTAGAAAATTTAGAGGCGTCATTACGAAGCCAGTATGCAGCGTTAGATAGTATTATTGCTCAGTATCAAACCTCTGGGTCTTATATTTCTAGTATACTCACAAATTTATCTACAGACAGTTAAGGTTTAAAATGAACAAAAAGATAACTCAGTATCAAAAAGCACAAAAAGAGCTGACTTTATTAGACGCAGACCCTCATCAAGTCATACAAGTTTTAATGCGTGAATTTATGACTCAAATTTATCAAGCGAAAGCCGCAATTACTAGGAAAGATATTGCTGCAAAGAGTGAAAGTATAAGTAAAGCAGTGAAAATTGTAGGGGGGTTACAAGGTGGCCTGAATATGAAAAGTGACTTGGAAATAGCTAATAATCTAAATGATTTGTATAACTACATAACGATTAGACTAACAGATGCGAATGTTGAAAGCTCTATAGAAATTTTAGACGAAATACATAACCTATTTTATCCAATAAAAGAAGCTTGGGACAATATAAGTAATGAAGACAAAGCTGTAGGTTTTGAGTTATTAGCTAAAAGTAACACGTAATATGTGCAATGATGCATTAAACGACAAGTTAAATAAATTGATTCAACTTACCGAAACGCTAAAGAATCACGTTTTGAACAGGGATATAGAAAATCATTTAATAATTTTGTCTCTTCGCAATAGTATTCTTGAAGAGATTAATAGCATGGATTTAAATAGAATAAGCACTCCCGATAAAAATAGGCTGTCTAGAATATTAAGTGATATTGCCAAAGAGGATGCAGCAACCAATAAGTCCTTATTAAAAATTAAATTGGAAGTTGCGGATAAGATTAAAGAAATAAAAAAAAATAAACATGCCTCGGCAAAGTATTTAGAAATTAAAGGTAGGTGATCATCCATGGCTGATAATTTAGAACGAGAGATTAATGAACAAATAAAATTTTTAGAGAGTTTACAGAGTAAACTTTCCAGAAAAGTTGCTTTTGATAGAGAGTTAAAGCAGTTCTCAGAAACATTTGTGGAACCTGATTTTGATATGGAAAAAAGGTTTTTAGCTAACATGGCTGCCTTTGCAAAATTTTATCCAGATATTTACAAAAGTTTTAAAAACTATAATTTGAGTAGGTATGAGCTCACTTTTGATAACGACCATCTGAATATTTTAGATACAAAAGAATGCAAGAGTCTTTACAAAGAAAATGTTTTCAAAAGCTCATTTTTGCAATGTAAACGTTTTTATCAAGATCCACAATTATTTCAACAAGCATTTAGCGAAAGAGAAGAAAATGTTGAGAGGTTTATTCACACCAAGCATTTAACTAAATTAACAAGCTTTTTTAATTCAATCCAGAGTAGTAACGATAAATTGCCTTCGACTATATCATCGATGCTATTTTTTGGTGTTGGTGCCGGTTGTCACATACATCAAGTTGTGCAGAACCACAAAATTAAAAATATGTTCATATATGAGCCTAGTCTAGACTTGTTTTATTTGAGTCTTTATTTGAGTGATTGGAATGATATTTTGAATAAATTGGACATGGATGGCGCTCAGTTACACTTCAGTTTAGGTAAGCCTGAATCAAACTCTGATCTTGCTCAGGAGTTATCTGGCTTGTTTCTTAAAATTGGTCGTTTTCATTCTGCCAGAAGTTATATATATGTACATTACTTTGAAAAGGATTTACTTGAATCAGTATCTGAAGTGTCGAAAAGTTTTGATTTGAACTTGTTAGGCCTAGGATTCTTTGATGATGCATTAATGAGTATTGGACATTTTCAGAATAATTTGAAAAATAAAATCAAGCTTTTAAAAAATAAAAAGTTAGATATGCTAGCCAACATACCTGTTTTTGTAGTTGCTAACGGTCCCTCTCTAGATGAAGATATCGATTTTTTAAAGAAAAATAAAGACAAGTCGATTATTATAAGTTGCGGAACTGCTATAGGTGCATTGTATAAGTACGGAATAAAGCCAGATTATCACTGTGAAATGGAACGTTGTTTAATAACAAGAACTGTTTTAGATGTTATAGATGATAAGAGTTATTTTAACGGGATCACTTTACTTGCCTTGAATACTGTTCACCCAAGTGTATTCGAGTTGTTTGATTATTCTGTTCAAGCTATAAAATTGGGTGAAGCAGGAAGCACGCTACATCAGCAAAACCCAGGTATTATACAAAGTGAGTATGCTGTTCTAACACACTGTAACCCAACAGTAACGAATTGTGCATTAACATTTTGCGAAAGCATGGGGTTGAATAGAGTATTTTTATTTGGCGTTGATATGGGGTTTATAGGAAATAAACACCACTCCGTGAAAAGCGTTTATTATAATCAAAATGATGAAGAAAAAGATAGAAATTTATATAAAGTTGATAATTATATTTCCGTTAAAGGTAACTTTGTAGAAGAAGTGAAAACTGACTCAATATATAATTACTCGCGCAGAGTTATCGAAAAATTCCTTGCTGATAAACCTCATTTAGATGTAATTAACTGCAGTAATGGGGCAGGTATTTTAGGTGCACCACCAAAACACTCCTATGATTTAACATTCGCGGAAACTTTAAATAAGAGATCATTAATCGATTTAATAAGCAATAATCTTTTTATTAACTCAATAGATTCAACATTAGACTTTTTTGATGAAGTGATATTAGAGAATAAGCATCACTTTATAGATTTATGTGATCTTTTTATAGAACAGCTTTCTGCTGAGCCAAAAAGCATTGACGAAACAATTGAAATATTAGATTCTCAACTAGATAGACTAAAGAGTTTTAGTGGTAGCAAATTTAGTGTGTTTGATGACTTGTTAAGAGGGAGTTTATTGCACTCTCACTCTGTGCTTCTGCATATATTATACTCTTCAAATGATGAACAAGAGTCTCTCACTCACTATGTTAAAGCAGCTAAAATTGCAATTGACTATATTGAAAATATAAAAGAGGAATTTTTAATTAATCCTTATAAAACTGATACTGTAGATGAGTCAGAAGTTTGGAAAGAGTAAAGCACATGAAAAAAATAGAGCAGCGACATATCTTCCTTTCTTCTGAAGGGGATAGGTGGTTTGAACGGAATAAACAAGTTTACTCTGAAAGCAGAAAAGATAAGGTTATTGATTTTATCAAAGCGCAAGAGCTGTCTCCTAAACGCGTACTTGAAATTGGTTGTGCAAATGGTTTAAGGCTTCATTCTTTGTTCAAGGAACTCGGTTCGGATGGGTACGGCGTAGACCCGTCATCTTCCGCAATTGAAACTGGTAAACAAAATTATCCACATTTACATTTGTCTGTAGCAACTGCTGATTCAATTTATTTCGAAAAAGATAGTTTTGACTTAGTGATTCTTGGTTTTTGCCTTTACTTATGTGATAGGGAAGATTTATTTACCATTGCAGCAAAGGTTGACCAAGTGTTGGAAAATGGAGGGTATATTATTATTCAGGACTTTTTACCTCCCTATCCTTACAAGAATAAATATAGCCACTGTGAAGGGCTGTATAGTTACAAATTTGATCATAGTAGAATGTTTACATGGAATCCGCTTTATTCGATGTTAGCAACAGATATCTCTACTCACTCCGCGCGCGAATTGAGAACAGATGTAGATGAGCGTGTAGGTATCAGCTTACTATATAAACAAATCGACGATGCATACCCAAATAAGCAAAAATAGATGCACATAGCGATTAGAGTTGACTCATCAAGTCAAATTGGGGCGGGGCATGTTATGCGCTGTCTTAATTTAGCACGTTGCTTTCGTGAGCATGGTCACACGATCGTATTTGTATGCAGAGATTTGCCCGGCAATTTAACTCCCTTTTTAATGAGTCTTGATTTTGAGGTGGTTACACTGCACAATCAAGAGCCATCATCTTCTCAGTTGCTTTCTTCATACGAAAGCTGGATAGGGGTAAGTTGGCAACAAGATGCTAAACAGTTTTGTTCATATAACCTGCAGGCTGATATAGTAATTGTTGATAATTATGCCCTTGATTATAAATGGCAGTCACAAGTGCAGCAGCATTTTAATTGTAAAGTGGTTGCAATCGATGATTTAAAAAGACGACATGTTGCCGATGTGGTAATTGACCAAACTCTTAATTGCACACCTGCCGCTTATTCCGACTCTGACAGCAGCTGTATCTTAACGGGCACAAGATACGCAATAATCAATCAAAAGCTGCTAAATTACCGTAACACTGTAACTAAATCTTCACTTGATGGTTTTCTCAGAGTGCTAATTAGTTTTGGTGCAAGTGATGAGCCTAACGGTACATTGCGTGTATTACAAACCTTGGTTACAGCTCGCATTAATTTTCAGGCTACAGTCTTATTGAGACCTAGTGCAATAAACTATCAATTGGTTAAAGAGTTTGTAAACAGATACCCTAAGTTTATTAAACATTTTGACCATATTGATAATATGGCAGAAATTATGACAGAACACGATGTTGCAATAGGTGCCGCGGGATCTTCATGTTGGGAGCGTGCTTGTATCGGGTTACCAAGCATAATCTTGCCCATTGCTGATAATCAGCGCGATATTTGTGATGCCCTTGTTTTAGAGAACATTGCGATTCAAATTAAACTTGAACAAATAGAAGATAAACTTCCTTTCGCGGTATCTGAGCTGATTGAAAAATATGATGATTTGAAGTTTAATGGCCTAAAAATTTGTGACGCCAAAGGGGTTGAGCGGATATATAATAAGGTAATGGAAGCGATAGGTTGAAAGTACTCTTTTTAGGCACTGAGAAAACTGCGGTGTATCAATGGTTAAAGCATTTCGATTACGAGTTGCTTTTTACATCCACTGCTATAAGCATTGAAAAAGTAATCCAAATCGAGCCTGATTTTATCGTTAGTCATGGTTATCGCCATATTATTGGACCAGATATTGTTGCTGAGTATTTTGGTAAAATAATTAACTTACACATTAGTTATTTACCTTGGAACAAAGGTGCAGATCCAAATTTTTGGAGCTTTTACGATAATACGCCAAAGGGCGTAACTATTCATCTAGTTGATGATAAGCTGGATACTGGTGATATTTTGGTACAATGTGAACTTGACTTTAATTTACAAAAAGAGACACTAGCATCATCATACGCGATACTGCAGAAGTCGATTTTAAATTTGTTTATTCAATCGTGGCAAGATATTGTCACTGGTAAACTTATAGCTAAACCGCAAATGGGTGCAGGTACTTATCATAACACCTCTGACAAAAATGAGATTTTTGAAAAGCATGATATTAGTTGGGATACACGATTATGCGACATCGTATTTTTGAAAAAGCAGTTAGAACAGAAGTAGGGACAAACTAGTTCATTTCATGTGATATTCATATAAACTATAATCTTACTTTCCTTAGTTGCAAATCTGTAGACACTTTAATACGTCCATTCTTAGCTATATGGCTATTGTGAACTTCCCCAAATAGAAACGGATAGGTAAAAAAATTAGATTGTGGCCGAGATTAATTGACCACAACACTTTTTAACCTATGGCAAAGCCAAGAGAGATTAATTGAATGACTTCTATTTATTGGTGGAAGAAACAAAGGCAATGGTAGAGAGCACGCTCAAACGTATTGGGCTTTCGCTCATATTGAATGTGTGAACCGATTTCAGCATTGTTCCAATGCGCATATTTTGGACCGCGAAGTAGACGGTGAAGCAAGTTATGCTCTACCGTTAATCGAACATATGGCTGCGGCACCTGAGAGTCTTTGAATGTTTGGGTGGGCTTTTTATCAAGAGACATAGTAAAACATACTTTCTCACTTTCGATCACTAAATAAGTGGTCGACGAGTAGTTAATTTCATCAGCTTTGGATTTAAAGCGCAAATAGGAGTTTAACATTAAGTCCTCAAGCTCGTTATCATCCCAGACATCATTATCATAGGCGAGAGGCTGTTTGGTAATGTGGTTCATATACTGCTTTAATGTTGGTACTGCCTTGGTGCTTTTTATTAACTGCTGAATAGTTAAATCGTATTTATCATGCTGATTTAAAAGTAGACCCTTAGAGTTGCTAGGGGTGTTGGCCTCTAAATAGCAAATGGCATCTTCTAGGCTTGGCACGCCACGATACTCATTCATTTGGGCATAACGGGAGCCTAATACATAAGTACCGGCAAATGGTGCAAAGGCTTTAGGTTTAACAAGTTCAATGAAGTTTAGCGCTTGATGCAAAAATTGTATTTGTTTAGCCTTTGCAGCATTGTTTTTTAGCTCGATTTAGTCAAACTGAAAACATTGTGGATAAGGGCCTGCACCAGCATAGCCGACCATTAAGAGGTCAATATCCAGTTGATCAAGACCATTCTTTAAAATTGTATGGCTAGCTAATTCATAAGGACAATCATTTAAATTAAGTAAATGTTTACCTCCATGTGAAAACAGTGCTAGGGAATCAATTTGAGTGCTGCCAAATTTAGTTTCAATATGTCCACACCCCAAAAATTTTGAGCAGAGCTCTGGATTACAATTATCAGCGGCATAAATAGTTAATTGACTACCATTCTTAAATTTATAGGGTGTGGTGTTGTTCAACTCAATGACCTCAAAACCCAATAATTCCAATTTACGTTTTAAGAACGGGGAACTGTATTTGTGAATAAGTATAGGTTTTTTATAAGGTAATTTGTTTAATGTCGCTTCACTCAAATGGTCTGGATGGATATGAGATACATAGATATAATCGTATTGGAGTAAGCTTAATTCAGACTCAGCAAATGGCGGGTAATGATACCAACTGCCGTAATATTCACCTTCAGTTAGCCATGGATCGGTTAAAACTCGGATTTCTCCCATCTCAACAATTTGTGTTGAGCTTTGCAGGTGAGTAACGATCATCTTTTAAGCCACTCGTCTGATTGCAACGGTAGGTTGTGTGCTTAAGGGGTTACTAAGCATTTCAAACTTTTTGTTTGTTTCTTTTAAAAACTCTTTCATTGCTAACGTTTCTCCAGGCCACTCTTTAGTACATGCTTCATCAAAAACAATTACACCACCAATACTAATTGAATCCGAGAGTAACTTTAATGCAGCACGAGTTGGCTCGTATAAATCAAAATCTAAGTAAGCGAAAGAAATTAAAGAGTGTGGATTTTCTTTTTCGTATTCGGGAATAGTGACTAGCGCATCGCCAGGGATAAGTTTTACCTTGTCTTCCAGTTCGAATAATGAAATCGCTTTTTTTAGTGTCTGCTCATCACCGCAGTACTTGCCTGTTTGCGTGTTAGCGAACTCTCCGTCTTCTTTTACACCTGTCGGTAAGCCTGAAAAATTGTCGAACCCAATTATTGTTTTTGGCGCATATGGTTCTAAGAGAGAGCTCATTTTCGCTAAAAACATTAAGTTTGCACCTTTCCAACAGCCAAACTCTATGATGTCTCCAGGAACTCCTTGAGTACTTTTCAGTAATTCAAAAGTCCAAAGTCCAAAGTTTATTTGCTATTGTATGTACGCCTGCATACAAAGCATAGTGAACGATCATATCGTAAAGGTTCGGTTGGCCAATATCTTCCGCGAAGCTGGTTCTATTAGCTATAAAGCTATCTGGTTTCATAATTGGATCCTGTTTTAGAACAATAATTAAATTTTAATTTTATATCGCCATTAAATGAAATTAGACTGAGCTTAATTATATTACCGCTCAACCTTAATATAGAGAACAGTCAGTCTTTTCTATAAAGTGCTTAAATAGGTCTATGGTATCAAGGCTTGATTCAATATGAATAAGCTTTGCTAACAACAGAGCCACAAAACCTGAAAGTAATCTGAATACCTTTGTCGATTGGCTGAAGTACAGGTTGAATGGGCCTAAGACAAACTTAAACCATGATATAATAACTTATATATTTGTCGTCTGCCTATTGACCATATCCCATGTCAATGCTGTAGCGGCTTCTATATCCATTGTAGCTTCCAAACCTAAAACAACATCTAGGTGTTTTGGAGCAAGTCCATAGCCCGGTCGAATGCAGCGAACATTGTCTTTGGAGAACACTTCTCCTTTCTTTATATCTTTGCTGATGTATAGCGAGCGTCGAAATATAAGGTTAGGTTGTTCTGATTGCGCTAGGGTAAAATTTGGTTTACCAATCGCATGCCAAGCGTCACGAACATCCTTACATAAAGCTTTTAGTTCTTCGGGCTCTAAAGAAAATGCTGCGTCTGGCCCCCCGTCTGCTCGTGCTAACGTAAAGTGCTTTTCGATAACTGTTGCACCTAAAGCTACTGATGCAATAGCGGTTGTATTACCCAACGTGTGGTCTGATAAGCCAATTGGGAGGTCAAACTTTTCTGCAAGCGCTTTTATTGTTGCTAAATTAGTTTGCTCAATCGGGGTAGGGTAACCACTCACGCAATGAAGCAGTGTTACTTGACCGTTACCATAATTTAAGGCAACAGCAAGCGCCTCTTCAATTTCTTGAATATTTGCCATACCGGTAGACATAATCATTGGCTTTTTTGTTTCAGCAACTTTTTTAACTAGCTCATGATCAATTAACTCAAATGAAGCAATTTTGTATGCAGGTGGGTCAAATTGAGTTAAAAAATCAACAGCAGTTTCATCGAATGGTGAACTAAAAATATCAATTCCTAGCTTATTTGCTCGTTCAAATAGTGCTTGGTGCCACTGCCAAGGAGTATGTGCCCAATCGTATAATTGATAGAGGCTCTTACCTTGCCATAACCCTTCAGATATACAAAAATCTTTTTTATTAGAGTTTAACGTTAGTGTATCCGCGGTATATGTTTGTAATTTAACTGCATCTGCACCTGCTTCAGCTGCTGCATCGATTAACTTTAATGCCCTATTTATGTCGCCATTATGATTCCCTGACATTTCCGCTATGATGTAAGGAGGCGTGTTGTTTGATATTTCTCTTTCACCAATTTTCATAGTGTTATCTGACCTTAAAGACATTCTCTATTTGTTTACCATCAAGATGCGCAGCTAAATTACCTTGTTTATCCAAATCATTTAATTGAGTAAATAATTCCTGATAATGCATTATAAGTTGATCTATGTTTTCAAAACTATGCGCGTAGGAAAGGTTGTGTGTCCCTATAAATAAAACACCGCGTTTGCAGAGCTCTTGAATCAACCAAGATTTAATTGTGTCTGCAGAGTTAACTCTGTCGTTGGTAATTTTTAAAAATGTCCAAGGGGCGAGTCCTTTTAATTCAAACATTGTAAACTCTGAGCAATATTTTTGATATTGCTCTACTAAGTAATTACCTAACGTCCAAATATATTGACTGAATTCAATTTTCTTCATCTTTTCGATAGTTGCTTTAGCTGCTGCAAGAGATAAAGTTTCGCCCCCAAAAGTTCCTGAAAAAAAGATATCATTCATTAACAACATAACTTCACGTTTACCAACGATTGCAGATAGCGGCATACCGTTAGCCATCCCCTTACCAAAGGTTGCTAAATCGGGTGTTACACCAAAGTAGCTTTGAGCGCCACCTAAGTGATATCTAAACCCTGTGATGATTTCATCAAAAACAAGCACGATGCCATTACGAGAGCATAGTTCTCGTACTTTCTCTAAAAAACCGTCTTCAGGAGGCGCTATATTAAGTGGCTCCATAATGACTGCTGCAAGTTCGTCTGGGTGATTTTCAATGAGCGCTTCTAGTGAAGAGATATCGTTGTAAGTGAAGCCATGAGTTAGCTTTTTAGTGGCTTCAGGCACACCCATATCACGTGTGGTCGAACCTATATACCAGTCTTGCCAACCATGGTAACCACACACAGCAATGTGTTCTCGTCCTGTATAAGCTCGTGCTAGACGCACGGCAGCACTGGTAACATCACTGCCATTTTTAGCGAAGCGAACCATTTCAGCACAGGGAATAAGGTCAACTAAGAGCTCTGCCACTTCAGCTTCTAAAGTATGGGGAAGTGAAAAACTTATGCCTGATAAAAGTTGTGCTTTGATTGCATCATCAACTTCTTGGTCTTGGTAGCCCAAGCTAACGCAGAGCAAGCCATTAATGTAGTCGGTATAAATATTGTTATCGAGGTCGGTAACCTGAGCGCCTTTACCATACTTAATAAAAAGTGGTGCAGCTTTAAAAGGCAAAGCCATTTTACTTTTACTAAAGGTTTGGCTTGCTAGTGGTATGACGTTTTGCGTCTTTTCATACCAATTTAGTGATTCAGAAAAGCTGATAGTCATTAATTAGAAACCTTGTTCTTTGTCTTGTAGCAGCGACAATTTGTAGCCTTCATTTAACTCTATATCGGCATTGAGCGCATTAACTTGCGGGTGTGATTGTAAATACTCAACGATTTGTTGATAACCAAATTGTTGCCCATCGAAATGACCATAGATTGCTGAAATTACCTCAAAGTCTTGGGGATAGTCTACGCTAATTCGAAATGCAGAATAATCTTGATCTATGGTGAAATCTTCCAATGAAAACAAATTAGAGTCGCGAATAAAAGGTGTTACGTGTTCACGCTCTGAAGGCTTTTTTGCTTTCTCATAAGCGGTTTCTAACACATTAAAGCTAAACACTTCGACATCTTGCCCATCAGGGAAGCACCTTGTAACACAGTTGCTAGTATAGTCTGCGTTGTTTTTAATATATGTGCTAACTATTTGGTCAATTAACACGGGGTCAATCAGTGGGCAATCTCCACATATGCGTACAATATGAGAAAAATTAAGCGTTTTAGCGCAATGATAAAATCGTGCCAGAATATCATTTAAATCGCCACGGTAGCATTCTATATTAAGTCTTTGGCATAATGTCTCGATCGGGCTATCTAGCGCTTCATTTGACGTCGCCACAACAACTTTGTCTACAACTTTTGTCTGCATAAGGCGCTTAAGTTGAATCTCTAGCATGGGTACGCCATTAATGGGCAGTAATACTTTTCCCGGCAATCGTGTTGAACTCATTCGAGCTTGAACAATAATACCTATCATACTTCCTCTATTTTAGTGGTGTGGCCAATTACTTGGTATAATGAGCGAGTTATTGGTGCAAGCTAATTGGCGGTAACTGACATTAACTTTGGTGTGCCAAGCCTTGTTTATTTGTGCTAATTCTGATGCCGAACAACAACCAACAACAACCCGATCAATTTCATCAATTGATTTTAGAAAATCTAAGCAAATTTCGAGCCTAGAGTAAGATACTGAATTGACAAATTTGTCGAAAGCATTTAGTTCGTTGAATTGCGAAAAATAGTCACTACGTGACTTTGGCGACATTAGCAGCAATCCTTGCAAAAATGCGGAACGTACGTGAATTTCAATACCTTGCTCTTTCATTTTGGTTAATAAACCATCTTGTAAAAAACGCTGGTCTAATACATTTAAAGGTATTTGAATTATATCCGGTTTAAGTATTTCAAATAGCTTTATTTGTTCTGGAAAGTAAAGTGACATTCCAATTTTTTGTACTAACTCTTGAGCTTTTAATTCAGCGAGTTGAAAGGTTATTTCGTCAGCTAGTGAACTTTTTAGCACGTCAGCATTGTGTAATAGCAACCCATAAATAGATGGCCTTTGCAGTTTGCTAAGAGATTCCTTAAGTGATTGGCTTACATTAATAATTGAACCTGTGTCAATTGCGAGTTTTGTAACAATTTTGAAACGCTTATTAGTGAGTTGACCTAAAACTTCTTCACTTTTGCCATACATTGCAGCGGTATCTAATATATTAATTGACATTAGCTCTGCTTGCTCAAGTAATCGAGAGGCTGTTTTATTGGAAACAACTCCTTTGGAGTTACTAATACCGTAGTCCAAGCCAAATTGCACTGTGCCTAAAGCGAGCTTCATACTAAACCAGTCAATGTATTGATAACAAATTGCTGCTCGTCTGCTGTTATAGCAGGATGCAGTGGAATAGTAACAGCCTGTTTGTAGTAGGTTTCAGCATTAGGGTAGTCGCCTTCCGAAAAGCCTAAAGCCTGATAGTAAGGCTGTAAATGGATCGGTATATAATGTAAGTGAGCAATAATTCCTTGCTCACGCATACCGGTAATGACTAACTTGTGTTTTTCTACGTTACACTTCGTTAAACGAACAATATATAAATGGTAGCTAGAGTAACAATCATCAGATTGTGTTAAGTGAGAGACCGTTGAATTTGCAAACGCAAGATTATATGTTTTTGCAATATCGTTACGGGCAGATACAAAATTATCTAGCTGCTTTAACTGACTCGACCCCAAAGCGGCTTGCATGTCAGTCATTCTATAATTAAAACCAAGCTCTAACTGTTGATAATACCAAGGGCCGTGACTTGGCTCGGTCATTTCTTTTGGATCATTAGTAATACCATGGCTTCGCAAGCGGCTCATTTTTTTGTTAAGCTCAGCGCAGTTGGTAACCGCCATGCCCCCTTCAGCTGAGGTAATTATCTTGACTGGATGAAAGCTAAACACAGTAATATCTGAATAAACACAGCTGCCTACAGGCTGGCCTTTATACTTTGCGCCAATAGCATGCGAGGCATCTTCAATAACCTTAAAACCATACTTTTCGGCAAGTTCATTGATTGTTTCCATATCGCATGATTGACCAGCTAAATGAACAGGTATCACGACTTTAGGGAGTCGCTTGTTTTGTTTGGCGATTACTAGTTTTTCTTTAAGGGCACCAACAGACATATTGCCTGTTTCAAGGTCGATATCAACAAAGTCAACTTCTGCGCCACAATAGAGTGCGCAGTTACTCGATGCGACAAAGGAGATTGGCGACGTCCATACGATATCACTTTTACCTACACCTAAAGCAAGGCAAGCTACATGTAAAGCTGAAGTAGCGCTGTTAGTGGCACAGCCATAGTCAGCACCACAATACTCTGTAATTGCACTTTCAAATGCCGGGACCGCAGGCCCCTGTGTTAACCAGTCAGATTTTAATACATCAACAACCGCATCAATGTCACTTTGTGAAATACTTTGCTTGCCGTAAGGAATTACCTTGTTTGTCATAATAGTTTTCACAGCAACGCTTGGATATTGAAGTTTTTGATTTCTTCAATACTCATATAATCAGTGTTATCTAGCGAGTTATATTCAAAACCTTGCGCTACTTTTTCACCTTTTTCGCCAAGGGCATTCACAGTAAAGTCATTACTGCGGCTGCTAAACTTGATGCCTGGTGCGATAACAAAATGATCGTTATATTCGTAAGTTTCAAAGCATAAGTCGGCAGGGCACATGACCTCATGTAACTTTTCACCTGGGCGAATACCGATAATCTTAATTGGTAAGTCAGGGGCCATGGCTTTGGCAAGATCAACAATGCGAATTGAAGGGATTTTGGGTACAAAAATTTCGCCGCCTAACATTCGTTCAAAGTTAGTCAAAACAAAATCAACACCTTGCTGTAGGCTTATCCAAAAGCGCGTCATTTCTTCGTGAGTAATTGGGATGTGGTCGCGACCTTGGTCGATAAACTTTTGAAATATAGGGACGACCGAGCCTCGAGAACACACTACGTTACCGTATCTTACTACAGCAAAAGTTGTTTTATGGCCGCCTGCAATATTGTTGGCAGCAACAAATAATTTGTCTGATGCAAGTTTAGTCGCACCATATAAATTGATTGGGTTCGCTGCTTTATCAGTCGACAGTGCAATGACTTTCTCTACATTATTATCAAGGGCAGCATCAATAACGTTTTCAGCCCCATTTATATTGGTTTTGATACACTCCATCGGGTTATATTCAGCTGCGGGTACTTGTTTTAATGCTGCAGCGTGAATCACATAGTTTACGCCACGCATGGCACGACGAAGTCTTTCTTTATCGCGTACATCACCAATGAAGTATCGCATGCACGGTTGGTCAAACTCTTGCTGCATTTCAAACTGTTTTAGCTCATCTCGAGAAAAGATGATGATCTTTTTCGGTTTATAGCGTTCTAGTAGCGTTTTGACGTATTTTTTGCCGAATGAACCAGTACCACCGGTAATTAAAATCGTTTTATTGTCGAACATAGTGTTACCTAAGTTATTTATCATTGGCGTAGTTGTTTATAAAAGTGAAGTACGCAAATTGAGAATTTTGACACAAATTCTCAGTAATTTAACTATTAACTAATACACAAGCAAGTCAGATGCCAAGTTAATTTATCTAAACCATGGTACAAAGTATAAAATTTGGCAAATTAAGCTATAAATTAAGCAATCGGTTTGTAGGTGGCAGCCATGAATATTCAATCACTTTCCACAAGTCGAACAGGATCTCAAGTTGTCGTTGATATTAGACCAAGCAGCAGAGGAAATTAACGCAAAGGGCTGAGTTAGGCGTTTTTTAAAACAACTTAGAAAGTACGATAAAAGGTTTAGGTGACCAGCGAGAGAGCATTGCTGCGAGCCAAAGCCGAATAGAAGATACTGACTATGCAAAAGCTTTGTCTGATCAAGTAGCTAATGACATTTTATCGCAAGCATCGATTGCCTTGCGTGGTCAGGAAAATCGTTCAGCCGAATCTATATTAGGTTTACTTTAATTCTTTAGCATTAAATTTTAGTGCTAAGTGACTATTTTTTGGCGTTTATGTCAAAAAACCGCCGCTATTACTTGCATCCATTCAGATCTCGCTTACAATTTAGCTAATATAATAAATTAGTGAAATTATGGCTCGCTAACTATGATCTTGATTTTAGATAATAATAATAACCGTGCAATAGGATTAAATGCATCGCTTACCTTTATTGGGGAAGCTGTGCAGTTGCTTGATGAAAGTGATTTTGAGCAAGTATCTAGTAAGTATCAACAACAAGAATGCATTGTTATTTTAGGTGCATTGCAAGGCTTAGATCATGAAAGCTTAATTAAGCGTTTTCCAACCCTGCCTTTTTTACTGATTGGTGAAACACTCAAGCCCTTATTAAGTATTGCTAATGTAGTGGGCTTAATTTGTGAGCCGTTTAATCACGAAGTAACCACACAGTTATTACACGACTGCCAACAGTACCAACGTATGTTGCCTGGTAGCCACAAGCAGCATAAACCACACAAAACATTTGATGGTTTAGTTGGCGAAACCGATGCTGTTAAAAACGTACGCTTTTTAATTGAGCAGGTGGCTAAAACCGATGCAAACGTGCTTATTTTAGGTGAGTCGGGTACAGGTAAAGAGGTGGTTGCGCGTAACGTCCATTTATTATCTAAACGCAATACGGGGCCATTTGTACCAGTAAACTGTGGTGCCATACCTGGAGAGTTGCTAGAAAGCGAACTATTCGGTCACGAAAAAGGGGCATTTACCGGCGCTATTTCTGCACGTAAAGGGCGCTTTGAATTAGCGCAAGGCGGTACGCTATTTTTAGATGAAATTGGCGATATGCCGCTGCAAATGCAAGTTAAGCTATTGCGGGTATTACAAGAGCGCAGCTACGAGCGTGTAGGTGGCACCAAAGCTATTCAAGCAGATGTACGGGTGATTGCCGCTACTCATCGCAACCTTGAGGAAATGATTGAAAAGGGCAGCTTTAGGGAAGATTTATATTACCGTTTAAACGTGTTTCCTATTGAAAACCCGTCACTTAATGAACGTGCTGACGACATACCTTTATTACTTAAAGAGCTAATGCGCCGTGTTAATGAGCAAAGTGGTACGTCGGCTAAATTTACAGAGCGCGCGGTTGAGAGCCTCAAAGAACATGCTTGGCCTGGTAATATCCGAGAGCTTGCTAATTTAGTGGAGCGCATGGTGATTATGTTCCCTGAAAAAGTAGTGGATGTACCCGATTTACCCAATAAATATCGCTACATCGAGGTAGACGCATACGAGCCAGAATACCCTGAAGAGCTACTTGAAAAAGATGCCTTTAACGATATTTTTAGCTCAGGCTTTAGCGATTATGATAATGAACCAGAGCCTGAATTTAGCCAACCGGGATCTGGCGTATTACCCGAAGAGGGCATAGAGCTTAAAGATTATTTAGCAGAGCTTGAAATAAGCTTAATTACCCAAGCGTTAGAGCGTTTTGATTACGTTGTTGCGCGCGCCGCAGAAATATTAGGTGTAAGGCGTACAACGCTTGTTGAAAAAATGAAAAAGTACAATCTTTCACGAGATTAGCAGTATGCAAATGGTGAAAGACTTTTCGTTATTTATTATTCATTTTTGAGGAGTTAATTTACGGGCTTTGCCCGTCACGCAAGCAAGCTTCGCGTTTACAAGGTAAACGCAAACTTAAACTTTGGCGGTAGACGCGAAGCTTGCTCGCGTAAAAAGCGCAGCTTTTAATTGCTTAACCCCAAAAAAACGAGGTCAAATGAGAAACCACAATTAACTTACACGTTACTTCTCTAAAGCGAAGCGTCTCTTCACCTTTTTATGAACAGATCACTTTTATGGTGATAAATCACTTATCAACCATAGCCTTTATAATTTCTTTTTTTCTAAAACAATCATTACTATGATCGTTAACCATGCCACAGGCCTGCATATGTGCGTATACCGTTGTAGGGCCCAAAAATTTAAAACCTCGTTTTTTTAAATCCTTTGCAAACGCTTTTGACTCCTCGGTAATTGCAGGGGTGTCTTCAACACTATTTAAATCACTAATAATTGGTTTATTGCCCACAAATTGCCATTGGTAATTACTAAAGCTGCCAAATTCTTTTTGAATCTCAATAAACCGCTGAGCATTATTAACGGTGGCAGCAATTTTTAAGCGGTTACGCACAATGCTCTCATCTTGCATTAGCCGTTCTATATCATCGGCTGTAAAGTTAGCCACTTTTTGCACATTAAAATTAGCAAATGCTTTTTTATAGCCTGCGCGCTTTTTTAAAATGGTGTACCAACTTAAGCCCGCTTGCGCCGACTCGAGAGTAATAAATTCAAATAATTTCGTGTCGTCATAAAGGGGGACTCCCCATTCTTCATCATGGTATTTCACATAATCAGGCTTTGTGGCGTCGAGCCATGCACAACGGCATTTATTTTGCTCACTCATTATTATTCCTTTTAGTGTGCGTCATTTTTTTGTTACGCGATATTGTAAGGTAACTAAATGAAAAATATATAAAATAATATTGGTATAAATTGTGCATTCAGCCCTATATCTACATCATTAAGAGATTTGATTATGGCCCTTGCGAGTGTACTTAAACCACAGTTTATTACTGCAAAACAGTATAACCCATGTTTACTTCAAGAAGAGTACATTGGTGAATTAAGTGATTTAAGACAGCAAGCAAGTTGGCTGTCGCACTTAGTTGATACTATGCCTGCGGGTGTTGTTGTGCTTGATGGCAAAGGGCTTATTGCAAAAGCCAATCAAATCGCGATTGATATGTTAGGCGAGCCGCTCGAAGGAGAGAAGTGGTTTAACATTATTCAACGCTCTTTTCGTCCCCACCAAGATGATGGACATGAAGTGTCACTCAAAGATGGGCGACTTATAAAGCTTGATATTACTGCGCTAGCGCCAGAGCCTGGGCAATTAATATTAATGACAGATTTAACAGAAACGCGCCGTTTGCAAAAGCGCGTAGCCCATATGCAGCGCCTAAGCGCGTTAGGTAAAATGGTGGCATCGCTTGCGCATCAAGTGCGTACACCGCTCTCGGCGGCTATGTTATACGCGGCCAATTTGGGCTCTAAAAAGCTACCAGAGTCATCACGGGATAACTTTCAAACTAAGTTAATGTCGCGTTTAAAAGATTTAGAAACCCAAGTTAACGATATGCTGCTTTTTGCCAAAAGCGGCGAGCAACAAGTGGTTGAACAGGTTTCTATGCAGCAGCTTTTAAACGAGGTAAAACTAGGTGCCGATGCAATGGTGGCCTTAAATAACAGCTCGCTTGTTGTTGAGCTACCAGAGCCAGACATAGAAATTACCGGTAATAAAACCGCGCTGGCCAGTGCTATTCAAAACCTTATTCACAATAGTATTCAAATTATTGGCAGCCAAGCCCAGGTGACATTAAAAGCGCAGCGCGATAGCAGCGAACCCGATACCGTGCGTATTAGCGTATGCGATAACGGCCCTGGTGTAGAGTTGAGCCAAATAGAGAAAATTTTTGAACCGTTTTATACCACAAAAAGCCAAGGTACAGGGCTTGGGCTTGCTGTTGTAAGCTCTGTGGCTAATGCGCATCAAGGACGTGTTGAAGTGGTTAATAATGCCAATGGCGGTGCATGTTTTAGTTTATTGCTGCCTATATGCACGGCTTCAACGCAGGAGAAAACAGCATGAGTAACACAATACTAGTGGTTGAAGATGATGCAGGTTTAAGAGAAGCACTCATAGACACGTTAGAAATGTCGGGTATTGCCTGTGTTGCAGCCGATAGTGCTGAGCAAGCCATGATCCAATTAAAAAAATCTGAGTTTTCATTAGTGGTCAGCGACGTGCAAATGGGCGCGATGAGCGGCCTAGATTTGCTCAGAAGCATAAAGCTTAACTACCCGGATCTCCCCGTATTAATGATGACTGCCTATGCAACGATTGATGATGCAGTAGAGGCAATGCGCTTAGGCGCAATTGATTATATGGCTAAACCATTTGCCCCTGAGGTGCTTTTAAATATGGTTAGTCGGTATTTACCCGAAAAACCAAAAGACACTGACGGCCCAATTGTTGCCGACCCAAGCAGTATTGCGCTTTTAGAACTGGCGAGCAAAGTGGCGCGCTCAGATGCAAGTGTTATGGTGCTAGGCCCTAGTGGCTCTGGTAAAGAAGTGTTAGCGCGCTACATTCACGATAAATCAAACCGATGCGATGCGCCTTTTGTGGCAATAAACTGTGCGGCTATTCCCGAAAACATGCTTGAAGCCACTTTATTTGGCTACGAAAAAGGCGCGTTTACTGGTGCAATACAAGCATGCCCAGGTAAATTTGAACAAGCCCAAGGTGGCACCATATTACTTGATGAAATAACCGAAATGGACTTAGGGCTGCAAGCTAAGCTGTTACGGGTATTGCAAGAGCGTGAAGTTGAGCGTTTAGGTGCCCGAAAAACAATTTCACTCGACGTAAGAGTACTCGCAACCAGTAACCGCGACCTAAAAGAAGCCGTTGCAGATAACCAATTTAGAGAAGACTTATATTATCGCTTAAATGTATTTCCCCTAATGTGGCGACCGCTCTGTGAGCGCCCAGGCGATATAATAGTATTGGCTAAGCATTTAATAGAGCGCCATTTAGTTAAAAGTAAAGAGCCGTTAGCAACGCTTGATAGTGCCGCTGAACAAAAATTACTAAGCCATGCATGGCCTGGTAATGTACGCGAGCTTGATAACGTAATTCAACGTGCGCTTATTTTGCGAACGGGCAATGTAATTGGCAAACAGGCTATTTTTATTGAAAACTTAATGCAAGCGCCAATTAACAGTACGCCTACACAGGAGATAGCGGCTGAACAAGCGAACACTCCCAGTGGCGCGTATTATGATGACAAAATAACGCCTGCAGAGGTGAGTGGCTCACTGCCTAGTGTTGATACTGGCAGCTATAAAGATGAGCTAAAAGATAAAGAGCATAAAATAATATTAGAAACCCTAGCGCGCTGCCAAGGCAAACGTAAAGATGTTGCACAAACACTTGGGATCAGTCCGCGTACTTTACGTTATAAGCTAGCGCAAATGCGCGATTTAGGTATTTCGCTGCCCGCATAACTTTATCCCTTTCTTCTATATAACCCTAAACTAACCACGCTTAGTTTAGGGTTGTCAAATCTCTGACTCTCAAAAATAATGGTTAACCTTATGTAATTAAAGGTTTATTTTTGTGGCACACTTTGTGCTTTATTCCCTTTATGAACGTTAACTGCATTTGCCAGAGAAAATTATGAAAATTCAAAACAGCGCGCTATTTCAAGAAATGCAATCAATGGCTTTAGAAGCAGGCCATACAAATCAAATCAATAAGCTACCTACTCAAGCTCAGCCGACATCGTCTGCTCAATTTGGTGACTTACTAAGTGATGCATTAAACACGGTTAATGGCTTACAACAAGATGCCAAACAAAAAGTAGTGGCTGTTGAAATGGGTGATAGAAGTGTATCGCTTGCTGAGGCAATGATTGCCTCACAAAAATCGTCAGTGGCATTTGAGGCTACAGTACAAGTAAGAAATAAACTTGTTGAGTCATACCAAGAAATTATGAACATGCCTGTTTAAGTAGGTAGTGGAGAATTATTGTGGCGCAATCTAATCAATCAACAGATCTTGCTCTTGCTGGCGGCGGTATTGACCAAAGCGAAGATAACGAGCAACAAGAACAAAAGTCGGGCTACTTAAGCGCCTTAAATGGTGTTGATGTGCTTCGCCAAGTTACCCTTATTATTGCGCTGGCTATTTGTTTAGCTATTGCCATATTTGTGATTATTTGGGCACGTCAGCCAGACATGCGTCCGCTGGGTAAAATGCCAACAGAAGAGCTGATCCAAACCCTTGATTTTTTAGATGCACAAAAAATTGACTACGAGCTAGATGGCAACGTAATTTCGGTTGATGAAAGCGAGTATCAAAACATTAAATTGCTAATGGCCCGTGAAGGCCTAGAGCAAGGTCCTACCTCAGGCACCGACATCATAATGCAAGATATGGGCTTTGGTGTTAGTCAACGGTTAGAGCGTGAACGTTTAAAACATGGCCGCGAGCAACAACTTGCCCGCACCATAGAAGAATTAAACAACGTAACACGCGCTAAAGTTTTATTAGCCATTCCAAAAGAAAACGTATTTGCACGCAGAGAGAAAAAGCCATCAGCCACAGTGGTATTGACTCTTAAGCGCGGCAGAATGCTTGATGGCGAAGAAATTGACTCAGTGGTTGATATGATTGCCTCTGCAGTACAAGGGCTTGAGCCTTCACGTGTAACGGTAACAGATCAAAACGGCCGCTTACTTAATTCAGGCTCGCAAGACTCATTAGCAGCACGCTCTCGTAAAGAGTACGACATTGAAAGAAAGCGTGAGCAAGAGTATTTAGAAAAAATAGACAGTATTCTTATTCCTGTAGTTGGCTTGGGTAACTACACGGCGCAAGTTGATTTAAATATGGACTTTAGCTCAGTAGAAGAAACACAAAAGCGCTACAACCCAGACTTACCAGCAGTAAGAAGCGAAACCACATTTGAAGAGAACAACATTGGTGGCTTAGCGGTAGGTATTCCTGGGGCACTCACTAATCAACCACCTATAAATTCAACTATTCCAGAAGTGGCAGGTCAAGGCAATGCTGGTACAGCAACGAACCCAAGCCGAGTGCATAAAGAGGCTACACGTAACTTTGAGCTAGACACCACCATTTCGCATAAGCGCCAACAAACAGGGGTTATTCGCAGAATTAGCGTCTCGGTTGCCGTTGATTATGTGCCAAAAGTAGGTGAAAACGGCGAAACAACCATGGCGCCGCGATCGGTAGAGGCTTTGTCAAATATACGTCGCCTATTACAAGGTGGGGTAGGCTTTGATATGCAACGCGGCGATGCATTAGAGGTGGTAACTGTGCCATTTGTTCGCGAAGCAGTTGATTTAGATTTAGAAGTACCGCTGTGGGAGCAGGACTGGTTTATGAAAATCGTCCGCTTAGTACTGGGTGCGCTGGTTATTATTGTGCTTATTATGGCAGTTGTTAAGCCTATGCTTAAACGCTTAATATACCCAGATGATACGCTCGAAGAGTACGATGAAGATGCATTAAGCTCTGGGGTTGATATTGGCGATAGCACGCTAGATATGCTAAATAAAGACTTTGATTCTGCTTCTGTAGGCTTCTCAAGCGATGGTACACTACAGCTGCCAGATTTACATGGCGACGAAGATTTGCTTAAAGCGGTAAGAGCACTTGTAGCGAACGAACCTGAACTCTCATCACAAGTAGTGAAAGCGTGGTTAACAGAAGATGACTGATCAAGAACAAAAACAACTCCCGCCAGCGTTTGATGTTGACAAGTTAGATGGCGTAGATAAAGCCGCAATTCTTTTATTGAGCTTATCTGAAGAAGATGCAGCGCAAATACTTAAACACTTAGAGCCTAAGCAAGTGCAAAAAGTGGGTATGGCAATGGCTGCGCTAGATGACTTGTCACAATCTAAAATAAGCGCAGTTCACAATTTATTTATAGAACAAATACAAAGCTTTAGTACAATTGGCTTCCAGTCAGAAGACTTTATTAAAAAGGCGCTAACCGCCGCATTAGGTGAAGATAAAGCAGCAAGTTTAATAGACCAAATTGTAATGGGCTCGGGCGCTAAAGGCTTAGATTCACTTAAATGGATGGACTCAAAGCAAGTTGCCAATATTATTCGTAATGAGCACCCGCAAATTCAAACTATTGTTTTATCGTATTTAGAGCCTGAGCAATCTGCAGAAATCCTAGCGCAATTTCCTGAAAAAGTGCGCCTAGATTTAACTATGCGTATTGCTAATCTTGAAGAAGTGCAACCTGCAGCATTGCAAGAACTTAACGAGATTATGGAAAAACAATTTGCCGGCCAAGCAGGCGCACAAGCCGCTAAAATGGGTGGCTTAAAAGCCGCGGCAGATATAATGAACTACCTAGATACAAATGTAGAAGGGCAGTTGATGGACTCTATTCGTGAACACGATGAAGAAATGTCTCAGCAAATTCAAGATCTTATGTTTGTGTTTGAAAACCTTATGGATGTGGATGACCGCGGTATTCAAGCCATATTGCGTGAGGTACAGCAAGACGTACTAATGAAAGCAATTAAAGGGACTGACGAAGCGCTTAAAGATAAAATTTTGGGTAATATGTCTAAACGTGCAGCCGAAATGCTTGCCGATGACTTAGAAGCAATGGCACCAGTTAGAATAAGTGAAGTAGAAGCTGCCCAAAAAGAAGTGCTTTCTACAGCAAGGCGTCTATCTGACTCGGGTGAGATTCAGTTAGGCGGCGGTGGTGGCGAGGAGTTCCTATAAGCTATGTCTAAATTAAAAGGTCGCCCTTTACATGCAGATGAAGCTGATGAGCTTTTAAAAAACTGGCCAATACCTGATGTTGCTCCTGATGAGCGCAGTTTTGGCAATCGTTCAACGGCTTTTGGCACACCGCTTTCTGATTTGTATAAAAAAGAAGTTGAAGAAGAAGCAGTAGAAGACACTCAGCCGCAAGAGCCTGAACTGCCTTCGTTAACTATGGCTGAGCTTGAGCGCATTAGGCAAGATGCTTATGAGGAAGGCTTAAAGCAAGGGCACGAACAAGGCTACATAGATGGCTTTGAAAAAGGGGTTGGTGAGGGCAAAGAAGCAGGTTACAAAGAAGGCGTAGAGCTTGGTAAAACACAAGGCCAAGAAGACGTTAAGCCGTTAATAGAAGAGCAGTTAACCAGCTTGCGTAGCATAATCGACAACCTCAGCGCTCCGCTTGATAAAGTGGACGAACTGGCAGAAAAGCACTTAGTGCAATTAGCGATTATGCTGGCAGAAGCTATAACCTATCAAGAAATTAAAACATCGCCCGATGTTATTTTACATACGCTTAAAAAAAGCATAGATGCATTAAATACTGAGCAAGAAAAAGTTCGTGTGCATTTAAACCCAGATGACTTAGAACTGGTAAAGCAAAGCTATGGTGAGCAAACTATTGCAGATAATAATTGGCAACTAATTGCAGAACCCACACTCGAGCGCGGCGGTTGCGAAGTTAAAACGCCACAATCGTCTTTAGATATGACCCTAAAAACCCGTGTCAAAGAAACGTTGGATAGCTTTTTGCATAATAGCGGTATCTAATCTTTTTTGTGGCGTGTTATGGCAGCTCAACGTGCACCTCTAAGCGAACGCTTAAATCAATACCAACAACATATTGCAGCGTTTAAACCTGCTGTAGCGGGTATTTTAACCCGAGTAGTCGGTTTAACCCTTGAGGCGAAAGGGCTACGTGCGCCTGTAGGCAGCCAATGCAAAATAGAAACTATGTCAGGGTTTGTAGATGCTGAGGTGGTGGGCTTTAGTGAGCAAACCCTTTACTTAATGCCTAATGACCACATTTCCGGTGTGTTACCCGGTGCGCGTGTTATTCCACAAGTAAATGATACCGGCTTGCCCGTTGGTATGAGCCTACTGGGCCGCGTTGTGGATGGCTTAGGCCGCCCGCTTGACGGCCTGGGAAAAATTAACGCCGAACACTATTTAAAGTTTGCACAAAACCCCATAAACCCCCTCGCTAGAAGACCAATCAGCCAACCTATGGACGTAGGTGTACGGGCTATAAACTCAGTTATTACTGTAGGGCAAGGCCAGCGTATGGGTTTGTTTGCAGGCTCTGGTGTTGGTAAATCGGTCCTCTTAGGTATGATGACCCGCGGCAGTGAAGCCGATGTTATTGTGGTTGGCCTAGTGGGTGAGCGTGGCCGTGAGGTAAAAGAATTTATTGAAGAGATACTCGGTGTAGAAGGGCGCAAACGCTCTGTTGTGGTAGCTGCTCCTGCTGATGCATCGCCTCTTATGCGCTTAAAAGGCTGTGAAAGCGCGGTGACCATTGCTGAGTACTTTCGTGATCAAGGTTTAAACGTATTGTTATTGCTTGATTCAGTAACACGTTACGCTATGGCGCAACGCGAAATAGCGCTAGCGGTTGGCGAACCTCCTGCAACAAAAGGGTATCCGCCTTCTGTATTTGCTAAATTACCGGCGCTGGTGGAGCGAGCGGGTAATGGCGGCGAAGGGCAAGGGTCTATCACTGCGTTTTTTACAGTCCTTAGTGAGGGCGATGATATGCAAGACCCAATAGCCGATGCTGCACGTGCTATTTTAGATGGGCATATTGTACTTTCGCGTGACTTAGCCGATAGCGGTCATTACCCCGCGATAGATATCGAAAAATCAATTTCTCGTGTTATGCCGCAAGTTGTGTCTGAGCCTCATATGCAGCAGGCCCGCGTATTAAAACAAGTGTATTCAATGTATCAGCAAAATAAAGATATGATCACCTTAGGTGCGTATCAAAAAGGGGCTGACCAAATGCTTGATCAAGCTATAAATATGATGCCGCGCGTAAATGCGTTTTTACAGCAAGGTATGCGCGATGTAATAAGTTACGATGATGGTTTACATGGCCTAGCCCAATTACTAGGACAAGCATAATGGCAAAAAATAAGCTCGATTTACTGCTTAAGCTCGAAAACGACAAAGAAGAAAATCTGCGCATGAGCTACTTACAAGCCAATCAAAATTTACAAGCTAACCAACAAAAGCTGCAAGGGTTAAATAACTTTAGATTAGAATACTCTCAGCAATTACATGTGAAAGGAAAGTCCGGTTTATCAAGCGCGGGCTTTGGCCAGTACCATGCCTTTATAGCAAAAATTGAAGAAGCGATTCGCCAGCAAGCCAGTACGGTCAATACCGCTAAGCAAGTTGTAACACAGCGTAAAGCTTTGTGGTTAAAGCAACAGGTAAAAGCAAAAGCCGTAGCAAAATTAATTGAAAAACAAAACCTAAAAGCAGCGGCGTTAATGGCAAAGAGTGAGCAAAAAATGCTGGACGAGTTTTCTGCTAATCAATTTTTTCAGCGCCGTAAAAGTTTATAACTTTGGCGCGTTTATTGCTTTATTGGTAGGTGGTAATTAATTTTGGCAAAGTGCGGTGGCAACTTGCCGCAGTGCTGTGTAGGTGAATTATGGCAATAAACGATATTTCAATGTTGGCAACAGCTGAAAAAGACTCTTTTTTAGCATTTAAAGACAATAACTTACCTGCAGGTAACGAATCTGGTGATGCTTTTTTAAGCCAGCTACAAGATGCAGACAAACCCTTTGTATCGCCTGCTAATTCTGAGGCTCCTAGCCAAACAGGCTCTTTGTTGCCAACAGATGATAAGCAGCTAGCCAATAGCAAAAAACCGACAGCTTCATCAAGTGATGACACGCAAGATACGTTATTATCTGGCGATAGCGTTTTAGCACAAATAAACTCCTCGCAAGTGATTGATGTAAGTGTAAAAAAACATGGCAGTAGCGATAATGATTTTAGCGATTTAAGTGCTAAAAAGAGTGATAAAAGTGTCAGTTTTTTAGCTTCGCAATTAGGTGAAACTGATGAAGCCGATGCCATAACGACTAAAGCCGATGATACTCTTTTAGCTGATAATAATAGCAACGGCAAAAAAAGCGCGTTTACAAACGCCGAGCTTGAAACTAAAGCAGCTAAGCAAAGCGCTGGAGAAAATTTAGCCCCTTCTTTAAAAAATGAGAGCCTAGCAAGTAGTGCCGCTAAAAACCCAATAGCAGAAGCGGTGCAAACACAAATTAATAAAGCTAATAGCAGTGCAGCCTCTGTAAATAATGAAGGTAAAGGTGCTGAGAATACAAAAGCGCCAGGCACTGTATTAAATGCTGAAAGTGCGCTGCCTATAAGCGATGCAGACATAGAGCAATTAGCCAAAGACCTGACTCGTTCATCTACGCAATCAGAGCTATCAACTACATCTAAAGTACTCAACTCATTAAGCGAAGCGCAACGTGCACAATTAAACGAGCACGTTAAAAGCTCATTTACTGAAACCACGCCAAGTGAAAGTGATGATCGTGCAAGCTCCGTTAAACAATTACTGACAGAGTTTGTCGTACAAAACGAAAAAGTTCCAAGCACGCGCGGTGAGCTAGTTCAATCTCAGTTAAAAAACTTAAATAGCGATGAAAAGCAGGCGCTACTTAGCCAATTAAAAAGCTATGTGAGTAACGAGCAACCAACAGGTGATACGCTCAAAAAAGTAAATGAAACAATAAGCAACTTACAAACTATGCTTGATACGCAGCTTAGTGAGAGCAAAGCGCAAAGTGTGTCGAGCTCTGCTAATGCGGCTTTAAATGCGCAGCAAGCCAGTAATGCTGCAATGAATGCGAATACACCGCAAAATAAAGCCATAATTAATGCTGAAGCACACTCTAGCATTGAGCAAGACGGTGTAAATCCAGATGACTTCAACGCCCTAGAGGCTGAGCAGGAAAGCTTACTTAAAGAGCCTAAAACAAATACTGGTTTATCGCGTGTAGCTCAGGTGTTTACGTTGATAACCGATGGCGTTAATAACACGCAGGCACAAATAAATACTCAGTATGACAACGCTCGTTATGAGCAGTCTATTTTAGAGAGCCAAGCTATACAGTCGCAGCAATTACAAAGCAGCACCGCGCAGGTTAAGCAGGTAAATATAGATGCAAGTATGATGCAGGCTATTAATATTGTTAAAAGTGATGCAGCTAAAATGCTTCAAGAGCGTGTATCTTCAATGCTAAGCATTAGCAATAAAGAAGCTGAAATTCGCTTAGATCCGCCAGAAATGGGCAGTATGCAAATTCGTATCAGAAGTGATGCTGAACAAGCACAAATAAATTTTGTGGTGCAAAACCAGCAAGCTAAAGAAGCACTTGAACAATCAATGCCGCGCTTACGTGAAATGTTAGCCGAGCAGGGAATTGATTTAGGTGAAAGTACGATTTCTTACGGGCAATCTGGTAATGAGCAAAGCGATGAAGGCGAAGGGCAATCACAAGGTCAAACGGCTAATAAAAATACACAGCAGGATAAAAATGATGAGCAAGATAGGGCTAACCCACAAAGTTCTCGACAACAAACTTCATCATCAATAGATTACTATGCCTAAGTACTGCTATTATAATAACTAAAACAAGCAAGTACCTTTGCTAAAAAAGGAATCACAATGGCCGAAGAAACAAGTTTAGAAATAGAAGAAACCGGTAAAAGCAAAAAAAAGCTGATCATAATCATAGTGGCAGTACTGCTTGTTGTTGGCGGTGGTGCAGGCTATTTTTTTATGGCGGGCGATGATGCACCCGTTGAAACATTAGATGAAGAAACAACAACCGCAGCGCAAAGCGACTCGGCTACACCTTCAGGCTCTTCAGCTGAAATGGGCAGTGCCTTGTATGTTGCTATGCCAAGACCCTTTGTGTTTAATGTACCTGGGTCAAGCAGAGATAGAATTGTACAAATAAAAGTGCAATTACTTGTGCGTGGCGATGTAAATGAAGAAACCGCTAAAAAGCACATCCCACTGATTGAAGGCACCTTGTTAAGCGTGTTTTCAACCACCACAGCTGATGAACTCAGCACCAGTGCAGGCAAAGAAACATTACGCTTTACTGCGCTTGAAAAAGTGCAAGCTGCGCTAAATGATGTTGAAGGCACTAAAGTAATTGAGCGGGTATTGTTTACCGGCTTTGTGATGCAATAAGGGGCTAGCGTGAGCGATTTATTATCCCAAGACGAAATTGATGCACTCTTACACGGCGTTGATGAAGTCGAAGAGGAAGATATACACGAAGGTGAAGACGGCGAAGGCAGTACATTACAGTACGACTTTTCTTCGCAAGATCGGATCGTGCGTGGTCGCATGCCGACCCTGGAAATTGTTAACGAGCGGTTTGCTCGTCATATGCGAATAAGCTTATTTAACATGATGCGCCGCACCGCAGAGGTGTCGATTAATGGCGTACAAATGATTAAATTTGGCGAATATATTCATACCTTATTTGTACCAACAAGTTTAAATATGGTGCGTTTTAGACCGCTAAAAGGCACTGGCCTTATCACCATGGAAGCACGTTTAGTGTTTATTTTGGTAGATAACTTTTTTGGTGGTGACGGGCGTTACCATGCCAAAATTGAAGGCCGCGAATTTACCCCTACCGAACGTAGAATCGTGCAAATGCTACTAAAAATTATCTTTGAAGATTACAAAGAAGCATGGGCACCGGTTATGGACGTGTCGTTTGAATACCTCGATTCAGAAGTAAACCCAGCAATGGCCAACATTGTGAGCCCTACTGAGGTTGTGGTTATTAGCTCTTTTCATATTGAATTAGATGGCGGTGGCGGCGATTTTCACATCGCTCTGCCGTATTCAATGCTTGAACCCATTAGAGAGCTATTAGATGCGGGTGTACAATCGGATACAGAAGACACCGATTTGCGCTGGAGCAAAGCTTTACGCGATGAAATTATGGACGTTGAGGTGGATATGTCGACTCAACTTCTTGAGGTGGATTTGTCTCTTAAACAAATAATGGAACTTAAAGCGGGCGATATTATACCGGTAGAAATGCCAGAGCATATTACGGTATTTATTGAGGAGTTACCTACATTTAGAGCTAAAATGGGTCGTTCTCGCGATAACGTTGCGCTACAAATTAGTGAAAAAATTAAACGCCCTGATTCAGTTAAATCTGAGCTGCATGTATTTACCAAAGGCGGCAAGAAAATTGATTCAGATGCAGAATTAGCAGAACTAGAAGATGATTTACACCTTTCTGACGGTGTAGACTTAGACTGGTAATTGATTAAAAGGTTAAAAGTATGAGCGATGATCAAGACACAATGGACGAATGGGCAGCAGCCCTAGCTGAAGCCGAAGGCGGTGATGAGAGCGCCGAAGCGCATGTAGCAGAGCTTGATGAACTAAGTGATGCTAAACATGAACTTAGCGGTGACGAAAAGCGTAAACTCGATACAATTTTAGATATTCCTGTGACTATTTCTATGGAAGTAGGGCGCTCTAAAATAAATATTCGTAACTTACTGCAGCTAAACCAAGGCTCTGTTGTTGAACTAGACCGCGTAGCCGGTGAACCACTGGATGTATTAGTAAATGGTACGCTCATTGCCCATGGCGAAGTGGTTGTAGTGAATGATAAATTTGGTATTCGTTTAACGGATGTTATTAGTCAGGTAGAGCGGATCAAAAAATTACGATGAGCTCCCTTGCTGCTTTAACAAACTCAGTATTTACAAAGGCAGAAACGTTAACACCTACGGCCGACATTTTGTCTATGGTGTTGTCGTTGGTTGCGGTGCTAGTACTGATTGTAGTGCTGGCATTTTTTGTTAAAAAACTTAACCCAAATTTAGCTAATAGCGAAGAATTTAAAGTGGTGCGAAGCTTACCGCTTGGCTCACGAGAGCGCTTAATGGTGGTTGAAATAGATAATGCGCAGCATTTATTAGGGGTCACCCCGCACAGTATTAACTACTTACATAAATTAGACACGCCGTTAAGTGAAAAAGAACTGCCAGAACTTGCTAAGCGATTTAGCAAACTACTAAACCCGCAAACGAATCAAAATAAAAAGAATTAACCCTATGATAAAGTGGCTGCTGATTATTTTAGCTGTGTTATTTGTACCTGCTGCAAGCAGTGCAGAGGGCATAGACGCTCTAACCATTACAACCAATGCCGACGGGACGCAAGATTACTCTGTAACCTTGCAAGTACTGGCAATTATGACGGCGCTGAGCTTTATTCCTGCTGCCATAATTATGATGACCTCGTTTACCCGAATTATTGTTGTACTGGCCATTTTGCGCCAAGCCATTGGTTTACAATCAACACCTTCAAACCAAGTTTTATTAGGGATGTCGCTTTTTTTAAGTATTTTTATTATGGCGCCTATTTATCAGCAAGTTAACGAACGTGCGATAGAACCCTATTTAAATGAACAAGTTACTTCGGTACAAGCATTAGAGCTTGCAAAGGAGCCCATGAAGGCCTTTATGCTCTCGCAGGTACGATTAAAAGACTTAGAAACGTTTGCCAAAATAGCAGGTTATGACCAGCTTGACTCGCCAGAGGCCACGCCGCTTATTGTGTTAATACCTGCATTTGTGACCAGTGAACTACAAACCGCGTTTATTATTGGTTTTATGTTCTTTATACCGTTTTTAATTGTGGATTTAGTGGTTGCCTCGGTATTAATGGCCATGGGTATGATGATGCTCTCGCCCATGATAGTGTCCTTGCCTTTTAAAATAATGTTATTTGTACTGGTCGATGGCTGGAGCCTAGTAATGGGCACGTTAGCCAAAAGCTTTGGCTTAGGGACATAAACCATGTTTTACATTCGCACTTTTAAACATTAGGAGTACAACATGGAACCAGAAATTTTTGTTGATATTCTTAGCGATGCACTGTTTTTAGTTATTAAGCTGGTATCAGCTATTGTGGTACCAGGTTTACTTGTTGGTTTAGTGGTGGCGGTGTTCCAAGCGGCAACCTCAATTAATGAACAAACCCTAAGTTTTTTACCGCGATTATTAATTACCATTGGGGCACTTATTGTAGGTGGGCATTGGCTTACTCAAGAGCTAATGGACTTTTTTACCCGCCTAGTATTACTCATTCCTGAAATTGCAGGCTAATTGTGGAATTTCCTTTTTCTGTTGTTATTCAATGGTTAAGTGATTTTTTACTGCCTTTAGTTCGCATCAGCTCTATGATCATGATTATGGCGGGCTTAGGCGCGCAAAACGTACCTACGAGCATTAAAATGGGGTTGGCGGTAGTGGTAACGTTTTTAGTTGTGCCAGCGCTGCCTCCTGCAACATTTACCAATTTATTTTCTTTTGAAATGGTGCTGGTGGTTATTCAGCAAATGTTGATAGGTGTTGCGATAGGGTTTGCCTCTACGCTAATGCTAAATACTTTTGTGCTTGCTGGGCAAATACTGGCAATGCAAACCGGTTTGGGCTTTGCCTCTGTTATAGACCCTTCAAATGGTGCGAGCGTGCCTGCAGTTGGCCAGTTTTACTTAATTTTAGCGACCTTGTTATTTTTTGTTTTTAATGGCCATTTAATGATGATTCAAATGGTGGTGCATAGTTTTTCGGTGTTGCCTATAAATGGCCAGTGGTGGGCTGTTGATCATTACTGGGACATAGTAACGTGGGGCAGCTGGATGTTTACCACTGCATTGGTATTGGCTTTAGCCCCTCTAACGGCCATGCTCATTATTAATATTTCATTTGGTATTATGACCCGCGCAGCACCGCAATTAAACATTTTCTCAATAGGTTTTCCGTTTACATTAGTTGCCGGTTTAATGATTATTTGGGCCACCTTGGGTAATTTTGTGACCCAATTTGAGTTTCAGTGGTTAAAAATGATTGAGCTAATGTGTAGCCTTGTTGGCTGTACGGAGTAGGAGGGGCAATGGCTGAAGATTCAGGACAAGAAAAAACAGAAGAACCCACCTCCAAAAAGCTCGAAGATGCTAAAAAGAAAGGCCAAATAGCACGCTCAAAAGAACTAGGTACTATGTTTGTACTTATTTTTTCTGCAATTTCGTTGCTGTTGTATGGGCCCGAAATAGGCAAAGGCTTATACAATATTATGGGCAGGATGCTGTCTTTAAATCGCAGTGAAACCTACGACACCACTAAAATGTTTGCGGTGTGGAGTGAGGTGGCCAGTGCGTTACTGTTTCCTATGGCGATGTTTGTTTTAATTATTGTTATTGCGGCATTTATAGGAAATACCTTACTCGGCGGCTTTAATTTTAGTTGGGAAGCCGCGGCACCTAAACCCAGTAAAATGTCGCCAATGAAGGGCTTTAAACGCATGTTTGGCCCACAAGCAGCGATAGAGCTTGTAAAATCTATATTGAAGTTTGCGCTGGTGGCTATTTTTGCGGTGTTTTTGATTCAAACTTTTTTTGATGAAATTTTGCATTTAAGTATTGAAAGCGCACCTAGTAATATAATTCATGCCCTTGAAATACTCTCGTGGATGTTTTTAGGGTTGTCGTGCACTTTGGTGATTATTGCCGCAATAGATGCGCCTTATCAGAGTTATAACCACAACAAACAACTTAAAATGACAATGCAGGAGATCAAAGACGAGTACAAAAACTCAGAGGGTGATCCGCAAATTAAAGCGCGAATAAGGCAAACACAAAGGCAAATGTCGCAGCGAAGAATGATGCAAGATGTCCCCGATGCCGACGTAATTGTAACCAATCCTACTCACTATTCTGTGGCGCTAAAATACGATACTGAGCGAGCAGGTGCACCGATTGTACTTGCCAAAGGGATAGATGAAATGGCTATGCAAATTCGTAAAATAGCCAAAGGTAACGAAGTACCGATTGTAGAATCTCCTATGCTTACGCGGGCGCTTTATCATACCGCCGAAATAGGCCAACAGATCCCAGATCAGCTATTTACCGCTGTCGCACAAGTTTTAGCCTATGTATTTCAGCTTAAACGGTTTAAAAAAGGGCGTGGTAAACGACCTATTCCGCTTAAGTCTAAACTGCCCATACCTGATGACTTCAAATACGATTAGAGTGTGTTGAGCTAACCACACTTTATAAATATCAACACGGGGCTGCAAATTCAAACCATAAAGCCCATACGCTCTTGTCTCTCACTTGCTTTAAATTTTGCATCAATACTCAATGAATCTATTGCTGACTCTATACTTGGAATAGTTATTGCAATTTCAGGCTAGTGTCAATTTATTGAATTGTAGAGTTATGGATTTTAAAGCGGTATTACAACAACTTAACAAAGATAAAAAAGAGTATGCCAAAGGTGTTGGCACACCGCTATTAGTACTTGCAGCGCTGGGTATGGTTATTTTACCGCTGCCGCCATTTCTTCTTGATATATTATTTTCATTTAATATTGCCCTTGCCTTAGTTGTTTTACTGGTGACTGTTTACACCATGAAACCCCTCGAATTTGGTATGTTTCCGGCGGTATTGTTAATCGCTACAATTATGCGTTTAGCCCTAAATGTTGCCAGTACACGCGTGGTGCTCCTTGAGGGTCACAACGGGGGCGATGCGGCTGGTAAGGTAATTGAAGCGTTTGGCTCAGTGGTTATTGGCGGAAACTACGCGGTAGGTTTAGTGGTGTTTTTAATTCTGATCATCATAAACTTTGTAGTAATAACCAAAGGTGCAGGGCGTATTTCTGAAGTATCGGCTCGTTTTACGTTAGACGCTATGCCGGGTAAGCAAATGGCGATTGATGCCGACTTAAACGCTGGCTTTATTAGTGCAGAGCAAGCACGTGAGCGCCGCAGTGAAGTAACCCGCGAAGCCGACTTTTACGGCTCTATGGATGGGGCGAGTAAGTTTGTAAAAGGCGATGCCATTGCCGGTATCGTGATATTAATTATTAATATTGTTGGCGGCTTATTTGTGGGCATGATCCAACACGACTTGAGCTTTAGCCGCGCAATGGAAGTATATACTTTACTTACCATTGGTGACGGCCTTGTGGCGCAGCTTCCTTCATTACTGCTCTCTATTGGTACTGCTATTGTTGTTACTCGCCAAAACGAATCACATAACATGGGTGAGCAATTTAAAGCCCAATTAGGTAACGAAAAATCATTATTTATCGCCTCAGGTATTTTAATCATTATGGGGTTGGTTCCGGGTATGCCTCATATTGCTTTTTTAAGTTTAGGCGCACTACTTGGCTACTTAGCTTACTTTACTCAGCAGCAAAAATTAAAAGCCGCTGCTCTAGCAGCCCAAGAGGCTGAAAGTGGTGCCGTTGCCGGTACTGGCGTTGCAAACAAGCAAGAGCAAAAAGAGCTTGGATGGGACGATGTACAACAAATTGACGTTATTGGCTTAGAAGTTGGCTACAGGCTTATTCCGCTTGTTGACCAATCTCAAGGTGGTGAGCTGCTCAACCGAATTAAAGGGGTGCGTAAAAAGCTATCTCAGGAGCTTGGCTTTTTAGTACCGCCTGTACATATTCGCGATAACTTAGAGTTAGACCCTAATGCGTACCGTATTACCATGATGGGGGTTTCAAGTGGTGAAGGCGAACTCAAACATGGCGATGAACTGGCCATAAACCCTGGGCAAGTATTTGGTCCTATTAAAGGGGTTGAAACCAAAGACCCAGCATTTGGCCTAGATGCGGTATGGATAAAGCCTGATCAAAAAGACGAAGCACAGTCACTAGGTTACACCGTGGTCGACTCAGCCACTGTGGTAGCCACCCACATTAGCCAGTTATTAACTAACAGTGCCGCATTATTGCTAGGGCATGAGGAGGTTCAAAACCTGCTTGATATGTTAGCTAAAAGCCATCCACGTTTAGTAGAAGGGTTAGTGCCAGAAGTACTACCACTGACAACCGTTGTAAAAGTACTGCAAAATTTATTAAACGAAGGGGTGGCTATTCGTGATATGCGCTCTATTGTTCAAACCCTTGTAGAGTACGGCCCACGTAGTCAAGATGCCGATGTTTTAACAGCTGCAGTGCGTATTTCGCTGCGCCGTTTAATAGTTCAAGACGCTGTGGGAATGTCATCAGAAATCCCTGTCATAACCTTGGCGCCTGAGTTGGAACAGATGTTGCATCAGTCATTACAAAATGCAGGCGACGAAGGTGCCGGAATAGAACCAAGCCTTGCTGAGCGACTTCAAACATCATTAAACGAAGCGCATCAGAATCAAGAAATGGCCGGAGAACCTTCAATATTGCTAACGTCAGGAATGTTACGCACTGTGTTATCTCGCTTTGTTAAGTACACCATACCGGGTTTAAGGGTGATGTCTTATCAAGAGGTACCAGATGAAAGACAGATCAAGATTGTCAGCTCAGTAGGCCAACAATAAAGATTTTAACAGGGGTTGAACCATGAAGATTAAACGTTTTTTTGCCAAAGATATGCGCACCGCACTGAAAGAAGTTAAAGATGAGCTAGGTGTTGATGCCGTTATTATGTCGAACAAAAAACTCGCTAATGGTGTAGAAATTGTTGCCGCAGTAGATTACGACAAAGCAGCCCCTAAAGCCGCAGCACAACCACAGGCAGCGCCTGCTTCGCAAAGAGCCGTGCAACAGCCTACTCATAACTTTGTAAAGCCAGAGCCTAAGCGTGCGCAACCTGAGCCACAAGCAAAAGTAGCAGATAGCTTACAAGCTTTATTAGAGCGCCAGTCGCCACGCCCTCGCTCTCCTGAGCTAGCCTCTATGTTTTCGCAATCAGGTATTGATACGTCTGAGCATTACCAAGAGCCAGCACAGCCACGTACGACAAATATGTTTGCACGCGAAAATGAAGCGCCAAAACGCATGCAAACCCAAGCAGACAGCCTAGGCTTTGATGACTTAGATCAAGACTTTGACGAGTTAGATGCGCCGGTTGCACCGCGTAGTCAAGCTAATAACAACGAAAGCGCCCAAATGAGCGCGATGCGTGATGAAATGAACGCAATTCGCCAGTTATTAGAACACCAAGTATCGGGTTTAATGCAGCAAGATATGGCACGTCGCGACCCTACACGTGCATGCATGATTGACCGTTTAGTTGGCATGGGAATAGATAAAGACGTTGCAGAGCAAATGGCGTGTTTTATTCCAGATGACGTATCGCGTCAGCAAGGTTGGAAAGCATTATTGCAAATGGTTGAAGATCAAATGCAAACCACCAATAACGAAATTCTTCGCCAAGGAGGTGTGTACGCCCTTGTTGGGCCTACTGGTGTAGGTAAAACAACCACAGTAGCTAAACTTGCCGCATTAGGCGCACAAAAGTATGGCGCCGACAAAGTTGCCCTAATCACCACTGATACATACAGAATTGGTGCTTATGAGCAGCTTGCAACATATGGTCGTATTATTGGTTGTGGTGTTAAACAAGTAAAAGATGCCAATGAATTAGCTGAAGTTTTATATCATTTACGCAATAAGCGTCTAGTATTAATTGATACAGCGGGTATGAGCCAACGTGATTTACGCCTTACAGAGCAATTAAATACGTTAATGCGCAACCAGCGAGTAGATATACGTAGTTATTTAGTATTAAGTGCCACAGCACAAATAAATGTACTGCAAGAAACCGTAAGACATTTTAAAAAGGTTCAGCTAAGCGGTTGTATTTTCACTAAGTTAGATGAATCATTAAGTTTAGGTGAGATTATTAGTATAGCGATTCAAAATCGCCTTCCAATAGGGTATCTTACTAATGGTCAGCGTGTACCAGAAGATATTCGCGTTGCAAATGCTGAAAAACTAGTAAAAAAAGCTGAGCAATTGTATTTAAAAAGAGCAAAAGCACAACATTCAAGGCACCAAGCAGTGGCGCCAAGCACAGTAGGGATGTATGATTAACACAGTATTAGATCAAGCAAGCGGCCTGCGCAAAATGAGTCAAAACAACAACAACGGCGTAAAAGTTATCGCTGTCACCGGCGGTAAAGGAGGGGTGGGTAAAACCAATGTCTCTTTAAATACTGCTATTGCTTTAGGGCAGCAGGGTAATCGTGTATTAGTATTAGATGCCGATTTAGGCCTAGCTAATTGTGATGTAATGCTAGGACTACGTGTTGAAAAAAACTTATCTCATGTCCTTTCAGGCGAGTGCGAACTTGACGAGATTTTAGTTGAAGGCCCAGGCGGTATTAAAATCGTGCCTGCTACATCAGGCTCGCAAAGTATGGTGGAGCTAACCCCATCTGAGCATGCTGGGTTAATTCGTGCCTTTAGTGAGCTTAATACCGAATTTGATATTTTAATTGTAGATACCGCCGCTGGTATTTCTGACATGGTGCTGAGTTTTTCTCGTGCAGCGCAAGATGTCATGGTGGTGGTGTGTGACGAGCCGACCTCTATTACTGATGCCTACGCGCTTATTAAAGTACTTAGCCGCGAACATGGCGTTTATAAATTTAAAATTGTTGCAAACATGGTGCGCAGTATGCGCGAGGGCCAAGAGCTTTTTGCAAAGCTCTCTAAAGTAACAGACCGCTTTTTAGATGTGTCTATGGAGCTTGTTGCGACTATTCCATATGATGAAAATATGCGTAAATCTACGCGTAAACAAAAAGTAATTGTCGATCTTTTCCCTAATTCACCAGCAGCAGTCGCGTTTAAAACATTAGCGACAAAAGCAGTAAAATGGCCTATACCTAATCAACCTTCAGGACATTTAGAGTTTTTCATTGAGAAGCTAGTAAACGGCTGATTATGACAACATCGGTGAAAAGAGCTATGGGATATCAATCAACACAAAATTTAAATGTGATTGTTGAAAAGCACGCGTCGCTTGTCAAAAAAGTGGCGTGCCATTTAATAGCTCGTCTTCCTCCTAGCGTTCAGCTTGATGACTTAATTCAATCGGGAATGATTGGCCTTATCGAGGCCTCAAAAAACTTTGACGCCAGTAAAGGGGCAAGCTTTGAAACGTTTGCTGGTATTCGTATTCGCGGCGCTATGCTTGATGAAATGCGCAGAGGGGATTGGGCACCACGTTCGGTGCACCGTAAAAGCCGATTAGTAGCCGAAACTATCACAGAATTAGAAAATAGCTTAAATAGAGAACCAAAAGATACTGAAGTAGCTGAAAAACTTGATATTTCGCTAGAAGAATACCATCATATTTTAAATGATGTTAATTCCAGTAAAGTGCTTGGTATAGAAGACCTAGGGGTAGATGAAGATGTTATTAGCCCTGCAGGTCAAGATTTAGCGCTAGACAAACCATTTAATAATGTTAAAAATGAACGGTTTAATAATTCATTGTTAGAGGCAATAAAGTCTTTACCAGAGCGAGATGCAATGGTGCTTTCTTTGTATTACAACGATGAAATGAATTTAAAAGAAATTGGGCATATACTCGATGTAAGTGAATCGCGTGTAAGTCAGATACATGGTCAGGCGATGATTAAGCTCAAAGCAAAAATCAATGACTGGATAAACTAGTAGTAAGTAAATTATAGGTTAAGACCTCACCGGAGGATGTTTTGGATAAAAACATGAAAATTCTTGTTGTTGATGATTTCTCTACAATGAGACGTATTATAAAAAATCTGTTGCGTGACCTAGGGTTCACGAATGTTCAAGAAGCTGACGATGGTTCTACAGCATTACCTATGTTGCAAAATCAGGTTTTTGACTTTGTTGTAACCGATTGGAACATGCCAGGCATGCAGGGTATTGACTTGCTAAGAGCCATTAGAGCTGACGAAAAATTAAAACATATTCCGGTTTTAATGGTGACGGCAGAAGCTAAAAAAGAACAAATAATAGCGGCAGCGCAAGCAGGTGTTAATGGCTATATTGTTAAGCCATTTACTGCTGGTACTTTGAAAACTAAATTAGAAAAAGTGTTTGAACGCTTAGGTTAATGAGAGGAGAGGCTTATGTCAGCACCAGCTGCGCCTCAAATTACTTTAGAACAAGCTCGTCAGCTCGTCGTTTTTTTAGAAAATGGTGAGCAAGATAAAGCAGATCAATTAATTTTAGATACTGCCTCTCAAGAGCAATCGCAGCTTTTTGCTGAAGTAGGTAAGTTAACACGCCAATTACACGAAGCCCTTAAAAGCTTTGAACTTGATACGCGTTTAACCGATTTAACCACTGATGCAATTCCGGATGCGAAAAAGCGCTTAAACTATGTCATGGAAATGACAGAAAATGCAGCTAATAAGACAATGGATGCGGTCGAAGCAAGCCTCCCTATTGCGCAGCAGCTAGCAGATGAAATTGCACATATTAAGCCTACTTGGGATAGGCTTATGAACCGCGAAATAGAGCTGGGCGAGTTTAAAACCTTATGCCACAGCATCGACAAGTTTATGAACAGCTCTCATCATAAAACCGATGAGTTGCAAACTTTAATGACTAATGTACTAATGGCGCAGGATTTTCAAGATTTAACCGGCCAGGTTATCCGCCGTGTAATTGAATTAGTCAGAGAAGTAGAAGAAAGTTTAATCCACCTTTTAACAGCATTTGCTGCACAAGATGACAGCATTGCTGAAAGTAAAGAACAACAAGAAACAGAAGAACAGGTTGCCGCACAAACATTAGCAGGTCCTGAAGGCCCTATTATTGATAAAGAGTCGCGAAATGATGTTGTATCTGACCAAGACGAGGTCGATGACCTATTATCAAGTTTGGGCTTCTAAGAGGAGAGTAACTGCATGAGCTTTGAAGTCGATGAAGATATTTTACAAGACTTTCTTGTAGAGGCCGGAGAAATCCTAGAGCTTTTATCTGAACAGTTAGTTGAGCTAGAAAATAACCCAGAAGATACTGAGTTACTAAATGCTATTTTTAGGGGCTTTCATACCGTAAAAGGGGGAGCAGGCTTTTTAGCTATGACTGAGCTTGTTGATGCCTGTCATGGTGCTGAAAACGTATTTGATCTCTTACGCCAAGGGGTTAGAACCGTTAATTCAGAATTAATGGATGTGATTTTACAAGCACTAGATACCATTAATGAAATGTTTGCCACTATTCAAAACCGCGAACAGCCAGACCCAGCAGACCCTCAATTATTAGAAACCCTTCATAAACTTGGCCAACCGCCTACGGATGACGAGCTTACTGAAACAACCCCCGAAGTTGTTGAACAAGAACCCGGAGCTCCCGTTAGCGCAACAGATGATGAAGACCCATTTGCATTTGATGAACTATTTGATGTGGCAGGTTCAAGCCCTTCAGCAGATAGCACGCAAATTGACGAAATTACAGAAGATGAATTTGAAAGCTTACTCGATGAGTTACACGGCAAAGGCCAAAGCCCGGTGTCGCAACCAAGTGCAAGTGCAGAGCCAGATTCAAGTTCAGATATTACCGATGATGAATTTGACAGTTTATTAGATGAATTACACGGTGTAGGTAGTTTTGGTCCAGTTGCAGGAGATACTTCAAGCAGTGAGCCAGAAGTAAAGCACACAGCACCACCAGCGGCTGTTACAAATGATAGCGGTGATGATGAAATCAGCGATGATGAATTTGAAGCACTGCTTGATGAACTGCATGGTAAAGGCGCCGCACCAGAATCAAAAGAAGCTGACACACCTGCACCGCAGCCACCTAAGGCTGCACCTGTAGCTCAAACGCCAGCAAAACCTACGCCAGAAAAGCCTACGCCAGCACCTGCAGCAAAACAAGCTCCGGCGGCTAAAGCCGCTGCGCCTACACCTAAAGTGGCTGAAAAACCAGCGAGTAGCGCTGCACCTAAAAAAGCTACGCCTCCACCTGCTGAAACCACAGTACGTGTTGATACAAAGCGTTTAGATCAAATAATGAATATGGTTGGCGAGTTGGTATTAGTACGAAATAGGTTGGTCAGTTTAGCGACCAATACAGACAGTGAAGCGATGGGTAAGGCGATATCAAATCTTGATGTGGTTACTGCTGATATTCAAGGTGCAGTAATGCAAACGCGAATGCAGCCTATCAAAAAAGTGTTTGGCCGATTCCCTCGCGTAGTACGTGACTTAGCCCGTAGCTTAAATAAAGAAATTGATTTACAGCTTGTAGGTGAAGAAACCGATTTAGATAAAAACTTAGTTGAGGCACTGGCCGACCCGTTGGTGCATTTAGTACGAAACTCAGTTGACCATGGTATTGAGATGCCAGCAGCGCGTGAAGCTGCGGGTAAGCCTAGAACCGGTAACGTTACATTATCGGCTTCGCAAGAAGGCGACCATATTTTGTTAACCATTAAAGATGATGGTGCAGGTATGGATGCGGAAAAACTGAAAAAAATAGCGATCAGTAAAGGCGTTATTGACCATGATCAGGCAAGTCGCTTATCAGATACAGAAGCGTATAACTTAATATTTGCACCAGGCTTTTCGACCAAAGAAGAGATATCTGATATTTCTGGCCGTGGCGTAGGCATGGATGTAGTAAAAACTAAAATTACGCAGCTTAATGGCTCTGTGAGTATACAGTCAGAGTTGGGCGTAGGGACTATTTTAGAAATAAAAGTACCATTAACACTGGCTATTTTACCTACGCTGATGGTTATTGTTGGTGAGCAAACGTTTGCGTTACCACTTGCTGGTGTGAGTGAAATATTCCACTTAGATTTAACCAAAACCAATGTTGTAGATGGTCAGCTTACAATTATTGTTCGTAAAAAAGCGATACCGCTATTTTACTTAGAGCATTGGCTAGTTAAAGGTGCTGATTGTTCTCAGCGAAAAGCGCAAGGTCATGTGGTAATTGTACAAATAGGTACTCAGCAAGTTGGCTTTGTGGTTGATTCATTAATTGGCCAAGAAGAAGTTGTTATTAAGCCTCTTGATGCGTTATTACAAGGTACGCCAGGAATGGCTGGTGCAACAATTACATCTGACGGTGGTATTGCGCTGATTCTGGATGTACCTAATATGCTTAAGCATTACGCAGGATAAAATGTAGGCATACCTGTGTATGCCTACACATAAATTTAATAAGAGAGCGCAATGGCCGTAAAAGTTTTAGTTGTTGACGATTCCAGTTTTTTTCGCCGTCGAGTAAGCGAAATCCTTGAACAAGACAGCGGTATCGAAGTAATAGGTTTTGCTGTTAACGGTAGAGAAGCCGTAGAAAAAACAGCGCAGTTACGTCCAGATATGATCACCATGGATGTAGAAATGCCTGTGCTTGATGGTATTAGCGCAGTAAAAGAAATTATGGCGAGTAACCCAACGCCAATACTTATGTTTTCTTCATTAACCCGCGACGGTGCAACCGCAACTTTAGATGCACTTGATGCCGGAGCTATGGACTTTTTACCGAAAAAGTTTGAAGACATTGCACGAAATAACGAAGATGCAATCAAGTTATTACAAGCCAAAGTGAAGGAAATTGGTCGCAGGCGTGCTCCACGCCCTGTTAGGCCATTAACATCAAGTAAGACAACTGCTCCACCTGCAAGCAAACTTGCCACAACAAGCTCATCGCTTAAACAACCTGATAGAAGCTTTCAACGTGCTGCCCCAGTGCAGACAAGAACTACACCCAGTATGCCCACGCGTGCCAGCGGTAAACACTATCAAATAGTGGCTATTGGCACTTCAACTGGCGGGCCAGTTGCTTTACAAACCATATTAACCCAATTACCTGCTAACTTTGCACACCCTATTTTGTTAATTCAGCACATGCCGGCAGCATTTACGCCTGCGTTTGCGGCACGTTTAAATAGCCTTTGCAAAATACGCGTTAAAGAAGCGCAACAAGGTGACAGGCTAGAAGCCGGCACAGCCTACTTAGCACCTGGTGGACAGCAAATGATGGTAGAGGGGCGAAGTGGTAACAAAACGTTGCGTGTATTTGAAGATAATAGTGAACGAATAAGCTACAAACCAAGCGTTGATGTTACTTTTGCAAGTGTTGCTAAAAGCTACCAAGGAGACGTACTTGCTATTGTTTTAACCGGCATGGGCGCTGATGGACGTGATGGCGCGCGAATGCTTAAGCAATCTGGCGCAACCATTTGGGCGCAAGATGAAAAAAGCTGTGTGGTATACGGTATGCCTCAAGCTATTGCCAACGCTGGGCTTGCCTCTGAGCATTTAGCGTTAAACGACGTAGCAGCAAGAATAAAAAGAGAGACTGGTTGTGGATAAGCTCTCTGTTTTAGGGTTAATCATTGCGCTGGGCGCTATAGCGATTGGTTACTCTTTAGAGGGTGGCGTTGTCACGGCGTTATTTAATGGCCCTGCACTTATTATTGTACTTGGCGGCACCTTAGGGGCTGTTATGTTGCAAACGGCCACAAGCACCTTTAAAAAAACGCTAAGCATGAGCCATTGGGTGTTTTTTTCACCTCAATACAATATTGAGCAAGCCATAGAGCAAATTAAAACGTGGTCGCATAAAGCTCGCCAGGAAGGGTACTTAGCGCTTGAAAAAGAGGCACTTAGTCACCCAGATCCTTATGCAGCAAAAGGGCTTAGTTTACTAGTAGATGGGTGTTCGGAGCAAAAGCTACGCGACACCTTAGAAATAGATTTAATGCTTGAACGAGACCGCTTACTTGAAGCAAGTAAAGTGTACGAAGCCATGGGCGGATATAGCCCAACTATAGGTATTTTAGGGGCTGTACTTGGTCTTATTCAAGCAATGTCATTTATTACCGACCCTCAAAAGCTAGGCGCAGGGGTCGCCACCGCATTTATTGCAACAATATATGGGGTGGGTTTAGCTAACTTATTATTTTTACCTATGGCCAATAAGCTTAAGCAGCGAGTAGAGCAAAAAATGCTTTACCATGAAATGATGGCCGAAGGGGTGATTGCTATAAGCCTTGGCGAAAGTCCTATTAACATAGAATTAAAGCTTGAAGCTTATCGCACAGAGCGCCCTAATGTCGTGGTAGAGTAACTTTTATGTTACGCCGGCGCTTACGTCAATCAGCTGAAAAAAATCAACATACAGAACGTTGGTTAGTCTCTTATGCTGATTATATGACCATTATGTTTGCCTTTTTTGTGGTTATGTATGCCATTGCCATAAATAAAGAAGAAAGCTTTCAAATCCTCTCAGACTCCCTAGAACAGGTTTTTGACAAATCAGCAAGGCAGCAATCGCAACAAGGTGAGGGCGTGACAGGCGAAGGGCTACTTACTGACCGTGTTACCCCAGAGCAAGAGTTATTGTACGGTGAGAGCATTCAAAAACAGGAGTCTGGCCCAGAGCTGCTAGATGGACATAGTGATACCAGCAATATAAAACAAAAACATTTAGGTAAACCACTCGATAGTCTGTTAACTAAATTACATTCAGCACTTATTGATGAAATTCGTGATGGAGAAGCAAGTTTAGAGCTCAACCAAGATTGGCTTATTATTGAGCTAAGTTCAGGAATGCTGTTCTCAAGTGGTAGCTCTGTGGCCCACGCGCGAGCTAAGCAAGTCGTAAAAATTGTAAAAGATATTATTGCCCCAGTAGATAACTACATAAGGGTAAGAGGTTACACAGATAACGAAAGTATTCGCAATGAAATGTTTCGCTCTAACTGGGAGTTGTCAGTTGCACGGGCGACCTCTATTTTAGTTGAATTAGAAACGTTAGGAATTAACCCAGCGCGAATGGCAATCGAGGGGTATGGGCAATACTCACCTTTTGCCGATAACGACACCGCAGCGGGTCGAGCAGAGAATCGTAAAGTTGTTATTGCGCTTTCTAAGTATGGCTTAGTACAACAAACCACCGAAAATGAAGCTGAGCCTGATGAGCAAGTGCAACAAGCTGCGCCTGAGCCAGAGGTCGAACTTCCCTCTGATGATAACTCTATTAAAATAATTCGTTTACCTCATGGTGGCATCAGAATCACCACGCGCAATGAACAGTAATTAGGACTTAATGTGAAGATTTGGACAGTAGCAAATCAAAAGGGCGGTGTAGGTAAAACCACAACGGCTGTCAGTCTTGCTGGTATTTTGGCCTTGCAAGGTAAACGCGTATTACTCATTGATACCGACCCTCACGCCTCACTAACGTACTATTTTGGTATTGATTCTGAAGATTTAGAAGTCAGTGTGTACGATATTTTTGCCCGCGGCACCTCAATGCAAAGTGAAGAAGTACTTCAAGCATTGTGCCCCTCTACCATGGAAAACCTGGATATATTGCCCGCGACGATGGCTATAGCAACCCTCGATAGAAGCATGGGCAATAAAACGGGAATGGGCTTAATTTTAAAAAAAACACTTGCAAAAATTAGTGAACATTACGATTATGCGCTGCTTGATTGCCCGCCCGTTTTAGGTGTTTTAATGGTGAACGCATTAGCCGCCAGCGAACGTATTTTAGTGCCTGTGCAAACTGAGTTTTTGGCGCTCAAAGGGCTTGATAGAATGATGCGCACTATGGAATTAATGCAAAGCTCTCAAGCGAAACAGTACCAATATACTATAATCCCTACTATGTATGATAAGCGCACTAAAGCGTCGCTTGAAGCCTACAAAACGTTACAAAATACATATAAAGATAAAGTATGGCCAGGGGTGATCCCCGTTGATACAAAGTTTAGAGATGCAAGCCTTGCACAAAAGGTACCCATAGAGTTTTGCCCACGTTCGCGTGGGGTTTACGCTTATAAAGCGTTATTAGATTATTTAATTGGACAAGGTTAATGAATGAGTAAGCAATTATTTGCTAATGAAAAAGTAATGACTCAATACTTAGGGGCGCTATTATGCGAAGACGAACCTGAGGAAAACCTTGAGCCTGTAGCAAAGCTACTTGAGCAAGTACCTAGTGCCTTACAAAACGACGAAGTACTTTTAAAGCCCAAAGCGCAATTAAAAGTAACCGAGCAGCTTTATTCTGAGCAAGTAAAAGAGAGTAATAGCGAGGCTGATGCCACTATTTCGCCACCTGCACCTATTGAGCCTGAGCCAGTAGAGACAGCTGAGGTGCAAACTCAGTTAAGTACAGAACCTGCTCCTTTATTACATAGCCAAGAAGATTACTTTGAAGGTGAATTTCAGGCTCTGTTTTTTGAAGTGGCTGGTTTAACATTGGCAGTTCCTTTGAAAGCGCTTGGAGGAATTCATCAATTAGGTGAAGTAAATCATTTATTTGGTAAGCCAAAGTGGTTTAAAGGCGTTATGCTTAATAGAGATGAAAAGCTAAACGTAGTTGATACTGCCCGTTGGGTAATGCCTGAAAAGTACGATGAAAAGTTAGAGGCCTCTCTTAATTATCAGTATTTAATAACCTTAGGCGATAGCAACTGGGGTTTATTGGCTGAAAAGTTAATAAATAACATTACATTGAGTAAAGAAGATGTAAAATGGCGAAAAAACAGTGGCAAACGCCCTTGGCTTGCCGGTGTTATTAAAGAAAAAATGTGTGCTTTAATAGATGTAGATAATTTAAATGCACTATTAGAAAAAGGCTTAGATAGCCGTCAGTAGTAACGACCATTACGGGGTAACAGCATGAGCGAAGATAGACTATTATCAGCGAATAAAAACGCAGATAACAACGATGAAATTTTACAGTGGGTAACGTTTAAGCTTGAAGAAGAAACGTATGGCGTAAACGTAATGCAGGTGCAAGAAATTTTACGTTATACCGAAATTGCCCCAGTACCTGGTGCACCTTCATACGTTATTGGCATTATAAATTTACGTGGTAACGTAGTCACTGTTATTGATACTCGTGCACGCTTTGGTTTGCCTGCTGCGGATGCAACTGATAATTCTCGCATTTTAATTATTGAAGCAGAAGAGCAAGTAATTGGTATTTTAGCTGATAGTGTTTCTGAAGTTGTGTACTTACGCAGCTCTGAAATAGACAGCGCCCCAAATGTTGGTACCGAAGAAAGCGCTAAGTTTATCCAAGGTGTATGTAACCGCGATAACGAATTACTTATTTTAGTCGATTTAAATAAATTACTTAGCGATGACGAATGGGATGAGTTAAGCGATATTTAAGCTTTACCACTAAAATTATGTTGTTACTCAGTATCGCAATAGCAGCGCTAGGGATAGGTTTAATATCCCTGGCGCTAATTGTTGCATTAAAAAATAAACAGTCGGCGGAGCTTAATGCGGTATCACAGCAATTAAAAGATACCTCAGAGCAAACACATATATTACGCAGTGAAGTGTCTGAGCTCAGAACAGGGCTTTTAAGTATTGGTAAGCGCGTACTTGAAGTTGAGCAACAAAATCAAGAGTTGATGCAACAACAAGCTGCCCAAAAATATGATGACCCAGACGCAAAAATATATTCTCGTGCTGTTAAAATGGTTGAGCTTGGCGCAGATTTAGATGAGGTGATACGCGAGTGCGAGCTTCCTAGGGCTGAGGCTGAACTATTATTTTCGTTACATAAACAAAAAGACGCCTAGCGTCTTTTTTGCTTTTAACTACACAATACCAATGTGCAGTAATACTTAATAAATGGGGAGATATAATTCATCCACCTAGTTATGCCTTTACATTTAGCTTACCTTGAAAGTCTTGCCAGCCAGGTGGGAACTGCCCACGAAGCACGTACGAAAAAGCAATCAATTCAGCAATAACATAATAAAGCTCTTTAGGTATTTCCTCTCCTAATTCTAAGTGAGAGAGTGTTTTAGCAAGTGCTTCATCTTGGTGGATCATAATGCCTTTTTGTTTCGCTGCTGCGATTATTTCATCAGCCAACTCGCCAAACCCTTTTACACTTACCGCGGGGGTGCTTCCTGCTTCATACAACAGGCCAATCGCGGATTTATTATTTGCTGCTAAATTAGAGGTGTCAGTCATGTTAAACCTTAATATTTATAATGGCATGCGATTGATAAAACGCTTGATGACTAGCATCTCCGCGTTTTAAGTTTAGCTCGCCTACTTGCAAGCCATGCTGAGCTAATTTAGCCCTGAGGCTATCTAAATGAGGGTGTGCAATTGCACTTACTTCTTGGCTAGAGGCAAGCAGTTGGCAATCGAGCGCTTTGTCCATAAGCTCAGCCACTATTTGTAGTTGCCCTTGCTGTGCATAATCAAAATTTAATCTAACAAACCACACGTTTTTTTCGGTTTTATCTACACTGGCTTTTTTATATTGCCCTAAGGTTATCTCTGTTTGTCCCGCTTCAGGCGGAAGTTTCATCGGAAATAAAAACTGTGCTAGCGGGTTTGTGTCGCTTTGTTGGTTTGGCGTAGTTACTTGTACTTGGCTAAGGGTATTTTTAACTTGTAGCAGCTCTGGGGCAAGCTCTTGTATTTGTGTTTGTTGAAGTTGCTCTAATAGTTTATCCGCGCCATTACCTACTTTAAAAGTAGGTAAAAGCACATTAAGTAGGGCATCAACCCCTGTGTGGTTATTAAACGTTAGCGAAGTACTTGATTGGCTTATTATTGGCGCCGCTAAAATAGTAACCGCAAGTTGCTCAAGCCCTTTTGTAAAGCTACTTTGTAGTGTGTCGTTTGGCGTAGTAAGCGGTTGTAAGGTACTTAAAAGCTCTCGCTGTATGGTGGCTGGGTGCACATTAGTACTGGAGACCATTCTATTAAAAGCTTGATTCACTAAACGCGTAAGATCAGGTGTATTTTGAGTAGCTTTACTTGCTATGTCAGTAATTTGGCTACTCAACAATGTTTTAGGGTTGGAAGCGCTATTTGGGCGCTCACTCTCTGTTGGCAAATTTAAAAGCGAGGTTAAAAGTTTAGCCTCTGTTGGTTGTAACTGCTGACTTACAGCTGTGTTAAAAAGTGAGTGAGACAAACTGGGTTGGTTAGGAGTATTTACCTGTGAAGTTGTGGCATGTAGTGTTTTTAAACTCAGCGGCACAGAAGAGTTGCCTTGCGTACTTACATTTGTTGGTTGGGCGCTCACTGCATGGGGCTGAGCTGCGTTGTTTGCTGATTGCCATAACGACACACTCGCCTTTAATTGCTGGGTTATTTGCACTAAAGGAGGAAGCTGCGCAAAGTGTTTAGCTAAAGGGCTGCTAGGGGTAAAAGAATGATTAGCAACTTCTGCGGTTATATTTAGCTTGCTTAAATTAGGGTTTGTTAGCGTGTTTATTTGTGTAGGCGTTTTATTTACATCAAGCTTAGCTTGTTGAGCCTGCAAAGGCGGCGTTTTACTCGCAAAGGGTTTGTTTTCAAAGTATTTAACGGCATCGTTAATTCGCGTTTTTATATCACTAAAGCTACTTTGTAACCATGACTTTATAGGGCTTTGTGCACTTAACTGCGGGCTTGTTATATCAGCGGAGGGTCTGGCTGCATTTTGCTGCTGTGATAAAACCAAGTCGGTAAAGGGTTTACTAAATGAGTTATTAAGTGCGACCTGCATTTTAGGTAAGTTAGTTTTAATGAGCAGCTTATCTGCTTGATTAGTAATATTTACTGCCACGGGCTTGCTAGGCAATTCACTAAGCTGTTTATTGGTTATCGGGGTTGTGAACGAGCCGCTATGCTGAGGGTGCGAAATAATAGCTAATTTAGGCGTTGCTTGTAGTTGCGCGCTGGGCAGTAAGTTAGTTAATAGCTGCGAAATTTTATGTTGGCTGAGAGTTTGAGTATGGACGGTGTCAGCAAAGCGGTTAATAACATTTATTTGTGCGCCCTTATTGGTTGTATTAATAAGTACCTGTAATGGCTGCTCGGTATTTAACAGCTGTGCGGTTTCTTTGTTAATTGCAATACTGGCATTAAGGCTAGGTATCATAAGCTGCGGTGACGGCGAAAGCTGTACATTGACTGGCAAAGGTTTACTTTGTATTTCACTACCGGTACTAACATAATTTAAAAAACGCTGCAGTTGTGATGCGTTGCTAAGTGTAATATTGGTATTGTTAGGAGTAATATTTAGCTGCTTTCCATCAGCGCTGAGCTGTATGTTAGCACTTGCTATTTTGTCTGTATTTTGAGGGGCATGCGTTATGCCTAAGCGTAGTGTTTGCCAGTGTTTATCAATTAAAACATCGAGTGTAATTGAGCCTTTTGAAAACTGAATATTTTTAGCCGCAAGTACCTGCTCGGGTAATTGTACTAATTCGCCCGAAGTGCTCGGGGCGCTTTGGTTATTAACCAATGAATTAGATAATGTGATTTGCGTTGGATTATTCATTATTTTAAATCAAGTTTTCGCTAATTTTCGTGAATCGATTTTAAAGCAATATTCGTATTACCCTATCATTATGGTAGACTAACGCCTAATTTTTGGCATAGAGAAACGTCATCTTGTTACACATTAAGTCCGTCACCTGCATCAAGCAAGAACGTTGTTTGTTTGCGGATCTTAATTTTAGCCTAAATAGCGGTCAAATCATGCAATTAGCGGGTCCTAACGGGGCTGGCAAAACATCATTATTGCGTATTGTCGCAGGCTTTAGTGTGCCTGATGAAGGCGCTATTTTTTATAACCAGCAAGCTATTGCCAAGCATTATGAAGAGTACGCCACAGACCTGCTATTTATAGGCCATAAAACCGGTGTCAATGTGCAGCTCAGCGCACTGGAAAACGTACGCCATTGGTTGCACATTAACGGCTATACAAATGAGCCCGACTTATATCCAATTTTAGCTAAGCTTGGCTTAGTGGGCCTTGAAGATGTGCCGGTAAGAATGCTCTCTGCAGGGCAGCAGCGTCGTGTCGCTTTAGTGCGATTATGGTTAAGCGATGCAAAACTATGGGTGCTTGATGAACCCTTTACTGCACTTGATAAAAATGGCGTTGCATTTTTACAACAACGTTTTTCTGAGCATTTAAAAAGTGGTGGCGCTATTTTACTAACAACCCATCAAGATTTAACAACACAGTTTGAAAACCTACAAACGGTGACCTTGGAGTATCGTTACTGATGACTCGTCAACATTCATATTGGCTGCTGTTTAGTGCGGTATTTAGTAAAGATGTAAAGCTTGCGTTTCGCCAGCGTGCTGAAATTATCAATCCTATCTTGTTTTTTCTCATTGTTATTTCTTTATTTCCGTTAGCAATTGGCCCAGAGCCCGGTCTATTAAACAGAATGGCGCCAGGTATTATTTGGGTAGCAGCTTTGCTCTCTACCATGCTTGGACTCGATAAATTATTCAGAGACGACTATAACGATGGCTCGTTAGAGCAGTTAATTGCTTCATCGTACCCGCTATCACTCACCGTGTTGGCTAAAGTCGCGGCGCATTGGGTTGTTACCGGTTTACCATTAGTATTAATGACACCGTTATTTGCTTTATTGCTTAATTTAGAGAGTTCTGCGCTGTTAGCGACCGTATTAACATTATTATTAGGCACGCCATTATTAAGCTTTATTGGTGCAATTGGGGCTGGCCTTACTGTGGGATTACAAAAAGGCGGCATTTTAATGAGCCTATTAGTGTTGCCTTTGTATATTCCTGTTTTAATTTTTGCAACGTCAGCCATTGATACCAGTACTATGTCGCTGGATTATAGCGGGCAGCTTGCCATTCTTGGGGCCATGTTAGTAGTTGCTATTATGTGCGCACCCATCGCCATATCGTCAGCATTAAAAGTGAGTGTAAGTTAATATGTGGAAGTGGTTACATCCCTACGCAAAAGCAGAGCGCGCATATCAATTATGTAATACGTTACTGCCTTATTTTGCCGTTGTTACGGTTATAAGTATGCTTGTTGGTTGGATTTGGGGCTTAGGTTTTGCACCGGCTGATTATCAACAAAAAGACAGCTACCGTATTATTTTCATTCATGTTCCATCGGCTATTTTGTCTATGGGCGCATACTCTTCTATGGCTATAGCAGCTATTGTCGCTTTAGTGTGGCAATTACGTAACGCTGAGCTTGCTGTAATTGCTATTGCCCCGGTGGGAGCATGTGTTACAGCTATTGCCTTAATTACCGGCGCTGCATGGGGTAAACCTATGTGGGGTGCTTGGTGGGTATGGGATGCACGTTTAACCTCTGAACTTATTTTATTGTTTTTATACTTAGGCGTGCTGTCGCTTTATCATGCCTTTGAAGATAAAAAATCAGCAGGGCGCGCAGCGTCTATTTTAGCCATTGTAGGGGTAATTAATTTACCTGTTATTCACTACTCCGTAGAGTGGTGGAACACCCTGCACCAAGGCGCAACAATCACAAAGCTTGATACAAAAGCCATTGACCCAAGTATGTTTTGGCCGCTTATGGTAAATATTTTAGCGTTTGCAGCGTTTGTGGGCACTGTAACGTTAATTCGCCTTAAAAATGAAATATTACAACGTGAAAAGCATCGACCTTGGGTTCGAGCCTTGTTAAGTAAGGGGTAAATTATGCAGTTTGACTCTTTTTCTGATTTTATTGCAATGGGAGGCTACGGGTTTTACGTGTGGCTTTCATTTGGTACATGCGCCTTAATTTTGTTGGGCATTTTATTTAGCTCTTTACGTGATACAAAACGTATTATGGCCTCAGTAGAGCAGCAAGTTGCGCGCGAAGCGCGAATTAAAAAAGCGAAGCAGGAACAAATCTCATGAACCCAAGACGTAAAAAACGCCTATTGGTAATTATTGCAGTACTGTTTGGTATTGGTGCCTCTGTAGGCCTAGTGCTTTATGCACTACAAGAAAACATAAACTTATTTTATACACCAAGCGAGCTAATAGACGGCAAAGGCCCAGATAAAGAAAAACCGCAAATAGGGCAAAAGTTGCGTATTGGCGGTATGGTTGTGCCGGGTTCTGTCATTCGTAATGAACAAAGTTTACAAGTCAGCTTTAAATTGATTGATACCGGGCCATTGGTAACAATTAAATACCAAGGCATTTTGCCTGACTTATTTCGCGAAGGCCAAGGTATTGTAGCGCAAGGTGTGCTTGTAGAACCAAACGTGATTGAAGCTTTTGAAGTACTGGCTAAGCATGATGAAGAATACATGCCAGCAGAAGTAGCAGAAGCCGTAAAAGGAATTAAACACGAAAAACCAAAATACAACCTAGATAGCGGTAGCTAATATGATCCCAGAACTTGGTTATTTTTCTTTAACGCTTGCCATGGTGCTAAGCGTTTTACTGTGTATTTTTCCGCTGTGGGGCGCGCATACCGGTAATCTTCGTTTAATGCGTGCGGCCCCGTCTTTAGCCGTTGGGCAATTTGCTTTTGTACTTCTCTCGTTTGCTGCGCTTATCTATGCCAGCTTAACAGATGACTTTACGGTATCTTATGTGGCGTACCATTCAAGTAGTACGTTGCCTTGGTATTATAAAATTACCTCTACGTGGGGTGGGCACGAAGGCGCTATTTTACTGTGGCTTGTAATGCAAGCAGGGTGGACCGCCGTAGTTGCTATGCGTTCTAAATCGCTACCTTGGGTGTTGCGTGCACGCGTTTTAGGTGTGCTTGGCTTTTTAGGTGTCGGTTTTATGATGTACACACTACTGCTTTCAAGCCCGTTTGAACGCTTACTGCCGTATTTTCCTGTTGAAGGGCGTGATTTAAATCCGCTTCTACAAGACCCAGGTATGATCATTCATCCGCCATTACTGTATATGGGATATGTAGGGTTATCGGTTGCGTTCTCATTTGCTATTGCAGCACTTTTAACAGGTAAACTTGATAACACCTGGGCTAAATGGTCTCGCCCATGGACGATGACTGCTTGGGGCTTTTTAAGTTTAGGAATAACCATAGGCAGCTGGTGGGCTTACTCTGAGCTTGGCTGGGGTGGCTGGTGGTTTTGGGATCCGGTAGAAAACGCATCGCTTATGCCCTGGCTAGTTGCTACGGCTTTATTGCACTCTTTGAGCGTGACAGAAAAGCGCGGTGTATTTAAATCGTGGACTGTGCTGCTTGCCATCGCTGCATTCTCCCTAAGCTTATTAGGCACCTTTATTGTTCGCTCAGGTATTATTGTATCGGTGCATGCATTTGCCACTGACCCCGATAGAGGTTTATTCATTCTAGCCTTTTTAGGCATTGTTGTTGGCGGCGGTTTATCGTTGTATGCGCTGCGCGTATCACAAGTTAAAAGCGAAGGCCGTTACAAGTTTGTATCACGCGAAGTGGCCTTATGGCTTAACAACATCTTTTTAGTGGTAGCCACATTAATTGTTCTTTTAGGTACTTTGTTACCTATGGTGCATAAAGAAATGGGCCTAGGCAGTATTTCTATTGGCGAACCGTTCTTTAATAAAATGTTTGCCATTTTATTAGTACCATTTGCCATATTAATGGGAATAGGGCCTTTTCTTCGTTGGAAACAAAACAAGTGGGCTGTACTACAAAATAAAGTATTAATAGGTGTGTTAATAAGTGTTGTTATTACCTGTGCGTGGTTGTTCTCAAGCTACGATGTCGTAAAACCACTTACATTATTAGCAACCACATTAGGTGTATGGGTTGCTGTATCTACTGCCATAGATTTATACGCCAAGGCGTCGGTTCACGGGACGCTAAAAGAAGGCATTAAACGTTTAGGCATTAGCTACTGGGCTATGGTGCTAGGTCACGTTGGTTTAGCATTTGTTATTGCAGGCGTTACGCTTACTTCGGCGTACTCGGTAGAGCGTGATGTTTCTATGAAGCAAGGCGATATTGTTACGCTTAACCAATACGAATACCGATTTGATGGCGTTAAAGCAATACGCGGCCCTAACTACAGTGGACATGCTGGTGTAGTGTCGGTATTTAATAACGATAAGCTAGTGACTGAGTTACATGCAGAAAAACGCAAATACGATATTGGTATGCAATTTATGACCGAAGCGGCAATTGATGCCGGCTTTACTCGCGACCTATATTTAGCGCTTGGTGAGCAATTAAGTAAAGGGGCATGGTCACTGCGTATTTATCACAAACCTTTCGTGCGTTGGATGTGGATAGGCGGAGTACTTATATCGCTTGCAGGGTTTATGATTTTATTTGATAAACGCTACCGTACATCAGCAAGTACACGCAAAAAAGCGTTGGAGAATGCGTAATGAACCGTAAAATTTTAGCTTTAGCACCGTTATTAATATTCATATTTTTATGTGTATTTTTGTATCAAGGTTTGTTTGCCAACCCGCGTGAAATTCAAACCGGTCGACTAGGCCAAACGATGCCTGCGTTTAACCTGCCTGATTTAATGCAAGATGATAAGCGCTGGACAGATGAAAGCCTAAAAGGCGAAGTTTATTTACTTAATGTATGGGGGACTTGGTGCCCTACATGTTTAGTTGAACTAGGGTATTTAACTAAGCTACGCGAGCAAGGCGTAAAAATTATTGGTTTGTACTATGTACAAGGGTACGATGCCGATTTTGATGGCCCATTTGATATGCAGGCTTTGCGCACCGATGTGAGCGATATGCTCAGCCGTGCTGGCGACCCATACCAATTTAATATTTTAGACTTGCACCGTACCTTGTCACTTGATTTAGGTGTATCAGGTGCCCCTGAAACATTTTTAGTGGATAAAACGGGTAAAATTTTATTACACCATACAGGGGATCTAAACCCGCGCGTATGGCGTGCTAAATTTGCCCCTGTTATGCAGGAGCTAAATTAATGCGAGTGTTTTTATTAACCCTGAGCTTTTTTATAAGTATGGCAGTGTATGCCGAGCAAGATCGCTACCAGTTTGACAATAACCAACAAGCTGTGCGCTTTGAAGAGTTAACCAAAGAGCTCAGGTGCCCTAAATGTCAAAACCAAAATATTGCAGACTCTGATGCCATTGTTGCAAAAGATTTACGCGACAAGGTACTCGCGTTGGTAAAAGAAGGTAAAACAAAAGACGAAGTAATCGATTACATGATAGACAGATACGGTTATTTTGTTCATTACGATCCGCCTGTAACACCAGCCACATTAGTACTTTGGGTTTTACCTGTACTTATTGTTATTTTGGGTTTTGGTTTTATTGTAATTCGCCAGCGTAAGGCGTCAGTTAAGCAAACCTGGAACAGCGATGATGAAGCAAAACTTGCTAAGTTAATTGCAGAAAATAAACGTCAGGAGCAAAATTAATGATTTTAATGTGGGCGTGTTTTGCTTTACTCACACTAATTGCACTGGCTTTTATTATGTTGCCTTTTTTAAAAAAAGAGCGCGTGCAAACCATTACTCATAATGCTAATGCAGAATTGATCAGCATTTACGAACAGCGTTTAGTTGAGCTGCAAAACGACTTAGACAATCAACGTATTGATGCACAAAGCCACAGTGAATCGGTTATTGAGCTAAAACGTCGCTTATTGAACGAGCTTTCGCCAGAAAAATCGCTTAATAGCAAAGGTAATAACCGTATTTTTGCTTTAACAGGCGCAGCATTTTTATTAGCCCTCACCGGTGTTTTTTACACCTTTACAGGGAGCCAGCAGCAAATAGCAGCGTGGTATGATGCAATGGATAACCTTGCAGATTATGGCGAGCGTGCGGTAATGCAAAAAGGTGAGCCACTAACTCAAAACGAGTTGCAAGCGTTTGCTTTAGCGCTGCGCACTAAGCTTAGTGAATCAGGCGATGACGAAGTTGCGTGGATGTTGCTTGGACGTGTAGCCATGTCGTTAAACGAATTTGATATGGCGCAGCAATCGTTTGATAAAGCCCTGCGAATGAACCCAGACAACATGCAAGTACTCATTAGCTACAGCCAAGTTTTACTGCTTGAAGGCAGCGAAGAGAACATGACGCGTGCAGCGGGTATGCTATCTAAAGTGCTAAAGGTTGAACCAACAAACCTTGATGCTATTTCTTTATTAGCGCTTATTGCCTTTGAGCGCAAGGACTGGCCGCAAGCCAAAGCGGCGTTTGAAGTATTACTGGCAAGCATGGATAAAAGCGATACGCGTTATTCAATGATAGCGCAGCGTATTTCCGATATAGAGCAACAAATGCAAAATGAGGGCTCTGTAATGCCGGTCTCTGCTAATAGTACTATTAGTGTTACTGTGAGCTTAGCAGATGAGCTTTTCGATAAGCAGCCACAGCAGGGGACTTTATTTATTTTTGCCAAGGCTGCTCAAGGCTCTCCTATGCCATTAGCGGTTGTTAAATTAAATGAATACAGCTTTCCGCTAACGGTGCAACTCACTGATGCTAATGCAATGGTTGATGGGTTAAACTTATCAAGTGCTAAAGATATTGTGATCACAGCGCGGATCTCAATCGATGAGTCAGTTATGCCAAGTAGTGGTGAGTTAGAGGGTCACTCTGAGACACTACAACGTGAAAACGTAAGTGACTACCAACTTCAAATTGATACATTAATACCTTAAGGACATTAGATGTTAAAGCATAGTTTTACTTTTTTATGTTTATTGGTGCTAGCCGGATGTGCACATGTACCAGAAAACAAAGTTGATGAGCGCGACCCGCTACAAAGCATTAACCGTCCATTGTACGACTTTAATATGGATATTCTTGATGCTTATATTTTACGCCCAGTGGCTGTAGGGTATGTAGAAGTGACCCCTGTACCTGTACGCAATGGGATTGTTAACTTTACCGATAATATTAGTGCGCCTGTTGATATGATAAACGCAGGGCTACAAGGTAAAGCGGGTAACGCAGGCGTGAGTTTAGCGCGTTTTTTAGTTAACTCTACGGTAGGTGTATTTGGTATTTTTGATGTTGCAAGTTCACTTGGACTTGAGCTGGTAGATGAAGACTTTGGCCAAACATTGGGCGTGTGGGGCGTTGGCGATGGCGCATATATTATGTTGCCGGCAATGGGACCGACTACAGCACGTAACTTAACAGGCGATGTCGTTGATAACTTTGTGTTACCAGAAATCGCCTTGACTACGCCTCAAACTATTTTAGTTTTTGCGCTTAAAGCGGTTGAAGCTCGTGCTTCGCTTATCCCGCAAGAAGGCTTACTAAATGACTCTCTTGATCCGTATTTATTTGTTAAAGACATATACTTTCAGCGTCAGCTTTATGAGCTATACGACGGCAATCCTCCAATCAAAGAAGAGCCTGAAGACTTTGATGAAGACTTCTTAGAAAGCCTCTAAATAACAGCTATAAAAAATGCCAGCAATTGCTGGCATTTTTTATGTGTATTTTGAGCTTAAATAAGCCCTAATGTTTATTATTCTTTAACCATCAGCTGCATTTGCTCATTAACCCAAGTTAAGGCGTCATGGTATGCATTGGCAACTTCTTCGCCTAAATTTAACTGTTTAGCAATTTCGTTGGCGGCTTCCCAATCTGCGTGCTCATAAAACTTAACCAAGTTTAGATACTGAGCAAGCAGGCCTTCGTCATTCAATAGCGCAGCTTTTATCTCTGCAGACAGCGGGAGCTTTTGCATAACGCTTTCCATGGTTTCATCTAAAATGGCGTCCATAAGCGACATCATGCCAGTTAAAAAGGCCATACCGGTATCTTTAAACTGCCCGTGTGAAATAGCAAGTAGTTCACCAAATCGTGCACGTGTTAGCGAAAGCCTAATTAGCTCAACAGGTTTATCGGCAGAAACTTGCGCTGCAAATAACAAAGATAACAGCTTTTTAATTTCGTTAGCGCCAAGGACGATGAGTGCTTGTTTGATTGTGTTTATTTCGGCTCTGCGCGCAAACGCAGCTGAGTTTGAATAACGCAATAACTTGTATGATAGATTTACGTCACGTTCAAACACATCGGTTATCTTTTTAAGATCCATTTCAACAGATGAGGTTTCGTAAAGTAGCTCTGCTAATGCCATTTCTGATGGCGGCAGTGCTTTACTTTGTACCATTTCAGGCTTTGAAAAAAAGAACCCCTGAAAATATTCAAACCCAAGCTCAAGAGCTAAATTATAGGCTTCATAGGTTTCTACTTTTTCAGCTAAAAGCTTGATGTGTGGATAGGCTTTAATATCGTTAATTATGGTTTTTATTGCACTTTCATCAGTGGTTAAAAAGTCTATTTTTAAAATATCGATAAACGGGTAAAAATGGCGCCATACTGGTTGGTGAATGTAATCATCAAGCGCTAGGGTGTAGCCTTTTTCTTTTAAATCTTTAACAATAGCCAGTAAGCGCTTACCTGGTTGCACTGTTTCAAGGATTTCTACAACGACCGTCTCTTTCCCTAACATAGTAGGGTAACCTTTAAGTAAGGTTTCTAGGGTAAAGTTAATATAGGCGGGTTTGTTGCCAGTTAAATCTTCTAAGCCAAAATTAAACTGACTCCCTTCGATTAGCTTCGTTGTTGCTTCGTCACCGTCTATGTCTGGAAATACATTATCAACGCCATCGCGAAATAATAACTCGTATCCAACAAGCTCCTTTTCGCGGTCTAAAATAGGTTGGCGTGCAGCATAAAAATACATAAATAGTTCCGTACAAAATAATAATTATTAGCAATGGCTATAATATATGGCAAAACGTTCGAAATAGCATTAGGTAATTATTATTGATTTAATGAATTGTTATTAAATATTAGCTATATATGTAAATAAATTTACCGTATATCGGCTGTTTGAGGGTTAAATAGTCAATAAGGCTGTTTTTTGTTCACTTCAGTGTAACAAGTTGGAGTTATCACCTTTAAGCATGGTATAGTCAAGACGGATGGTTTTTACCCCAATAGTGTCTTTATTATAATATTTTAAGAGTCATTATTAGGATTAAAAGCCTGTTTTATACAACTTTGTGGAGGCGAATTTGGAAACAGGAATGATTATTTCACTGGTATTGTATTTTATAGTCATGCTTGGCATTGGACTTTATGCATACAAACAGTCTACAAGTGATGTTTCGGGTTATATGCTAGGTGGACGTAGCTTATCTCCAAGTGTTGCAGCATTATCTGCTGGCGCATCGGATATGAGTGGTTGGATTTTAATGGGCTTACCTGGCGCTATGTTCGTTACTGGCTTTAGTAGCACATGGATAGCAATAGGCTTGGTTATTGGTGCGTGGTTAAACTACTTTTTAGTTGCGCCTCGTTTGCGTGTTTACACTGAAAAAGCAAACGACTCAATCACAATCCCAGACTACTTCTCTAATCGTTTTAATGATAAATCAAACCTTTTACGTGTAGTTTCTGCGGTAGTAATTATTGTGTTCTTTACGCTTTATACATCATCAGGTGTTGTAGCAGGCGGTAAATTGTTTGAAAGCTCGTTTGGCTTAAGTTACGAAATGGGTTTATACATCACCACTGGTGTTGTTGTTTTATATACCTTATTTGGTGGCTTCTTAGCAGTTAGCTTAACTGACTTTGTGCAAGGCTGTATTATGTTTATTGCCTTGATACTGGTACCGACCGTTGCTTACTCTTTATTAGATCAACCGCTAGAGTCAACACTTCATAGCGTTAACCCCGATATGCTTAATTGGATAGGTGCAGGCTCTGCATTAGGGATTATTTCGGCAATGGCATGGGGCTTGGGCTACTTTGGTCAACCTCATATTATTGTACGTTTTATGTCGGTGCGTAGCGTAAAAGATATGCCAACGGCTCGCCGTATTGGTATGACATGGATGATAGTTGCAGCCATTGGTGCTGTGGGTACTGGTTTATTTGGTGCCGCGTACACTTACGAAAACAACATTGTTGTTGAAGACCCAGAAACCATTTTCTTAATTCTTTCTGAGTTATTATTCCACCCATTAATTGCTGGTTTCTTATTGGCGGCTATTTTAGCTGCAATCATGAGTACAATTTCTTCGCAGTTACTTGTTAGCTCAAGTTCGTTAACTGAAGATTTTTACAAAACGTTTTTACGCAAAGAAGCAAGCGACACAGAGCTTGTTACTGTAGGACGTATTAGTGTAGCAGCAGTTGCTCTATGTGCTATTTACTTAGCGTACGATAGAGATAGCTCAATATTAAGCTTAGTAAGTAATGCATGGGCAGGTTTTGGTGCGGCATTTGGCCCACTGGTTTTATTTAGCCTGTACTGGAAACGCATGAACTTTGAAGGCGCACTAGCAGGTATGGTTGTAGGTGCTGGTACGGTTCTGTTTTGGATTTACTCACCATTTATGATTGATGGGCAAAGCTTAAGCAGTTACATGTACGAAATTGTACCAGGCTTTATTTTAGCAAGTATTGCAATTGTCGTTGTAAGCTTAGCGACGAAAGAGCCAGCGCAAAATATTACTGCGCTATTTGATGAGGTTGAAAAAGACCTTTAATCAACCCGTACTTTAGATACGAAAAAGCCACCTAGTTTAACTAGGTGGCTTTTTTATTTGCTATGTGTTGTCCTCAAATGTGTTTGCTTATTTAGGACATATCAATAACCAATAAGTTATTTAGCAGGTAATACTGTGCTTTCTACACTACCAAAGCCAATACGGGCATAGCCTGGCTTTTCGCACCAGCCGCGCATAATTACGTTATCGCCATCTTCTAAAAAGCTGCGCTGCTCACCATTACTCAGGGTTATTTTTTCTTTACCACCACGAGAAAGCTCTAATAAAGAACCCGCTTCTTCATGTGTAGGGCCTGACTGCGTGCCAGAGCCGAGCATATCTCCTGGCATAAAGTTACAGCCATTTACAGTGTGATGGGTCACCATTTGCGCCACAGTCCAATATGAATGTTTGAAGCTTGAGGCAGAGACCTGCGTAGGTTGGTGGTTTTCATCACGCATTTTTTGAGTCTGAATTTTAACATCCATTTGGATATCAAATGCTCCTTGCTCGCGGTTAGCGGCAGATTCTAGGTACGGCATTGGTTGTGGATCGTTTTCATCACGTGTCCAGCTAGTTCTAAAAGGTGCAAGTGCTTCAGTGGTGACAATCCAAGGCGATACGGTTGATGCAAAGTTTTTAGCTAAAAACGGGCCTAATGGTTGGTATTCCCATGCTTGTAAATCTCGTGCTGACCAATCATTAAATACACAAAAACCAAATACATGGTTTTCAGCGTTTTCAATGGCGATAGCATCACCTAACGCATTGCCTTTGCCTAAGTATATACCGAGCTCTAACTCGTAATCTAGGCGCTTACATGGGCCAAATGATGGAGTATCTGCATCGGGCGCTTTAGTTTGCCCTTTAGGGCGGTGAAACGTTTGCCCCGATACATCAATAGATGAAGAGCGGCCATGATAGCCAATCGGCACCCATTTATAGTTTGGTAAAAGCGGGTTGTCTGGTCTAAACAAGCTACCAACGGCTGTTGCATGGTAAATTGAGGTATAAAAGTCGGTGTAATCACCAATACGACACGGCAGTGAAAACTCTATATCAGCTTGAGCAATAAGGGTACTTTGCATTTCTTTTTGTTGCTGTGCGCCTTCACGCAATGCTTTTGAAAGCGCTAAGCGCAGTGCTGACCAGTACTGCTCCCCTAAACCCATAAATGTATTTAGTGTTGATTCGCTTGCTGCATCTAGGGCTGTTTTAGCATCACCGGTAAAAATGTTTAAGTGGCTCAATTTTGCTAAATCAATAACCTGATCGCCAATAGCAACCCCGCCTCTGAATTCTTCATTTGTATTTTTAGTACGAAATTCTGCAAAAGGTAAATTTTGAATCGGGAAGTCACAGCCTTTAATATTGGCCGACTCTACCCAGCTAGTTAAATTAATGTCGTGGGTTTCGTTAATTTGGCTCATTACTTATCCTTTAGGTTTGATGTTGGGTGCATGCATTTATTTAAGCATACTTGTATCTTGCACCCTACTTTTTAAATATTAAAACGACAAAAAGCAGCGAAGATCGCTGCTTTTAATTTACTCAAAAAAGTTATAAAACGCCGCGGCGCTCTTGGTCTCGCTCAATTGACTCAAACAATGCTTGGAAATTACCTTCACCAAAACCACCATCATCTACACGTTGGATCATTTCTATAAAAATAGGTCCAAATAGGTTTTTAGAGAAAATTTGTAATAGGTAGCAGTTTTCACTTTGGCTATCGACTAATATTTGATGCTCGCGAATTTTTTCTTTATCTTCTGCAACCCACGGCACACGGTCAAAAATAGTGTCGTAATACTCAGGAATAATGTCTAAAGTAGCAATGGTCGATTTATCAAGCTTATCAAGCGAGCTAACTAAATCGTCAGTTAAAAACGCGAGATGTTGTACACCAGGGCCATTATATTCGCCTAAATACTCGTCAATTTGGTTGTTGTCATTGCCTTTACCTTCATTAATAGGAATTGAGAAGGTGCCACAGGGTGATTTTAATGCATACGATAGCAACGCTGTTTTTTGACCTTTAATATCGAAATAGCGTACTTCTGTAAAACCAAACACGTCTTTGTAAAAGTTTGCCCATGTTTCCATAGTGCCTTTGTAAACGTTATTAGTTAAGTGATCTATACGTATAAAGCCTTTATCTTCAACTACATTAGGTGATGATAAATCTTCAAAGTCAGACTCATAAATAGACCCTTTATCACCAAATTGCTCAATAAAGTAAATCAGGCTATCGCCAATACCGTAAATGGCGGGGTAAGGTAAGTCTTTATGGGTTGAGTCGGTTGCGGGTTTTGCACCACGTGCTACAGCTGTTTCAAATGCATGCTGTGCATCCTCAACGCGCCAACCCATAGAGCAAATTGCTGGGCCATGACTTTTTGCAAATTCAGCAGAAAAACCATCGCGTTCGTTATTTAGTAAAAAGTGAATGTCGTTTTGGTTGTAATAGACAATATCCTTGCCTTTAAATTTTTTTAATTTTGAAAAACCAAAATCAGTAAACACTTTATCCATGTAGTCTGCATCAGGTGTTGCGTATTCAGTAAACTCAATACCAACTAAACCTAGTGGATTATTTGTTTCACTCATTTTTATTACTCCTGCAATAAATATTGCTACTGCGATTATGTGTTGTTGTCGTGTTGAGCTAGATAATCAACTAGATTTTAAGTTTGGGGAAGAGGGGGAGCAGATTTAGCATTTGAGCAAACTGTAAATTTAATAAGACGTTTACTTAGTCAATAGGTTTATACCTTACGCTTTAGGGTAAACGAGCATGTATTAGCTTGATGCTTTTAGTTTATTAAAGTTTAAGATATTGATATAAATAAATAAAAAAGAGGTTTTATAAAAATAAAACCTCTTTTAAAAATGTAGCTACGTAATGTTTTTTGTATTTAATTGTTTACACTTTGTGTGCGATTGTTAAAAAACGTGTTGCGCTGCTCGAGCCAAAGATTAGGTGTTACGGTTGGAGCTGCTTGGTAATGGCGCTCAATAGCTTGGTTTAATACCCGTGTTGTAGGAGTAAATGTCAGCTTTGATTGTGCACTGCCTATGCTTTTAATTTCGTCTCGAGTCAGGGCGCGCCCAGCATATAAAAGGGCGTTTAAATAACCGGGCACTGTTTCAAAGTTGTTATCTGTAAAGAGTAAAACAGATGACGTTAATGCCCAGGTGTTATTTATTTCACCGTCTTCTTTCACACCAGCAAGCTCGCCGTCTATGTACACTTCAAATACCCCATTACTGGGGGCGGTATAAAATACAAATGCAACTCGGTGCCAGTTTTCAGGCTCTGTTTGTCCAAAGTAACCACTATCACTGGTTGATTTACCATAACCGCCCGTTGGGTCGATAAACATATCGGCATCATCAGTGAGGTAATCTTGTGTGTTTGCTTGCATGATAGCGCGATAAATATCTTTGCCTTCTTCTGGCCAATATAAATCCATTACTAAGGTGTAATCAGAAACCATTCCTTCACTTGCATAATCACCATTGGCAGGTGTATTTAAGGTTATTAATAACCCCTCGGTAGGGGCGTGGCGTGAAAACGCCATTACACCTGAGCTGCCATCAGCAAAATCAGCAATACCAAGTGCTTGAGTTGTATTATATTGCGTTTCTTCAGGGCCCCAGTTTGTTTGTTCTGGGTCAAAATAGCTCAATACTGAAGGGCCATAATCTGCTGCCAAAGGGCTATTTGCATCGTCAAAATTCCACACTGTGACATTACTTTGCTCATTACATGAAAAGAGTTGATTATCGGTATCTAGGTATAAGCATTGGCTTGTTCTAAACCGAGCATATTGATCGAGTAACCACCATGCTTCGTCAATGGCTTCTACATTTGAAAAGGTAACACCGCTAAAAAATAGCTCAGGATTAAGTGCTGCGCCTTTAAATAAAGCAACCTGATAAGTGCTCGCAGCTTGTATATCATCTGGTTTGAGTAAAAACCAATCGGGTTGACTGGCAAGCATGGTGTTTAAATCGCTACCTGTAACCGTTACGCTATATAACGAATTAAAGCCAGGAGTGTTAGAGGGCTGGCGCTCAACATAGTAGGCTTTATGAAAGTCTTCTTGTGTTAAGGTCCCTGGTGTCCACCTCGTTTGTACTAATTCTGGGTTAAGCAGGGCCGCCGTTATATCACTTGCATGGGCAGCAGCTAAAGCCGTTATTTCTGCAAGTTCCAAGCTACTTGGGTAGTTTTCAGAAATAGCAATTTCTGTGTTTGCATCAGGCGCATAGCGGCCCATAATTTCGTCAATTGCCAGTTTAGTTGGTTCATCACGTTCGCTGATGCTGTCAGTTTCAATGGTGCTGTAATCTATTGTTGGCGATGTTTTATCTTGCAAGTTAAACGTAAGAGTAACATCGGTGATGCCTTTGGCGTAAAAATCTGGCTGAATAACCACAGCGCCGTTCTCGAGCGTATTATAGCTTTCACCGCCATGGGTATGACCGCCTAACACTAAATCAATACCGCTTACATCGGTTGCCATATCAATGTCTAAGCCTTCACCTAAATGGCTTAGCATTACCATGTAGTCAACGTCGCCTTGGTATTGGTTTACTATACTTTGTGCTATTTGTTGCCACTGCCAGCTCATTTTAAATTGTTTGATAAAATCAGGTATAGGCTCATCATCTATCGGTTCGTCTAGCTCGTTCCAAGGTACTGAGGTCATGCCAAATACACCTAAGGTCACACAGCCTACTTGTACTTTAGCAAAGCCTACAGCGGCAAAATCTTGTAATTGTTCGCCTTCATAGCGTGTATTACTGGCAAGCACTATGGCGTTGTCATCTTGCGAGTAGCTTAATAGTTTTTCTGGCCCCCATGCATAGTCGTGATTTCCGACCACACGTAAATCAAACTGCATGGCTTTAATGGCTTCTTCTGTAGCGCTACCTTGTGATAGTTGCTCAGCAACAGTGCCTTTTTCGTAGTCATCACCCCCGTTGGTAAAAAGGGTATGCGGCGTTTGTGCAAGTACTTGGTTGTAGTAGGCTTTTATGCGGCTAAAGTATTGCTCCTCATAACCGAATCGCGCATGTAGGTCAGCAACATGAACAAATCTAACCGATTGCTCTGTGGCTGTGGCATCACACGTTGGGCCTATAGCTGCAAAGGCCTCATTGCGCTGCATCATAATAGCGAAGGTTCCTAGTGTTGTTACTTGCGCACTTACAAACCCATTTTCAACGTAAGAGTTATCAAAAACTGCCCAGCTATCGCCAGATTGTCTAGCAATAAATAGCTGGCCTCCTAATTGGTAATCATCAGGTATTTTTATGCTGATAGTAATTGGATCACTAAAAGAAAGCGTACTTGGGGTGAGTAGGTGTATATCTGAGATAATATTTAGTAGTGCATTTGCATCATCTAATACTGTTTTTTCGTGTGTAAGTTCAGTGTTTTGAGAGACGGCATTGGCAGGTACAGTCAGTAAAAAGCTTCCTTCATCAAGGGTGACATCTAAACCTGTAGTTGTAGATACGGTTAACTCGCTAGGCTCAGGCTCAACGGGATCATTTGGGTTAGTTGTAACTTGATCGTCTGAACCACCACAGGCTGATAAAAAAACAATGCTTAAGGTTAAAAATAGGGTGTGAGATAAAGTTAACAAGCGCATGTACTGCGTCCCTGAGACTAGTTAAAAATTAATCAGCAGATGATAGCAGTTTACAGCGAGGTGATATAGAAATTTGAGAAAATTTCCCCCATAGCGGCTATGGGGGAAATTATAATTAGTATTACGCGTAATTAAACGTGCAATATTATGCAGCTTTTTCTTCTAGGCCTTGTTTTTCCCATACTTTCGCTTTAAAGCTCATAAGCACTAAAACAATACCTACGCCAATGCTAAATAAGGCAATTTGTAAGTATAAGTTAGGGATTTCTTCAACGTTATTTGGATCAAAGTTACCAGCCAGTAAGCCAGCAATAATGTTACCAATTGAATAAGTTAATACAAATACACCCATCATTTGGCCTGTGTAACGACGTGGCGAAAGTTTACTTACCGCACTTAATGCTACAGGGCTTAAACAAAGCTCTCCCACTGTATGTAAAAAGTAGGTTGTTACTAGCCAGTATGGCGCTACTTTTAAGCCTTCAGCTGCGTAGTGAGCGGCCATAAACATAACTAAAAAGCCAGAAGCCATAATAATTAAGCCCATTGCACATTTTACGCTGTAAGTCGGCGATACCATCTTTTTAGATAAGTTAATCCAAAGCGCGGCAAAAAATGGCGATAAAGCAATAATAAATAGTGAGTTTAACGACTGGAACCACGTAGTCGGAATTTCAAAAGTGCCAATAAGGCGATCTGTGTAATCACGGGCAAATAGGTTAAGTGATGAACCCGCTTGCTCAAAGCCAGACCAAAAACACGCAGAGGCAACACACACTAAAAATAGTGCCCACATTCTTTGTTTTTCGCCCGCTGTTAATTTACCTGTAAAGTAAATAACCCCGAAATAAATAAAGAATATAATAGTAAACACAACAGCTGTGTAGCCTGCTACAACAGTTGGGTTAATAATAATTGCGCCCGTCATTGCTGCAGCGGTCACACCAGCGGCAATAACAACAAAAGCAGCAATACCAAACCATGCACGAGATGCACCTTTAGCGCTTAATGGGTTAGCCGGTAATGCACTGTGCTCTGGTAGGTTGTTAAGCGTACGCTTATATTGGATTAAGCCAATAGCCATACCCACAGCAGCTGCACCGAATGCCCAGTGCCAACCTACGTTTTCCATAAAGTAACCACATACGTAGTAACCAATTAAAGAACCTAAGTTAATACCCATGTAGTATATAGCGTAACCGCCATCACGGCGCTCATCAGCATCGCTGTATAACTGGCCTACCATTGCGCTGATATTTGGTTTTAGCAAACCAGTACCTGTAGCAACAAAGATCAAACCAATAAAAAATGAATACTCATGAGGCACGGCCAAAATAATATGGCCACACATGATGATGATACCGCCGTACCATACGGCCTTTTGACCACCGAATAATCTATCCGCTAGCCAACCACCCGGTAAGCCTAAAAAATAAACGGCACCTGTGTATAAACCGTAAATTGCAGCAGCTGATGCAACAGTAAAGGCAAGGCCTTCTTCTTGTAGGCTTGCTGTCATAAACAATACGAGCATCGCTCGCATGCCGTAGTAACTCATTCGTTCCCACATCTCAGTGAAGAACAATGTCGAAAGTCCTTTAGGGTGGCCAAACCAACCACTATCTGGAGCTGAACTCATATTTACTTCCTAACTTTAAGAATTGTTGTAATGGCCTTATAATTTTTTGCTTTAGCTGTTTTGTGCCATGGGGCACTAAAACGCTCGACCATCTGTATATTATTTGTAGCTAAGATAATGATTTGCTAAATGGTAGTAACACCACAAGGTAAGAGACACACCCTTATCCTAGTTACAATTGCGCTCAAGTATACATATACCTTAGTGCGAGGGGAAGCATTCGCGATGTATCACCTTGCACTGCGTTAAAAGTCTGCATAGGGAATAATTGGGGTGCCAGGAAACTCTAACGTCCCGTACACAGGATTGAAGTAATAGCGAATATAGAGCTGGCCAAAGTTTGGTTCGTAAAAGTCAGCGCGATCGATGGCTAAATAACCACCAAAAAACCAATGTGGCGTTATACGGTACTCAAAGCTCCCTTCAAGATTGTATGACACGCCAGAGCTGTCATCACTCTCAAATACTGGGTCTACCCCGGTAATCGCTTCTCTATCGTAGGCTTGTAGCTGCAAGTCAGTGTCGTTAGGATAAAAATCAATGGCTTGGGTTTTTGTTTGCGAATACGAAATCCCCGTTTTTAAGCGATAAACAAAATCATCGCCCCAGCGCGCATCGTAGCTTAAAGGCACCGACAACCCAACGTAGTTTTGTGGGCTATAGTAACCGCCGTGGCCCCATGTTTCTTCGCTTAAATTATACTGATATGCCCAATGTAATAGACTTGCGCCGACGGTAAATTCGCGTTCTTGATTACTAATAACGCGATAATAAGACCCGCCCATTACTCTATAGCGTTGGTTATCTTTAACATTTTGCCCTTTATAGAGCGTAAAGTCGGCGCTTGACCAAAAGCCCCAATCGCCACCTAAGTCATGAGATAGGTTGGCAGTTAGGCCTGTTGAGCGCACGCCGCCCCAAATTTCACCGGTATTTATATCTTCAAGCCCAGCATAAGAAAGCACGGAGCTTGTTACAGGGCGTTTTTCGAGCTCTAGGCTATAACCAAAGTCGCCAATACTGTTGGCGTAATTTACACCCCATACTATGTCTTTAATTAAAAAGCCAAGTGGGGTCGTGCCTACATCAACACGCCAATTTTCATTTTGCCATCCAATACCTATGTCGACCCCATCTTGCTCAGGGCTTACTTCATCAATAGCACAGGTAAATATACAAAGTGCACCTTGGCCGTAGCGGCTACCAGCAAATTGCTCATCAAAGCGAGTTGTTTGTGCGCTAATAGTGGTTGGGTCTATTTTAATAAACCCTTGGCCTTGCCAAAGTGGAAAGTAGGCTTCAATAGGTACTAAGCCTGCGCCAAGAGTCGCCTCGCTTTCGGTGCTTGTTTGGCCACTAAAGTTTACCCCAATAGCAATGTATGCTTGGTTTTTGCTTAGCTCATTTATAAGCTCGCGTTTAGCGCCATTAATATACCACGCATCATTTTCATCTATGTTAGCAATTTGTTTGTAAAACGATTCATCGTTTAGGCGTTGCTCGCTTGATAGCGTTTTTAAATACCATTGCTTAGCTTGGTCTTGTTCATTAAAATTTCGAGCAACTTCAGCGCCCAAATAACTAAGCTCTTTATCATAGGGTGATTTAGCAATTAATTGATTGGCTAAAACTAAAGCATCACCTGCGTAATTAAAGTCATTTAACGAGGCCATTATTTGGCGTTGTAAGTAGGCTTGCTGATCATCTGTTTGCGTTATTGCGCGCTCAGTAACTTCTTTTGCCTGAAAGTCGTTACCTAATTCTCTGTAAGCTTTTGCTATTGCAAGCATTGCTTGAGGTTCAATTGGCTGATTGTTTTTCAGTTTTTGCTGATAAACAATAATTGCTGACTCTTGCTGCCCCAGAGCTAAATTAGCATTTATTAATGCCGTGGTGATGGCGGGTGTACTTTGGTACTTTTGATCAAGCTGGTTAAGCTTTGCTAATAATTCGCCACCTTCGTAATACTGATTAATATACGTGGTGTATAAATTGACGTACTGTTCTACTTCGCCAGCACTTACATTATTTGGCAAGCTGTAATGAGAAAACCATTGTTCTACAGCAGGGCGCTCGTTTTGTTCTAATAGCCACTGCGCGTAAAGCATATGCCAGTAAGGTGATAAAGTAGGCTCAGTATTTAATGCGTTATTAATTAACTTTAGAGCGTGTTTTTTCTCATCTATTTGATACCAGCTACGCGATAGTTCGGCTTTCATTACTGGAGTTAAATTTTGCGCTTCTAAATTACTTAAATGAAAAATAGCCGTGGTTCTATTTTTGGTATTTAAGTGTCGCTCGCTTTGTCGAAGAGACTCGTTAAGCCTAAGCTGTTGCTCAAGAGAAATTATGTCGTCATTTCGATCAGTAACCGGCACATACTCTAAGGTGTTTAAAGCGCCTTGATAATCATCAATTGAGCGTAAAAATAAAGCATGGCTATAACGTAACTGTGGATTGAGCGGAAACTGCCAAAGCACATTATTAAATAACGTTTTTGCCTTTTGAGTTAACCCGTTTTGTTGATAAATAAACGCTAAATCGTAATAAAGCCAAGGCTGCTCAGGGGCCAGTTCAATTGCCTCTTTTAAGGTTTGCTCAGCAAGCTCTGTATCGCCTGCATCACTATATTGGCGTGCTTTTTCGCGAAGCTGGCTACTTAACGTTGCCGCATACACAGGTTTAAGTTGTGCTTTTTGAGACTGAGATAAAGCATTATAAAACTTGATTAACGATTGCTCATTGTTATCCAATTCAACAATTTCTAATAACCCTGTTAGAGCGCCATTATTAAGCGGATCATTTTTTAACACGGTTTGATAAATAGCGGCCGCTTGTGAATAATTACCTTGAGCAAATTGTAACAATCCGCGGTTATACAAAACGCTAGCAGGGTCTTGCTCAAGTGTGTCGGCTAAATTTAATTTAAGCAACGCCGTTTTAAACTGGCTATTATTAATGGCTTCTTTAGCTTGGCGTATGTAAAGCCAAAACTTCGCTGTGGCGGCTAAATCTTTTAGCGTTTCTCGCTCGGCAAAGTCGGCGGTATGCGAATACGCCTTAGTAAAATAATTATAAGACGTTTGATTTTTACCCATACGCAAATAAAGGGTGCCAAGGCTGCGCATAATTGCGCCATCGTTAGGGCGCCCTTTGAGCGCTTTTAGTAAAAGCGGCTCTGCGGCAACGAGCTTGTTTTTTTCAAGTAACGCCTCACCTTTAAGCCATAGTTGGTAGGCCGGGTTAGCTAATAATTTTTGTCGCGCTTTTAAATCTTTTTTGAAATCTTGATACTGTAATTCGCCTTTGCTGCTAAACGGATACACGCTAAAGTAGCGCTGAAATTGCTTTTCTGTAGCGCTATTTAATTGCATGTTAGATAAAGCACCTAACCAGATTGCTTCTACTTCATTACTGTAGCGAGAGGTGGCACCATATTTACTTAAAATAGTTAGCGCGGTGCTATCAGTGGGGTTATTTCTGAGTAAGTGGCGCGCATATGCAATATCTACCGCGCCGATGTTCTCGTAACTGCGTAGTAGCCTTTCGTAGCCTTTTTTTACATTTTGCCATTGGCTTTGTTCTTGTGCATACCAACTTAAATGCTCAAGCTCAAACGCTAAGCTTGGATAGGTGTTTTTAAAAAGCCTGCTGTAAATTAATCGCGCTTGTTCGTAACGTCCCGCACGGGCAAGTAATTTAGCTTGTTGTATATCTGCTTTGTCTTCGTTTTCTAATCTAGCAATTAATCGTAACTGTTTTACACAAGGGTGGGTACGTGTGTTGTTACCGTCAATTTTTCTTAAAATTTTATTTGCTTGTATAGCCTTACCATTGGCAAACTCAAAACGAGCAAGCGCACACTGGCTTTCTATTCGATTAGGGGCAATGGCCAATAACTTTTGTAAGCTATCGGCAATTAAATCTTTATTTTCTTGCACTTCACCAATATTGATTTGGCTTAAAAGCCACTCAACAGAGTGTGTATCAATGTCATTATTTGTTTTAGCATGCACACTTGCGCTGACTGCTAACGTACAAACAACAGCCCATTTTAACGACATTCAGTGCTCCACCTTGGCTTGAGCGTCCCGTCTGCTGTTATTGAAAAGCGCTTATTAAGCGCACTACTACCAAACAGATTTAATACACTGTCGTAATAGCGTGTTTGTGTGAATGACTTATCGACCATTAACTTTTGTTGAATGGCCATAACCAAAGAATCATCGCCTTTTTCTTTTAGCATGGGCAGTAGGGCAGCATTAAAGCCTAATGGGCCACGCTTTTGGGTTTTGCCAGAGCGAGCATAGGTATTTAAAGGAACGTAGCCACGGCTGTTTATAGCCTCTACAAAAGAGGTAAACTGCTCGCTTAGCTGTGCTTTGTAAGGCGCATCGTTCGCCATCATGCTGGCCCATAAGTAAACCCTAATGGCATTAAAGCTGCCTAAATCGGTTGCTTTTTTATCATAATAAAAACCTTTTGCTGGGCTATACATCACCCAATCAGGGCTCACTCCGTTTTTAGCGGTATCCAAAATAAGCTTTGCAGACGCTTCATGTAATTGCTGCCAAGGTGAGTGCGGGTATAATTTGCTAAATTGCTGATAAATAAATAACGGTGAATAACTAGGGTTGAGTTTATAGGTGTTATTTTCAAATTCAAACCCAGCAGGGGCGGGTAATAAAGTAAGCCCCAACCCTGAAATATAGGCGGTTTCTTCTCGCATAATACGCTGCGCTAATACAGCAGCTAAAATACTATAGCGGCGGTCGTCCCATAAAATAGCTGCTTGCGATAAACTATATGCTATCCATAAATCAGAATCTGATGCTGGGTTTGAGTCTATAATCCCATAGGTATCATTGCCTGTTTCACCCCATTGCCATGCAGGCAAACGTGTACTTAAATCGCCTTCAGAGAGATGGTCTTGCGTCCAATCTATAATGGTATCAAACGCGGCTTTATCGTTTGCTACTAGCGCAAAAAATAGTGCGTATGATTGCCCCTCTGAGGTGGTAATATTTTGTTTTGAGCCTAGGTCTATTACGCGACCGTCATCACTAATAAAGTGATTTTTAAATACTTGCCACCCCTGCCAAGGCTCGCACTGCTGCGTTTGCGCTGACACAGAAAAACTTAAAAAAGCGGCTACTAATAATGCTCGGTTAAGTAATGTCATTATTCATCTCCTTCAGCTAAACGCTTATGGGTGAGTACTTGTAGTAATCGCCATAAAATAAATGAAATTAGTAACAGCGTTAATATAGAAAGCAGGGCTAAAATAAATGGATGGTCAGATAGATGGAACCACACCAGCGTATGTACAGGAATATGACCGACAAAGTATTGCTCTTCGGTTTTTATTGTTTTAACGCCTTGTGAGTTTATAACCGCAGCACTGCCTTTTAATTGGCTTAATGTCTGTGAGTCCATAAGGGTTTTATCAATTAAGCCAAATGCTTTTTCAGTGGTGGCATTAAGTGATACAACAGAGCGTTCAGAATCAAAAGGAGATTGATAAGCTGTAATTACCGCCATATCTCCGCTACTTTTTACACTTACTTGTATTTTATCTGTAGCTTGCTCATCGTATGCACCGTTGTAAATTGCTTGCTTTATTTCACGTTGGTTATTCGTTAAAAGTACGTTTGTATGCGCATCTTCATCTAGTTGCTGAGCTGTGCTGCCAGGCTTTGCAACAACTAAAATATCTTTGTCGTCTAAATCAACATTTTCATTTAAATGGGCCACTGTCATTCTGTGGGTTGGATACCCCGTTATTGCGCCAAAATGACCGGTAAGATTAAACAGCAAAGTTAACGCTTTTGCAGAAGGTTGCTGGTCAATTAGTACAAGTGTTTGCTGTAAATCGGCATATTTGGTGTACGGGAAGCCACTGTTCGCAAATACATTTAAATCTGGCAGGGCAATGTAATGATCAAAGCCACTTACATCAATATTAGAATTACCATCAATAACACCAAACTCACCACCAGGTGGTGCTATTGCACACTCACCTTTTTTCATCGCATCAAATCTAAAATCAAAGTTTAGCTCGTTCCGAGTGGCTAAGTTTATGCCATTAAGTGAAAAGTTTTCTGTGTTTTGTGTAGTATCGGTATTGGCAATAAGTGGCAATAATGTTTTTGTAGTATTGAGTGTAGAGTCGTCGTTATCTAACAAATATCCACTAATAAACTTTTGATTAATCAACATATTTAACCGAGAGTCCAAAGACTCGCTCTCGGGTGTGCTGCGATATTGCAATGTAATGGGGATGCCTTTTTCTCGCCAAGTAAATAAATCTGGAGCAAAACGCACGTTTAATTTTACGGGTCCGTTATTTAGCCCTTGTGCTTGTAGCTGATTGTCAAAATCAATTAATTCGTCAAAGTGTACTGCTCTATCAGCGCGTAACCAGCGCGGGGCATCGTACGCCTTGCGAAGCGGTAGTTGGTTAATTGCTTCTATGCTAGCGGTTCTGCCGGTCATGACTTTATGGCCAAAGGCCAATCCCGTGACGGCGGTTTTTAAATCGTCTTCATCACGCCCTAAAATAAGCAACATTTTGCTGTATCTATGTAGTGGGTTTGAAATAATCTCAACGGTTGGCTTTTCCACATCGGGATAGTCTTTTAAAAAGTCAGGCTTTGAATCGTTGGTAATAAAAACCACGCTGTGCGTATCTAATGATTTATTAATCACCACCGGAAAATCAGCACCACGCCAGTCAGCTTGCGCGCCAAACCAGCTTGAAAGAGTCGCAGCCGCTTCAATCGTTTTGGTGTTAGGTGTTTTTGCAAACACAAACGGTAAGCTTAACTTATTGTAATCTTTGGCATCAAAAAAGGGCTCTGGTAAATATTCTAAACGGCTATCTATTGCCAGTTGCTTTTGATTGAGCGTGATATTGCTCGATTTATTAATTTCGGTCCAAATAGAGCGGCTAAAGTAATCTTGGCAACGTAAATCATAATAACCAACAAGCTCAAACCGTACTTGGTTGTAGTCTTGTACATACTTAGCATTGAGTTTTAGGCTATGGTTAACGGTATTTTTAACCACACTTAGTTGCTCATTTATGGGCAGTACAGTGACTAAGTTTTCATTAAAATACACTTTTAAATGCGACACGTTCGCAATCAATGATGGCGAGTTTGTGTACGAAAAATTAAGCTGTAAATCGGTGCTTAATTTATCAATGCGGTTGGTAAAATCCACTCTTGAGTTGTTGTTTATGCCATCAAGCTTGTAGCCATCAAAGCCTAAAGCAGCAAAGTCTAATCTTAAACTAGACACGTTGGCGCTTTCTGGGTAGCCATTTATAAACACAGATTTATCGTGCATTGGCTCAATAGCACATGCTTTGTAAGCACTGCATGTTAAAAACAGTATTAGAAATGTATTAAGCAAATTTTTAATCATAATTATAATGCACTATTGGTTTTTTAGGGGTGAAAGAGTTTATATATACAACAATTTTTGTCATTAGTTTTACAAAGGGTTGTAATGGCTTAGGAGCATGAAACAATAAATTGCTAAATCCTCTTAGGCTTGTTTTTTGTACTTCTTTAAAGCTATATGAAGGGCGGTCATGACGAAAATTATTTTGCCAGTCAAGCCACGCATCCGCTCTTGAAAAAGTACATTGTATAAATGCTTTTTGCTTTTCGAGCGAGAGATCTTTTAACGTTAAGCCTATTTGTTTGTTTCGGGTGTTACATACATACGTTGTAAATGAAAACTGTTTATTACCGCGGCTCATTAATAGCTCTATTTTGTCGTTTACTCGGCATAAATGAGCGTGCTCTGTTTCAATGCCCACTCCATTATCTGAGTAATCGGTTATTTTAACTTTTAACGTATGCCCATTTGCTAAGCGCACGCCCGCCGGAAAGTTTGCTTTAATACGGTGAGACTGCCTTACTTGCCTAGCTTCTGCAGCAACGGCTACCGCAGCGCCTAAAATAATAATATTATAAATTGCCCAGCCCATGCTGATTAACAAAACGCCCACTTGGCTCGGATCGCCAAAGCCTAAGCGTAAAACACCTACAAGCATGCCAACTAAGTTTATGAGTAAAAGTACCAAGTAGGGTTTAGATATACCCCAATCGTAATGTTCTTTATCATTTAAGCCGCCTTTTTCTGTTACGTTAAACTTACCTTTATTAGGGTTTATTAGCGCAACGGTGGTCGGCTTTAATATGTACCACGCAAGAACAGACTCATATACTTCACCCCAAAAAGAGTAGCGATATTTACCCTGAATTCGTGAGTTGGTCGCTTTTATTTGTATGAGTGTAGGCACTACATAAATAAAAATAGCTAAAAACGGCGCATAGATAATGTAAGCATTAAAGTATATGAGCGCCAGTGGCGCGGTTAAAAATACAATACGCGGAATGCCCGATAAAAAGTGCAGCATGGCGTTTAAGTAGCACAGGCGCTGTGGTATATCGAGCCCTTTACCTAAAATTGGGTTATCGAGCCTAAATATTTGCGCCATACCCCGAGCCCAACGAATACGCTGGCCAATATGTGCAGAGAGGCTGTCGGTGGCAAGCCCTGCAGCTTGTGGGATATTTATATAAGCGGTTTTATAACCGGCACGTTGCATACGCAGAGCAGTGTGGGCATCTTCGGTTACCGTTTCAAATGCAAAGCCACCAATATTGTCGAGTGCTTCGCGTTTTAAAACAGCGCATGAGCCACAAAAGAAGGTGGCATCCCACATGTCATTACCATCTTGGATCAACCCATAAAAAAGCATGTTTTCATTAGGGATTTGGCTGTGGTTATTTAAATTACGCTCAAAGGGGTCTGCTGAGAAAAAGTGATGCGGTGTTTGCACTAAACATACTTTGCTGTCTTTTAAAAATTGCCCCATGGTCATTTGTAAAAATGAGCGGGCAGGTACGTGGTCACAGTCAAAAATAGCAATGTAGTCGCCGTTAGTGTAGCGCATGGCGCTATTCATATTACCGGCTTTAGCGTGGTTATTATCGGGTCGTGTTAAATAACCCACCCCCACTTTTTGAGCAAATTCTTTAAACTCAGGGCGTTTGCCATCATCAAGAATATACACGTTGAGCTTATCAGCAGGCCAATCAATGCTCATCGCCGCAAGCGTGGTAGGTTGTACAACACTTAATGGTTCATTATAAGTAGGAATGTATACATCAACTGTTGGCCATAAGTCAGTGTTTTCTGGCAACGGAACAGGTTTACGCTCAAGGGGGTTTATAGTTTGAAAAAAGCCTAAAATGAGCACTAGCCACGCATAGGTTTCTGCCAGCAGCAAGCCTGCGCCTAACGTAAGCGCAACAGGGTCATCCCAATTGAGGGTTTCTGTGTAGCGCCACCATAAATAACGCGATGAAGTGGTTACCGATAGGGTGATCATTACAATGGTGGCCATTTGCCCTTTAACGCGCTTGAGCCCGTATGCCACTATCAAAATAAAACTAATAAACACGGCTTGCGCTTCTAGGCTAAACGGAATGGTTATAAAAATAGCCAGTAAAAACAATATAAAGGCTACAACCACATATTTTATTAGTTTATTTTGCCAAATCTTAGCGTCAGCCATGGTTTTAAAAGCGCTTTTTTTAGGACCCTTAACGTTTTTTGATAACAAACGCTTTAGTAATCTACCTAGCTTTAAGTCAAACCAACGCAACTGTTTAAGTGAATAACTTACTCCATTATAAAACTGATTTGATAGCCGCTCCCTAACAGAGCTATTTTTAGGTTTGTATTTAAAAAATAACAAATAAACGCTTTGAATGATAAAGCGCAAAATGTTTGAGTAAATAAACGTGCGGTACGGCAAGCGAAGATGCGGGTAGTAATCATATAAAATAAGTTCAAAGTTAAATCTGTGGTCTTTTATATTGATAAACAATGAACTAATCAGCGTAATAAAAGGCATTAAAAAGGCTTCTATTACGTTTACTTTGTGCTGGTTAAAATAACTATGAAACTTAAATAAAATATAACGTACAAGTTTTTCAGTAAAAATAATGCTTAACAGTAAATACAAAGTACTGTGTATTGGGCGCTTATAAAATAAAGAAAAGCTCATAACTACAGGGCCGATTTACTTACAAGCCAGCCGGCAAGTGTTTCAAAGTCATCGTTAGCAACACTGTAAGGCGCACAATTAAGCGCTACATTTCTATAGGCTGTAGACTCTTTAATTACTTCATCACTATTTATAAAAAAGGGCGCCATAAGCGGCAAGGTAGATTGCCATAAAGAAAACAGGTCAAACTCAAGTGTTGATGCAGAGTTATAACGATTGACTAAAAAGAAGTGTTTCCACTGGTTGTCAGTGTGTTTTAACGTTTGTAGTTTTTTATAAATTAAGCTGTGGCAAATAGCATCACAATTAACTATTTCAATCACTATGTCGTTTTTATCGAGCGGATAGTGGGTGATATCAATATGTGCAGGGCAATCAAAAAGAAGCCAAGCATTATTGTTATAATCCAGTTTATTGCAATTGTTAATAAAGTCGAATAACGCGGCGGTACTAACACTTTTATCGCCAAAAGGTAAAAATACTATGCCATCACTATCTTGATGAAAGTGCTCAAGGGCTTGTTCAAAGTCCTGCTCGTTACTCCAGCCGTGGTTGTACTGCCAAGGCAGGCCAAAGTGCAGGCCCAAATCGCTTTTAGAATCTAAATCTATAGCAATAACGTCAGAGCCCGACTTTTTTAATACGCAGGCTAAGTTGGCAACCATAGAAGTAGCGCCAGTGCCGCCTTTAATGCCTTTTAGAAAAATTCTTTGCAAGGGGTTGTTTACCTGTCGTTTCAATTACTACTTACGCATTTACTGCACGGTGTATTTCGTTCAGTAATGCGTATTTTTCTATTGTTTGTTTATTTTTTTGTTTATTAACAATTTCAACGTAATCTTCACTTTTGCCGCCAAAACGCCGTGCAAGGTTCTCAATGTCATTTGATGTTAAGGTTTCAGAGCTTTTTGTCGTTAAATTACGCATTGTTGCCTTTATAGTGAAGTTTATTATTTTTATTTAAAGTGGACAATATTTGTCTATTATATATAGAATAGCGGGTAAAACTAGTAAAAAAGTATTTTTTATAGGCTAAATTCAGTGCAAAACTTTAACATTTCAGGCTTGCAGCCCTCTGCTGCAGAGCTAAAACCTGCATCGTTATATGCAATTTTAGCCCCTTTAGACAATTTTGCTACTGAACTGGCATTACATGCAATTAATAAACCCTCAGCCTCTGATATTTATATTGTTTCTTCTCAAATAGAAACATTTTTTGAAGGCCCTTATAGCGATGCATTAAATCATGCATTTGACCAACACAAAGTGCATCCGTTTAGGTTTTCGGCAGATACACGCGACTGGCCAAAGAAACAAATAATTAACAATACCCTAAAAGAGCTAAATGCTTATAAACAGCTAAATAATGCATTAGTCATTGTTCACTTTAGTACGACTGATTTAGCCTCATTGGATCAAAAGCAACTGATTCAAAGTGTTCAGACCTATAAAAAATTTAGTACACAATCAGGAGCGACCGTCTTATTTTTAGTTTCTGGCCCTGAGGTGACTAACTATCGCTTTTTATTAAGGCGGTTAAATTCGGACCTCGACGGGTTGGTATATGTTGAAAATGATTCAACAGTGCGCGTAATAGAGTACGATTATTGGCATCACAGTACAGGTATCATCGCCTCTGTACAGTATCCATTAATGATTGAAAATGGCTGCTTTAAAGTGCAGCAAAATAGTATTACGGAACAACAAGCCTCAACATCGGGTGTATTTGCAGATGAAGACGACGTGTGGATTGTACAAGGAGCTATTCCTGAAGGGACCAAGCTTCCTGCAAAATATAAAATAATAAAAGACAACAATGCGCTTTTTTCAAAAGGCCCTAAATTAGAGGCGGCAACATTGGTATTTGCAGTTTCGCGCTATACCGATTTAGCCTTGCTTGCCAAGCAATGTTTTGAGCTGAGAAAAAACTGTGGTCGCTGGCTTAAATTAGTGATTCAGAACGTTGATGGGGTGATCCGCCATCAAGATGAATGCTTATTTTTGACCTTAGGTGTTAATCTAATTTTGTATAGTTTTTCAGAGCCTTCTAGGTTGCTCTCACAGGTGCAGTCAATTCAAGGGTTTCAATTTTCAAGACCGTTACCGCCTTCTATTGAACATGTACTTCAATTTACCGAAAATACCTTTTCTAAAGGTTACCTGCCTTTTATAGAATTTACCAAACAGGTAGAAGTTCACAGCGACTCAGCTGTAAATTTAGGGGTAAGCGGGGTGTTGGTTAAATTAGAGCTTTTGCCTCGGATTGACCCAATCCACCCTTTGCATTTATTTCATATAAAGCGAGAAGGTGACGTATTCAGTTTGGTAGAAAACACCGTGTATTTGTATTTACATGCGTGTCGCGAAAATGATGTTAACAATGCGATAAAGCACTTGTTTAAATTAGAAACAAACGATTTTTTTGCACAGCAAAATATTATTTCCGATCATTTTTATATTCAGCAAGAATGTAAACAGCTTAGGCGTTATTATGCGGGCCAAGATATAACCGATTACTCTGCCCAATTAAAAGAGAATGAAAGCTATAAATTTTCGCAAAAAATAGATCCAAATGTTGCAGCTGATTTAGAAACACCGGAGTTTACTAAAAACGAGCGCGCAGATGCTGTGCCGTTTAAAATGGCTATAAAGAGTAACGTATGAGTATTAATCAATTATTGATTACAGCAATTTTAGCGATGCTAGTTGGCGTATTTTTATGTATGTCGGGGTCGTTGATACTGAAAAAAATAAAAAAATACTATGCTCAGCTTACGTTTAAACATGAAGTACTCGAACCTTACAAACCAAATAGAATAAAGAAGGGTAAATAGTGAAATTATCAGGCTTAGGGGTGTGGAACCTCTACTTTTTAGTTAAGTTTGCACTTTTTTATTATGGTGCAATCGACTTTGGCTTATTAGCAAATGCTGCGCTGGCTGCTTTTTTTGCTATTTCTTACACGCACCCTTTACTAAATAAAGCCAAACATTGGTTAGGCGCAGTAATGGCCATTGTTTTACTTTATAAAGATTCGTGGTTGCCCCCTATAGACCGTTTAACACGCCAAGCTGGTAACGTGCAAGACTTTAGCTTTGGCTACTTTTTAGAGCTCATGGCGCGTGTTATTAATGTTGATATGTTATTGGCACTGTTTGTTATTACTGTGTGCTTTTGGTATTGCTCACAGTGGATACGCTTTACCACCGTAACAATAGTTGGGCTTATGTTTGTAGCTTGGCAGGGCACAAACAACGAGGATAATTTAATTACACAGCCTGTGGCGGCTAATAATGTTCAAACAGCAGCGCCTCGTGCACAAGCACAAGTGGTAACGCAAGAAGCAAAATCGCCTGATCAGCAATTAAAAGAGTTTTATCAGCAGCAAAGTTTGCTAGCAAGCCAATTCCCTCAGCAATATAATGGCGAGTTATTCGATGTCATAGTACTAAATATTTGCTCGATGGCCGTGGCTGATCTAGAGGCCATTGGCGTAAGCCTTGATGATTTATATAGCGATTTTGATGTGGTGTTTTCTGATTTTAATTCGGCTACTTCTTACTCTGGACCTGCTGCAATTCGCCTGCTACGAGCAAGCTGTGGTCAAACAAGCCAAACTGCCTTATTTGAAAATGCGCCAGAGCAGTGTCACTTGTTTAAAAATTTAGAAAACTTAGGCTACAAAAGCAATGTGGTAATGAACCACGACGGCCACTTTGATGAGTTTAAAGGTTTGGTGAAAAAGTTTGGTAAAATAGATGAGCAGCCTTACGATATAACTAACTTACCTGTTGCTCAATATGGGTTTGACAACAAGCCTATTTATTCAGACGGGGCAGTACTAAACTCATGGTTAAATGAAAAAGGTGAAGACTGCGCGCCATGTGCTATGTATTACAACACCACCAGTTTGCATGATGGCAATCAACTAGCGAATCAAGCCCGCATGAGTAGCCTTGAAAGTTACCCAATTAGACATAAAAACTTATTTAACGATATTAACGGGTTTATTAAAAACCTAGAAAAACGTGGTCGTAATGTCATGCTGATGATAGTACCTGAACACGGCGCAGCATTAAAAGGCGATAAAGTGCAGTTTGCTGGGCTTCGTGAGATACCAAGCCCAAGTATTGTATCTGTTCCGGTGGCGATTAAGTTTATTGGTAAAAATGTACAAAGCTATTCACAAACGCTTGTAAGCGAATCAACAAGTTACTTTGGTTTATCGGAGCTAATTAGTGGCGTGCTTAGCACAAACTTTTTTGCAGGTAATGGCAATATTGCCGACCTAGTTGATACGCTGCCTCGCGCACCTAAAGTAGCCGAAAACGCCGATACAATAATGATGTATGTTAATAAGCGCCCTTATATTCAATTAGATGGCGGAGACTGGACCCCATACCCGCAAAATTAATAGCATATATGCACAACCCCTTTTAAAACGCAGCTTACACGCTGCGTTTTTTAGTTTTAAGCTACACGTTATTACAGTTTGATGTTTATAGGCGTGAGTTTACAGCGATAAAGGCGGTGGTTTGTCCAAATTTGTTTACAATTTACTGTATTGAATAACGGAGTTAGCGTATTATTCGGCTAATATAGTTTTTCCTTATTCGAGGATGTATGCGTCTAGATATTCATTGTGCCGACCGTGTAGGTATTGCCCAAGAGATCCTAAATATTTTAGTAAACTACGATGTTGACTTAAAAGGGATTGAGGTTGATTCGGTAAATTGCCGTATGTATGTAAGCTTTCCTGAAATTGAATTTGAGCAATTTCAAAAAATTATGCCTTCCATTCGTTTGATTGATGGCGTACATGATGTTCGCACAACCGCCTTTTTACCCTCTGAGCGAGAGCATAACGAATTAAATACACTGCTGCGTGCACTTCCCGATGGGGTTATTTCGATTGACGCAAAAGGGTGGGTACGCTTGTGTAACGACGCTGCCTGTAAAGACCTACAGTTGAGCGAAAAAGAAGTAGTAGGGGCTAATATTAATAACCTACTAAAAGGGTTTAACTTTACGCGTTGGTTAGAAGGCAAAGAAGTACTTGGACAAACAACCCGGGTAGATGTTGCTGGTGAAGACTTTATTGCCGATATTTTACCGATTGCCGTCCCGCAAGGTGGTGAAGGTGACGTGTTAGCTGGTGCGGTTATAAATATAAAATCGCAAAGCCGCCTTGGTCAGCAGGTCAGTGCCTTTAGACGTTACGGGCAAGAAAGCTTTGCAACTATTCATAACTTTAGTACTGCTATGCGCCGGGTAGTGCGCGAAGCACGAAAAATGTCGCAGCTAGAAGCCCCCATTTTAATAACCGGAGAAACTGGCACAGGTAAAGAGCTCCTTGCTCGTGCTTGCCACTATGCCTCTAATCGTTCGGTTAAGCCGTTTATTGCACTTTCGTGTGCATCCTTGCCTGATGATGTGGCTGAATCTGAATTATTTGGTTACGCCGGATATGAAGAAAACACCGCACCTAAACGCGGAGTACTAGAGCAAGCCGATGGCGGTACTGTGTTTTTAGATGAAGTTGGCGAAATGTCTACACAGCTACAAACAAAGCTGCTGCGCTTTTTACAAGACGGCACATTTAGAAAAGTGGGCGACGAAAACGAAGTAAAAGTAAACGTGCGTATTATTGCAGCCACACAAAAAGATTTACCCGCGATGGTGCAAGAGGGCGTATTTAGAGAAGACTTATACTATCGAATTAATGTACTCACATTAGAGATTGCACCACTGAGAGACCGTAAAGCTGATGTAGGCCCATTAGCCGAGCACTTTATTCAAAAGTACGCACAGCAAAACGGCCACGCAATTCCGCTTTTATCACAAGAGTGCTTACGCTTTTTACAAGAATACCCGTGGCCAGGTAATGTGCGCCAGCTAGAGAATGCAATTTATCGGGCGGTGTCGTTACTTGATGATAGCGAGCTACGTGTAGAGCATTTGCAATTGCCCACATTTACCCACGATTTAGGCTACTTAGAGTCAGATTTTGAAGGGTCGTTAGATCAAGCTGTAAAACGTTTTGAAGCAACCTTGCTACGCAAATTGTATCCGGCTTACCCAAGCTCAAGACAATTAGCTAAGCGTTTAGGGCTTAGCCACACTGCAGTGGCAAATAAACTACGAGATTACGGTATTAACCGCAAAACTGTTAAAGTTTAATAGCCGGCTTACTGGGCACTAGCTCTTAGTGCCCATGTTTTTAGTAACCCCATCAATGGCGATAGTTTCTATGCCATTTTCATCAAAATTAATCACTATGCTTGCGTTATTACGAGTAAAAAAGTAACTGCGGCCATTCAGCTCAATCACGTAATTGCCTTTTACGGGGTCTTTAAATTGCTGCTTTTTTAAACTGACAGTATGTTTACCTATTTGCCAATCAAACGCTTCAATAAAGCCATTATTAAACTCTTGTACCCACACTTGGCTATCGTCTTTAGCTAAAGTGATTGCTACCGAGTATGAGTTAGGTAATTGCGACATATCGTAGCTTTTGCTACCTATCGAAAATTTACCAAGCTGCTGCTGCCATGCAAAGCCAAAATTAAAGGTTTTTTCTATACCTGTTGGGTAAGTTACCGTACCTGGGCCTTTAATTGTAAAATCGGCTAGTGCGCAGGTGCTAATGCATAATAAACTGGTTGTGAAAAGTGTCGCTAATTTATATTTCATACTATGACTTTTTTATATTTATAATTTGAGATTAAAACAGAACATTCGCCTTAACATGTGGCTATGTTACACTGAGTTAACTTTATACTGGTAAGACCTTCTCGTGAACTTATATATTAGACTTCTTTTATTATTTTTTAAAATTAAGCGCAACCGCGACTACCAACAGTTACTTGATACTGTTGATATTGATTACAAAGCACTGCCAACAGACTGCGATATAAACCTGCATCTAACAAACTCGCGTTATTTGGCTATGATGGACTTGTCGCGCACTTGGATGATTGAGCGAATTGGTCTATTAAAACAAGTAATGAAGCGCCGTTGGTTTCCTATTGTTAATGCTACAGCCATAACTTATATTCGCGATATTAAACCTATGCAGCGTTATACCATTAGTACCAAGCTGGTGGGGTGGGATCATAAATATTTTTACATTGAACAAAAGTTTCATTCTGCGCGTGGCCTGCACGCTATAGCGTATGTGCGCGGTGTGTTTAAAAACAAAAAAGGCATTGTCAGTATTGAAGAAATGCTTGAAGTAGCCGAGTTTGATGGTGTAGCGCCTATTTTACCAAGCGAAATTATGCACTGGAAAGAAATGCTTGAGCAAAAAAAGGTGAATAACCTTCCTAAATAATTTTTATAAAATAAGGCCTTTCGGCCTTAAACACATAGAACATAGGCGCTGCAAACTTAATTAAAAGCTGTACCTTACACCAAACATGGCAACGACAGGGTCAAGCTCAACGGTTGATGTAAGGGCTTTTGCACCGTTTGCATACACTGTGGCATCGGTATCTATATCAATCATTGATACCATGGCATGTAGCCCCCAATGTTGATCGATTTTATAGTTAGCGCCTACTTGTGCAATAAAGCCAAACGAATCATCGAGTTTTACTTCAACATCGTCAGTGCCTAGGGTTGCTTTTAGCGCTTGAGAAGGCTGCTCGTCAAAAAAGGTGGTGTAATTTAACCCTACACCAATAAACGGGCGTAGCGCGTAACTTGTATCTAAAAAGTGGTATTGCGCAACCAATGATGGCGGAAGCTGTTTGATGTCGGCAATTTTATTGCCAGCTAACCCACCTGCGCCATTTACATCGTGCGAAAACGGCGTAGCGGCAATAAGCTCTACCACCCACTTATCGTTAAATGCATAATCGATTGTAATACCTAGCTGCGTGTCAGAGTCGCCTTTTAGACCCAGGGTTGGCGCTTCGTTAATTGCCGAGCTGCTGTTATCTGGATTTACATTAATAGCGCCAACATTAACGCTAAGGTTAGCGTGTGCCGCAGGGGTAATAGCAAGTAAAGAGGTAAGTAATGCAATGCTGATTTGGGTTTTCATGTTGTGCTCCAATAACTACTTTATGATTGACGCTATTATTACAATCTCCGAGCGTTGAAAACCTGTTCTAGATCAAAGTTTCAAAAATGTTTGAAGTATGTGAACCCTTTTCTTGATTTAGATTAAAGTCAGTGCAAAAAGTATTTTAATTAATTGACACAGCTATGTATTTAACGGTCATCGCACTGTATTAACTTTGCCATTATTTGGTCATATTCTCGCGCTTTAATAATCTTTCTTATGGTTATTGAGTGTGTTGTTATGTCTGTTGCAAAAGTATCGCAAAACAGTGTAAGTAAACCTTTAAGCGCGGTGGTAAAAAATACGCAAACGCTTATTAGGTTTGAGTCTGTAACGCCTAATCAAGGCGGTGCCATAGATTGGCTTAGCAATGAGTTAACTGCGCTTGGCTTTAACTGTGAGCAGTTTATTTGTGAAGGCGTTACCAATTTAATTGCCTACGTTAGTTTTGAACAAGAAGGACCTTGTGTTGCGTTTTCTGGGCATATTGATGTTGTGCCTGCCGAGTCGGGCAACTGGCTAAGCCCGCCTTTTGCTGGCAATATTATTAATAATGCCGTGTATGGTCGCGGCGCTGCCGATATGAAAGGCGGTGTGGCGGCTATGCTTGGTGCTACTAAGGCACTATTAAAAGATACTAAAAGTAAAAAAGGGCGTTTTTATTGGCTTATTACCTCCGATGAGGAAGGAGAGGCCGAATTTGGCTCAGAGGTAATAGCCGCGCGTTTAGCAAAAAATAATATACAACTTGATGGCTGTATTGTTGGTGAGCCGACAAGCTCTACACACGTAGGCGATACAATTAAAAATGGTCGCCGAGGCGCTATTTCTTCTCGTATAAAAGTACACGGCAAGGCCGGACATGTTGCCTACCCACAGAACACTATAAATGCTGCGCATATTGCGGGTAATATTGTAAATTGTTTAAGTAATTTAACATGGCCTGACGATGAGCCAAGCTCTAAAACCACCTTGCAAGTGACCGGCATTAATATAAAAAATGTTGTTGATAATTTAGTGCCTAGTGAATGCGAAATTACCTTTAATGTGCGATATAGCCATGGTTATACAAGCAATGCAATAAAGCACTGTATATCAGCGGCGCTGAGTGAATACGCCCAGCACCTGGAGGTTGAATGGGAGCGAGCGTGTGAGCCCTATTATACGGCACCAACAAACGGGTGGAGTTTATTGCAGCAGTTAGAGCACACCATTTATGCGCAAACAGGGAGTTACCCCATGTTAAGTACCAGTGGCGGTACTTCTGATGGCCGATTTTTTGCAAACCAGCATACCCAAGTTATTGAGTGCGGCGTTAAAAATAGTACTATTCATCAGGTAAACGAGCATGTTCCGGTTGATGATTTACTTAAAATTGAGGCCATTTATACAGACTTATTAGCGCGAATTTTTAGCCATAAATAGTAATCGCCCGATAAAAATAAACAGCGAGAATCACCTCGCTGCTTTATTTGAGTAGGGCGTGTTGATCTTTAATAATTGAGTTTGCAGCAGTATGTTTGGTTTTTAGGCAAGGCAGAGCCTATGAAGTGTGGTTA